>DIHK01000048.1:0-30681 GCA_002420115.1 Nitrospira sp. UBA5698
GTCACGGAAATCTTGGCCTGAAGAAGAGACGGTTGATGGTTACCGTAGGAGTAAAGAAGTGAAAGTCGACCAGCGTATAAGAATTCGGTTGAGAGGCTTTGACTACCGTGTATTGGATCAATCGGTAGGGGAAATTGTTGAGACTGTTCGTCGTAGCGGAGCGAGAGTCGTTGGTCCTATTCCACTGCCTACTCGTATTGAGAAGATTACAGTCCAGCGATCGACGCATGCTGATAAGAAATCTCGAGAGCAGTTTGAAATGCGAACTCATAAGAGACTGCTCGATATCATGGAGGCGACTCCTGAGACCATGGATTCATTGATGAAGCTTAATCTTGCGGCTGGAGTGGACGTTGAGATTAAGTTGTGAGCGATGGATTTTTCTTGTTCCACGGCGAGTTAGTGATTGGACTGATTTAAGGGCACAGTATATTGGGACAATATGACAAACGGACTAATTGGTAAAAAGCTCGGCATGACACAAGTCTTTGATGAAACTCGCCTTACTCCTGTAACGGTGATTGAGGCGGGGCCTTGTCGAGTGGTGGCGGTTCGTACGAAAGCGCAAGATCATTATGAGGCGGTCCAGCTTTCTTTCGGAGAAGTGAAGGAGCGCCGTCTTTCCAAAGCGGAGCTCGGACATTTGAAGAAGAATCAGGCTCCTGCCACCCGTATCTTACGTGAGTTTAAGAAGGATGGTGAGTCAGCAGTTGGGCAGGTAATCACTGTTGGGATGTTTAAGAAGGGTGACTGGGTTGATGTGATCGGTGTGTCAAAGGGAAAAGGGTTTCAGGGGGTCGTCAAGCGACATCACTATGCTGGTGGTCCTGAATCGCACGGGTCCATGTTTCACCGGGCACCTGGTTCTATTGGAGCGAGTTCGTTTCCATCTAGGGTGTGGAAGGGGAAGACGTTGCCGGGGCACATGGGGGCCGAGCGCGTGACCGTTCAGCGATTGAAAGTGGTTGAATCGCGGTCTGAGGAAAATCTTTTATTCATCCGAGGGGCGGTTCCTGGTGCTGCGAATGGAATCGTTGTCGTTCGAAAATCGAAGAAGAGCTAGTATGCCTACGATCGATTTGGTTGATTTGCAAAAGAAGAAGGTTGGTACGGTTGAGTTGTCAGCCCAAGTATTTGGTTGTGAGCCTCGAGCTGCGCTCGTCCACGAGGCCGTTGTCATGCAACGTGCGTGTGAGCGTCGTGGGACTGCTTCCACTTTGCGCCGTGGTGAGGTGAGCGGATCGGGGAAGAAGCCTTGGAAGCAAAAGCATACAGGCCGTGCGAGGGCCGGTTCGCTTCGATCTCCGGTATGGCGTCACGGTGGTAGTGTGTTTGGGCCAAAGCCGAGAAGCTATGCCTACTCAATGCCAAAGAAGAAGTATCGTGCCGCACTTCAAAGCGCGTTGTCTGCAAAGGTGGCAGGTGGAAATTTGTTTGTCGTTGCCAATCTGTCTCTGGAGCAGCCTAAGACCAAGTTTCTGGCACAGGCATTGAGTGGTTTTGGCGGGGGCGCAGAGGTGCTGTTGATTGCGGGGAAGAGTCAGTCTGGCATCATGCAGGCCGCTGGGAATTTGGTGTCCGTGAAGGTGCTCGGTGCTGATCAACTGAATGTCTATGATGTTGTTCGTGCTCAAGTTGTTGTGGTTTCTGAGCATGAATTGGCTGCGATAAACGAGGTTTGGTCATGAATGTCGGTCTGCACTGGATACTGGTTCAACCGCTGTTGACGGAAAAGATTACAGGCCTCCGCGAAAAAAACAACACGGTCGGCTTTGTGGTTCATCCTGAGGCAAATCGTGTCCAGGTGAAACAGGCAGTCGAGTCGTTGTTGAAGGTTAAGGTTGAGAAAGTTAATTTGATGAACGTGCGTGGGAAAATGAAGCGTCTTGGCCGATTTGCGGGTCGGCGGTCAGACTGGAAGAAAGCATTTGTCACACTCAAGGAAGGCGAAAAGCTTGAGATGTACGAAAGTGCTTAGTTGGCGTACGTATCACTCGTAGTTATTTGAGCGCGGAAATCTAGGAGTCGCCTTCAATGGGAATAAAAGTGTATCGCCCTACCTCCCCTGGCCGTCGGGGAATGACCGCAGTGGGAACAGAAGAATTGACCAGCAAGAGGCCTGAAAAATCGCTAACCTCTTTTCATCTGCGGACCGGTGGACGGAATAATGATGGGCGGACGACGGTTCGCTTTCGTGGGGCTGGCCACAAGCGACTCTATCGAATTATTGATTTTCGTCGAGAGAAAGTAGGTGTGCCGGCGAAAGTCACGGCAATAGAATATGACCCTAATCGCTCTGCAAGGATCGCTCTCTTGAAGTACCGAGATGGAGAAAAGCGTTATATTTTAGCCCCAGTCGGGCTTGCCGTTAATGATGAAGTGCAATCGGGTCCGCAGGCTGAAATTAGACCTGGAAATGCATTGCCGTTGGCGAATATGCCGCTCGGTACCACGATTCATAACATTGAGCTCAAGCCAGGTAAGGGTGGACAGCTAATACGGAGTGCCGGAGGATTCGCACAGGTTATGGGTCGTGATGGCGAATATGTACAGGTACGGCTCAAGTCTGGAGAGATGAGAAGAGTCTTGGGTCACTGTATGGCAACTGTTGGCCAGGTGGGAAATGTGGATCATGAAAATATCAGCGTAGGGAAGGCTGGTAGAAACCGGTGGAAGGGAAAGAGGCCACATGTTCGAGGTGTGGTCATGAATCCCGTTGACCATCCACATGGCGGTGGAGAGGGAAAATCTGGACAAGGTAATCCACATCCTGTTTCCCCATGGGGGCTCCCCACTAAGGGTTATAAAACGAGACAAAATAAGAAAACCGATAAGTTCATAATTGCCCGCCGTAAGTCAGGAGTGCGCAATGCCTAGATCAGTTAGTAAGGGGGCGTTTGTTGACGGCCATCTTCTTAAAAAAGTCGAGCAGATGAATCAGACGAAGGATCGAAAGTTGATCAAGACCTGGTCAAGACGATCGACTGTGGTGCCTGATATGATCGGCCATACGTTTGCGGTGCATAATGGAAAGAAATTCATCCCGGTTTTCGTAACCGAGAACATGGTTGGGCATAAACTCGGTGAATTTGCGCCAACTCGTTTTTTCAAGGGCCACGGTCAAGCAAAGACCGAGAAGGCTGTTGCGCTGAAGTAGTCTCTGGGGCGGGTGTGATGGGATCTGACTATTTGAATTCGGAACGCTGAAGGGTGACGGGATTGTACGATGAGTGAAGCACATGCCATTTTAAGGTTTGTCCGTGTTGCACCACGAAAGGCTAAGCCGGTAATAGATATGATTCGTGGTCAGCAAGTCCCGATGGCGCTGGCCATGCTGAAGCACACTCCTCGTCACGCGGCACGCGTGGTTGAGAAGCTTCTCCGTTCTGCTGTGGCTAATGCGGAATTGAAGGAGTTGGGTGATAGTGAATCGATGGTGGTCTCCAGGGCTTTTGTTAACTGCGGGCCTACGTACAAGCGTGTGAGGGCTAGGTCTATGGGAAGAGCCAATGCGATTCAGAAGCGAACTAGTCATATTACGGTCGCGGTCGCGGCATCTGATGGTCGGGGGCAAAGGAAGTAGGCTGATTTTAATTTATTGAGGCATAGCGAGCATGGGTCAGAAAACACATCCAATTGGTTATCGGCTTGGTTATAACTACACCTGGAGCTCTCGTTGGTATGCTGGGAAAGATTATGCCAAGTTGCTTCATCAAGACGTAAAAATTAGAAAGGTCGTGAAGGCTCGGCTTTATCATGCGGGGGTTGCAAAGGTAGAAATCGAGCGTTCAGGCGACCAAACGAGAGTTATTATCCATACTGCTCGACCCGGCATCATCATTGGTCGAAAAGGTGCGGAGGTCGATAAGCTGAAGGCTGATCTTGAGAAGCAATATGGAGGGCAGGTTTACGTTACAGTAAAAGAAATTAAAAAGCCGGAACTTGATGCGCAGCTAGTCAGTGAAAATGTCGCAACGCAACTCGAAAAGCGAGTCGCATTCCGGAGGGCAATGAAGCGCAGCGTGCAGTCGGCGCTGCGGCTCGGAGCGCAAGGCATTAAGATCATGGTGGCTGGGCGCTTGGGTGGCGCTGAAATTGCCAGGACTGAGTGGTATCGGGAAGGGCGGGTGCCTCTACATACGCTTCGTGCTGAAATTGATTATGGCTTTGCGGAAGCCCACACAACCATGGGACAGATCGGGGTGAAGACGTGGATCTATAAAGGCGAGCTTCTTCCAGTACAACCCATGAAAGCGGAATCAACTTTGGATAGACGATTTGGGTGAGGAGATTGAGCTGTGTTAGCCCCTAAGAAAGTCAAATTTAGAAAGATGCAAAAAGGCCGTATGAATGGGAAGGCCTATCGTGGCGGTCAGATTACCCTTGGTGAATTTGGACTCAAGGCGTTGGAGCCTGGATGGGTAACGAGCCGTCAAATAGAGGCTGCACGTATTGCTATTACGCGATATGTGAAGCGCGGTGGGCAGGTTTGGACCAGAATTTTTCCAGACAAGCCCATTACGAAAAAGCCGGCTGAAACTCGAATGGGAAAAGGGAAAGGGAATCCAGAGTACTGGGTGGCGGTCGTGAAGCCTGGGCGCATCTTGTACGAAATGGATGGAGTTACCCCGGAGACTGCCAAGGAGGCGTTCCGGCTCGCTTCTCACAAGTTGCCGGTCGCGACGAAGTTAGTCGTCCGCGGTGAGTTCGGGTAAAAGGCAACAGGTCAAATTGGGATGGGAGTTGGAGAGCTGATATGGCGCTAGATGTGAAAGAGTTGAGAGGGATGGCTGCGGGGGAACTCCAAGAGAAGGAGCAACAGCTCGTACAGGAACTGTTTACGCTCCGTTTTCAGTTCGGGACGGGTCGCCTTGAGAATCCAATGCAAATTCGGAAGACAAAGCGTGATATCGCGCGAGTGAAGACTATCCTTAATCAGGTTCGGAGCCAAACGGACGAGTCGAAAAGGTAAGGAGTGCTATGGCTGAGGCGGTAAAGCGGCGTCATTGGTACGGTGATGTCGTCAGTAATAAGATGCAGAAGACTGTTGTCGTCGTGGTGTCTAGGTCAGTTGTTCATCCTATCTACAAGAAAGTCCTTAGAAGGGTGACGAGGTTAAAGGCTCACGATGAAGGTGGTATGTGTAAGATTGGGGATCGGGTGAAGCTGGTTCAAACCCGCCCGTTGAGCAAAGAAAAGAACTGGCGCGTCGTTCAGGTTATGGAAAAGGGGCAGCCTGAAAAGTAGAAACGTTCTCTTGGTGCCGTTCGATATTTGAGATTCGTAGGAATATATCAATGATTCAGAACTATACATACATGGACGTAGCGGATAACTCCGGGGCCAAACAAGCTATGTGCTTTCATGTCTTCGGGGGGACACGTCGTCGCTATGCATCTTTAGGCGATGTCGTTGTGGTGGCTGTCAAGGAGGCTATCCCTCAGGCGAGTGTGAAGAAGGGAGATGTGAGCCGAGCAGTTATTGTGAGAACCACGAAGGAAGTTCGTCGGGAGGACGGCTCTTACATAAAGTTTGATCGCAATGCATGCGTTCTGATTAATAAGGACGGCGAGCCAATTGGCACACGTATCTTTGGCCCCGTCGCACGAGAGCTGCGTTGGAAGAAATTCATGAAGATCATCTCATTGGCACCAGAAGTTTTATAGGGTCGAACGAGCGAGGGGCGTTGTGCAAGTACTCTCAAAAAGCAGAATTAGAAAAGGCGACACGGTAGTTGTTATTTCCGGTCGGGAGCGTGGCAAGACGGGGAAGGTTATGTCGGTAGACCTTCGAGCGGGAAAAGTGGTCGTGGAAAAGCTGAATATTATGAAGCGACACACGAAACCTAATCAGAAGGCAAAGCAGGGCGGTATCTTGGAGAGAGAGGCGCCGCTTCAAATTTCTAATGTGATGTTTCTCTGTCCGGTCACGCAGAAGCCGACGCGGGTAGGAATACGGACTCAAGCCGATGGGCGACGAGTGCGCTTTAGTAAGAAATCTAACGAGATTCTGGAATAGGGTTGGCAATGGCTAAGGAACCAAAAAGCAAAGCAACAAGTAAACCCGCTGAACGAAAATCAGCAAAGAAAGAAGCGCCCCAGCTTGATCAGGGAAGTGACGAGTCCAATTTTCGTCCACGACTTCGAGATGTCTATGAGCAGCAGGTCGTGCCAGCTTTAATGAAGGAATTTGGCTATAAGAATGTCATGCAGGTTCCCAAGCTTGAACGGGTTGTATTGAACGTCGGTATGGGTGAGGCAATCCAAAATGTAAAGCTTCTGGAAAGTGCTGTGACTGAATTAGGGATGATTACGGGTCAGAAGCCAGTTGTGACCCGCGCGAAAAAAGCGATTGCTGGATTCAAGCTTAGGCAGGGTCTTCCTATCGGCGCAAAGGTGACGCTCCGTAGCCGCCGAATGTATGAATTTTTTGACCGATTGGTGACGTTGGCGCTTCCTCGAATACGGGATTTTCGTGGTATCTCACCGAAGGCATTCGATGGCCGAGGAAATTATACCCTTGGCCTGAAGGAACAGCTGATTTTCCCAGAGATTAAGTATGACGAGGTCGCTTCGATTCACGGTATGGATATCACGGTTGTCACCACGGCCAAAACAAACGATGAAGGAAAGTCTTTGTTAAAGCACCTCGGGATGCCGTTCAGAACATAGGGAGCAGCGCGTGTATCGGATGTCAGTTGGACGGAAGGAGTTTCTGTGTCACGTTTAGCATTGAGAAATAAAGCTGCGACGAAACCAAAGTTTTCTACTCGCGAGTATCATCGCTGTGGTGTGTGTGGGCGGGTGCGGGGGTATTTGCGTCGGTTTCGAATGTGTCGAATTTGTTTTCGCCTATTGACGCTCAAGGGTGAGATCCCGGGAGTAAGAAAGTCAAGTTGGTAGGTCAGCGTTCATGGGCAGATGGCAGTCAACAAATGAATAGCACTGAGGGGTAGAAGGACATAGCATGGTTACCGATCCAATCGGCGATCTTTTGGTTAGATTGAAAAATGGCGCCCAGCGGCGTTTTGAGACAGTGACGGTTCCAACCTCAAAACTCAAGCGAGCGATCCTCGAGATTTTGAGGCGAGAGGGATACGTTGAGGGAGTTGAAGATAGCACTGAGGATGGACATCCTGTTCTGCATGTGCGCCTTCGCTATCTCGGGGAAGGGCAGCCCATGATCACGGGGCTCGAGCGAGTCAGCAAGCCAGGCCGTCGGGTCTATGTTGGTAGTCAGGATATTCGAAAAGTTCGGAATGGAATTGGTGTATCGATCCTTTCGACGTCTAAAGGAATCATGACAGATCAAGAATCTCGTAAAAGTCATCTCGGGGGCGAGGTTCTCTGCTCGGTGTGGTAAGGATATCGGTTGTTCGAACCTTGGGGTGAAGGGTGTAGGAGATCATGTCGCGTATTGGGAAAATGCCGATCGCCATTCCAGCCGGAGTGGAAGTGAAGACTGTCGGGTCAACTGTGACTGTGAAGGGTCCCTTGGGAAAATTGGAATGGCCAATGGTACAGGGGCTTGATGTGGCCATTAAGGATGGTCAGGTTCTTGTTGGTAGATCCAGTGAGGATCGCAAGCTAAGAGCGTTACATGGACTCACTCGTGCTGAGCTGAGCAACATGGTCCAGGGTGTCACGAAGGGGTACGAGCGCTCGCTAGAGATCACCGGGGTTGGCTACAAGACGCAGCTTCAAGGTCGGACTTTGAGCTTTAATGTTGGGTATATCAATCCGGTTCTCTATCAAGTCCCAGCCGGGATTGATGTGAAGGTCGATAAGCAAACTCTCATCAATGTCAAAGGGGTTGACAAGCGATTGGTTGGCCAGGTTGCCGCGGATTTACGAGCCATTAAACCCCCAGACGTGTATAAGCAAAAAGGTGTTCGTTATGCCGGCGAAACCTTGCGTAAAAAAGAAGGCAAAACTGGGAAGTAGGAACTGACAATGAATGCTGCAGATAAATTTCGACAGCTAGAACGGCGGCGCAAGCGCGTACGCCAGACGATTCTTGGCACATCTGAGCGTCCTCGTCTTAATGTTTTTAGGAGCACAGCTCATATCTATGCCCAGGTGATTGATGATATTCGAGGAACCACTCTTGCTGCGGCGTCCTCTCTTGATAAGTCGATTCGTACAACTATCAAATCAACAGGTGGAATTGAGGCGGCGAAGGCTGTAGGGAAGTTGATTGCCGATCGGGCCAAAGCCGTGAAGGTGACGGCGGTGGTCTTTGATCGGGGTGGTCGAATGTACCATGGCCGCATCAAAGCCTTGGCGGACGCATCTCGTGAGGGTGGTTTGCAATTTTAACGGAACACCCTAAGCCGCATGAGCATGTAGGGTCGGTGACGATTCCTTAATATCAGAAATTAACTGAACGTTGGACTGAGGGGTGAGAGCGTGCGAGTCAATCCCGATGAGCTAAGCCTAAAAGATAAAGTAGTGTTTATCAACCGAGTGGCGAAAGTTGTTAAAGGTGGGAAACGCTTTAATTTTTGCGCGCTCGTGGTTGTTGGTGATGGTCATGGATGGGTTGGGATTGGCAAGGGCAAGGCTGCGGAGGTCCCCGTTGCAATTTCAAAAGCCGTGGAGCAGGCAAAGAAGCATCTTGTCCACGTTCCTCTGAAAGGTGGGACGATTCCGCATGAAGTCCACGGTCTCTTTGGGGCAGAGCATGTCATGTTAAAGCCTGCTGTCGATGGGACAGGGATTATCGCAGGAGGCGCGGTTCGTGCGGTTGTGGAATTGGTTGGTGCTCACAATGTTATCGCGAAGACCTTGGGGCGGGGGAATCCGTTCAATACGGTTCGTGCTACCCTCGATGGTCTCACGCAATTGAGGAATGTCGAGGATGTGCTTCGCCACCGTCGGAAGCCGGGGGTTGAAGGGCATGAAAGGGCTACGGTCTGATGGGAACGACAGCGGCAAAAAAAAAGGCAGCCCCTGAGGGGCAGCGTGTGCAGGTCACGTTACGGCGTAGCCCAATTGGTACGCCACAAAGCCATCGGCTTGTTCTGCGTGGATTAGGCCTACGGCATATTCGTCAGACGGTGATACGTCCGGACACGCCCCAAGTTCAAGGGATGATTCGAAAGGTTGGCTATCTGCTCGAGGTTGGACGTCCATGAATCTTCATAATTTGGCTCCAGCACCAGGATCAAAAAAGCGTCGAAAACGGATTGGGCGAGGGCCAGGCTCTGGCCATGGAAAGACCGCGACCAAAGGACATAAGGGAATATTAGCACGGTCCGGTGGAGGGAAGCGTCCCGGGTTTGAGGGTGGCCAAATGCCATTGGTCAGGCGGCTCCCCAAGTTTGGATTCACAAATCCAGCGCGGATTGAGTATTCCATTGTCAATCTGAAGAGTCTTGAGCAGTGGGCAGGGGAAGGGACGGTTACACCTCAGGCGATGGTTGATGCTGGGCTGATCAAGCGGAAACGGCTGCCGATCAAAATCCTCGGCGTTGGTGAGTTGAAGAAATCATTGGTCGTTCAGGCGCACAAGTTCAGTAAATCGGCGGAAGCGAAGATTCAAGCGGCTGGCGGGAGAGTTGAGGTTATCGGCGGTGCTTGAACGTCTTCTGACTAGTTTTCAGAATATCTTTAAGATCCCTGAGCTGCGTACTCGAGTCTTGTTCACGCTCGGTATGCTGGTCGTGTATCGAATCGGCTCTCATATTCCAACGCCTGGGATCAACGGCGAAGCCCTCTCCGATTTTCTACAAAAACAAGGTGGATCGTTACTCGGGTTCCTGGATATTTTTTCTGGCGGTTCTCTTTCTCGGTTGACGATCTTTGCGCTTGGCATCATGCCGTATATCAGTGCATCGATTATTCTCCAGCTGCTCACGGTCGTCATCCCTCATTTGACGAAACTCGCTAAGGAAGGTGAACGGGGTCGTAAGAAAATTATTCAATATACCCGATTCGGAACGATCGGCATTGCATTGATTCAGGGGTTTGGGATTGCCATAGGGCTCGAACAAATGAATCAAGGGGCTTTCGTCCTGAACGCAGGCTGGGGATTCCGTCTGATGACGGTGATCACCCTCACTGCAGGTACAGGATTTTTAATGTGGTTGGGTGAGCAAATCACTGAACGAGGGATTGGCAACGGAATATCCTTGATCATTTTTGCAGGGATTGTGGCTCGTTTACCTGCGGCAGTGGCTCAAACCTACAATCTATACGAAATCGGTCAGCTCAATGCATTTTTACTTGTTGGGTTGGCGCTCTTGATGGTTGCAGTGGTTGCTGCGATTGTGTTCCTGGAAAGTGGTCGCAGGAAAATACCGGTCCAATACGCAAAACGTGTGATTGGACGGCGTGTGTACGGTGGGCAAAGCACACATATCCCGCTGAAGATCAATACTGCGGGTGTCATTCCTCCAATCTTTGCCTCATCGATCATAGCCTTTCCTGCCACGATCGCTGGCTTTTTTGAGACTCCTTGGGTTCAAGCCATTGGCGCCCAGCTGGCGCCGGGATCACTTCTATATACGCTGATGTATGTTGGCTTGATCGTCTTCTTTTGTTTTTTCTATACGGCAGTTGTCCTCAATCCTGTCGACATGGCCGACAATATGAAAAAGTATGGTGGATTCATTCCAGGCATTCGTCCAGGTCAGCGAACCTCAGACTATATCTATAGTGTATTGACGAAAATTACCTTTGCGGGTGCGATGTATCTTGCCATTGTGTGCGTGATCCCTGAGCTTTTGATCTACAAGCTGAACGTGCCGTTTTATTTTGGTGGTACGTCGCTATTGATTGTTATTGGAGTTGGTTTGGATACAGCTCAACAAATTGAGTCTCATATGCTTATGCGCAATTACGAGGGGTTTCTCGGAAAGGGCATGGCTCCGCTGAGAGGGAGAAGTAGTTAGTTATGCGGGTAGTCTTTCTTGGGGCTCCCGGCGTTGGGAAGGGCACACAGGCAGATAAAATTGTAGCCCAGTATCACATCGCCAAGATTTCAACAGGGGATTTGCTCCGGGCAGCTGTTCGCAATAAAACCTCGCTGGGATTGGAAGCTAAAGGATACATGGATCAGGGCCGTCTCGTTCCCGATTCAGTCGTCATCGGATTGGTAAAGGAAAAGCTGACAGAATTGACAAACCCGAAAGAGTTCATCCTTGATGGGTTTCCGAGAACCGTTACTCAGGCAGAATCTCTAGCAGCTGTTTTGGATGGCCAGGAAATCAAGCTGGATCAGGTCATTAATTTTAGAGTTTCGAGGGATGAGATCATTAAGCGATTGAGTGGACGGCGGAGTTGTCAAAAGTGTCAAGCTACGTATCATGTGGATTTTGCCCCATCAAAGAATGGCACGGCTTGTGATCGCTGTGGTGAGCTCTTAGTTCAGCGAAGTGACGATCAGCGAGAGGCAGTTGAGACACGTCTCCAGGTGTATGAAGAGCAGACTGCCCCATTGATCAATTTTTATGAACAGCGGCAATTATTGTCCCATCTGAATGGCGCTGAACCGGTCGAGGTTGTCTATCAAGAGCTTGTACGCATCCTGTCGGCATACCAAACGGCATGATCATTCTGAAAACGCCAGCCGAAATTGAAGTTATGGCGGCGGCTTCCCGGGTGGTTGCTGAGGCATTAGAGATCGTGAAAGAGGCTGTTCGGTCTGGTATTAGTACAGACGAACTCGATCTGATCGCTGAAAATGAAATTAGAGCGCGCGGTGCAATTCCAGCATTTAAGGGGTATAGGAATTACCCGAAAACGCTCTGTGCCTCCATTAATGAGCAGGTCGTTCATGGGATTCCGTCCAAACGGAAGTTGAAGGATGGAGATATCATCGGGTTGGATCTTGGGGCGATCGTGGGGGGATTTTACGGCGATTCTGCCGTGACGGTTGCAGTTGGTCGCATCGCTCAAGAAGCGGAGAAGTTGGTAGAGGTGACAAGGGAAGCGCTTTACGTTGGGATCAGGCAAGCGGTTGTTGGGAATCGGTTGACGGATATCTCACACGCAGTGCAGGTTTATGTAGAGGCAGCTGGGTTTTCAGTCGTCACGGAGTTTGTGGGCCACGGCATTGGGCGGCAGTTACACGAAGAGCCCCAAGTCCCTAACTATGGGAAGTCCGGACAAGGGCCTCGATTACAGTCTGGGATGGTTTTGGCAATTGAACCAATGGTGAATATGGGTCGGAGTGCCGTTCGTGTCCTTGATGATCGGTGGACGGCAGTCACTGTGGATGGGAGCTTATCGGCGCACTTTGAACATACCATTGCCATACAGCCAACGGGCGCACCTCGTATCTTGAGTGAGTTGGAGAGGCGTTAGACTACCGTTATCAAGAGGGTACAGCCACAGATATGGCAAAAGAAGATATCATTGAGGTTCAAGGTTCAGTCGCCGAGACGCTTCCCAATGCCATGTTCCGCGTCAAACTTGAAAACGGCCATATCATATTGGCTCATATCTCTGGGAAAATGCGTATGCATTTCATCCGTATTTTGCCAGGTGATAAAGTCACGGTGGAGATGTCTCCATACGATTTGACCAGAGGTCGAATCACCTATCGATTTAAGTAACGGGAGTTGAGAATTGCCATGAAGGTCAAGTCGTCAGTGAAGCCTATTTGCGCGAAGTGCAAGGTCGTTCGCCGTCGTGGTGTCGTGCGGATCCTCTGTAAGAATCCGAGGCATAAGCAGCGGCAAGGATAGCCATGGAGTGGCGGCATGGGTGATGCCGAGTTCTGAACATGTAGAGTCAGGAGAGCGGCGCAGCTGGCTCGCACCTGATGCTCGTATCTGGAGGAAGAATGGCACGTATTGCTGGTGTCGATTTACCAAGGAATAAACGAACGGACATCGGGTTGACGTATGTCTATGGAATTGGGCGGACCTCAGCTCAGCAGATTCTCGCTGAAGCCGGTATTGATGGGGCCGTTCGTATCAAAGATTTAAGCGAAGACAAGATTGTAAAGTTACGTGAAATCATTGAGCGTGATTACCGAGTCGAGGGCGATCTTCGGAAAGAGGTGTCATTAAACATCAAGCGGCTGGTAGATTCCGGGACTTACCGAGGGCTCCGGCATCGAAAAGGCTTGCCGGTTCGAGGTCAGCGGACCAAAACAAATGCAAGAACTCGGAAAGGACGTCGTGCCGGTGTGAGTAGTAAGCCAAGACCGACCGCAGGCAAACTAGTGGCCCGTCCCTAGTCTACTCCACCATCGAGAGGAGCGAGTATGAGTGTGAAAAAAGGCAAGAAAAAAGAGCGCCGGATCGTTCAGAGTGGAGTGGCTCATGTTCAGGCGTCTTTCAATAATACCATTGTGACCATCACCGACATGAGCGGTAATACGGTGGTCTGGGCAAGTGCCGGGAATCAGGGGTTTAAAGGTTCACGCAAGAGCACTCCCTTTGCTGCTCAGCGCGCTGGAGAGGCAGCAGCGAGAAAGGCAATGGAAAGTGGAATGCGTCAGATTGACGTGTATGTGAATGGGCCTGGATCGGGGCGAGAGTCCGCGATTCGATCTCTGCAGGGAGCAGGGTTGCGGATCAACATGATTCGTGATGTTACGCCAATTCCACATAATGGGTGCCGTCCACCCAAGCGACGTCGAGTCTAATTCATGCGAGCGAATGAGTCGTAGAGATTTAAGGTTTCAGGTGGCGGGATAGTCAACGACTCGGGCAGCTCTTTTCCGAGGAGGCATCAGTGGCAAAGTATCGTGGTCCTGTCTGTCGGTTATGTCGGCGCGAAGGTGAAAAGCTTTTTTTAAAAGGCACGCGCTGCATGACGGAAAAATGTGCGATCGAACGCAGAAGCTATCCCCCTGGGCAACATGGACAGGGGCGCCAAAGGACATCCGACTATAGCCTGCAGCTTCGTGAGAAGCAAAAACTCCGTCGAATTTATGGCCTTCAGGAGTGTCAATTTCGAGGGGTATTCGAACGTGCCGAACGGCAGACTGGAGTTACGGGAGATGCGCTCTTGCGTCTCCTTGAATGTCGTTTGGACAATGTCACCTATCGCCTGGGATTTGGGGCTTCGCGCAAGCAGGCTCGCCAGCTCGTCAGTCACGGTCATTTCAAGTTGAATGGCAAGAAGATTACAGTGGCCGGTGCCTTAGTGAAGCCGGGCGATGTTATCGAAATTCGGGAGAGGAGTCGAGATCTCGTAGCGATTCTGGCAGCATTAGAGTCAGTTGATAGTCGTGGAATTCCAGACTGGCTGGAGCTCGATCGTGGAGCATTCAAAGGGATTGTCCGGGCGCTTCCTGCTAAGGACCAAATTACGTTGCCAGTGAACGAACAGATGGTGGTGGAATTATACTCTCGATAGCCCACGGGTCTGGTTGTTATTCGGTCAGGTGTAAGCCGTCAATGTGTTTGTCACTCGATGGTATGGAGGGTGGGTCATGATCAAAGCGATGAAGGACTTTCAGATCCCAATGCGGGTGGAAGTCGACAAGGATACACAGTCCCCCACATTCGGCCGCTTCACAACTGAAGCGTTTGAACGGGGGTTCGGTACCACGATTGGTAACGCCCTTCGCCGCATTTTGTTGTCGTCGCTTACAGGTGCTGCGGTGACCACTGTAAAGATCGAGGGGGTGGTTCATGAGTTTTCAACTATTTCCGGCGTAACAGAAGATGTCACGGCAATCATTCTGAATATTAAGAGTCTGCGCTTGGCACTCCATACGGATAAACCCAAGACCATTAGGTTGAAAAAGAAAGGGCCTGGCGAAGCAAAGGGGTCAGATATTCTTCACGACGCTGAGGTGACCATCCTCACCCCTGATTTGCATATCGCGACTCTCGACAAGGATGCTACTCTGGATATTGAGATGACAATCAAGCATGGGCGTGGGTATGTCCCGGCGGAACGTAACAAGGAAGAAGGATTGCCGATTGGTGTGATCGCCATCGATTCAGTGTTTTCTCCGATCAAGCGGGTAAACTTTCATGTGGAAAATGCCCGTGTGGGTCGTATGACCGACTATGACAAGCTCGCGATGGAGATCTGGACCGATGGCACGATCAGTCCAAGAGATGCTCTTTCCAATGCCGCCGGGATCTTACGAGAGCACTTGGATATCTTCATCAATCCAGAGGAACGCAGCGAAGGGAAGAGCGAGGCTGGGTATGAGGAATCTCATCGGGAAGTGAACAAGAACCTTTCGCGTAGTGTGAATGAGTTAGAGTTGTCTGTTCGGGCTGCCAATTGTCTGAAAAATGCGAATATCAAGACGATTGCCGACCTCGTCCAAAAGTCTGAAGGGGAGATGCTGAGGACGAAGAATTTTGGTAAGAAGTCTCTCAATGAAATTAAAGAAATTCTCACTGAAATGGGTCTTTCATTAGGAACGAAGGTTGAGGCGGCGTCGTCTCCACACAACGGAAGTCCGAAATCGGAATGATGATTCTTAGCCAAGGGGAACACCGTGCGACATAGAAAAAAAGGACGACAGCTTGGTCGCCAAACCAAACACAGAGGGGCCCTGTTTAGAAATCTGGTCACGTCGTTGTTGGATCACGAACGTATTGAAACGACGGAAGCGAAAGCCAAAGAAATCAGAGGATTTACTGATCGTATGATCACACTCGGGAAGGAAGGGACGCTTCCTGCTCGACGGCGGGCCTTAGGATTTCTTCGAAGTAAGTCTGTGGTCTCAAAGCTTTTTGACGACGTTGCCGCGCGATTTAAGGATCGGCCTGGCGGGTACACGAGAATTATCAAGACTCGTCGTCGCATTGGAGATGCTGCGGACATGGTGGCCATCGAGCTGGTGGCTCGTCAAGACACAACGGTCCAGAAGAAGTCTGGTGCAGGCCAAGAGCAGACTTCACCGGTAGAGGCGACCCCGTCTACATAATTTTCTGTCAGATAACACGGTCTAATATGAAAAGACTCCCACGCCGTAAGGGGTGGGAGTCTTTTCATTTCTAGGGAGACGTTTACTTGATGGATTGCACCTGCTAAGATCGTGCCAGGTACAGACCAGGGTCTGGTATCCTATGTCTGGAGAATCATTCAGAAATGTGGGAAATTTTCGCCCGCCGAGCCCTTCTTTCCTTGAGTGTCCTTCTGATGGTATTTCTTGGTTATCTTCTCTTCAGAAATGCTGAGTCTTCTTCTAGTGGCGGACCTATCTCCTTGAATACAATTGAAAAGGCGGATGCGAAACTGGGGGAGTTTACCTTTACCCAGTCGAAGGGGGAGACTGTGGAATGGCAGGTACGAGCCAAGCAGGCACGCCTCTTTGAACAAGAAAAGCGGGCAGTACTGCAGGAGGTCGTCCTGACTTTTTATGGAGGATCCGGAGACGACGTGACCGTCCATGGTGAAGAGGGTACCTTTAATACGGCGACCAAGGATTTCGTATTGGCCAATCAGGAAGCTCCTATCGTCGTGCAAACCAGAAGTGGATACACCATCTATACCAATCGGCTGGAATGGGTAGAGGCAGTGAAGGAGATCCGGACGACAGCTCCGGTTCGAATCGTGGGCCATGGGCTGGAGATTCGAGGGCAAGGGCTAATGGGGCGAATACCATCGGAAGAGTTTGAGATACTCCAAGATGTCCATGTGGATCTGGTGTCTACTTCTTAGTGTCGCATTGGCAGGATCTTCTGCAGCCTCTCCCACATCTGACTCTGGGAGTCTGAAGCGGAGCGTAGAGGCACCTGGTGTTCCAACGACCATCACTTCCAATCGGATGACGGTACGGAATCAGGATAGCCAGGCTGTTTTCGAGGGGACAGTAGTGCTCACTCGAGGCTCCTTGATCGTGCACTCAGATAAGATGGTGGTGTCATTCCTGCCAAAGAACTCTCATGGTGGGGCGCCGGCACGGAAGGGAGAAGAGCCACGTGAGTCCGCTCAAGTCTCATCCATCTCTCCGCCAGGGCATCCAGGATCAACGATGTCGAGCCGCTCGGTGAACCGTGTGGAAGCAATTGGAGAGGCGCATCAGGTCAAAATCAAATATGAAAATGGCAATGCGACCTGCCAAAAGGCTGTGTATTTTGCAGACGGTGAGAAAGTCGTGTTGACCGGCGAACCAGTGGCTTGGGAAAAGGGAACGCGTGTCAGTGGTAGGCAGATTACTCTCTATCTAGCAGAAGAACGTAGCGTAGTCGAAGGAGGATCCCATATCCGGATTGAAAGTGAAGGACAGTATGGACAATGACTCCAAAGGTTGAGGAAGAACCGAAGGTGCTGGCGGAGAGCGTGGCACGAGCGAGTGGCACATCACTGCGGGCGAACGGATTAATGAAAAGCTTTCGTGGCCGAAAGGTCGTCAAAGGCGTGGCAATCGAAGTCTTTGCGGGTGAAGTGGTGGGTCTTCTTGGACCTAATGGAGCTGGGAAGACGACGATTTTTGACATGATGGTTGGGTTATGCCAGCCAGATGCAGGAGAGATCACCTTCAAGGGCGAATCCGTGACGAACCTTCCAATGTACAAACGAGCGCGTAAGGGTATTGGGTATCTGCCCCAGGAGTCGTCCGTGTTTCGCCGCCTCTCGGTGGAAGACAATGTTCTGGCCATTCTAGAAATGCTGGGATATGCTCGTCAGGATCGGAATGAACGGGTCGATGCCCTGCTCAAAGAATTGGACCTTGGGCACATTCGAAAAAGTATGGCTTATGCCCTTTCCGGCGGCGAGCGCCGGCGATTAGAGATTACGCGTGCGTTAGCTGCCACCCCATCCTTTATGTTACTGGATGAGCCATTCGCCGGCATTGATCCGATTGCGGTGGCAGATATTCAACAGATCATTACTCGGCTGAAGGTGAAAGGGATCGGTATCTTAATTACTGATCATAATGTTCAGGAAACGCTCTCCATCGTTGATCGAGCGTACATTATTAATGAAGGCGAGATCTTAGAGTCTGGCCCTCCGGCCGTGATTGTTCAGAGCGAAACAGCCAGAGCGGTCTATCTTGGAGAACAGTTTAAATTGTAGGAAAGTAACCGGCTGACCATGAAACTGCGTCTTGATCTCAAGCTTAGCCAAAAACTCATCATGACGCCACAGCTGCAGCAGGCGATTAAGTTGTTGCAGTTGTCTCGACTTGAATTGCAACAGAGCCTGACGCAGCACCTATTGGAGAATCCGCTGCTTGACGAAGTCCAGTCCGACGTCGAAGATGGTGAATCATCAGTCCATGAGGGGAAGGCTGAAGAAGTCGCGGTGGCGGCTGGGCAGGAACAAAGCATTCAGGATGAATCGAGGGAGGAGCGGGGGGCACCGGAAGAGTTCTCCGCATCAGGTTGGGAAGAGTACATCGGCAGAGATCGGCGGGGTGGGGATTCCGAATATGCTTCCGCGCAGGATGAGCTGCCGTCCTATGAGCAGACCGTGGCCAAGCCCACCTCTCTGGAGGAACATCTGCTCTGGCAGTTATCTCTTTCGACACTCACGGATCATGAGAAGACAGTCGGTCGTTTGATTATTGGGAATTTAGATGACGACGGCTATCTTCGCATTTCGTTAGCTGAGGTCATCGCCGGAACGACCTTTTCGGAGTCGGAGGCGGAGTCCGTCCTAAAGGACATTCAAACCTTTGATCCAACGGGAGTGGCTGCCAGGGATCTTCCAGAATGTCTTCTCTTGCAGTTGCGGCATTTAGGCCGTAATCCGTTCGGGTCGCTTGGGGCTCCTCCTGGGGCGCTCAAGGGAGCAGTCATTGAAGCCATTGTGCTCCACCATTTGAAAGATCTGGAGCGGAGACAATATGCAAAGGTGGCGAAGGCGCTGAATGTTACAGTCGAGGACGTGTTTCAAGCAACTAAGGTGATTGGGGAGCTAGAGCCAAAACCAGGGCGACCGTTTATCAATACTCAGAACTACGTGATCGTACCGGATGTGTTTGTGGTCAAGAACGAAGGCGAGTGGGTTGTGTTGTTAAACGATGACGGACTGCCTCGCATGAGAATCAGTCCGTACTATAAACAGCTCATTTCATCCGGGCAGGGTGGTGCACCTGAGACGAAGGCCTATATGGATGAAAAGATGAGAGCTGCCCAGTGGGTGATTCGAAGCATCGAGCAGCGGAATAGAACGATCGTGAAAGTGGTCTCGAGTATCGTTAAATTTCAAGAGGAGTTTTTTGAGCATGGAGTACAGTATCTGAAGCCCTTAGTCTTGAAGCAGGTAGCAGAGGATATTGGAATGCACGAGTCCACGATCAGTCGAGTCACAGCCAATAAATACATGTATTGTCCGCAAGGGATGTTGGAGCTGAAGTTCTTCTTCAATGCCGGACTCCAGCGGGCTGACGAACCGTCCGGCATGCACTCTTCGGTATCGGTGCGAGATATGATCAAGATTATGGTGGGTGAGGAGGATGCCAAGCGACCATTGAAAGACGAAGAGATTGCGGCCAGGCTTTTTGCTCAGGGGGTGCGCATTGCGAGGCGGACGGTTGCGAAGTATCGAGCGGAGTTGAATATTGCTTCAGCAAGTCAGCGAAAACAGTTTTTTTGATGAGGGTGGTACCGTATCAGGCTGGAACAAATGGGAGGTAGGCATGACATTAAAAATCACAGGCCGCCACATGGACGTAACGCCAGCACTGAGAAGTTATGTCGAAGCTCGATTGAGCCGACTGGATCGGTATGGGTTAAGGGTTGAGTCGTTACAGGTCATATTGGGGGTTGAAAAGCTTCAACACAAGGCAGAAGTTACCGGTATTGTGAGCGGAAAGCGCGTACAAGCGAAGATCACAACGCCAGAGATGTATGCCACCATCGATGCGCTTGTCGACCGTGTCGATGCGCAGTTTCGGAAATTAAAGGAACGTCTTGTTAACCACAAGCCAGACAAGTCAAAAAAACGAACAGTGGTTTCCTGAGACGGACTGCTTGGGAAACGCGCAGTGAGGAATCTGGCCTCATTGGTTCGCAGGGTCTATCGGGTGGCGTAAGCTCTGAATAAGGAAAGACTTGTAGAGCGTTTCTCCTCGATAGAGCCTATGACCAGGGGGTCGTCGTTCGTGGATTGCCGTCCGGGGATTCAGGAGGACGAACGGAGTCTCATGGCGCAACTTAATCTGGTCATCATCAGTGGACTGTCAGGATCTGGCAAATCCTATGCGTTAAAGGCATTCGAGGATGCCGGGTATTTCTGTATTGATAATCTCCCTCCTGCCCTCCTTCCAACCTTCGTTGATCTCTGTCACCAGCAACATAGTGAAATCGCAAACGTCGCGCTCGGCGTTGACGTACGAGAGCGAGGATTTTTTGCCGATTTCGTGGGGATTCTTGAACGCATCAAAGCTCTTGGCCATGCCGTGCAGGTGCTATTTCTCGAAGCTAGGGAGGAGGTGCTCATCCGGCGTTTTTCTGAATCTCGGCGACCTCATCCTCTCTTGCCCCATCGACCCGTTGGGGAGGGGATTCGATTTGAAAAGGAACGGATTGCTGAGTTGCGACGACAGGCGGATCGGATCATCGATACGTCGGATCTTACCGTGCATGAACTTGGTGATCTACTGGGGAAGGAGTTTTTGCGGAACTCATCCGATCGACGACTCACTATCTCGTTTTTAGCATTCGGGTATAAGTTCGGAGTGCCGTATGATATTGATCTCTTGTTCGATGTGCGCTTTCTGAAGAACCCTTTCTTTGTGCCGGATCTCAAGCCGTTGTCTGGCAAGGACGACCAGGTTCGTAAGTTCGTGCTGGCGGACTCGGAGGCGATTGCGTTCATTGAACATGTCGAAGGGCTTCTCAAGTTTCTCCTGCCGCTGTATCAGCGGGAGCGGCGTAGCTATCTCACCATTGCAATTGGATGTACCGGTGGGCGGCACCGCTCAGTGGTGATTGCCGGACATCTTTGTGAGCGATTTGCGGAGCTGGGTTACCAAGTAGGCATCAAATATAGAGATATTGATAAATCCTAGCTCCTTATTGGCCTTACCCTGACCGGGTTCTTGCCTCCGTACGTCACTTCCAGCTGTTTCCTTGACAGGTCGAGCATATTGACTATACTTGCCTTTATGAGTAGTAAGGGTCGTGTGTTGAGTGTAAATACTACAGTGAAAAATCGTACGGTTTATGATGCAGATACGGGAATTAAGGCCAATCAGGTATGCCAATTATTCGATATTTCCAAGGCAACACTCTTTCGATGGGAACGAGAAGGGGTTATTGCACGGCCCGCACGCGATTGGAGGAACTGGCGACTCTATACACCGAAGAATGTGGATGAAATTGAGAAAGTCATTTGTGCCAGGAAACGCGTCGTGTAGAGTTCAGGTGACACATGCTGAGTTCATTAAAAAAGCTTGTTGAAACAGACGTGATCTCAATGTTGACCCCCCGTCGACAGCTTGTGGGGCTTGATATTGGATCAAGCGCAATTAAGGTCGCACAACTCAAGGAAAGTAAGGGCCGGTACTTTCTTCAAAAGTTTGGGGTGAAGCCGCTTGAACCAGAAGTGATTGTCGATGGGACCGTGATGGATGAGGGGCGTGTGGTCTCAGCTATACAGGAACTGTTTGAGGAAACGAACATTAAAAATAAGCACGTCGCTGTTTCTATCTCGGGGCATGCCGTCATCGTAAAAAAGATAAGCCTCCCCCCAATGCCCGATGAAGAGCTTGAAGGCCAAGTGAAACTGGCAGCTGAGCAATACATTCCTTTCGATATCAACGAAGTCAACATCGATTTCCATGTATTGCCTCCTGACCCATCAAGCGACGGCCAGGGGGATATGGCGGTCATTCTTGTCGCCGCTAAGAAGGACAAGATCAATGAGCTGACGGAGCTTGTGAAAACCGCCAAGCTTATTCCGATGGTGATGGACGTCGATGCGTTCGCCATAGAAAATATGCACGGAATCAACTATCCATTGGCACAGGAAGAAACAACCGCCTTGGTCAATCTAGGTGCCAGTGTCATGAATGTGAACATTATACGTGCCGGTTCATCTCTCTTTACCCGAGATATTCCACTGGGAGGGAACAGATACACGGAGGCGATCCAGCGGGAAATGGGGCTCTCGTTCGAGGAAGCAGAAGAAAGTAAGAAGAAGGAGGGAATTGGAGAATCCGCTGGGGTGTCGGTGGGTAATGTCTTGGACAGTGTGAATGCCGAAGTGGCTTCCGAGATTGCCAGAACGGTGGATTACTTCAAGACCTCTGGTGCCAACGCCGACCTCAACCGCGTACTAGTCTGCGGTGGTGTTGCCAGGGCGAAAGGGCTGATTCAGCAGTTGAGTGATCGAATGCAAGTCCCGGTGGAAATGGCTGACCCCTTCGCTGAGATCGATACCACAGGGTGTGAGATGGACCCTGATCTTCTTGCAGAGCTCGCACCCGCAGCAGCAGTTGGGGTCGGGTTAGCCCTACGGGCAGTGGGTGACCGATGATAAGGATTAACCTGCTTCCAGGTGGTTCAAAGGGGCGACAGGCAAAGCCGCAGTATGATGTACGGGCCCAAGCAATCCTTGGTGTAGGGGTCGTCGTGGTGACACTGGCCGGTTGTTGGTGGTATTCCGCTGCATTGGACAGCGAGCTGGAAGCGAGGCAGGAGGAGAAGCAGACGAAGGAAAAGCAAGTGGCTCAGCTGAAAGAGCAGGTTAAACAAGTTCAGGACTTTGAACAAAAGAAGAAACTGCTTGAGGATAAGAATCGAATCATTGATCAGCTTGAACAGTCAAGAATGGGGCCAGTAAAGGTGCTCGACCATGTCAGCCAGAGCCTAGAGCCACTCAAGGTGTGGCTGACCAAGCTGGGTGTGGCTTCTGAAACAGTCGAGCTGGAAGGAAAGGCATTAACCAACGACGACGTGGTGGAATTCGTGAACAACTTGCGTCGAACGGACTATTTTACCGGTATTAATCTGCAAGAAAGTAAGGCTGCAGTGGAGAATAAGATCAATCTCTATCAATTTCGGTTGGCGTTTCGCCTAAAGGGATAAACATGGCGTTGCCTCAACTTAACCTTGACGCACTTCGCAGTGTGCCGGCTTCTCAAAAGGTTGCCCTCTTACTGCTTGTGGTCGGCGGCATGATTGCCGGTTTCTATTTCTACATTGCAGAACCCAAGTCCGAAAGCATTGCGGCTCTCGAGGCAGAGAACACTAAACTGGAAAGCGAAATTCAAACGTTAACGATCAAGGTGAAACATCTCGATGAGTTAGTCGCGGCGAATAAGCAGCTCGAAATCGAATTGGCCAAGAAAAAAGAACGCCTTCCCCCGGAAGAAGAGGCCATCATGTTGCTCAAGCAGGTTTCGGATCTCGGGGTGCGACTCGGATTGGACATCAAGTTATGGCGTCCTGGGGCACAGGCTGAAGATCCGTCGAAGCTGTTTGTGAAAATGCCGGTGAGCGTGGAGGTGGCGGGAGTGTATCACACTGCTGCGTTGTTTTTTGACCGGATCAATCGACTGCCCAGAATCATCACGGTGTCGGGGCTTAAGATGGGGTCTCCTCGAATGGAGCAGGGACGATTTATTTCGCAAACTACCTTCGATCTCATCGCCTATGCAGCACCACAGGAGAAACCAGTTTCCGGAACAGCGCAACCGGTGCCTGCTTCAAAAGTAGCGAAAGCTGGCAAATAGAGGATGCTGAACCGATGTATTGTTTAGAGATTGAGCCAGGTCAGAGGAGAGTGTGGTGGTATGCGCAGTGTGCCGCTGTCTGTGCGGCTTGTTGGTGGAGTGTTTCCCTAGGGAGTGAATATGTCCAAGCCGAATCCTCTCCCATTCCTGGACAGATCGCTCCAATGCGACATGACTCTATCAAGATGCCTTCCGTGTCAGAAGTACCACCTCCGACTCCTCCTGCGATGGACACGGCCTTGCCGACTGGAAATAGCCAGGGCCCATCCGAATTGCCGCTCGTCGAGGGGATGGGTGGGTTGGGATACGATCCTTCTGGGCGTCGAGATCCATTTGCTCCTATTATCCAGGAGCTTCAGGTAGGGAAAACGGATAGCACACTCCCTCCGTTACAACGTGTGACACTGACGGAACTCAATCTGATTGCCATTGTGTGGGGGGCCTATGGCTACACGGCGATGGTGCAGACGCCTGAAGGACATGGGTATACCGTTCGGCGGGGTACGCGAATTGGTCAGAACAACGGGGTGGTCAGTGCGGTGACCGAGCGCGGCATCATCGTTCAAGAGCGATTTACTGATGTGTACGGTAAGAAGCAGGAACGGGAGCATGTGAAGCTCCTACATCCCAAAGAGGGTGCAGAATGAAACCATTATTCTCCGGTATGAAGAGTATCCTGACGGCGAGACCTTTGCTTATGCCCTGTGGGCTGGCCTTTGCTGGCTGGATTGCGGCCGGGGAGATGCCTGCTTTGGCAGACGAGATGAACGGGGTCAAGCCAAAGGAAATGACGCCTGTCGAAAGTCCGTCTATGCGATATTTGGCGCAGACCCTGACTTCAATCGAAGTTCGCCCTGAGTCGGATCTGGTTACGATTATACTTGCTGGGGATGGCCAATTGTTCCCGGAAACCAACTTCTTGGATGAATCGAGGTTGATTATTGATGTTCCGGCTGTGTCCTCTACTCTTCGGCGATCCGTGGTGCAGGCCGATCATTATCTGCTCAAGAAGATCCGGGTGGGGCATCATGCCGACAAGGTGAGGCTGGTGTTCGATGTGGCGGAACGTCCGATCTATTCTGTGACTCGTGATGAGAATAAGGTGTTCATTACCTTGAAGCCGAGTGAGCGGCGAACCAATGCGATGGTCGCGGGATCGCTGGAGAAGAAAGGACCGTCGGTCGTTGTTCTGAAAAGTCGTAAGGGCTTGTATGAGCCGGCAGATCGTTTAGTGAAGCGGACGGTGCGCATCATAAGTCCAACGCACACTCAATTTAAAATACAACGAGTACAGATGGGTGGAGAGGCGGTCTCTCCTGAGAAGGACGAGCGATCTGATGATCTTGTGGTCGGGCAGACCAGATATGTGGGGCGTCGTATTTCTCTCGATTTTCAACAAGCTGATATCACCAATATCCTCCGATTGATTGCGGAGGTCAGCGGGTTCAATATCGTGGTTGGGGAAGGGGTCAAGTCGAAAGTCACCATGAAGTTGGTCAGTGTGCCGTGGGATCAAGCGCTGGAGATGCTCTTAAAGATGAATGGACTAGGCATGATTCGACAGGGGAGTATCGTGTGGGTCGATTCATTGGCCAATATTGCGAAGCAGCAGGATGAAGAGGCGCGGGCGAAGGACTCGAAGACCAAGGCTGAGGAATTAGTCGACAGAGTCTTTTATATCAGAAACCTTCAGGCACAAGAGTTGATGACCTCGCTGCGGCAGAACTTGAGCCCACGCGGTCTCATGCAGTTCAATGCCGGAAGCAATGCGCTGATCGTGCGTGACACAGAAACCAAGCTGGGAATCATTCGACAGCTTGTTGAAGGGCTTGATCTTGAGGTGCCGCAAGTTCAGATTGAAGCGCGCATTGTTCAGGCTGATACGGTGTATGCCCGCGGGTTGGGGATCCAGTGGGGGTTCCAGGCTGGGAACCGGACACCCACGGATTTCTTTGCCCTCTCGAATCTGACTGGCCCGTTTAGCCAGATTGCTGGAACGGGAAGCAGTACGATTGATCGAAACTTCTTGGTCAACTTGCCGGCTCAGGTCGGTGGGTTGCCGGCCGTTCCATCGATTGGATGGACTTTTGGAAAACTTGGTGGAGACTTCGCTCTGGATATGCGGCTATCGGCCGGGGAGTTGTTGGGATTAAGCAAGGTGATCGCGGCACCAAAAATCACCACATTGGATAAGCGGGAAGCCAAGATCTCCCAGGGGGAATCGATTCCTTTCCAAACCACGTCATTGCAGGGGACTCAAACGACGTTTGTCGATGCAAATTTGGAATTGAATGTTACCCCGCAAATTACGTCGCGAGATCCGAAGGAGGAATCGAAGCGAATCCTAATGCGTGTCCGCGCGACTCGCAATGCCGTCGGTGCGAGGAGTAATCCCGCGGGACCAAGCATTGACCGGCGAGAAGCGACGACGCAGGTGATCGTCAGAGATGGGGAAACCATGGTGATCGGTGGCGTCTTCGTTGATACGCAGGGGAACAACGTGCAGGGGGTTCCCTATCTATCCCGAATGCCGGTGTTGGGCTGGTTATTCAAGAATAAGTCTGAGACAGTGTCCAAGCAAGAGCTGCTCATTTTCCTCACGCCAAGCATTATCAAGACGTAGGTCTGACTCCATATCCGTGATTAGCAAAGGCCTGCCGATGCGACAACGCATCGGCAGGCCTTTGCTTTCGTAGAATGACGTCAGGACGTTCCATCCAAGAGTTGGCACGCGGGATGGAACGCGCCTGCCTTTTTAGTTCAACGAGGCTGTGTTACCATGCCTCCTCAATCGCTGTGTCACGCGGTGTGTTGGGGTAAAACACAATAATTTTCTTCGGTGTTACGATCAGTGAGGTTGCCATATGACTTCCGGGTCAACGGTTGCCGTTTCTCTGGCTGACAGAAGCTACGACATTACCATCCGAGCTGGGCTTTTGGAGAAACTCGGTAGGGAAATGAAGCGTCGCGGTCTGAAGGGGAAGATTGGAATTGTCACAGACAGGCATGTTGCGCAGCATTACCTGAAGGAGATTGTCGAGTCCGCAAAGCGGTCTGGGCTTGAACCGGTCTCGATCATCCTTGGACCTGGGGAACGGTCTAAGACGTTACACACGGTAGAACGCATTCTCAATGTGTTGGCCCGACACCGGTTTGAACGGTCGTCGCATCTTTTAGCCTTGGGAGGTGGAGTGGTCGGGGATCTGGCCGGGTTTGCAGCCTCGATTTACCAACGTGGGATTCCATATATCCAAGTACCAACGACGCTTGTGGCACAAGTAGATTCCAGTGTCGGAGGAAAGACCGGTGTCGATCATCAACTAGGGAAGAACCTGATCGGGTCCTTCTATCAGCCGCGTGCAGTTTGGATCGATCCTCTGACCCTGCGTACGTTGCCCAGGCGCGAGTGGGTCGCCGGTCTTGCCGAGGTCATTAAGTATGGAATCATTGCAGATGAAGCATTTTTTGGGTATCTGGGACGAAAGATGCCTGCGCTGCAGAAACAGATCCCCCAAGTCGTGGCCAGTGTGGTGAAACGGTCTTGCGAGATCAAAGCTGAGGTCGTGGCTGCGGATGAGCGGGAATCGGATCGAAGAAGAATCCTCAACTATGGCCATACGATCGGACATGCGCTGGAAGCGTTGGGAGGGTACACATCACTTGTGCATGGGGAGGCCGTCGGTATCGGGTTGGTACAGGAGGCTGATCTTGCATGTTTTCAAGGTTTCTGTACCCACAAGGTTGTCGAAGCTATTCGACGGATGGTCACTGAGGCAGGGCTCAGCGACCGTATGCCACACGCGACGCCGACGAAGATTTGGAAGGCCATGCTTCACGACAAAAAGGTGTCGGCCGGACAGGTGATTGGCGTGTGGCCGATACGTATTGGAGAGGTTCGCATGGCTCCGCTGGGCAAAGAGGTCTTTGATCGATGGGTGGCCCAGTCATGAGCCGACTCGATGACCATACCTGCTCAGCGTGATGGTCTGATTGAGTGCCTCTCTGACCGTGGGGGACATTTCCCGTTTACCCGTCAGTGAAGTATCCCCGAGCAGTGTCTCCTGAATTGGAGCGTGATGAAGACTCTACGAATCGCACTCGCACAGATGAATCCGACGGTGGGAGATCTGAATGGGAATGTTCGTCAGATCCTGAGTTGGGTTCGTGAGGCAAGAAAAGCCAAGGTCGACCTTGTGGCGTTTCCTGAACTAGCAATTACGGGATGTCCCCCGGAAGACCTTCTGCTGAAGCCATGGTTTGTGAGTGAAAATAGACGGGCCTTGCAAGAGATCATTCCGGCCTGTCGTGGGTTGGTGGCCATCGTGGGCTATGTGGGGCAAGATCTGAAGCGCAACCCAAGGTCTTCGAGCTGCGGAGCAGGTGGCCCCGAGCTCTATAACGCTGCGGCGCTGATTGCTGATCATAGGTTGCTCGGGAACTATCACAAGCAGTCGCTGGTGAACCATGGGGTATTCGACGAGAGTCGATATTTTCAACCAGGTCAACGACTCTCGTTGCTTCGAGTTCGCGGAGTCGTGATCGGGGTGACGCTCTGTGAAGATCTTGAGTGTTCGAAAGGCCTGATTCGTAGGCAGGCTGCAGTTGGGGCTGAGATCATCGTCAATATCAGCGCATCACCCTTTCATCGTGGGAAAAGTCGCACGAGAGAGCAATTGCTGGCCGCTCGCGCGAGCGAAAATGGGGTGATCGTTACGTATGTCAACATGGTCGGTGGTCAGGATGAGCTGGTGTTCGATGGGAACAGCGTGATTCTCGATAGAGCCGGTGGAGTGCTGGCTCGCGGTGGTGCGTTTCAAGAAGAGTTGGTGGTGGCTGATGTAGGCGTGGATGCGATTCCGTCTGGACGTCGGCCTCAGAGGAGGAAGATCCGGATAGCCGGGACCATAGGTGCGGATCTTGATCGCTATTCGGTGAAAATGCTGGCCATAGAGAAGATGAGGCCTCCGATCAGATCGACTGTGACTGAACCGATTGAGGACCTTGAAGAGATCTATCGAGCCTTGGTGCTAGCGGTCAAGGACTATGTGAAGAAGAATGGTTTTGCGCGGGTGGCGATTGGCCTGAGTGGTGGGGTTGATTCAGCGTTAACGGCGGTGGTCGCGGTGGATGCGCTCGGAGCTGATCGAGTCCGGGGGGTCTTTCTGCCGTCTCCGTACACCTCACAGGAAAGTGAGGCAGATGTGTCGGCGCTTGTGGGACGTCTGGGTATTGACTTAAGCGTAATCTCGATTACCCCTACGTTTGAATCCTATTGCCGCTCGCTGGCCCCGACGTTTGGCGATCGCCAGGTCGATACGACGGAGGAAAACCTCCAGGCGCGTATTCGCGGGACTCTGCTCATGGCGGTGTCGAACAAATTTGGAGACCTGGTGTTGACGACTGGAAACAAGAGCGAGTTAAGCGTCGGGTATGCCACGCTCTATGGTGATATGGCCGGCGGTTTTGCCGTCATCAAGGATGTGCCGAAGACGATGGTCTACGCGTTGGCAAGGTTTCGGAATGGCTGTGGCCCCTTGCCGGTAATCCCAGAGCGGACGCTGGATCGGCCTCCAAGTGCCGAGTTACGGCCAGATCAAAAAGATGAAGATTCGTTACCTCCCTATTCCATCCTCGATCTGATTCTTCAGGCATATGTTGAAGAGAATCGCTCTCCTGACGAAATCATCAAATCCGGATTCGATCGCGCGACGGTCGCTCGCGTCGTGACGATGGTCGATCGTAGTGAGTTCAAGCGCCATCAGGCACCCATTGGCGTCAAAATTACGCCTTGCGCGCTCGGGAAGGATCGACGGATGCCCATTACCAACGGATATCGGAGGTTGTGAGGTTCTCTTCCTGTTTTCGCTGGCTTATGCGCGGGTACCGCATCATGGATGCGAGTGTTTCCTACTTGATGTGGAGTCGCTCTATCTCGCGAAGCGATCCGGGACCAAACAGTGCGAGTTTCAGCGCTTGGATGGCCTCTGTATGATTTCTACATTGAGCGACAGCAATGGATAGGCTATGATACCCGCCCCAAAGTAAGGACGGCAAAATGAGTGGGTGGGCGGTGGTCTGCCAAGCGCCCAGGTCTCCCAGCTCGCCGGAGGGTGTTCCTAGGGTGCTCCCTTCAATGCCTTGATGGGTTGTGAACTGGTTGGGTGAAGGAGGGCGCTGACATGAAGCTGGTTGAGGCGATCGTCAAGCCGTTCAAGTTGGACGAGATCAAGGATGCGCTTTTGGAGATCGGTATTCAGGGCATGACCGTCTCGGAAGTCAAGGGATTTGGGCGTCAGAAGGGGCACAAGGAAACCTATCGTGGGCAAGAATATACGATTGAGTTTGTCCCAAAGGTCAAGATCGAGGTCGCTGTCACAGATGCCCAAGTTCCTCGAGTTATTGAGGCTATCATGACGGCGGCCAAGACCGGTAGTATCGGGGACGGCAAGATTTTTGTGCGAGAACTGAGCGATGCGGTGCGGATTCGGACTGGAGAAACAGGAGAGTTGGCTCTGTGAGGGGAACGAGACTTGAGTGGTGAACAATCATCGCTGAGGATCTCCAAAGGAGGATGGCAATGAACGTGCGTGAGGTCTTGGAGTTCGCAAAGAAGCACAGAGTGCAGATGGTGGACTTGAAATTCATCGATCTGCCGGGTGTGTGGCAGCATATGACCATCCCTGTGAGCGAACTGACGGAAACCTTGTTCAAGGACGGCTCCGGCCTTGACGGATCGTCGATTCGTGGCTGGAAGGCAATTAATAACAGCGATTTGCTGGTGGTTCCTGATCCGGCGACGGCCTTCTTGGATCCGTTTACGGCGGTACCCACGCTCAGCTTAACCGGCAATGTTGTGGATCCGATTTCCCGTGAAAATTATGAGCGGGATCCACGGTTTATCGCACAAAAGGCGGAACGCTATCTCCAAAGCACCAAGATTGGCGACAACTCGTTCTGGGGACCTGAAGCAGAGTTCTTTATTTTCGATCATGCGCGCTATGATCAGACGAGCCACAGCGGCTTCTATTATCTCGATTCGGAAGAAGGCGCTTGGAACATGGGGCAAGAGGGAATCAACCTTGGGGGAAAGCTTCGGCATAAGCAGGGGTATTTCCCGGTCGCGCC
>DIHK01000048.1:31011-35272 GCA_002420115.1 Nitrospira sp. UBA5698
ACTGCCGGCCAAGCCGAGATCGATATTCGATTTGATACGCTCCTGCGTACGGCGGACAAGATGATGATGTACAAGTACATCGTCAAGAATGTGGCTCGTCGTCATGGAAAGACGGTGACCTTCATGCCCAAGCCGCTCTTCGGCGATGCAGGATCTGGGATGCACACGCACCAGAGCATTTGGAAGGAGGGGAAGCCGCTCTTTGCCGGGAAAGACTACGCAGGAATTTCGCAGCTCTGCCTATATTATATCGGTGGGATTCTCAAGCACGCGCCGGCCCTGGCGGCCTTTACGAATCCAACGACAAACTCCTACAAGCGCATTACCCCTGGATTCGAAGCACCGGTGCTGTTGGCCTACTCCAGTCGGAACCGATCTGCGGGTGTCCGAATTCCCATGTATTCGCCGAGCCCCAAGGCGAAGCGAATCGAAGTGCGATTTCCAGACCCATCCTGTAATCCCTATTTGGCATTTTCGGCGATGCTTATGGCGGGGCTTGATGGGATTCAGAACAAGATCAACCCAGGTGAGCCGGCTGAAAAGGACCTGTACGATCTTGATCCGAAGGAAGCGGCCAGCATTCCCACCATGCCTGGAAGCTTGGATGAGGCCATAAACAGTTTAGAGAGAGACCATCAGTTCCTCCTTAAAGGAGAGGTGTTTACGGAAGATCTGATCGAAGCCTGGATCGGCTATAAGCGGAGCAAGGAGATTGATCCAATGCGCCTGCGCCCACATCCATACGAGTTTTTCATGTACTACGACGTCTAGTGCACGGCACTCATCGGCATGGTCGGGAAGCTTGAGCGGTCACGCGTCAAGACTTCCCGCAGGCCGTCTTGGAAAGTGCGTGATCAACACCGTGGGTGCCGATCGCCTGCCAGTTGCCGTTTTCAATGTAGCCGGAGCGTGACCGGCCAGTGCCCATCTGGCGGGAAAATTCGATCACTTGGAGCGTTCGGACTCGTGAGTTCGCACAGTCGAATTCCTTGTGCGTTTTCAACGACAGGAAGCGGGTGGTGTTGTTCCACTTGAGATCCGTGAGCTGCCAAAGAGTCGCACGAGTGTCTGTTCGCTGAATCTGCTCGGGATCAACATAGATCGTCTCAATCCCAGCAGGTTGGTGCTGTTTCTCGATCGCAATCCATCCCGCAATAGCTGGACTAGCCAAGACAATCAGCACGACAGACAGAAGGCACAATAGACTGGGAACGATCCGGTTTGACATCGAACGCCTGGGTAAGTGAATGGTGAACGAGATGGACATACGGGTTCTTAGGCAGAAAAATCAAGCAGGAATGTATGGGATCAGTCAGTGGGCTCCTTCCTGCGTCAGGGATCGCTTGAGCGGCGTCATCGCATAGGGTATTCTCACGTTCACACCAGAGGAGGGCGCCGATGCCGAAACGAGTCCGCACAGGGTTGACCCGGAGTGATATTCTCGACCGGTATGTTGACCGGTTCAAACAGCAGCTCGTAAAATTCCAGCCCTTTCTTTCCCGCAAGCGGACCTCGCTTTCCCTGGAGGAGTTTGATGAGTCGGCTGAGGAGCTGATCGGGCAGGTGTTCGGCGCCGCGTCGGATGAATCCGAAGCCTACTTCTTTGCAAAGTCCGGTGAATCAGCATTGTTGCCGGAAGAGGCGCAGGAGAGCGGGACGCACAATGTCGAGCGTGAAAGCCTCCACCAGCGTCGACAAGTGCTGGAAAGCTGTCTGGCGGATCTTGAATTGCGTCGCCGTTTGCAGGCGACGAGGAAAGGTAAGGGACTCGACCAGGCGCTCGTCGAAGACTATATGTCGCATGAGGTACGGAGTATCCATAAAGACGCCACGATCAAACAAGCCGGGCAGCTGTTGCAGAAGTATAAGGTGGGATCGCTCATTGTGGACGATGGTTCACGGTATATCGGCATTGTGACTGATTCAGATCTGACGAGGAAGGCGGTCGCCAAAGGGTTGGATCCGAATACGACGACAGTGGCAACCTGCATGAGTCGCTCCATCATCACGATTGAAGAGGATGAGTCTTTGTCCGAAGCGAGGGCACTCATGAAGAAGCAGGGGATCCGACATCTTCCCGTGACGGCTGATGCCACTATTATCGGTGTACTTTCCGTTTCCGATCTCCTCCGAGCCTTTGAAGAGTTGAAACAGTCCTAACAATCCAATCTGGTTGCCAGACCCTCCTACCGTGCTTCAGCCTGTTCAAGAAGGTTGTTGACCATGTCCTTGGGAAGGTATGTGCGCCGGACTAACTGGATCACCATAGAAATGGGCCACCGCTAACTATGCCGCCTGCCATCCTGCTCAGTTGTGAGTCTCTTGGAAAAAGTTATGGAGTGAAACCGTTGTTCACCGATCTGTCGCTCGGATTGAGCGAGGGGGATCATGTCGGCCTCATCGGCCCGAACGGGTCTGGAAAATCGACGTTGCTCAAAATTCTCGCTGGATTGGAGGAACCAGACAGTGGTACTCGTTCTGTGCGACGGCAGCTCAGGATCGGTTATGTACCGCAGGAACCATCGTTTGCCGAACAGCACTCAGTCGAAGATGCGCTGGTTCAAGTACTTTCCGACGAGGGGCTGGACCCCCATGAACAGGGTGGGCGCATCGCCAGAGCCCTGAGTCTCGGCGGGTTTGTCCGCACTGATCAAACCGTCTCGACACTGTCCGGCGGATGGAAGAAGCGATTGGCGATTGCACGATCGCTGATGTTGGAGCCGGATGTGCTGCTGCTGGATGAGCCGACCAACCATCTGGACGTCGAGGGTATTCTCTGGCTTGAAGGCCTCCTGAAAGCCGAGCCCCATGCCTTCATCGTGATCAGTCACGACCGGCGTTTTTTGGAAGCGGTCACTACCAGGATTTGGGAACTGAACCGCCAATACCCCAATGGCCTCTTTGAGGCCAAGGGTCGATACAGCGAGTTTTTGGAGCAGCGCGATGCGGCGTTGCAGGCCCAGGCCAACTATCAGGCCTCGTTGGCCAACAGAGTTCGGCGAGAGGTGGAATGGCTGCGGAGAGGTCCCAAAGCCAGGACGACCAAAGCCAAGGCTCGGATCGACCAGGCCGGTCGGATGATCAGTGAGCTAACAGATATCGAGACTCGGCAATCCAAGGGGTCTGCAGGGATTGATTTCACCGCCTCCGGGCGACGATCCAAGAAACTGATTGAGGTGGTTGGTCTGGCGAAGACGCTGGGCGCGCAACCAATTGTGAACAATCTTGATCTGCAGGTCGGGCCGGGTGAGCGGATTGGGCTGCTCGGACCGAATGGGAGCGGCAAGTCCACACTGCTCAAACTGCTGGCCGGCAGCTTGACGCCTGATGTCGGTACGATTACTCGCGCCGATCGATTGCGTATTGTCACCTTCGAACAACATCGAGAGTCCCTGGATCAGCAGGCCTCATTGAGGCGAGCCCTCGCTCCAGCTGGTGGCGATGCCGTCGTGTATCAGGACCGGTCCGTCCATCTGGTTTCATGGGCCAAGCGCTTTCTGTTCCGCCCGGAACAGTTGGATCTCCCGGTTTCTCGCTTGTCCGGCGGGGAACAGGCCAGATTGTTGATCGCCCGACTCATGCTTCAGCCAGCGGATCTCTTGATCCTCGATGAACCGACGAACGACTTGGATATTCCCACGCTTGATGTGCTGGAAGACAGCCTGCTGGAATTTACCGGAGCACTAGTTCTTGTGACCCACGACCGATGGCTACTGGACCGCGTCTCCACCAGGCTGCTGGCATTGGATGGAGCGGGCCGTGCCGAATGGTTCGCCGACTATGCGCAATGGGAAGCGGGGCAGGAAAGGAAAGCGACCGAGGAAAGAAGCATTCGGATTTCAGAGGAGCGCTCCGTCTTGGGCAAACCATCAAAACGGAAAGGTTTGTCATACAAAGAGCAGAAGGAGTGGGATCAGATCGAAGCAAGGATCCTGAAAGCCGAAGAACGGGTTGGCATTTGCCAAGCCTCCGCCGATGATCCGTCCATCGCGTCATCAGCTGTTGAGTTACAAGAGCGACATACCGCACTCCACGCCGCTCAGGCGGAAGTTGAGCGCCTGTATGCTCGCTGGACTGAGTTAGAGGAAAAGCGAGCTCAGGCGATCTAACGCAGACCTTGATAACCTGCGAAGAGCGGAGTGATCAGATGAGCCATCCCTGGCGCCTGCCAGTTGGCTTCGCAGCAGTTACCAAATTATCCTCAACCCTACCGAGTGTTCTCGGTCAAGTCGTGGTCAGTTGAGCACTACAGTTCGGTCTA
>DIHK01000048.1:35585-38784 GCA_002420115.1 Nitrospira sp. UBA5698
CGACCATGCCAACGGCACAAGAACTGGTGCAGTCCTGTACCTCCATTTTCACCTTGCCGGAGATCTACTTCCGTGTACGGGAAGTGGTCGAAGACTCCAACTCGACCATGGGGGATCTTGCCGAGGTTTTGAAGCTGGATCCGGCCATTTCAGCGAGACTTCTTCGCATTGTCAACAGTCCCATCTATGGGTTTCCAAAACAGATCGATACGATTTCCCGTGCCGTCAGTCTGCTTGGAACGCAGGCGACCATCGACCTTGTGACAGCGACGACGATCGGAAAAACCTTTGCCGGAGTGCCGATTCAACTGATGGATGTGGCGAAGTTCTGGCATCGGAGTGTACTCTGCGCATTGCTGGCCGGAAAGCTTGCGAAGTCCTGTGGGATTAAGGACAGTGAGCGGTTTTTCGTGGAAGGTCTGCTGAGAGATCTTGGTCACTATGTCCTCTATCAATATGCACCGGAGCGGGCCCAGTCTGCACTCATCGAAGCAGGTTATCTCGGGTCCTCTCTGGCTGAAGTGGAACAATCTAATATTGGGTGTGACTTTGCTGAGGTGGGGGCTGAACTCATCCACTCCTGGGGGATGCCCGTGCAGATTGAACAGGCTATCCGTCATCAACTGCGCCCGAACGAAGCCGGTGACTATGTTCAGCATGCATCCATTGTGCATTTGGCTGGAGAGGTCGTCGATTTTGAGGAGCGTGACCCGAAGTGGCGACCCGCCGAACTGCCATGTAGTCCGCAGGCCCTGGAAGCGACAGGCTTTGTGCTGGCCAACCTACCTGAACTGATGACGGATGCTCAGGCCCAGCTGAATGAGACGCTCGCGCTGGTTTATCCGCAGGCCGTCGCCGCCTAAGCAGGTCGAAATCTGAGCGCGGAACCCAACCCAACCTCGATCATGGTGTGCACAGCCTAGCAGTCCGGTGGTATCGATGTGTCTGTACCATGGTTTGATCCGCCTGAGCAGGAAGCTGTCTGTCCGCTTCCTCTGCTTTGCTTCCAGGCTAGAGTATGCCGGCTAAACGATTCATTCCCAAGGTCGTCTGAGCAAAAAATAACTGAAAAGCCTGATAGTCCTGAGGTTGTATTGGCGGGCGGCCTGGTCCTCGATCACAGTAGACAAGGCCGATGGGTCTCACCCCCACTCGTAATGGGGCGAGGATTGCCGATGTAGGGTGCCAAACATCAACAAATTCCTGTTTCATGGACCCAGCCGGCTGGTCTGAAAGATTTGGAACTAGGAGTGGCTCAACCCGTTTAAGCATCGAGAGGAAGAAGGAATGTTCTCGGCTGAGTGAACCCGAAAGAGAGGAGAGATAGGGTGCCAGAGGAGTGACGCCCAGCGCCAACTTTCCGATCAGAAGATCACTATCGTTTGGATTGAGCAGTGTCAGCCCGACACGGCCCAATCCCGCGTCCCGCTGGAGCGATTGGATAAAGATTCCAAGGAGGCTATTCAGATCGATCGCGCCTTGTAGCGAGTTCTGGAAGACCTGAAGTGTTTCAAATGGGTTATTCCGAATGGGGGCTGGGGGCTCCTCCTGGCTGAGAGAAACTTTCAACGGAGCGGGTCCATGGTCTTTACTGGGTATGCTGGTAGTTGAGGATTGTCGTGCGGGTGTCTCCGTGGCCTGGTGCCCATTCAAGGGCATCAGAGAGTTGTGAAGTGGATCGATCGCCAGTCCCATCGAACGGGTGAGCTGGCGGCCTCGGTCCATGGCTTGGTTCATCAATTCAGAAAACCGTCGTGAAGATAGTCCGCTTCCGAGCTGAAGTGTCCGTTTCGCGTCCTCAATGGCCGTGGAGGATGTGGAATGCGTCATCGCCTCCACAAGCCGGATTGAGCCAACCACCAGACCTCGGTATGTCTGTGGTGTGCTCTGCCAACGTCCCATCGGCAACTCTTCGACCGTGCCAAAGAGGTCGACGAGATAGTCGGGTAGCTTCCACAGTCGAGCCAAAGCTTGGGCCAAGGTCAACCGGGAAACACCGATAAGCCTGGTCTCCTGACTGACACGGTCGGCCGGGTGCTTCGCTTTCCGGAAGGCTGCCTGGAGTGCTTCAAAAAGATCCGGATCCTGGTAGGCAATGGCCAAATCTCCGATCGAGTACAGGAGCGCTGCGGTAAATAATTGACTCGGCTGCGGGTAGTTGATCGCCGTTCCAAGCTCATTCGCGTAAGTGGCGGCGACAAGGGACTTGGCGATCAAGGTTCGGAGTTCTTGCTGGCGTGTCGGCCAATGGTGCAGCTGCTCGACCAGATGTGCGGCGGCGACGAGAGCGCGAACGGTATCGAGTCCAAGCCAGCTCACGGCATGAGGGATGGCGCTGATCGTCTGCCGTGGGCTGTACGCGATGCTGTTGGCGACTTGCAAGACTTTGCAGGTGAGCCCATGGTCTCGGCTGATCACTTGCGTCAGATTGTCGGGAGTGGACTGTGGGTCCGCATCATTCAGGATTTGCTGACAAGTGGATTGAAGGATCGGCAGGCACTGTCCGGACTCATCGAACAGAGGCTTCAGTTTTGGACGTAGTCGAGGGCGGATCGAGTCAATAAGGGTTGATTCCGTCGCCGAAGGCATAGGGGGTTCCTCGATAGAAGCCAGAGACTGTATCGGTGAGAATCCTATCCAGCTTGAGAAGTCGGTACTAAGAAGGGGCGATGAGCGGGATTCTGTAAGAGGATATGTGGTCTGGGGGAGTGGTCGGCTGGTTGGCAACTCTAGTGGTGATAGTTTCCATCAGTCCTTCAGCTGGCGATCTCCGTGTGTTCTCTCCATATCGGTTCCGTGGGAATTGTCGCATGCAAAGAATTGCAATCTGATGGTCGATTCAGCCCCTCAGGACTAGAATTCAGGGTGATGGCGGAACGTCATCAGGCTTGTCACCTGCCTCCACGATAGTTTTGCCCATTCCTAACCGATAGAGAAGATGGAGAGCCGGTCCGCATCGACAGGCAAGAAGGAGGGGCTCCACCATGCCATTGGCGAGTGAATTGGTCCAAGCGTGCACCACGGTGTCGACATTATCCGAAGTGTATTGTCGTGTGCGGGATGTGGTGGATGATCCCAACGCAACCATGGGAGATCGAGTCAAGGCTCTTCAGCTCGATCCGGCCATCGCAGCCAGGCTGCTGCGCATGGCCAACAACTCACCCTATGGACCGTCGAGGCAGGTCGACACCGTGACCGG
>DIHK01000048.1:39083-50000 GCA_002420115.1 Nitrospira sp. UBA5698
GCGGGAATACCGGTTGATCTGATGGATCAGTCCAAGTTCTGGAGAAAAAGTCTCTTCTGTGCGCTACTGGCTCGAACAGTCGCGAAGTCTTGTGGTGTCTATGACCAGGAGCAGTCGTATCTGGCAGGTCTCTTGCGCGATATCGGCCACTATATCTTGTACCAGACCGTTCCACAGCGGGCTCAGTCTGCGCTGATTGAAGCAGGGTATCTGGAAGCGTCATTGGCTGAGGTGGAGCAGTCTAATATTGGCTGTGACTTTGCAGAAGTCGGAGCTGAACTCATCCGATCCTGGGGCTTGCCTGTACAGATCGAGCAAGCGGTCCGTTGCCAACTGAGCCCAAAGGATGCCGGTGAATTTATCCTACAAGCATCCATCGTGCACATAGCTGGTGCTGTGGTTGATTATGATGAACTCGATTCCAGTCGACGCCCTGCGTCAGTAGCCTTCAGCCCCCAGGCCATTACTGCCACAAGATTTGTGCCGGCCAACCTTCCAGCACTCCTCACAGAAGCCCGAGCGCAGCTGCAAGAGACTCTGGCAAATGTGCAGCCCTACACGATGGCAGCCTAGCAGGCTGTTGACAAAGGCCGCCAGCAGCGTTCTCACGTCGCTCAGAGGCTCAACGTACAGGCCGGAGTACGATTCGCCTCTTCGCTCGCTGCGGCCTTGCTGGACAGCCTTTCTGAACAGCCTGCGGGGCATATAGATTCGGTCAGTAACTGTGAGGATCGACCTGCTTAAGGATGGGCGTAGGGTTTATCAACACACTGCTAGTACGTTGGCGGAGTGTCGTTGAACGAACGGGGCTTTGAGACCCTACACGAGCTATTCTACGGCGTGGCCTTCCAGGAAGATTGCTTGCTCCAGTGTGCGAAAGAACTGCTGGTAAGGCGCGGGGTCTTCGACGGCACAGAGGTAAAACTGGGCGCTGGCCCGCACCACCAGTTGCGCCTCGTTGCGTTTGCGGACGGTGACGGTCAAGCGGACAAGATTACTTCGGTGAGTAAACGGACCCCATGTTCGGTCGTGACGGTTGAGAACCAGTAATGTGTCTGGTTGATACAGCAGGTAGCTCAAATCGAGGCCATAGATCTGCTCATTCTCGACATACTTCTTCCCGGAGACGAGGCCCAGCTCTTCATCGAGTACTTCCATTTTGAAATCCAAGTCCTGCAGGGTGGACACGATCGTCGCCAGCATCTTGCGCCGATCCGAGGTGTCGAACACACGAGATTGAGCCGTGCGAATCTTGACTTGGCTTTCTTCGGAAAGCCAGATTTGCTCACGCGAGTCCCATTGGTTGACATGCCGTAGCTCGTAAGGTGTTGGGCATCCCTGCAACAGCAGGCAGAGACCAACGACGAGCCAGCAGTTCAGCCACCCAGCTTTTACGGGAAGCCTGGTGAATTGGGCAGGTATCCTTTGGTGAGAGACCAGGTTCATCAGTTCTGGGTGACAAAGAGAGCGCGTTCCAGTGTGGCGAAGAAGTTTTGGTAGACCTTGGGATCTTCGATAGGCTTGTTGTTATAGATGGCGTTTGCGCGAATCATCATGCGGTTCTCGGTTTCCGAGCGCACCGTGACAGTCACACCGACGACATCGTAGAAGTTCGGCTCGGCGAACCGTGCCGCCGTCACCAGCCCCAAGGATTCATTGGCTCGCTCGATGATGAAACCGAGGTCTTGCAGCGCTGCAATGACGCCACGCATGGCCAGTTGACGATCCTTGAGATCGAAGGATCGAGTTTGCAAGCTCCGAATCTTCATCTGCGCCTCAGTCGGCGCCAGTAGGTCAGGACTGGGTTGCGGGGCAGCGCAGCCTTCGATGAGCACAAGGCCGACGACTGCAAGGATTCCTCTCACGTTCTCCAACTTCATCATTACCTCGTGCTCAGAGTGCGAATGGTTCCAGAAACACGGCTTTGGACAATTTTGCAAAGAAGGTCTGGTACATCACCGCATCGCGCAGCATTTCCATTCGTTGCTCCCCGGGTGGAATACCTTGTTGTCCAGACGATCCCCCTCCTTGCCACACGACTCGGTAGAACACGACCCTGACTTCCTGGCGCGTGGTCTCTGGATTGACCGGTCTGGTGACCAGCGTGGCCGCGATCTTTTGATGGAGATCGACGGGTATAACGATCGGAGGTTGTTGCACGAGTATCAGCGGCGCGCTCAGGAGAAAGACGAAAAAGCGGGTGAGGTCCTGGCCGTACTCCCGAGCGCTTCGTTCTTTGGTTGCTCGCAAAAACCCAACCTCACGCACGCTTTCTTCGACCTGAAACCCAAGATCCTGTAGGACAGCGGCTGCGGCGGATAGTAACTCCGTCCCATCCTTGGTTTCGAAGAGGCGGGTTTGCATGGCCCGATGGGCGGCGCTCTCTGGTGCCAGCTGAAACAGTTCAGTTGGTTGTGTCTGTGCCACGCACCCGATGAGCAGGTTCGACATGGCAAGGCATGCTACCGCCACAAGTGTTCGCCAAAGTCCAGACCCGCACTGCATGCTAGAACTGGGTGGAGTTGTACGCAAAATCTCGGACTTTCTTCTCTTCGTCATACTTAATGATGATTGTGAGCGTCCGTTGGCGCTGTGAGCTGGAACTGTCGCGGGATGCGGCGCCAAGAATAATGATGCCTGCAAAAGAGGAGCTGGACGTATCCACGCGATCGGTCGATACTTTGTCATAGATCCAGACCTCGCGGCGTTTGTCGTCAGTGGTCACGATATTGGGGCTTCCCAGGAGTTCGGCCACCTGGGCGGCGGACATGCCGACTTTGATTTCGCCCTGCACCTTCCCGACTGTCAGGCGGTCTTCCTTGATTTCAGCTTTGTTGCCGCCGCAGCCTGCGGCCATAAGAACTAGACACAGGCACAGCGCGCTCCATCGATACGTCATCGTGGGGTTTCCTTTCCGTTCACCTTGTGCGGTTTGTTGTGTGACATCAGAATAGGCTACTGCGCACTAGGGAATCTGTCAACGGCCAGGATTGGAAAAGCTGGTAATAGAAAGCAACCTATCCTGCCGTGCTTGTCACAATGAAATGTGTCGTATGGTTCATCAAGCAAGCCAAACTCAATCGAGGAAAGTCCCGTAGGATGCTCTCAGGATTTGGCTGTCTTTGCTCAGGAGCCTTGGGTGCTTGTTTATGGAGTAGGGCCTTGCTGGCTATGACGGTCACACGATGGACAAGCAACATGATGCAATGTGCAAAATCATATTAGAAAATACAACGGATCAATCAATCCTGCTCAGTTGCGGTAAGGATGTTTTCTGGTGCGTAACCGCCGGTATGGCGATGGCCGAAATCAGAGACATTCTAGTCCTCTTAGGAGTACGTGATGAATTGCGCCGTCAAACAGCGGGGAGAAATCTTTGAGCTATTCAGGTAACTCGTCGTGGTAGAGGTCAATCCGGTAATGCGTACTACGGCCGCCGCCGGTTGGCACCAAAATACCCTTCTCTGCTAAGTCCTGTAAGTCACGTGTGGCAGTGGCCTTCGATGTGCCTGTCATGGACATATATTTTTTTGCACTCATGCCTCCCTCGAACCCCTTGGGACCCTCTTCCAGCATCCGGCGAAGAATTTGCATCTGACGCTCGTTGAGTTGGTCTTTGAAGCGGTCAAACAGCATAGTTTTTTGCAGCGTAAAGTTGATGTGTTCTTCGGCTTGAGCTTGGGCTTCAAGCGCAACCGCTACAAACCAGGTGATCCAGGGTGTGATCTCGTTGGCCTGCTGTGCTTGCTGCAAGGCGTCGTAATAGTCATTTCTTTTGGCCTCAATCGCTCGAGACAAGCTGAGCAATGCAGGCCGTCCGAGACCCTGAGACAGAGCCTTCTCGGACAAGGCGCGCCCGACACGGCCATTGCCGTCTTCAAAGGGATGGATCGACTCAAAATACAGATGGGCGACGGCAGACCGGACGACGGCCTTCTTGATCGGTGTTGATCCGTCAGGGCTGGTGTCGTTAAACCAGCTGATGAAGCGCGCCATCTCGCGGGGAACGATTGAGGACGGTGGTGCTTCAAAGTGAACGGTCTCATGCCCAATCGGCCCAGAGATGACCTCCATTGGTTCTGCGTGGGTTCTCCACTGGCCGGGTTGGATGCGTCGGTGTCCCGCCATGATCATCCGATGCCATTCAAACAACTGTTCCTGGGAAAGCGGCGCCGCAAAGCTCTGGCGGACATCGGTCATCAGGGTTGCGATGCCGATCGCTCTTTTATCACCGGCCTGGGCCTCCTTCTCGATGCCGAGGTTTTTACGGATGGAAGAGAGCACATCTCGTCGACTCAGGAGTTCTCCTTCAATGGCTGATGTCTTGAGGGCTTCGGTCGCCATCAGTTCGACCGCAGCTTCGATTTGTGCGCCCGGCGACAAACCTTTCACCAGGCCTGCGACCTCTCCAGTTTTCTCTGCAAAGGTGAGGAAGATCTCTTCTAGGCCTGACAGGTCATACCGGAATTGAGGCCAATCTGTTTGTTGCCAGTTATACGACATGAGCCGATTATATCAAACAATCGGCTCATGAAAAGAATTAACAGTGAGCCGATTATTGTCGATATTTGGCTCATATGATTGTAGAGATCGAAATGGGCTTAAACCTATGTCCATGGCTCCACAAGGTCGAGTACGGCCGAAGGGGACTGATTTTCTATGGGAATGTACGGTGAGTGCCAATCGTGAGTTATGGGCGAGTTCCTGATAACTCAGGGGAGAAGAGGTTTGAGGGTTATAGCCGCCCGAATGTCCGTTCGAAGAACTCTTTGGTGAGTTCCATGTGCTGGACGATATCGGTCTGCAGGTGGCGGGCGCCGGCTTGCCAGTCGTCGGTCGTGTATCCGACGCGGCGCGCCAGGAAGATGAACTCGTCCGAATCGACTGGCGGAAGGACACGATCCTTGGCGTTACCACGGACCATGCGAAGGCCATCGATGAGCATCCGGATGAAGAAATAGGCCTTACGCAGCGCCTCGCCATCCTGTCTGGTCACGATGCCACAATCCACAAGTGCCGCTAAGGCCTGCATAGTGTTGGGGGTCCGTAAGATGGGGAGGCGAGATCCGTGCTTGATCTGGAGATATTGGATGGCGTACTCGATGTCAACAATACCGCCTTGGCTGTGCTTCAAGTTCACCGTGCCTCGTTCCACGAGCTGTTTCAGCTGTTGACGGCGCGCATCGAGAACAATATTCGGATCCAAGGGTTTGCTGCCGTAGACATAGTGGTCGCGGTGGGTTTCAACTCGCTTCCCGAGCTCCGGATCACCGGCGACATGGCGCAGTTTGATCAGCGACTGGCGTTCAAACGGTGCGGCAAGCCCCTGGTCGCTATAGTATTTGGCGATTTCATCGAAGGGGTTCGTCAGCGAGCCTTTTCCTCCATGAGGCCGAAGGCGGACATCCACATGGAAGATGCCTTCTTGTTTCGCTTCGATCCATTGCAGGAGCTCGTACCCCAGCCGCTCAAAGTATTCGCTGTTGTCGATGGGGTGTTTCCCGCCGGTCCGTCCGGCATCGCCATAGACGAACAAAACCTCGATGTCAGAGGCATAGCCCAGCTCTCTCCCTCCGAATTTTCCCAACCCGAGGACGGTGAACGGGCAGGGTTTCTTATTGGCTAAGCGTGGCGGGCCATACAGTTTGTTCAGTTTGGTTTGGCAGTCCTTCAAGCTTCGATCGAGAATGGCTTCGGCCAGTTGTGTCAGGGCGGCGGAGAAATCCGGCAGGGCTGTGTCTGGCTCGACAATGTGTTTCATGTCGATACGAAACATCTCGCGATCTTTGAAACTGTTCAGTGCGGCTTTCCGATCTTCATCGGATTTGGCGCGGTTGACCAGGCGATCAAGTTCCTTGCGAAGGGTGACTCTCGGGGTGATCAGGGGAGCATCCCGGTAGTCTTGCAGAAGGGGTAAAAGATTACTGTGTTGGCGACGGAGAAAGTCTTCCCACAGAAAGTCGCTGGCGCCGAGCAGTCTGGCGAGCAGGGGAAAGGTCTTTTTGTCGCTGAGAAAGGCCAAGGCTTCCTGCTGAGCCTTTCCTTTCGTTTGCTGAACCGTCAGGTCGAGGAATTGGTCGAAGGCTTCCAACGCCTTGGTCGGATCCGGCGCCCAGGTCAGGGCATGGGTAAATTGTTTGATGAGGACGGCCGTGAGGCGTAATTGTTGTTGGTCAGCCGCATCGGTGAGCTTCTGGCCGTGCCGGTTGCGGACATAAAAGCGATCATGAATCTTCCCGTTTTCGACGTCGAACTGTGCTTTTGAGATGTACACGTTGCGCATCGCGAGGGCATTGGCAAAGGCGTACAAGAAGGCCGGTGTATCGTCCGACCGGATGTCCATGACCGTATCAACGGGTGATTGGCCGTTGTCGAAGGTGATCTGCACGGGATGGAGCAGGCCGCTGAACGAGCCACGGCGTTTGCCGAGCTGTTCCACGAGACGGCGGTTCACAGCGAAGCGCGCCTCCTCAAACTGTCCTTTGTCCAGTAGGGTGATCACTGAGGAGAGCGTATCAGCCAGCTGATGTTGTTGTTTTCTTCCTAACTCTACCCCTGGGACCGGCTGTACGCGGAACACATCGACGATCTTTTTTTGAGTCAACCCTGGAGTGGCCGTAGGCCTGAGGCGCGGGCCGAACTCGTTCCGGCTGGTCCGAGAGGATAATGGAGCGGTTTTCTCCGCAAATGTGTAAATATCGCCTTCCTCAATGTTCAACCCAAAAGCTGACAGCAATCCGCAAATCATCGCGAATTCCGAGAAGTAGTCGTACGCGACGATCGTGATGACACAGCGTTGGTCCGGCTGTTCGGCGAACGCCACCTCGCAGAGATGTTCCGGCGTCAGCCGGGCCGTCAGTCGGACGTGTTCGGCAATTGTTGGAGGAGTGAACCGTTGGAAGTATTCCTGATCCAGACGGGCGAAGAAATCCTGCAGAAGATCGGATGGCACATCAGAGCACAGCGGACGGACGGTGTTGAGTAGTGTGACGCGATCTGGCATGACCGTCAGTATACCCGAACGGTTTCATTGTGCGTAGAGAAACCTGTCAGTATAATGCCGCGCTATGCGCGGAGGTCGTGAAGTGTGAAGTGTGAAGCGTGAAACGGCAATCTGAGAAGAGCGACATGCCACGAGTATCAGTTCGAGGGAGTGGATCTGGAGGACCGGATCCAACGCCGATCTTGCTCGCGGCCAAACGGAATGCCGATCAGGTACAAGCGATCTTGTCCGCCTATGGGATTCGAGATGTTGATCTCGCTGACCGTAATCTCGATGCGATGGCCGGTGATCCTCTCCAGCGTAATCGACTAGCGGAAATCCTCCCGATGTTATTGGAAGCCATCTCACGGACAGCCGATCCGGACCAGGCATTAAATCATTGGGAACGGCTGTTCGGGAGCGTCTCGCGTGCGTCATTGCTCGACTACCTGCGAACGTGGCCGCGCATGCTCGATTTGCTGTGTGCGATTTTCGGCAACAGCGATGCCTTGGCCTTTACGCTCATCCGCGATCCCATGTTGGTCTATTGGCTGGCCGAAGAAGACGTGCTCTCTGGCGCGACGACACGGAAAGAACTTGAGCGGGCGCTTCGAGAGAGTATCGGGCACCTAACGGCGAAGGAAACAAAACTGGATGCTCTCCGTCGTTTTCGCAGGCGGGAGATGTTGCGCATCGGCGTTCGGGATCTCCTCAAGCTTGCCACCGTGCCGGAGACGACGGCCTCATTGTCAGACCTGGCCTGTGTACTGATCCATACGGCCTACGAAATCATTGATGCTGATCTTCGCCAGCAATATGGCGTGCCGATGCATCAGGCTAAAACAAAGCGATGGGTGGAGACCGGGTTCACCGTCATTGGGATGGGCAAGCTCGGCGGACATGAGCTGAACTACAGTTCTGATGTCGATCTGATCTACCTCTATGAGGCGCATGGGGGTGAAACCAGAGCCTTGAAAGGTGGGCGGGCTCCTGCCCCTCCTGGCGTCGGTATTTCCAATGAAGAATACTTTGAGATTCTCGCTCGGGAATTAACGCGTGTCTTGTCTGAACCCACCAGAGAGGGTCACATCTTTCGAGTCGATTTGCGGCTACGTGCGGAAGGGTCCATCGGGCAGCTCGCTCGATCACTCGACGAGTACCAGCGGTATTATGCCGTCCGTGGACAGGTCTGGGAACGGCTGGCTCTGCTGAAGGCCGCACCCGTTGCCGGATCGCAGGCAGTCGGGCAGGCGTTTCTCAAGATGGTCAAGCCGTTTATCTTGGGGGCAGGAGGAAAGGTAGCCCACGATCAGGCCTTGGCAATCGTGCAAGACGTACGTGCAGTGAAGGACATGATCGATGCCAAAATGACCGACCGTGGCCACGGACAACGGAATGTGAAGTTAGGGATCGGGGGGATCCGGGAGATTGAATTTTTTGTGCAGACGATTCAAGTTTTGGCCGGGCGCAAGGTGCCGGCCCTGCTGGACCGGAGCACGCTTGGGTCACTGGATCGGTTGGTGGGCAAGAAATTGCTGTCGATCAAAGAACGTGACGCGTTGACGGCGGCCTATCTGTTCCTCCGGGATGTTGAGCACAAACTCCAGATGGTGCATGACCTCCAGACGCATTCCCTTCCCGCTGAGACCGATGAATTGGAGCGATGCGCCATTCGAATGGGCTATGGAGCGGAGGATCGGAAGAAGGCGATTGAGTGCTTCCAGGTCGACCATCAGCGGCACACGGAGATGGTGCATCGGACCTTCCAGTCATTCTTTGTAGAGCCGAAGATCTCACCAGTTTTTAAAGCCACACTTCGACTGATGGCGCGCTGACCTCGCACCTAGCGATTCGAGCTAGCCTCCCTCGCAGCAGCGATCGACATCGCTCGACAGGCATACGCTGAAGAGTGCTCGGATCTCAGATCAATGAGGCGATGCGAAGGGCACGGCTTAGCTCTTGTGAAGCTCGGCTCCATGTATGAGGGTGGGCGTGGAGTAACGCAAGACTATGTCCATGCCTACAAATGGTACGACCTGGGAGCCAGACGGAACGAGAAGACGGGAGAGCAGCTTCGCGATGAACTCGAGAAACGGATGACTCCTGCTCAGGTCGCCGAGGCTCAGCGAATGACTAAGGAATGGATGGCCGAAGGGCCATGAATCTCTTCAGCGTAAAGCACTACAACCAGCCTTCCACCAAATCCGGATCCCTTTTGAACAATTGATTCACCAAATCTGTCACCGGCTTTCCCTTTCTCAAGGCCAGGCGCTCAAGTCGTTTATGTATGTCAGGAGAAGGAGTCTGTTAAAGACTCTGACTCCCTCCATGATTTATTTCTCCAGTGCATGCACGATCCTTGTCAGGGAGTAGCTTATACGCTACACTTAGGCTTGTGGAAGCCACGCCAAAAGAGTTGCGGTTCTACGTCACGGAAGACGGACGAGAGCCGTTCAGGGAGTGGCTGAATTCGCTAGACGATCACAAGGCCCGTGCCAAAATTCGCGTGAGATTAGATCGAGTCAGCTTGGGAAACTTCGGCGATTGCCATGGCGTAGGAGGTGGCGTCCAGGAGCTTCGGATCAATTATGGACCAGGGTATCGCGTGTACTTTGGACAAGAAGGAACGGCCGTGGTGGTGCTCCTCTGCGGTGGGGATAAAGACACGCAGCCGGACGATATTGAAATAGCCCAGCAATATTGGACTGACTACAGGAGGCGTCTATGAGAAAGAGTACAGCCTACCAAACAGATCTTATTGAAAGCCTGCGAGATACTCGAGAAGCTGAAGAGTATTTGAATGCTGCGCTCGAAGAGGATGATCCAGAATTGTTTTTGCGGGCATTGCGAAATGTTGCGGAGGCTCAGGGAGGGGTCGCGTCGCTCGCCGAGAAAACAAAGCTGAATCGAGAAAGTCTGTATCGCATGCTCTCGGCGCGCGGCAACCCCGAATTTCGAAGCCTTGATGCCCTCCTTCACGCATTGGGCTTTCGGCTTGCTGTTGCCGTGAATCGCTAGCCGGTTTGCTCTTAGCAAACCATGCCAACCACCTGTCTTCCTGTGCGAAGCCTGATTGTCTGGAGTTACGACAAGCTTTCCAGCAATTCCATGTCTCTCTTGAGCAACTGATTCACAAGATCTGCCACAGGCGTTCCTTTATTCTTAGCCAGGCGCTCGAATCGTTTGTGCATGGGGCCATCGACATAGATGGGAACATTCAGCTCTGCCTTCTTGCAGAAAAACTCTTCTCGCATCGCCTACGGCAAGTCAAAGTCTAGTGTCGCAGTGCTGATTCTTGTGCAATGGTTCTTGGTTACGATACATATCAAAACACGAAGGGCTCGGCGGTTGCCCACCGAGCCCTCATGCTTGCCTTCAAGCTATTGGCCATCAGCTCTTTGGTCTTAGTACATCCCTTCCATGCCGTGGTTGTGGCCATGGCCACCGCCGGCGGCTGCTTCCTTCTTCTCTTCAGGAAGTTCGGTGATCATGACTTCGGTCGTGAGCATCAATCCCGCCACACTGGCCGCGTTCTGCAACGCGCAGCGCGAGACCTTGGTCGGATCGATGATACCGGCCTTGATCATGTCGACATATTCGTCCGTGGCGGCGTTGTAGCCTCCGTTGGCATTCTTGTCCTCCCGAACCTTGCCGACGACGACCGAGGCTTCTGCCCCGGCATTCGAGGCGATCTGTCGGAGGGGCTCTTCGAGCGAACGGCGGACGATGTCGAGTCCGACCTTTTGCTCCGCCGGGACATCCTTGATGGCATCGAGTGCCTTGATGCAGCGGAGGTAAGCCGTACCACCTCCAGGGACGATGCCCTCTTCCACTGCCGCCTTGGTGGCATGCAGCGCGTCCTCGACGCGGGCCTTCTTCTCCTTCATCTCGGTCTCGGTCGCGGCGCCGACATTGATGACGGCCACGCCGCCCAC
>DIHK01000048.1:50345-60482 GCA_002420115.1 Nitrospira sp. UBA5698
ATCGCCGTAACCTTCCACGATCGTGGTGTTGTCCTTGTCGATCGTGACGCGTTTGGCGCGGCCGAGATCGGTCAGCTTCACGTTCTCGAGCTTGATGCCGATGTCTTCAGAAATTACCTGGCCGCCGGTAAGGATTGCGATATCTTCCAGCATGGCCTTGCGGCGATCACCGAAGCCCGGAGCTTTGACGGCTACGACATTCAAGGTGCCGCGCAACTTGTTGACCACGAGGGTGGCCAGTGCTTCACCTTCGACTTCTTCCGCCAGGATGACGAGCGGCTTGCCCATCTTGGCCACTTGCTCGAGCAACGGCAACAGATCCTTCATGCTGCTGATCTTCTTTTCGTTGATCAGGATGAGCGGCTCTTCCACGGAACATTCCATCCGCTCGGCATTCGTGACGAAGTACGGAGAAATGTAGCCGCGATCGAACTGCATGCCTTCGACCACGTCCAGTGAGGTGGTCATGGACTTGGCTTCTTCCACGGTGATGACGCCGTCCTTGCCGACCTTTTCCATGGCTTCCGCGATCAAGTCACCGATGGTCTTGTCATTGTTGGCCGAGATCGTGCCCACTTGGGAGATCTCAGTCTTGTTTTGGCAAGGCTTGCTGAGCTTCTTGAGCTCGGCGGTGATGGCCTCGACGGCCTTGTCGATGCCCCGCTTGATTTCCATGGGATTGGCACCGGCGGTGATGTTCTTCGCGCCTTCCCGGAAGATGGCTTGGGCCAACACGGTGGCGGTGGTGGTGCCGTCACCAGCCGTGTCGCTGGTCTTGCTGGCTACTTCGCGAACCAGCTGAGCGCCCATGTTTTCGTAGGGGTTCTTCAGTTCGACTTCCTTGGCCACCGTCACGCCGTCCTTGGTGATGGTCGGGGCGCCGAACTTCTTGTCGAGAATCGCATTCCGGCCCTTCGGGCCGAGGGTCGCCTTCACGGCGTCTGCGAGCTGGTTCACCCCTTTCAGGATGGAGGCGCGCGCTGTATCGCCGTACAAAAGTTGCTTTGCCATTATCTTTCCTCCGTTTTAATCAAAAGTTGCGAAAGTTTGTACCGTTTAAACGTCAGAACGTGCATCTCATCACGTTCCGACCTGCCGACTTTTCCACTGAATATTAGGCCGTAAAGATCCCAAGGATGTCTTCTTCCTTGAGGATCAAGCACTCTTCGTCCTCAATGCGAAGCTTGCTGCCCGAATACTTGTCGAACAGGACATGATCGCCGACCTTGACGTTTTCCACCTTCTTGCCGACTGCTTGCACGACTCCCCGTTGAGGCTTCTCTTTTGCTGAATCCGGCACATAAATGCCACCGGCAGTCCGTTCCAACTCCTCGGTGTAGGTGACAAATACACGCTCGCCCAATGGCTGGAAGCCCTTGGCGATATTCTTCTTTTCCTTCTCAGCGGTACCCATAGCAGAACCTCCTCCTGATGAAAGTGAACTCGTTAGATGTTGACGGTTTGGGAATTGAGCTGAACTCGCTTGCGATCCCAGCAGTCTTGTAACTGGTGTGGAGATAGGCCTTCGTTGCCCCAAGTCAAGAGGCGAATCGAGGTTTTTTATCGCCTGGGCATTCTTCCCTCTCCTGACGGGTGCTCATCATAACGTATTGCGATATCAATACTCTATGTCTATTTGGATGACCAGATAGGGTGAAATGGCCCAGGGTCTCATGACCGGAGGTGGTCAAAATCTTTAATGTCTTTCTTCATGAAGTCACGGAGGCGTTTGATGATGCGTGTTTCTAACTGGCGGGTCCGTTCCTTTGTGATGCCATACTTCTCGCCGAGGTCATCCAAGGTCAGGGGATGGTCCGACAAAATACGATTTCTCAAAATGTCTTCGTCTCGCTCTTCCAGGGTATGAATGAATTCCGCAAGTTTGGCCCGAAAGAGAGTCTTCAACTGATGATCGGCGAGTTGTTCGTCCGCTGGTTCGTGATGGGACGGCAAGACATCGAGCAGGGTGTGTTCCTGGTCCTCACCGATCGGTTGGTCGAGCGACAGTTCCCAGTTACCGAGACGCTGATCCATTTCAACTACATCGCGTTCACGCACGTTCAAGCGATCCGCGAGTAATTTCGTGTCCGGCGCAAAACCCTCCCGTTCGAGCTTGGCCTTTTCCTTTTTGAGGTTATAGAACAGCTTTCGTTGGTCTTGCGTCGTGCCGACTTTCACCAGACGAAAGGTATGCAAGAGGTACCGGAGAATATAGGCTCGTGACCACCAGGCGGCATAGGCATAGAAGCGGACGTTCTTGGAAGGATCAAATTTTTTGATGGCCTGCATCAGGCCGACGTTCCCCTCTTGGATGAGATCCATGTGATCGGCGCCGGTGTGGAGATATTCGGCCGCGATCGACACGGAGACGCGCAAGTTGGCCATGATGAGCTTGACCGCCGCTTCCCGACTGCCATGGGTGCGGTATTCCTGAACGAGCTGGAGCTCTTCTTCTTTTGAAAGGTAGGGGTGCCGACGGACTTCTGCGAGGTACTGCTGCAGCGCGGTAACCGGCACCACGGCAGTGCTGTCGACGGGCTGGGGGCTGTCAGAGGCAGAAATATCCAGTACCAGCGACGCCGCGTCGGCCTCGATCTCCTTGTCATCCGTTGGTTCAAGGATTTCCGGTTCGAGGGTGTCGCCCGACTCGTCCTGTACGCGGTCCTGGGCACTCATGGCGAGCGTGACTATAACAGAATTGTGGGGCCGGAGGAGAGGCCGATGAAGTGCGACTGGGATGGGCTCTCCATGCGGTTGGTCGGACCGATTTGGTCCTGCATTTCCTACGTTCCTGGTTTCATGCTCAACGTTTCAAGTTATGGAACCAAAAACCCCAAACTTGAAACCTGAAACTTGAAACATAAAACTCTGAATCGCGACTCGTGACGAGTTGCGTGATCCAAGTGAGTTCGTGCTGAACCGTCATGAGTCAGGTGGGATGGGCCAGCCTCTCTTGCGCCCTTCAAAGGGGCTCCCCTATAGTGCCTGGCTGAATAGGGGAGGATTCGGATGTCCGAGATCCGGCAGATTCTGAAAAGCGGCCATTGGCCATCGCTGACTGGGGCATGGCTGCACCTCACGGTCAGTTTTATGGTCTGGTTGCTTGTCGCAGCGATGAGCATTCCTCTCGTTACGGCGCTGCAATTAAGTGATGCGGAGATCGCCTGGTTGGTATCCTTGCCTCTTCTCGGCGGGGCCTTGTTGCGGATGGTCGCGGGATGGAGCGCAGATCGGCTGGGGGCACGGCAGACGGCGGTCGTGATTCTTGTCGTGGAGTTGCTGGTGTTGTTGTGGGGATGGCTCGGGGTGGCTGGCTACGGAGCTGCGCTGGTGTTTTCTCTCGGTCTTGGTGTGGCTGGGGCGAGTTTCGCCGTTGCGCTTCCAATTGCCAGCCGTGCCTATCCATCATCGGCACAGGGGTTCATCCTGGGCCTTGCTGCTTCAGGGAATGTCGGGACGGTCCTGATCCTCTTCTTGGCGCCGCGCTGGGCTGCTGCCATGGACTGGCATCAGGTCTGCGGGGTGATGGCCGCTGTTGTTGCCGCGACTCTGGTAGGGTTTGAGTTGCTGGTTCCACGGATGACACCGGCTCCCGAGGCCCGCGAGGGGGCCTGGTGGTATCATGTTGCGGAACTGATCCGTCAGCGATCGGCTTATTGGCTCTGCTTCCTCTATGCGATTACGTTTGGCGGCTTTGTGGGGCTTTGTAGTGTGATCCCGCTGTTGCTGCATGACGTGTATCGGCTCGAGGCCATTGAGGCTGGGATTGTCGCAGCCTTCTGTGGGTTGGTCGGCAGCCTGATTCGTCCGATCGGCGGGTATGTTGCCGATCGCCAAGGGGGACTCCGGGCACTCTATTATGTGTTGCCGGCTATCGCAGGGGCGGTGGTTGCAGTCGTCAGTCCGTCGCACACTATGGGTGTGGCGATGATGGTGGTGGCGACGGCAGCCACGGGATTCGGGAACGGTGTGGTTTTTCAGCTCGTCGCTGAATGGTTTCCCCGAAACATCGGACTGGCCTCGGGTGTGGTCGGTGCGGCAGGGGCCGTTGGTGGATTTGTCCTGCCGATGCTCATCGGCACGATGAAAGGGCTCTCAGGGAGCTACGAGTTAGGGTTTTGGCTGTTTGCCGGGCTGGCGGTCTGTGCATGGGGGACCGTGATGGTGGCGTTACGCTCGAACGGATCGTCCGCGGTGAATCTTCCTTCCTGAACATCCCCGTGATGTTGAGCCGCCGGCAAAAAAATCATATTCAAGGTTCGGTCTGAAATGCTAGATTGGGGACCTTATGCCCAACCCGTTCAATCACATTGAAGACGCGATCCGTGACATCAAGAAGGGGAAGTTCATCATCCTCGTTGACGACGAAGACCGTGAAAACGAGGGTGATCTTGTCATCGCTGCGGAAAAAGTTACCCCGCAGGCGATCAATTTCATGGCGAAGCATGCCCGCGGCCTGATTTGTTTGGCATTGACACCTGAACGGGTGGAAGAATTGCAGCTACCGCAGCAGGCGGCGGAGAATACCGCCACGTTCGGGACAGCGTTTACGGTCTCGATCGATGCGCGTAAAGATATTACGACCGGCATTTCTGCCGCCGATCGAGCCACGACTATTCATGTGGCGATCGACCCAAAATGTAAGCCGAGTGACCTCGCTCGTCCTGGCCATGTGTTCCCACTCAAGGCGCAAACCGGGGGCGTGCTTCGGCGTGCCGGCCAAACGGAAGGGTCGGTTGATCTGGCACGGTTGGCCGGGCTCAAGCCTGCCGGAGTAATCTGCGAGATCATGAATGCCGACGGGACGATGGCTCGTGTGCCTGAGCTGGCGAAGTTTGCCAAGACTCATAAGTTGAAGATGGTGACGGTGAAGGCCCTGATCGAATACCGGATGCATAGGGAAACCTTCGTCAAGCGGGTGACGAGCGCGCGACTGCCCACGACATTCGGGGAGTTCGAGGCGGTAGCCTTCGAAAATCAAATCGACGGTGTGACCCACATCGCGCTGGTGAAGGGGCGAGTCGAGGGTGGGGAGCCGACGCTCGTTCGCGTCCATTCCGGATGTCTGACCGCTGATGCGTTGGGCTCGCTGCGGTGCGATTGTCGCGATCAGCTCCACTCCGCAATGGAGATCATTCAAAAGGACGGCCGGGGAGTGCTGTTGTATTTGAATCAGGAGGGCCGAGGTATTGGGTTGCTCAACAAGATTAAAGCCTATGGTCTCCAAGATCGAGGCAGTGACACAGTTGAAGCCAATCTGCAGCTTGGTTTCAAGGCCGATCTTCGTGATTATGGGGTCGGCGCGCAAATCTTGGCAAATCTTGGTCTGCACCAGATTCGGTTGATCACGAATAACCCGAGGAAGATTATTGGGATCGAAGGCTATGGCCTCAAGGTCGTGGAGCGTGTTCCCATTGAGATTCCCCCCCGCGCCGCGAATGTTCGGTATCTTCGAACCAAGAAAGCAAAGCTGGGGCATCTCCTCAAGAAAGTCTGAGAGGGTAGGCCGTCCCGGCACGATCCAGCATTGGCCGGTAGATGAATGTGGAGTTCTTGAACTCATGGCAAAGAAATCAGCACGTACGGCAGCGGGACTTCGATTCGGCATTGTGGTGGCACGATTTAATCAGCGGATCACCAGTATGTTGCTGCGTGCCTGTACCGATACACTGGCCCACTGTGGTGTGGCCGCGAACGACGTTCAGGTTGTGCGTGTGCCAGGCGCGTTTGAAATTCCCCTTGTGGCTCGTACGATGGCGCGGGCGAATCGCTTTGATGCGGTGATTTGTTTAGGAGCCGTGATTCGCGGCGATACTCCCCATTTCGACTACATCTGCTCGGAAGTGAGCCGTGGGATTGGTCAGGCCTCCTTGGAAACCGAGGTGCCGATCATCTTTGGCGTGTTGACGACTGAGACGGTGGCGCAGGCGGAGGAGCGTGCGGACCAGAAGCAATTCAACCGTGGCGGTGCGGCGGCACAATCTGCGATCGAGATGGTGAAGGTCATGCGGATGATTCGGGGAGAAGCTGATAAGGTGGCAGGTTCCAAGCTGACAAGTCGGAACGGTCGGGCTCGATTGAGGAGAAAACAATGATCAGTGTGTTGTCAGTCGGGTTCGTTTGTCGACCGGATTTCCTGTCGGCCTGTCAGCTATTGAGCCATGGGTAGCCGTCATCAGGCTCGCGAACGCGCCTTGCAGATCCTTTTTCAGCACGATATTCATGGCAAGGGGGACCTTCGGCTGGATGAGTTTTGGCGCGAGTATTCCGTTTCCGAGGAGTCTCGAGCCTTTGCGGAACAGTTGGTTCGGGGTGTGCTGGAACATCGGAAGGAGCTTGATGCCACCATCGCGAAGTACGCGACGAACTGGACGGTGAATCGCATGCCGATCGTCGATCGCAATATTTTGCGTGCCGGACTGTACGAGTTGCTCTGGGTCGATGAGGTTCCTGCGAAGGTCACGATGGATGAATCGATTGAGTTGGCCAAGAGTTTCGGAGATGATGATGCCTCAAAGTTTGTCAATGCCGTGCTGGACAAGGCATTGACAACTGACTCACGATTAGCTGCGAAGCGGGCGGACCCGAATCGGCCGATGTGGAGGAGAGCAGACGGTGATTGAGCGGTACACGCGTCCACAAATGAAAGCCATTTGGGACTTGAAGCACAAATATGAGATCTGGCTGGAGGTCGAACTCCAGGCCTGTGCGGCATTTGAACAGGCCAAACAGGCTCCGCGTGGAACGGCGGCGAGAATCAGGAAGCGGGCCAGAATCGACATCGACCGAATCGCCGAGATTGAGAAAGTCACGAAACATGATGTGATCGCCTTTCTGGAGTCCCTCATGGACAGCGTGGGGCCGGACCACCGGTTTCTTCACATGGGACTGACCTCCTCGGATATCGTTGATACCTCATTGGCCGTGCAAATGACTGAGGCGCTGGATGTGATCTTGGGCGGCGTCGAACGGCTGCTGGCTGTCCTACGGCAGCAGGCCTTCCGCTACAAAGATCTGGTGATGGTAGGGCGGTCTCATGGCATTCACGGGGAGCCTATCTCTTTTGGCCTGAAACTCGCCCTCTGGTATGAAGAAGTCGGGCGTCATCAAGCACGGTTGCGATCGGTTCGGCACGAGATTGCAGTCGGCAAATTGTCCGGTGCCATGGGAACCTTTGCGCATCAAGGTCCTGAGATTGAAGAGTATGTCTGTGCCAAGCTCGGCTTGAAGGCCGATCCCGTGTCCAATCAGGTGGTGCAACGAGATCGCCATGCATCCTACGCAACGGCGCTTGCCCTGCTGGCGGCCAGTATCGAGAAAATTGCCACGGAGATTCGACACCTGCAGCGGACGGAAGTGCTCGAGGCCGAAGAATATTTCTCGGAAGGCCAAAAGGGATCCTCAGCCATGCCGCATAAGCGGAACCCGATCGTCTCGGAGAATTTGTGCGGACTGGCCCGACTCGTGCGCGCGAATAGTCTCGCAGCTATGGAAAACGTCGCCCTCTGGCATGAACGTGACATCAGCCATTCGTCGGTGGAGCGGGTGATCATGCCGGACAGTACGATTCTGGTGGATTACATGCTGGCCAAGGTCACGGATCTCATCGAGCATCTGGTCGTCTATCCGGAGCGCATGCGGCGAAATCTCGAACTGACCGGGGGGTTGGTCTATTCGCAGCGGTTGCTGTTGGCGCTCATCGAGAAGGGTGCGCAGCGCAAAGAGTCGTACGAAGCGGTTCAGCGGAATGCGATGGCGTCCTGGCGGGGGGGCGGCGGATTGCAGGAATTGGCTGAGAAGGATCCCTTTATCTCGCAACACCTGAACGGGCGTGAGATTGCGACCTGTTTCAACCCGCAATACTATCTGCGCCATCTCGACCAAATCTATCAACGGGTATTTGGACGGGCAAGGTCGTCCTCCGGCGGTAGGAAGAAGGGAGCGAGGTCATGATGCCCTTATTTCTCAGGACGGTCATGTGCATTTTTCTCTTCATGAGTTTCTGGTTTTCTCCCGTCTCTGCGGGAGTGGATCGGGAGAAACTCCTGAGCGAATCGGGAGTCTACGGCAGTTTTGCCGTCTTTGCGCTCGATGACCAGTGGGGAAAACTTGACTCCTCCACTCGCATCGCTCGTCTGGCTACACTCAAAGGGGTGGTGGAGCAGCATCGGGAGCATGTGGCGATCGATCTGTACCTGCTTCGCGGACTTGCCGATCATGCCGATCTGTTGTTCCGCATTCATGGGATGGAGTTGCGTGACAATCAAGCGTTTCTCCTCGACTTGAAGAGTAGTCAATTCGGGCGACATCTCAAGACAGCCGGAATCATGCATGGGATGACGAAGAAACCATCCTATGTTCCTGGATTTTCCGAGCAGATGAAGGCGGATCTCACGTCTCCGAGCGAGCCGGGGCAGAAACCCTATGCGATCGTGATCCCGGTCAAGAAATCAGCCGAATGGTGGGGGATGGATCGTGAAAAGCAGATTGCCATGATGCAGGAGCATACCGCAGCCGCGTTGCCGTACTTGAAGACCGTCAAACGGAAACTTTATCACTCGACGGGTTTGGACGATCTCGACTTCATTACCTACTTTGAAACATCGAAGCTGGAAGACTTTCATAGTCTGATGCTGTCGCTTGAGAAGGTGAAGGAGTTTCAGTATGTTCGTCGAATCGGTCATCCCACTCTCCTAGGGGTCGTGCAATCTGTGGACGAGATTATTGAATCGTTGGTCCAGTGAGCTGAAGGCTGAGGTCTGATCATGGCGACAGGGGAACTGCTTTACGAAGGCAAGGCGAAGAAAATCTTTTCGACCGGAAACTCAGACCAGGTCATTCAGTATTTCAAGGACGACGCGACGGCCTTCAATGCACAGAAACGTGGCACCATCGTCGAAAAAGGGGTGATCAATAATAAAGTTTCGGAGCGACTCTTTCGGCTCTTAGAGCAGGGGGGGATCCGCACTCACTTTGTGGAGCGGTTGAATGATCGAGAAATGCTCGCAAAGCGAGTCCGAATCGTGCCGGTGGAAGTCGTGGTGCGGAATACGGTGGCAGGCAGTCTGGCGAAGCGGCTGGGATTGAAAGAGGGGAATCGGATTGATCCGGCGGTGGTTGAGTTCTATTACAAGAACGACGCACTGGGCGACCCACTGGTCAACGACGACCATCTGCGGTTGATGAACGTCGCGACGCCTGGTGTCTTGCGGGAGCTGCGCGAGCTGGGGCACGCGGTGAACAAGATTTTGAAGCCGTTCTTCGCCGAGCGGAAAATGCAGCTGGTGGATTTCAAGCTCGAGTTCGGTGTGTTCCATAATAAATTGATCCTGGCGGACGAAATTTCTCCGGACACCTGTCGCTTGTGGGATACGACGACCGGTGAGTCGATGGATAAAGATCGGTTTCGGAAGGATATGGGGAAGGTCGAGGAGGCGTATCAGGAGGTGTTGAAGCGAGTGTGTGGATAGCAGGGATCTGATCCTTGCCTGCTTACCCACGGTAACTCGACCGCACAGCGATTCGCCGTCGCTCGGCACGCGAAACTTGTTCCGTTCTAAGCGGAGCTTACACGGAACATCGAACATCGGGAGTCGTCCGCAAGGCGGAGCGTTCAGGCTCAGCGAGTGCGGTGGCTCGAGTTCCCCTGATATCGCAGGGCAAGGCTCAGAGTCTCCTCCTGATCTTTGGGGGAGAGGGAAGAAGGAAGGATGTTACGGGCGTACTTGAATTATGGGCTGATTGCGTCGGTGGTGGTCTGGGCGGCCATTGTCGGTGTGATGGCCTATCGGTTGAATGAGTCGCCGTGGCGGTGGGCGTTCGTGGGATTGGTGTTGTGCGGCGGGCTTACCATCGCTGTGATTCTCTGGATCAAGAAGTATGTGGATCGGATGAATGCAGCTGAGGAGAAGCAGGAGAGTAGGTTGTGAAAGCTAAAATTCATGTGACGCTGAAACAGGGGATTCTCGACCCACAGGGGAAGGCTATCGAGCATGCTCTGGACTCGCTGGGGTTCAAGCATGCGGCCAATGTTCGTGTCGGGAAATATATGGAGTTGGACCTTCAAGAGTCTGACAAAGCAAAGGCCGAAGCTCAGGTGAAATCGATGTGCGAGAAGCTCTTGGCGAATACGATTAT
>DIHK01000048.1:60781-79519 GCA_002420115.1 Nitrospira sp. UBA5698
TTAGGATCCAACCCCAGGGTAACTGGGCGTATCGTTGATGCCATAGGCTCTACGCTATATGCTCGTTTGAGGTCATATGAACATCGGTGTCGTCGTTTTTCCTGGCAGTAATTGCGATCACGACTGCGCGCATGTTTTTAGAGATGTGCTGGGGCAAGACGTAACGATGGTCTGGCACAAGGAAACGTCTTTGGCGGGCTTGGATGCGGTCATCTTGCCGGGCGGGTTTTCCTACGGAGACTACTTGAGGACCGGTGCGATCGCCCGGTTTTCTCCTGTCATGGGGGCTGTCACCACCTTCGCCGGGAACGGTGGGTTGGTCGTCGGCGTCTGCAACGGCTTTCAGATCTTATTGGAAGCAGGGCTGTTGCCGGGCGCGATGTTGCGCAATCGTTCGCTGCATTTTGTCTGCAAAGATGTCTATGTCCGGGTTGAGAATGCAGCCACGCCTTTTACGAGTTTGTATACACCGGGCCAGATCCTGAAAATTCCCATCGCGCATGCGGATGGAAACTACTATACCGACCCCGTGACGCTCGCCGGCCTTCAAGCGAATGCGCAAGTGATATTTCGATATTGTACGGCAGACGGCAAGGTGACACCGGAGGCATGCCCGAATGGCTCGCTCGACAACATCGCGGGCATCTGCAATGCGGGGGGGAATGTTTTGGGCATGATGCCGCATCCTGAGCGCTGTGTTGAGACTGTACTGGGTCATGAAGACGGGCGTGCGCTCTTCCAATCGATGATCACCTCATTGGAGGGAAAGAAGTTGACGGGCGTGCGGTAACCGTTTCTGTCTCTGTGTCGGTCGGAGCCTATTCAGAGGATTGAAGAATGAGGAAGTGGCACGGTAAAGTATTACGTTGACTGGTATGGATCAGTCGTACATATCTTTCATCAATCTATTGAGGAGGGTCGAGATGAAGCGTGTAGCAGCAGTATTGGCGGCAGTTGGTGTGTTGACGCTGGGGCTGGGGATCACCGGGTTCGCAGCGACGGATGACGGCAGCAAAATCACGATTACGAGCCCAGCCGCTGGAGCCAAGGTTGGCAAGGACATCGAACTGGTCTATGAGCTGACAAAGGGCAGCCAGGCAACCCACGCCCATTGTTTTGTGGATGGCGAATATCAGAAGGGATGGGACAAAAAGACCGTCAAGGGGATGAGTCCCGGCACCCATGAGATCAAGGTCGTGGCTGCAGATAAAGATCATCAGACTTTGGCCGCTGAAGCAGTTGTCAAGGTGGAAGTGCAGTAAGACGTTCTGCTCTGGTATTGCTGGTATTGTTTGTGGTTCTTGAGGCTGGCCGGGCGTGTCATTCGCGTCTGGCCGGCCTGATTTGCTTGATCTTCGTCCGTGTAACATGCAGAGCATGAGCCTGTGCCCCTGGCAAATTGAACCGATTCCTATAAACCATTGTCGCTCTAACCGCTAGGTCAAACGCAGGCCGGTATGCCTCCTATCACCCAAGATCTGATCGCTCAGCACAATCTGACGAGCGACGAATATAACAAGATCATCGATATTTTGGGGCGTGAACCGAACATTACGGAGCTCGGGATGTTTTCCGTGATGTGGTCGGAGCACTGCTCGTACAAGAGCTCGCGTGTGCACTTGAAGAAATTGCCGACGACGGGGCCTCGTGTCGTACAGGGGCCTGGCGAAAATGCTGGTGCGGTTGATATCGGCGACGGACTCTGTGTGGTCTTCAAGATGGAATCGCACAACCATCCTTCCTTCATTGAGCCTTATCAAGGTGCAGCGACCGGGGTCGGTGGCATTCTGCGCGATATCTTCACGATGGGGGCTAGGCCGATTGCGTTGTTGGACTCTCTCCGTTTTGGTGAACTGCATTCGCCGAAGAATCGCCATCTCATGAAAGGGGTTGTCTCCGGCATTGCCGGTTACGGCAACTGCATGGGCGTGCCGACTGTGGGGGGGGAAATCGTCTTCAACGACATCTATGCGCTCAATCCGCTGGTCAATGTGTTTTGTCTGGGGATTGCCAAGAACGACAAGATTTTCCGTGGTACGGCGGCCGGCGTCGGAAATCCTGTAATCTATTTTGGTTCCAAAACTGGGCGTGACGGGATTCATGGCGCGACCATGGCGAGTGACTCGTTCGACGACACCTCCGAGCAGAAGCGTCCGACCGTGCAGGTCGGTGATCCCTTTACCGAGAAATTATTGTTGGAAGCCTGCCTTGAGTTGATGGAGCGCGATTTACTGGTTGGGATTCAAGACATGGGCGCTGCAGGGTTGACGAGCTCTTCCTGTGAAATGGCCTTTCGTGCCGGCAACGGAATTGAGCTGGATCTCACGGTCGTGCCTCGGCGTGAGCCGGGGATGACGCCCTATGAAATCATGTTGTCGGAGTCGCAGGAGCGTATGTTGATGGTGGCGAAAGCCGGCAAGGAAGACGAATGTGTTGCGGTGTGCCGCAAGTGGGATCTGGATGTCGCCGTGGTTGGGAAAGTGACTGGCGACGGAATCTTACGCGTCATGGATCAAGGACGCGTCGTTGCCGAGATTCCAGCGAAGGCATTGGCTGACGATGGGCCTCGCTATGAACGGCCCTACCAGCCCCCGGCGTATCAGGATATGCTGACCAATCTCAATTACGACCTGATTCCCGATGTGAAGGACGCGAACGCGGCCTTGTTGGCCTTGCTTGAATCTCCCACGATTGCCAGTAAACGGTGGGTCTACGAACAGTATGATCATATGGTGCGGACCAATACGATGGTCCGACCAGGGTCTGACTCGGCAGTCGTACGGATCAAGGGCACGAATAAAGCCGTGGCCATGACGGTCGATTGCAACAGCCGCTATTGCCTGTTGAATCCCTATGAGGGCGCTCGTCTCGCTGTGGCCGAAGCCGCGCGGAATCTTGTCTGTTCTGGTGCCGCACCGATCGGGTTGACCGATTGTCTTAATTTCGGCAATCCAGAGCGCCCCGATATCATGTGGCAATTCGTGATGGCGATCGAGGGCATGAAGGATAGCTGCGAGCGGTTTCAGATCCCTATCGTGAGCGGGAATGTCAGCTTTTACAATGAAACGAACGGGCTCTCCATCTATCCCACTCCCATGTTAGGCATGGTCGGACTCATTGAGGATGCGGAGCGGACGACGACGCAGTGGTTCAAGTCGGAAGGGGACGACATCATTTTGCTCGGGAACACCCGGGAGGATTTGGGAGGATCGGAGTATCTCAAAGTGGTGCAGGCCCGCGAGCAGGGCTCCCCACCCTATCTGAACTTGGATACCGAGAAGGCGCTTCATGATTGTGTCCTTTCGTTGATTCGTGACGGGCTGCTGCAATCGGCGCATGATTGCTCGGATGGGGGTGTCGCTGTCGCGTTGGCTGAAAGCTGTATCTCGGGATCAGATGGGGCTCGAGGCGCTGTGGTAACCTTGACGAAGGGACGAATTCGAACCGACGCGGTCTTGTTCGGAGAGAGTCAGTCTCGTGTGGTGATTTCTGTGAATTCGAGCCATCGCCAGGCGGTGCTCGACCATGCGAGATCGTTCGGTGTGCCGGCCGATGTGATCGGCACGGTGTCTGGCGATCGACTGGTCATCTCTGTCAGGCATGAGGGGATAGAGGAGACGTTGATTGATCAACCGGTATCCGGCTTGTTAGACCGATGGGCCTGTGCGTTAGAAAGATCGTTGCACCACGTCTAATCGATCGAGTCACGAAACATCATGAACAAAGAACTGCCGATCGTATCACCCGATAAGTTCCACGACGAGTGTGCGGTCTTCGGCGTATACGGTCACGAAGAAGCAGCCAATCTGGCCTATTTGGGGTTGTACGCGTTACAACATCGCGGACAGGAGGCGTCCGGGATCGTTGCGGGTGACGGGGAGCAGTTTTGCATTCAGAAAGGCATGGGTCTTGTAGCCGACATTTTTCACAAGTCGGTCTTGGAAAAGTTGCCCGGTCACATGGCCATCGGACATAACCGCTACTCCACAACGGGTGGAAACGATTTGAAGAATGTGCAGCCGCTCACGGTGAATTTTGCACTCGGCAATCTCGCCTTAGCGCATAACGGGAATCTCATCAATGCCCAGATGCTTCGGCATGAGTTGGAGGCCTACGGGGCGATCTTCCAATCGACATCGGATAGTGAGGTAATCATCCATCTCATTGCGCATTCGCGTGCGGGCTCATTTCTCTCAAGAGTTGTCGATGCGCTGAGTCAGGTGCGAGGAGCGTTCTCGGTGGTGTTGATGACCGACAACGGGCTTATTGCCGCCCGGGATCCCTATGGGCTGAGGCCGCTGTGTATCGGTCGGCTCCGCAGCAGCTGGGTAGTTGCCTCTGAGACCTGTGCATTCGACTTGCTCGACGCGGAATACGTTCGAGAGGTGGAACCAGGCGAGTTGATCGTGATTAGCGATCAGGGACTCGACAGCCACCATCCGTTCCCCAAGACGGCCCCGGCCATGTGTGTGTTCGAGTATGTCTACTTTGCCAGACCGGACAGCCGCATCTTTGGAAGCGAGGCGGTGTATGCCACACGGAAGGCATTGGGACGACAGTTGGCTCAAGAGGCGTGGGTGCCGGCGGATGTCGTTATTCCTGTTCCAGATTCCGGTGTGCCGGCGGCACTCGGGTATGCCGAAGGGGCGGGTGTGCGCTTTGAGGCCGGGTTGATTCGCAATCACTATGTGGGACGGACCTTCATCGAGCCGGAGCAGTCGATTCGACATTTCGGCGTGAAGGTCAAGCTCAACGCTGTTCGCGAAGTCTTGGACGGGAAACGTGTGGTTGTCATCGATGACTCGTTGGTCCGTGGTACGACGAGCCGGAAAATCGTGAAAATGATTCGACAGGCTGGGGCGAAGGAGGTTCATATGCGGATCAGTTCGCCGCCGATCATTTCGCCCTGTTTCTATGGTATCGATACACCGACTAAAAAGGAATTGATCGCCTCCGACCATTCGATTGAAGAAATCCGCAAGTACATCACGGCCGACAGCTTGGCGTATTTGAGCTTGGACGGCATGTTGAAATCGGCACCGCGAACACCCGATCAGTACTGTACGGCCTGCTTTACCGAACGGTATCCCATCTCGTTCACCCGCGCGGAAGAGCTGCAGTTAGGCTTGTTTGAGACAGCGCGCTGAACACTTTCCCCAGGAACGCATGGCGACATCAGGGAACGACGAGAAGAATGTTGCGCAATCCAGGGCGCGGCCACGTGTGCCGGTCGATTTTCCTGCTTCGTTCACCGGAGACGGCGTATCAGGCCATGGAACCGTGACCAATCTGACGCTCGCCGGTGGTGAGGTCAAAAGCGACATGCAACTTCCGCTTGGGACTCGCGTGAGTCTCCATGTACGACCGCCTGGCGCCCGTCCCTCGATTGTTATTGCCCTTGCGATCGTCCGGTGGAAGGAAGGGGAACGATTTGGACTCGAATTCGTCCGGTTCGAAGGGGATGCCAAGGAACAACTCAAGGACATGCTGAACCAGTAGAGCGCCCTACCGGATGTAAGGTTCTTTCCTGCCCCTTGGTTGCCGCTCGAAAAATTGTCATGATACGATGCTCCACACATTAGTGTGGCGGTTGAGCCATGGGAGTGATTTGGAGCACGGCGACGAGCGGCATAGTCTGGTCTTGTCGCTGAGGCTCGCTTGTTGAGAAAGAATACGCGATTGAGCGGTGGAAATAACTGGTGCACGGTGAAAAGGTGAGGAGACAATATAACAATGGATGAAATGGAGGAAGGGAAGCAAAAGTTTCTTGAGGTTGTCAAAGGAGTGGATCAATCAGTTCAGGTGGTCATCCCTGTGACTCCATCCAATAGTCTGTTTTTGATCTCGCTGACAAGGGGGGCGAATCGTAAGTTCATCACGGTGTCGGAGGACGATCTTATTGACCTGCCTCATGAGGCAGGTGTTGAGATGCATGTCACCAAAATGATCAAAGAGGTTGTCGCCGCACTATGAGGCCATTGGCGTCGTGCACTGTGCACCGTCGTGGCGTTCACCATCATGAAACAAATCCTGCCCAATATCTGGCAATGGTCGTGGTTTTCAGATGAAAAGCAACTGAACTTCAACGGTCTGTTGCTGACGATCGGCGAACACACGATCCTGGTGGATCCTCCACTGATGACTCCGGAGGCGCAAGCCGTCGTCCGGCGTCATGAACCGATCGATTACATCGTGCTCACCAATCGCGATCACCTTCGGGAAGCCCCGGCTTATCAGGCTGAGTGGCATTGTCAACTCTATCTTCCTGAAGCGGATGCGGCCCAAATGGAAGTAAGCCCGACAAAAACGTACAAGGATGGGGAGCTCTTGCCCGGGGGTGTCTGGGTAATCCAGCTGAAGGATCAGAAGTCTCCTGGCGAATCGGCCCTGTTTGTCGAACGGGGCCAAGGTGTGCTGATAGTCGGGGATGCGCTGATCGGCCACCCGTCAGGAGCACTCCGTCTGCTTCCTCCTGAAAAATATGCGGATCCGGCTAAGGCGAAGGAGTCGCTCCATCGTCTCTTGAAATACAACTTCGACAGCCTGCTGGTCGGAGATGGTGTTTCGATTCTTTCGGGGGCAAAGCAACAGGTGGAACAACTGTTGGCGGTGTCACGATGACGTTGCGGAACGGCCTGTCTGAGGAGCTCAATCGACAAGGGAATGAGCACTTTTCGAGAGGCTACTATACAGAGGCCTATACCTGTTACGCGAAGGCGTTGGAGTGCGATCGATTGAGTGGGGACCGGCGGGCTCTGGTCGCAACGCTTGGTAATCTTGGCAATATCTGCGCAGTCAGTGGACGGCGGGATTCCGCCCAGGCGCATTATCAGGAGGTCTTGGAACTCCAAAAAATTCTCGGTGATGAAAAAGGCATCGGGACGACGTTGGCTAACTTGGGAAACCTGCGTGCCGATGCCGGCGAATGGGATCGAGCTCGAGCCTATTACCTCGAGGCCATGGACCTGATAACCAAGGCACATGATGAAACGGCACAAGCGGTTCTGTTATCCGACCTTGGCCTGGTGGCCAGGGAGACTGGCGACAGTGAGGAAGCCATTCGCTGCTATGAACGGTCGTTGGCTTTGATGCGTCGGTTAGGGAATTTGGCAGGCGAGGCGGATGCCTGGCGGATGATCGGACGTACTTACGTGATTCAAAAGCGCTATCATGAGGCGATTGCCTGTTGTCAAACGAGTCAGTCGATCGCCGAACGGTTGCATGACGAGCTTCGCACCGGTGGTGCCAGATACGTACTCGTCCAGTGCTATGAGGAACTAGGGCAGCTCCAAGAGGCAGCTGATCTTCTCGAACAGGTCGTGTCAATGGATCGGAAGTATCGCTTGCCAAAGTTGGAAGAGAATACCCAGCGTCTCAATGTGCTTCGTCTGCGTCTGGCAAGTTCTATTCAGTCACAGGGGCCTCGGGAGATGTCAGCATGACGGAGCTCAGCGCTACAACGTGGTTGCAACTTCGAGCGGACTTAGTTCAGGCATTCCCGCAATTTTATGAACTGGAGCCCGACGGACCGCTCCTTATGGAGCTCGGGTCGGATGGATGGCTTTTAGAAGTGAGGCCCGAGGGGAAGGTGCTCTGCCAGTATGGGGTTTCACTGGAGGAAGTCATGGCGCTCATGTCGGACGGAACTCCGGAAGACTTGGGAACTGATGAAGTTGCCAAGCAGGCGAAATACTTTCTTCAGCCGGCGGTCTCTCGATACAGAGCACTCCTTCTTCAGTCCGGATTCGTCGAGGAGACGGAGATGACGGATGAGTTCGTGGCGGTCACCTTTGCCCGAGCTGCCGATTTCCGCGATCGGATTAAGCTTGAGGATTTGTTACGGTGGTGCCGAAAGCACATCGGGAAGATCTCGTGACGCATCGGATCTCGACGTTCGGCGAATTTCGTGATGCCATTTCCGCGTATCGATTGCCGAGAGTGCTGCTGGCCGCACTTGAGTTAGATTTGTTTACGGTGATCGGCGTTCGATCGTGGACGCTGACCAGCCTTGCGAAGAAGCTAAAGGTCAGTGAGCGTGGCCTTGGCATCCTCTGTCGCAATCTTGCCTCTGCCGGACTGCTGTACAAAAGTGACGGCGTTTACAGAAACAGCGCACTTGGGGCCACAGCGCTGAATGCCAATCACCGGACCTATCGAGGAGGCTATCTCACGCTGATCAGGAGCCATTGGGCGGACTGGATCAGACTTGTGGAGTCCATTCGAAGTGGGTTGCCGCTCGATCATGATGTGCCAGATGGCCCGGACTATCGGCGCCAATTTACCTGGGCGATGCACCACCGGACGTTGGAAATTGCTCCAGCTATTGCGGCACAGCTTCATCTTGGTCGGGCGCAAACTCTCCTGGATCTCGGTGGGGGGCCTGGTACCTATGCGATGGCGTTTCTTGCCAGGAATCCACGATTGCGTGCGACGGTCTGTGATCGAACGGCTGCGCTTGAGGTGGCTAAAGAAATTGCGTCAACCCACAAAGCGAGAGGCCGTCTGTCCTATGCCTCGCTCGATTTCTCCGCAGAACCGATCCCTGGTACGTATGATGTGATCTGGTACTCCAATGTGTTGCACATTTATTCGCCGGAGGAGAATCAGGCTATCTTTCGCCGAGTTCGTTCGGCACTGAAGCCGGGAGGCCGATTCATCATCCAAGATGCCTTTCTGCACGACCGGCAAGGTCTATATCCGACGGAAGCGAGTTTGTTTGCTGTCTCCATGCTCCTGTTTACTGAACAGGGGAATACCTATACAGTTCAGGAGACGGCGAAGTGGCTGAGACAGGCCGGTTTTGTAAGTATCAAACCCATTCCGATTAGGAAGGGGACGGGGGATTGGGAGGACGGAATTTGGGAGGCCTCAGTTCCTGGTCTACGGCCAAGAAAGATTGCCAACCAAACAGAATCAAACAGAAATAGAAAAGCCCGCTGATGATACCGGCCATCAAGGAGGCGACAGCATCTCCCTCCGTTGACGAAGCCTGAACAATCGTGGCGATGTCTATCGCCAACCCAATCGTTGCATAAAAGACGCAAACTGCCGCGCTCCATCGAAATCGAAGCCAAACGAGTAGGGACAATGCGAGAGGTATGAACGAGAAAAAGCTGATTTTCCATGCCATGCCTTGTGTCAAGAATGAGCTGTTTTCAAGGAAGAGAAATCCAGTTTCCACAACGAAGGTGCTGAGTAACAGAATAAGCAAGGGGTTGTGTGGCATCGGCTGACTATAGACTGTTGAGGAAAAGTTCGGCAATGGGTGTCTCATAGTCACGTTATTGTGATAGTGGCAAACTTGTATGATGGAAGCCGAAGGATCAGGAAGAGAAGTAACTGCCCCTGTAGGCTTGTTTTCTGATTTATGACGGAGACCGTCGGCTCTGTATGTCCGTAAAATAGGACTTGAACCTTGAACGTCGAGGCGTTGATCAGGCAACAACGAGTATCAGATTCCTCGCCTATCAGAGCGAAGCAGCCAGAATCGCTGTTGGTTAGCAGTATGGCCCTGGTTGCCCTGAGGCAGCTTTCTTTGTCCAACCTTCCGGATAGATTCTGCAGGGGCCTGACGCATTTTCCTTTCTTCTTCTTCTTCTTCTTCTTCTTCCCTATCTGAGCGGTGAGATGCTGGTGCAGTTGGGGTTACGGTTCGGCACCGTCCAGCCTATCAGATGACGGGTTCAGCACCACCAAGTCGTTTCATCTCATCCTCCTCTTTAGAGGGGATTCATCCCATCAGTGAGGAATTTACCGGGTATCGGTCCTCCATCAGAATGCACTCACATTTTGAGGAGGATACATGTCACCAATATCCGACTTTTCACCATCCTGCAAGCATTCCGCTCGTGTCACAAAGCAAAAGCATCGGACTGCAGGTTTCGGTTGTTCAAGAATCGCGAGTCTGGTGGCTTTTATTGGATTATGTAGCGTCTACGGTGGAAACGATCTGGCCTGGGGTGACGTCATTGCTACGGATAAAAAGGCAATTGTGGCGGCGGGGTTCGGCTATCAGATCGGTTCGGTGTCCGCGATCTCGGTGAAAGTGTATGAAGCTGACTCAGGCGCGATCGTATCGGATGATGTCTATGAACTGACGGTCAAGGAGGGTGATGAAGCAGGAAAGAGCGAGGGGGCACGTATTTTTGCGGGTGGTATCGGACAAGGGGCTACAGATCTCTCTAACTTCGTCTTGCGGGTCTACGACGCGAATACCGGGATTTTTCAATGGGAGGGGCGCCTCAACCTCGTGCAGCCTGACGGAAAGGCCGGCGGACAAGCCATTTCGACTCGACAATTCAATCGAGCCACCATCACGAGAGTCCGCACGGAGCGACAGGCAATCGAACAACCCACATTCTTGTTGCGTGCGGTAGATGCGGTAACTGGCTCTCTTGTCTGGGAGGATGAGTTTACTACGGTTCTGGGTGTAACTCCGCACCTCCATTCGATTGCGGATCGGACCAGGAGGGTGGGGCGGGTGTCAACAAACAGTTCTCACAAGTTCGAATTCAGAATTCGCATGTATGATCCGAGCGGGAAGCAGATTATCTGGGAAGATCAATTGTCTCAGCGAGAGTCTGAAGAGGGGGGGCAGGGGTTGCTGAATGATCAGGCCGACTTACTTCCAGCCTGGCCGCATCAGCCGCAGGATGAATCGATTCCTGTGCCGATTTGAAGGTGCCTTGTTCTTTGCTCGATCAAGCCGGGATACAAAGGGGGGCTACGAACGGGCCTGCTCGTAGCGCTCGAGCCATTGACGGTGGAAGTGCTCATACGAAATCAACAGTTTGTCCTGAAACGCAGTTGCCACGGAAGCCTTCGCCTGAAAGGCCTTCACAAGGTCGTCGACGCGAGCCATTCCCCATCGCTCGATCAAATAGTGAGTTGCCGAATTGGCTTCTAGGTAGGCCACGATAGAAACTTCGGCTGTGAATGCGCCCCAAGGACCTTCCAGAGAAGCCAAGGGAATCACCTTGAGATCGCCGTGTAGGGCAGCATCGAGATCAGGCCATGAATCTCCAGCCAGTTGCATAGCTAGGCCTTCGTTCAGCCAGGTTGGGAGTGCTCCTGCCTGTGATCCTAACCGGTCATGGAGCAGGGCATGGACGTATTCGTGACGGAGTACAGTGGCGAGCCATTTCCGATCTGTGGTGGCTCCCTGTGTGGGAATTTGGATGCGTCCGAGTGTGGGGTCATAGAGGCCATCAGCCCATGCAGGACTGCCAGTGGAACCCTGGAATGATTCTTTTGCGTGGAGGACGACCGTGATGGGCTTGGTCGGGAAATGCCCAAACTTCTGGCCAATATCCCGATAAGCCTCCTCGAGAATCTCCAACACCGATGTCCAGGTGGTTTGGTCCTCCTCCCCATTGAATTTCACGACAAAATGAGTGCTGCTGCGCGCCGTCATGCGAGATTCGACTGATTGTGTGCGGTGAACCCTTTCTGTAACGGTGGCCAGATAGGATTGGAGTGCCGGGTCTTGCTTTGCCCGTTGGGTGGCTTGGGCTAAGTGCGTGGCTGCTCCAGTCAGGTCGTCCTGTTCCTGCAGCAAATCAGCCATCGCTAGGTGAGGGAAGGGTTCGCCCGGTGCCACTTTCATCAATTTCGTCAAGAACTCCACATTCAGTGCCCGGTCGCGCTGTTCCCAGTAGGTATGAGCCAGGTTCATAAGGATGACGGGGTTCGTGTCGTCGAGTTCCGCAGCTTTCTTAAACGAACCGAGTGATGCCCCTGTACCTTGAAGACGCTCCTGCTGCAGCCCGAGATTGTTCCACAGGATGGCGACGAAGGGTTTGGATTGCCCATCCAATAGGACGGAGGCCGGGAGTGCATTCAGCTTGTTTTCGGCCAGGGAGAGGTTATGTTTTTCGACTTCATCACGAATTCCTTCCAAGAGCGCCTGATGTGGAGTGGGCGGGATGACGGTCTGGTCAAGTGTGCGAATGTGTCGTGATTCACTCTCGGACGGTTTGCTCTGTGGGGGCGTTGGCGGGGGAGGGACGGATACGACGGTTTCCGTCGGACTCATCGTCAGCGAGGGATGGAGCGGTTTCAGAAAGAGGTTATACCCGATCAGGAGGGCCAAGCCGACGGCAAGCGGGATCAGGATATGGCGAATATTGCGGCGGTACATATGAGTCTGGAAGGAGTGTAGCACCCTAGGAAAATATGACCAAGCAATCCAGGAAAAGCAACGGAGAGGGTCTGCCAGGGCTTGCCGGCTGCGTTGTGCGATGAGCTATGCTGTGCTACGATTCTCCGCCATATGCAGGCGGAGACCGAATCGAGTTCGATGGTGTCGTTTCAGGAGTGGCTGGATCGCATCGCCAGGCCGATTGAATTTGCAAGTCGAGATGATGGCGCCCATTTGAAGGCCATCACCAATCTGAGTGATTTCATCTCCACGCAAGTGCTGTCGGCTCTTCGCCGGCAGACGTATTCAAGGGCGATCGAAGCTCGTCTGATTTCACTCCGTGACCTCTTCGTTGATTTTTCATCGTCCCTTTCCCCGGATGAACAGCGTCGCCGATTGCATGCGGCGGGGTTACACATACAGGTTCTGAGGAAGGCTGCACGGCGGCCTGACAGTCCTACTGTGTTGTCGGCGCGACTCGCGGGTGATATCGAATCCACTGCTGCGGGGCGATCCGACCTCTGGCAGCTTCCTGTTCGATTTGCCAAAGGGGTGGGACCAAAACGCACTGGAGTCCTACAACGGCTGGGTATCGAAACGGTAGAGGATGTGTTCTGGACCATCCCCTGGCGGTATGAAGATCGATCGGTCATGACACCCATCGGGAATCTTGTTCCGGGGATGGTGGCGTCGATTTGTGGAGTAGTCGGGAAGTGCGAAGCAAAGCGGACAAGAAATCGACGACTGAGCATGCTGGAGGTCGGTATCGAAGATCAGTCCGGTCGCTTACAGGTGCTGTTCTTCAATCAACCCTATCTGGAAGATACTCTGACGGTTGGAACTCGCGTGATGTTGAGCGGGCGGGTGATCTCTGGTCGAGGGGACTGGATGGTGCCGCGAATGGATGTTGCACAATACGAGGTCGTCGGAGAGGGGATGGAATCGGCACTGCATGTTGGACGAATTGTCCCCGTGTATCATGAAACCAAGGGATGGACATCTCGTCAGATGCGGGTGCTCGTACGGAATCTGTTGACGGACCATGGGATGGATCTCAGTGATCATTTGCCGGTACCGCTTCGGGCGAGGCAGCGACTGATCCCGATCCATGAGGCATTTCAGGATGTGCATTTCCCAAAGACAGGAACTGATGGTCATCTGCTGGGGCGAGGAAAGACGGCGGCCCATCGGCGGTTGGCATTTGAGGAACTGTTGCTGCTGCAATTGGCGTTAGCGTCTCGACATCGATCGGTCTATGAGGAACGGAAAGGGGTGCGGTTCAATCCGAAAACCCCTCTGCTCGCAAAACTAGTCAGTCTTTTGCCCTTTCGTCTCACGGCGGCGCAGGAGCGAGTCATTCGCGAAATTTTTCGGGACATGATTTCCCCACGCCCCATGAATCGGTTAGTCCAAGGAGATGTGGGATCAGGAAAAACTGCGGTCGCGTTGCAGGCGATCGTGATGGCCTGTGGCTCAGGCTATCAAGCTGCCTTGTTGGCGCCGACGGAAATCCTTGCGGAACAGCATTACCGCAACCTATCAGGAATGTTGCAGGCCTTGGGGCTGCAGGCAGTCTTAGTTCGCGGTGGGGAGAAAGCCTCGGTCAAGAATGTGCAGGTTGAACAGCTGGCTGCGGGTGATGTCAAAGTGGCAATCGGGACCCATGCGCTTCTGCAGCAGGGTATCACATTCAAAAATCTTGGCTTGGCGGTCATCGATGAACAGCACAAGTTCGGCGTGTTGCAGCGAAAGGCGATGATCGAAAAGGGCTATAGGCCGGACGTACTGGTGCTGACGGCCACTCCTATTCCCCGCACACTGGCGATGACCGCCTACGGGGATCTTGATGTGTCGGTCATCGATGCCCTTCCTCCAGGGCGTAAACCCGTGCGGACGTTCTTGTTTAGTGAGGGACAACGGCGGAAAGCCTACCAGATTGTGCGCGATGAACTGCGTGCCGATAAACAAGCCTACATCGTCTATCCGCTGGTGGAAGAATCGGAGAAAGTCGACCTTCAAGCGGCGATTCAGGGCGCTGAACAGTTGAAGAATGGAGAGTTTTCAGACTTTCGTGTCGGCCTGTTGCATGGACGTATGAAGGCGGTCGAAAAAGAAGCGGTGATGACCGACTTTAAGGCCGGCATCATTCAGTTGTTGATCGCCACGACTGTCATTGAAGTCGGTGTGGATGTCCCGAACGCGACGGTCATCCTGATTGAACATGCCGAACGATTTGGACTGGCACAGTTGCACCAACTGCGTGGCCGCGTCGGGCGCAGCAGCCATCAAGCCTATTGTCTGTTGATGGCACAAAACCTAGGACGGAGGAAAACGGAATCACGCAGACGGACTCTGGGCAGTGAAGAGTCGATGTCGGCGGCAGGGGAACGGTTGGAGGCGCTTGTCCGGTCAAACGATGGGTTCGTCATTGCTGAGGACGATCTGCGCATTCGAGGGCCTGGTGAGTTCTTTGGGTTACGGCAATGGGGCATGCCGGAGTTTCGCGTGGCCAACCTGGTGCGCGATGGCGATCTGCTGGAGCAGGCCAGGCAGGAGGCTTTTTCACTGCTACAATCTGACCCAGGGCTGAAAGAGTCAGCCCACCAGGGACTACGCGAGGCTATGCTTCGTAAGTGGGAGAAAAAGTTGGAGTTGGGTTCAATCAGTTAGGACTGCCATGGGACTCTTTCAGCGAATCAAAGATGATCTGCGGACTGGGATCGCCACGCTCCGCCTCGGTACCGTCCATGCAGCGGGACGTGCGCTGGAAGAGACGGAACTGCTCCGCATGCGATTGGAACTCCGCAAGCTCGACCAGCAGTTGTCGGATCTGTACAAGGATATCGGCGAGCGGGCAGTGGATATGAAGGAGCGAGGAGAAACGGCAGAGCGTGTCGTCTACGATGCGGAGATCGTGCGTCTGGTCAAAGAGGTTGAAGTTGTTAAGGAGTCGCAGAAGAAGTTGGAAGCCGAGATGGAAGCCATTCGGAACGAGCAATGACCGAGCCGACGAAGCGTACCCGACGATTGGCCGGCATCGATATCGGCACCCTCACCTGTCGGTTGTTAATTGCAGATCTCACCTCAGGGCATTCTCTCAAAGAACTTCAATCTGAACGTCGTATTCTCCGACTGGGAGAAGGCGTCGACCAGACGAAACGGCTGAGTCCTGCCGCCATGGATCGTGTGATCCACTGTCTCCAAGAGTGGCGAAGCGTCATTGAGAACCATGAAGTTGAAGCCACCGCAGTTGTGGCGACCAGTGCCGTTCGCGATGCCAGCAATCGAGCAGAGTTCTTGGCACGGGTGAAAGCAGAGTGTGGCCTTGAGGTTGAACTCATCTCGGGCGAGGAAGAAGCGCGGCGGACATTGATCGGCATTCGTTCCGGCTTGCCAGTTGGAGTGACGGATATTCTGGCGCTGGATATCGGTGGCGGCAGTACGGAATTCATCCTTGATCGGGTTGGACAAAAGCCGACCGTTCGCTCGATCGATATCGGAGTCGTCCGCCTCTGTGAGCGACTCTTGCATCACGACCCTCCAACTGAGGAGGAAGTGCGCCATGCACGTGAGTGGATCACGCGGGAGACCAAGGCGGCGGTTGCTGAGATGGGTGACTATCGACAGGCCACGTTCGTCGGTACCGCAGGGACGGTCACAGCTCTTGCTGCCATGGCGCAAAAGCTTTCAGTCTATGAACCAGCACGTATCCACAACTATGTGCTGAAGTTCGATAGGATCCAAGAACTTGAACAGACCTTGATCAGCCGAACCAAGGCAGAGCGAGTCGGTTTGCCTGGCTTGGAAAAGAACCGCGAAGAAGTCATCGCCGCTGGCGCTATCATCATCCGGACGATTATGGAGGCGCTTAAGCGAGAAGAATGCCTGGTGAGCGATTTAGGACTCCGGGAAGGGGTGCTGATCGATCTGGCAGCGCGGGACAGATTGTGATGACAAACAGGATGGACTAGCAGAACTACATGCCTGTAAGTCAGCAACCAGATGGAATGGATTCTGATCACCTAGGATTTTCGCGCGAAGGGATTCTGCATCTTGTTCAGCAGTTGCGCGGAGGAGCCAAGGGGCGATTACCCTACGACAACATTCGATTATGTATCTCTGTGATCGTATCTGCCCTAACAAAGCGGCGCATTTATGGAACTTATAGCTTCCATGATGACCTTCTCGTTCACCGCGCAAGGCAAATCAGTAACAAGAAATGGTTTATGTCAGCGAACGAATTGGGGCCACCTCTGCCCGAACAAACCAAAATCTATGGACGTTGCCACCAACCGAGTCGCCCGCTGTATTACTGCTCACTCTATGAAGATACGGCGCTTTCCGAAGTCAACGCCGAATTACACGAGCAGTATGTCATTTCGACCTTTACACTGTCCAAAGGTAGCATTCTTGTGCCGATTGGAGAACTCGATTACTTTCGACGTACTGGTCAAACTTATATGGGCAGCCAGACTCCCTATTCTGCAGATCCCTACAAGGAAGCATTAGCCAAAGAGGATGGGGTTGAGTGCGCGCTATTCGATGCGTTCATGGCGGATGAATTCATTAGGCCAGCGACAACTCAGGTGGATTATAAGGTAACAAGTGCGTTTGCTGATGTTCTGCTATATTCCGACTGGAGTCTGCAATCTCCAATCGATGCTATCGTTTATCCAAGTGTTGCTTTTCGTGAGGGGCTGAACTTTGCCATCCGGCCTCAAGCATATAGAGCAAAGCTAAAGTTGGTCGAAGCGAAGACGAAGATCATCGAAATCTCCGACGTTCTCGGCTATGGGATTTTTGAATATCAAACTTTAGCAACACTGAAGTCGGTGAATCCGGACGGGTACCTCAACTGGGAAACAGTGGAGTGAAAGTTGTTCTCTGGAATTGCGCTCCTGGTGGGCAGGCTGGTTTGTTAGCGAGAAAGCTGTGTTAAGGTTGGTTCAGGGTAAGGACTCTTGCGCATCTCCTGCCATCCGGAATGAAATCTGGCCAGGCAACCCTCAAACCCCTTACTTCTGCGAATACCACCGATAGCCCTTGTTTTCCGTGAACTGGGCTTTCGGGGCACCGTCGGGTTTGTCCAGTAGCAGCACTTTGAAGTCTTGAAGAGCGAACCAAGCTAGGTAGGCGAGGTCGTGGTGTGTGCTTGATGGACAAGGACCAGGGGCGAATTTGCTTTCTCTGGCGAGAGGGCCATGCGGAGCGTGTTCAGGTCGTCGATTACCATTGAGGAGGGGCCATGTCTAAGTCTCGTATTGAACCAATACATCCGGGTGCGTATCTGAAGGAAATTCTAGATGAGCTAGCAGTGTCGCAGTATCGACTGGCCCAGGAACTTAGCGTGCCTGCTATGTGTATTAGCCATGTGGTGCGTGGGCAGCGGCCTATGACGGCAGAGTTGGCGTTACGCCTTGGCCGGTATCTTAACCAGAGTCCGCAGTACTGGCTTCACTTGCAGAGCCGCTACGATCTCGATATTGCTGAGGATCAGATTGGGAATCGCGTCATGAAGGAGGTGCGAAGGTCTAAAGCAGTTGCATAGGGGGCTGGCGCTGCTTTATGGCACTGCATGCCCATTTTGCGTCTCACACCTTTCACGTCTCATTTCTGCGAATATCACCGATAGCCTTTGTTCTCGGTGAACTGGGCTTTCGGGGCGCCGCCTGGTTTTTCTCGCAACAGTACCTTGAGGTCTTGCAGGCCGAACCAGGCGGGGACAGTCTCTCGCGGTACGGCTCGTTGAACTAACTATCAATAAACTTATATAATGTCCACGATGAAACCCTTGGTGTTTGTCGGATCGAGCCGTGACGACCTCAGAGAATTTCCGGCAGAAGCCAGACGAGCAGCGGGGTTCGAATTAGGGTTCGTTCAACGCGGGTTGGAGCCTTCGGACTGGAAGTCGCTGAAAGAAGTGGGCGCTGGTGTCCGAGAGATTCGGATCCATGTCTTGGGTGAATGGCGCGTGCTCTACGTCGCAAAGTTTGCCAAGGCGGTGTATGTGCTTCATGTGTTCCAGAAGAAAACGCAGAAAACCAGGAGGGACGACATTGCACTGGCACGTGAGCGGTATAGCATGATCGGAGAACGGATATGAAAAAGAAAATGACCAAATCGAGCGGCAATGTCTTTCTAGATCTTGGGTTTGATCCAGCTGAAGCGGCAGTGCTTCAAATGCGATCGAACCTCATGAGCGATCTTCGTCTCTATATTGAGAAGCATAAGCTGACTCAAGCAGAAGCTGCCAAGCGACTTGGAATTTCACAGTCGCGGGTGTCCGACCTCGTACGTGGGAAATGGGACAAATTCAGTCTCGAAATGCTCATTACTCTTGAAGCACGCCTTGGACGGACAATTCGAGTTGAATTTGCAGCTTGAGGAAGCTGCTTACTGCAGAGAATTGCAAAGTAGTGAGAGAGGATTTCTCTCCAGCGTTTTTTCCTCTTCCCTCTTCAACTAGGGGAAGCATGGTTGGTTCTCCACTGCGCGTATTGACCGAGCACCGCCCTCGATAGAAGAATTCGATAATTTCTGCGTGGGCGGTCAGCGGGCACAGAGAGCTAACCTGGTAGCTCTCAAACCCCTTACTTCTG
>DIHK01000048.1:79762-87270 GCA_002420115.1 Nitrospira sp. UBA5698
CTGCGAATACCACCGATAGCCTTTGTTTTCGGTGAACTGGGCCTTCGGGGCGCCGCCGGGTTTTTCCAGTAACAACACTTTGAAGTCTAGAAGCCCGAACCAGGCTGGGTCGGCGAGGTCGTGGTAGTGGAGGCCCTGCAGTTTGGGTAGCATGTCACCCAAGGCCTGTTGCAATTCCTTCTCGCTGTAGGCCCGTACGGCGAAGGGACGGTTGATCGACTGACAAAATCGCTGGATGGTGTAGGTGGCACCGGTGCAGAGCACTTTTGTGTCTGGCTTGAGGCCGAGAAACTGTGGGAGTGATAGATAGCGTTCTTGAAACCCCAGCCAGCGGACAGCTTGGCGCAGGTGACTATATTGGACTTCGTACTCGGTATGCCCCGGGAGCTTCACGGGGGCAGGCCATCCCTGTTCGATGCCAAACTCAGTCAGGAATGCTCGCCCACCTGGTTTGAGCACCCGCCACAATTCAGCGACAAAGCGAATCGGTCCTACATTGAAGATCACCGAGTCCGGTGGATTGGCTTCGATGGGCAGGCGAAGCCGTCGGATCCAATTAAGGGCTTCTTGATGTTGTGTCGTCACTCCCACCCCTGACACGAGTTCTTGTTTGGTCAGTTGGACTGGTGTCATGTCGGCCATGTTCTCGTTGTCGATGACGAGATCGACCGAACGATCAGCCAGCGGCAGCTGTTCAGCATTGGCTCTGGCGCCGGTGACATTCCATCCGCCCGCTTTGGCTCGTGCGACCTGGAGGTTGAGGAATGGCTGCGTGATATCGAGTGAGAGGTAGGTGATCCCCTGCTTCTCAAATGGGAGCAGATCCTTTCCGAGTTCCTGTGCGAGATACCCGAGGCCGCCACCGATCTCCAGCATGACTTTGGGTTTAGGAGCAAACCAACCGAGACGCCTGAGTTGTCGCATCAGCAGTCGACCATAAGTGAGACCGTCCAAGGCCTCGCTTGGCTCCCGAAAGAGATGAGAGACCGTGGTTTCAATCAAATCAAAATGGCCGTCGTCTCTCGAGCTTTCGGTCAACTCGTGGTGATGGAACTCTTCCAGGTGGTGCTCGCCTTCAAAGCCTTCTTGCCCTGACCAGCCTTCTCGGACCTGTTGGAGCAGCACATCCCACTTGGCCTTGTGCCGGTGGCCTCCGGGTGGTTCAGTTCCGTAATAGCAGAGGGAGTAGTTGGGGGTTGCCCACCGTTCTAAGTGCCAGGATCCAGGTTGGCCATCGGGCCCGCAAATCTTGGTGCCATATTGCTCAAGAAGCGTTCCCACGGCTGTATGGCCGTTCATAGCCTTGAGCAGGTCCAACCCAGTGCGGTTCAATCGGATCAACGGGAGGTCGTCATCGAGTGGAGCCAACCACCATTCGTCTGGCTGATGTTGGTAGACAACAAGGTCCGGAATATGCCAGGCCAAGAGGGTCAGTGTGTCTCCGGTCAAGGATAGAGGATTACGGATGGCGGCCACAGCCTTCATAGTCATGGGCTTTCTGTGTCAGACACTCGGACAATCGGTAAGCTACAGGAGCGGTCAGCACCTCTGCAAGCGGACAATGGATGCTGCCTTACAGGCGAGCGGGGGTTGATGAATCATCGGTCACAATCAGCTGGCCTCGCATGATGGGATGGATCCCACAATGATAGGCATATCGACCTGGGGGTAGGCCCGGGATCGTGAACTGTCCTCCCGGTGGAACGGTCCCTGAATTAAAGAGACAGGAGTTTTCGTCCTGTAGACAGCCATTGTGGGTGACAGTGTGGTGTGTTGGTGTCGGATTCTCCCAGCGGATGGGTGTGCCGCTCACCACGGTCGCGGCAGCCGGGACGTAATAGGGTGAGCCATTTTCCATGAGAATTTCTGTGGCTGGGGAGAAATCGAGGGACGGCCCTCCCACAGTAGCCACGATCCCCAGGGCGATGGTCAGGATGTGCAGTCGGTTCACGGGGAAATGCTCCTCAATGCGTTGTCTCAGTGATGGATAAGAGCCATAATGATGGCCGAGGATTCAGCCGTACTCCCTCTGGGCCCTCATCATAGCATGCCGCCACCGAGGGTTTGATGGGTCTCTGGGTGATGCCTGCCAGCCATTATCTTTTCCCGTCGTCGGCAGTACGCGCATTTCTATTGAACCCAAAGTAATGAAAGCCGCAGAGGGTCGTAGAAATCCTGAGCGAGGTGGTTGCAAGAGCCTGTTCGTTCATGCTAGATGGAGGCCGTTGCGCCGCGCTGAAACGAAGAGGAGGGATCGGAATGGCGAACAAAAAGAAGAAAGCCGTCGCGAAAGCGTCGTCAAAGACAAAGAAAGCTGCACCGCTGCCGAAGAAAAAAGCAGCCGCCAAGAAAGTCGTAGCCAAGAAGGCCGTGGTGAAGAAGGCTGCGAAGAAGCGTGCGGTGGTCAAGGCATCCAAACCCGCCCCAAAGAAGAAACCGGCGGCCAAGAAAGCAGCCGGCAAGTCAGCGAAGAAAGCGGTCGCCAAATCAGCCAAGAAAACACCTCAGAAGTCTATCCCTTCGAGCGCACCAGCCAAACCTGTTGCGGATGAAGAGGAAATGACACCTCGAAAGGCCGTCTCGGTGAAACCGGCCATGCCGATGGAGCCGAATGAGGCTGATTTGGAAGATGAGGATGTCGTTGATGATGAGTTAGAGATGGAAGATGAGCTCGACGAAGATGACGTCCGAGATGAGTTGGATCTCGATACGGATGATGATGGGGATGAGCTCATCGATAAGTCAGAAGAATTGCTGGACGACGATTATCGACATAGTTAATCGTCCTGAGTTTGGTGGTGGTCCGACGAAAGATTTTGCTCGCGCCGTTCCATGCGCAGCGTCTATCGCAGGGACAGGGCTGTCGGCATCGGTCCCAATCGTGGCGCTCTCTCTCGCTGCTGGAATGCGGGTCGTTCCAGCAGCGGGCTTTTGGTGTTTGTTCAATATCTGCTCGTTCTTCACCTGCAAGGTGAGTCTCTCCAACGGTTGTTCCTCTCAGGGCTTGTGTCGAGTCCCATGGTAAGCATCGGAAGGGTTTTAGGCGGGGTGGTTTTCGCGACCGCCGTTGCTATCAGTGTTGATTTGTCTGAAGTCGGCGCCGCTTGTGTCGTCGAGGGAGGATCAGCCAGCGCAGGAGAGGCAGGGCTTGTCCTGCATCTTGCACCGACCTGTACGCAGACGGAGCGGGAGGCGCATATCGTGCGTGGTGAAATAATTGTGGAGACGCTCGAGAGAGGGCACCCGGTCGATCTTGTTGGGGTGATTGTTCAGGAGGATGTCCTGTTTGATCGCCTCGTTCCAGAGTCAGCATCTCGATCATCAACGGCATCCGAGCCTCCGAGTCACAGCAAGCCTGCCCGCAGTCAGGAGGAACGACTGATTCGTGCGGGACTGAGCATACGAGACTCTGTGGTACAAGGAGCGGTACGCCACCGTTCGGTCACCGGTACCCTGCGGTTTGAAAGACCTGTGGACTTGCAGGGAACTCGATTTAAAGAGGGGGTGGATCTCTCCTGGTCGGTGTTCCAGGAAGCGGTGGAGCTGTCTGGGGCTGTCTTTGAAAAAGAGGCACATTTTGTTCAAGGACAATTCGTCGGTCCATTGGCCTGTCGAGAGACCAGGTTCGGTCCGAGTACGAGATTTCACCGGTCGAGGTTTCAAAGTTCCATGGACTGTACCGGCGCACTCTTCGACGGGACGGCAGAATTTTTGGAAGTTACGAGTGAACAGTCGGTGGAGTTTGAACGGTCGAGGTTCGGCTCGGGGGTGGGGTTTTCAGGGAGCCGTTTCAAAAGTCGTCTCAGTTTTCGTGACGCGATCTTCAGCCGCGAGACCTTCTTTACCTTTACGGTCTTCGAGGGGGAGACGATGTTTACCGGCGCGCAATTTTTAGGGGCTGCAGATTTTTCGAATGCCGAGTTCAAGCGACAAGACGACCTGGCTCGGGCACGCTTCGACCATCCACCGCTGCTCGCTCAGGCGACGCGGCTGGAGCCTCCCCAGTCTGACGGCTTTTTTCAGACCAAGAACGGCCAGTACGTTCTCACGTTCGGGTTACTCGTCGCGGCAGCTCTGCTCGTGGCTTATGCGATCAAGCTCAAATGAGCACTCTTGTTTATCCCCAATATATAGAATCGGACTTGCTCGCCTCCCCATAAGTTGATATAAACAGGCCGTGGAATCCCAAGCCGACGGGTTTGAGCAAACAGAGCTGCCGTATAAGGTCCGCATCGAAAATTTCGAAGGCCCGTTGGACCTCCTCCTGCATCTCATCAAGAAAAACGAGATCAATATCTACGATATCCCGGTCGCCATGATTACCCAGCAGTACATCGAGTACCTGGAGGCGATGGAGGAACTCAATCTCAATGTCGCGGGAGATTTTTTGGTGATGGCGGCGACGCTGCTGCAAATTAAGTCCAAGATGCTGTTGCCGGCCGACGAGGCAATCGATGACGAAGAGGAAGGTCCGGACCCACGGGAAGAATTGGTCCGTCGGTTGCTTGAGTACAAAGCGTATAAGGAGGCGGCGCGCCAGCTCGATGATCAAGAAAAGATGTGGCGCGAGATCTTTTGGCGTGAGGATGCATTGCCCGTTGAAACAGTCGCGGAGGAGGATCTTCCTCTCGAAAACGTGTCATTGTTTGATTTGGTTGATGCGCTCAAGGAAGTACTTGAACGCAATCCGGACAGCCGGCTCATCGAGATCGTGCCCGACAATCTCACGGTTCGGGAACGGATGAATCTCATTCTGGAAACGTTGGAGGGGAAAGACTCGGTCTCGTTTGCGGCGCTGTTTGAAGGATCGGTCCATCGAATCGTGGTGGTCGTGACGTTTTTGGCCTTGTTGGAATTGATGCGGTTGCGAGTCGCCCGTGTGTTCCAGGCAGAAACCTTCGGACCGATTCTGGTCTCGCGGATGTTCTCGCTGGTGCCTGATCCGGCAGAGCTGGACGATGTTGATGCGGAATGGAGGAGCGCATGACGCCACTGACGGCGGATGTGGTTGATGAGGTGGATGTGCCCGAAACCGAGGCCGTGAATGCGGCGAATACGGAAGATCCGGAGAACCTGGACGAGGTCAATGGAGTTCCGCCTTCGGAAGGCCTCAGCGAGGATCGGCCCCACAGTATGGCCGAGCTCCAAGCCATCCTGGAGGCGTTGCTCTTCGTCTCGGCCGAACCGTTGCCCGTGACTCGCCTTGTCGCCGCAATGGGTACGGTCTCGAAGGGCGAAGTCGAAGAGGCGTTGCATCATCTCGGCCGAGCGCTCGATCAGGAAGGGCGTGGGGTACGATTAGTGGCGGTCGCCGGTGGTTATCGCCTGGTGACCAAACAGGATTATGCCGCTTGGGTGAAACGATTGGACAAGGCGAAGACGGCGGCAAAACTGTCTCGATCGGCCTTGGAATCCTTGGCCATCATCGCTTACAAGCAGCCGCTGGTGCGGGGGGAGATTGAAGAAATCCGAGGCGTAGAAACTTCCGGGGTTTTGCGCACGTTGTTGGAGCGCAAGCTGGTGCGGATCGTCGGGCGCAAAGAAGTCCCGGGTCGGCCGATCATGTATGGGACGACCAAATTTTTTCTGGAACACTTTGGGTTGAGCGATCTTTCGCAGTTGCCGCCTCTGCGTGAGTTCAAAGAGCTTGGAGAGGCTGAACAGGCACTCTTGCCGATGGATGGCAGCGAGGTTCTGTCTGCAGTTGGAGAGGTTGAGGTGGTCGACGCCGAGGCAGAATCATCTGTAAATGGTGAACCTCAGACGGCTGTTCCTCTCGAAGAGGTATTGGACCCTTTCCCAACTTCTCCATCCTGAAGCCACATCCATCACGTGTCCTGGCAACGGGACGTTCCTGGCTGCGGCCTTCGATTCAGGGCCAGTCCATCCATCTCAGAGTGTCACAGTTGGCTACGGAGTGGGTTTTTTCTTGAGTGGGGGATTCTTCAGACGCTGCAGTTCAGCTTCCTGCTCGTCAACTTTCTTTCGCAACGCCTTCATTTCTTCTTTAAACGCCTGCAACTCAGTGTCCTGCTTCACGACCGGAGGAGCTTGAGGGGGCGGAGGTGGTGCCGTCACCATCGGGACCGGTTGCGGAGCTGGAACGGGCGGTGGAGGAGGTGTGAGCAGCCTCGCCAGGAGTTGATAATCGATGGCGAGCGACCGATCTTCTGATTTCCCAATCCAACTCGACCGATCGTAGACGTCGGAGCGAATCGCTCCTTCCGGCAAGAACGTTACCTCTCGGTCTCGGAGACCATCGGTGTCCGGGAGCGGGCGTGGCTCTTTTTGGCTGGCAGTGGGTCGTTTCCCAGGGTAGTGGCGGTATTGCGTCAAGGTGACATGCAAGGACAAGCCGTCCGCGAACAGGTAGCCCGCAGTCATCTCTCGTTGTGGAGCGGTCTTCGCAGATGACGCGAGGTACGGTGTGGAATAGATGCGGAACCCGACGCGCTGCGTGGCAGTCGCTTGAGCCAAGCCAGCGGTAACATACGGAGTCAGAAACGCAATCTCATCCTCGGAGAACGTCCGAATATCATTCAGGTTTGTCGATTTCGCGGCTTTGCCTAGGAGTAACAGAAGTCCGGATTTTTCTTTGGTGTGGATCCCCCGTAACACATCTCCAACAGTTGTTTCTGACAGCTTGATGGGATGTGAAGCCTGGAAAGAGCTATCTGAAACAGACTCAAGAAAGACCGATCCAATGGAGGTTTCCTGAATCGAGGTGGTTGGGCGTGAGCCGGCGCACCCGGCTATCAAGAGGGGTATGCAGCCCAGTAAGAGTACACGCAGTCTCAAGCTGAACGATCGGGATGGTGTGTGATTCATCGTGTGGTGTGTCCGCGTGTGAAAGCCGGTGCGCAGTGTAGCAGGAAGAGTCGGTAAAAACAAAAATCCCATGTCACTCCTGATTTATAAGATAACGGTTCTTCGTGCGTAGCTGGTGGATACTGCTCTCCATGACAAGGTGTTGATCGTGCCCGTGCTACGGGATTGCCGACAATCCGCTGATGAGGGACTCATATGTCGATGGAGTCTTCACCGCACTTACCGAGATGATCGTGGGAAGGAGTGCGAAATAGCCGTATTGGCGAGAGTGGTTTCCTGGACTGGGTTTGCAAGGAGCAACCTCCGTACCACTAGAGGCAAGAACCCTTGACGCGGTGAGAGTGCAATGTATACAATCCGGCATCCAAGCTGGCAAATCAGGTCTTTATGAACGCCCTTGTGTCGGAGACCAAATCATTTTTAAGTAAATCCACTTGCCAATGGCGTGTGACGCGGGCTATAAGGCGCCTCTCAGATCTCTTGCCTGCGTATCACTTGAAGTTCCGTCAGCGTTCAGGCTCTGTTGCGAAAGGAGGGAATGCGTCTGAGCATGGGCCAAGTCGGTCGGTCTAGTCTTGGGCCGAAATCGTGTTGAACAAGGCTCAAGGACGAACCGCTGGCGCCTGTGCGTCAGAATAGTCTGGACAGGATTTGAGCAAAACGGCATCGACCGGCAGTAG
>DIHK01000068.1:0-2005 GCA_002420115.1 Nitrospira sp. UBA5698
GACGATTCCGCAGACGAGTGACTATCTGCCCAAGCTGTCGTTCGAGTATGACGTGGCCGGTCACGCTTCATGGAAACCCGTGCGGGTTTATAACGATGGCGCCAGGACGGTCATTGAAATGCCGCTGTCGATTGCGCAGACCGAAGCGCCCATCCTCTTGATCGTGCGAAAGGAGGGCGGGCTCTTCACCGATGCCGAGGAAGTGATGGTGAACTACAGTCTGCAAGATCGCCGGTATATCGTCGATACCGTCTTTGAGAAAGCGGTGCTCGTTGCAGGGGTCGGGTCAAACCAAGATCGGGTGACGATCCAACGGAGGAAATGACGATGCAACGGCTGTCTCTCGTGCTCTGGATCGGACTCCTGCTCTCTGGCTGCGTCAGTCCTGCGCCGTACGGCTATCTGGTGACGGGAGCCGTGCCACCACAGATGCCTGAACGGCTGGCACAGGAGACGGTCGCGAGGCTGGAGGTCTTGTACCCTCCAGCCCACACCCGCCTCGCGTTGACCCACCCCGCCACCGACGCCTATGGCGTGGCGTTGACGGATGCCTTGCGCCGAAAAGGGTATGGGGTGATGGACTATCACGTGAGCATGCCCGCGACCCCCTCGACACGAGACGACAGGCCAGCGCTAGTCCAGCCAGTTGTGAGCCACGAAAAGGGCGTACCGTTTAGCTATGTGATCGATGGCCCGTTCGAGCCTCGCCTGTACCGTGTGACCGTCTTTATCGGATCGCAGTCGTTAAGTCGAGTCTATCGCATGGACCAACAAGTACTCGCACAGGCGGGGGCCTGGGTGCGGAAGGAGTAATGGGAGTGAGTCCCTCCGCCGATCCGCAGATGTCTCCTGAGCGGTCCCCGGGGTCCATTTCACCCGGAGCTGGAGTTCGTCGCGCCAATAAACTCCCGCTCTATCTCGGGATTGGGTTGATCGCGGTGGTCGCCCTCGTGGTGGCGCTGGTGGCGAGTGATCGGGCCCAGCAACAGGCGCAGATGTTGAAATCGACCACAGGGCCGCAACAGCAAGGCAAAGGCGGCGGGACCTTGGCACTGGCGGATCGGATCGCCGGATCGCACCTGGGCGGCGTGATCCCGCCCGCGCCCTCGAAGCCGATTGTTCGCCAGGAACTTACCCAACCAGAGACCGCGCTGGTCGGGGCGGGGCGTCTCGAAGCGGACGGACACATGAACGCGAAGATCCTCATCGCTCGGCCCGACGACATCGAGACGCCACCGACGCCGAATCGAGCCGGAGGACTCCAGCTGGTCACCGGCAAGCCTCTGTCGAGAACCGCATCGAGTGAGGAGCGGGAGGCGCTCCGACTCGCCAAGATCCAACAGCTGCAGGACGCGCTCAAAGCGCCCTCCACCGTGAGCTTTTCGCTCACGCGGAGCGAGAGGCCAATGCCGACCATCGAGAGTAAGCCGGAGCCTGTGTCGCCACGCGACCCGCGAGCCCGCCTCGCTGAAGTCAAGCAACAAATGGCGAATGCGGCGCGGAGTGACGATCCCACGAAGGCCTATCAGGCGCAACTCACGCAATTACGGCAAGCCGGGATGCTTGGCCCCTTTGACGGAGGATCGGAGTCGTCACCGACGGCCAAATTCAGCGCTCCCAGTGGGACCATGAGTTCAGCAAACCCAACGGGAGGAGATCGATGGAAGCATGACGGACAACAGCTCCCGCCTCGTGCGGAGTTCGTGATTCAAGCCGGTGATGTGCTTCCCGCGCTCATGATGTCCGAAATTGATTCCTCGTTGCCGGGTCAGATCGTCGCCCAAGTGTCGCAGCATGTATACGATACGCCCACGAAGACACAACTCCTGATTCCCCAGGGCACCAAACTCATTGGGACTTATTCCAGCGAGGTGGGATACGGACAGAAAGCCTTGCTGGTAGCCTGGCAACGATTAGGGTATCCCGACGGAAAAACGCTCGATCTTGGTTCCATGCCAGGAGCAACCGGTTCAGGGGCATCCGGCCTCACCGATCTGGTCAATAA
>DIHK01000068.1:2117-10931 GCA_002420115.1 Nitrospira sp. UBA5698
GGATACGGACAGAAAGCCTTGCTGGTGGCCTGGCAGCGCTTAGGGTATCCCGACGGGAAAACACTCGATCTCGGGTCCATGCCGGGGGCAACCGGTTCCGGGGCATCCGGCCTCACCGATCTGGTCAATAATCACTATGTCAGGTTGTTTGGATCAGCTCTCTTGATGTCGGCGGTGACAGCCGGCGTCACGTTCAGCCAACAACAAGCGCAAGGGGCGGGCATTCCCGGTCAAGTCGGCATTCCCCAATACAATGCCGGGACGGCCATGAGCCAAGCCCTCGGCCAGCAATTGGGACAAGTCACGGCGCAGCTCATCGCCAAGAATCTGAGCATCGCGCCCGAACTGACCATTCGTCCCGGGTATCGGTTCAATGTTGTGGTCGTGAAAGACCTCGTGTTGCCGAAACCGTACCAAGAGTTCGATTATGCAGGAAAGGAGACGCCATGACGAACATGAGATCTTGTTTTGCAGCCCTCGTCTTGTCGATCGTGTTGCTGGCTTCCGGGACATCTAGTTATGGCAGCGGCATTCCGACGTTCGACGGCGCGGTGCTGGCCCCGTCCGTGACGGGGGCGATCTCGAACATGGCCCAACAACTGAAGCAAATCGAGCAATATCGGCTGCAGCTGCAGCAATATGTGAACATGCTGCAAAACACGATGAACCCCGGCTTGTTTATCTGGGACAACGCGCAGGACACAATGAACGATCTGCGCTACATGATCGATACCGTGTCCTTCTACCGACAGCTGTATGGGACGGTGGCCGGTTTTACCGGCAACTTCCACGACATGGCGTGGTATCGCAATGCCCAGTGCTTCAAAGAGCCGGGCTGCTCCCCGAGTCAATGGGGCCTGATCTTGGAGAACGAGGTCATCGGGGCCCAATCGCAAAAGAAATCGATTGAGGCCCTGTTCCGGGGATTGGAACGCCAGTACGAGACGCTGAATGGCGATGCGCGACGGTTGAAGCGGCTCCAACTGGCCGCGCAAACATCAAATGGACAGCTGGAAGGGATTCAGCACGCCAATATGCTGGCAAGTGCGGAAGCGAATCAATTGCTGCAGATTCGGGCCGCGCTCTTGGCGCAACAGAACATGGACGCGACCCGCCAACAAGCCCAGGCGGATCGGGAGGCCATGCAGATGGCCGCGGACCGGAATGCTCGTCAGGGCACGTTCCAACCAAGTCCCCGGCGTGCGTGGTGACTCCAAACGACAGCGTCGTGCATGGGTTATCAGATTATTCAGTTATGAGAGGCATGTATGATTTTAAGCACTTGCTTGCAACAACCAGCGATTATCGGCCGGAAGTTTCATCCTATCGTCCTCAGCCTGGTTTTGGGTGGAGTTCCTGGGATAGTTGGGTGCACGCAAGAAGCACTCGATCCCGTACAAACGGTCGCGTGGTACAAGGCGCATGAAGCGGAACGAATCGCGATGGCGACAAAGTGCCATAACAATCCTGGTCAATTGGAAAAGACACCGAATTGCATCAATGCACAACAAGCGGTCGATGACATAGCCATGGGAAGATGAAGACATTCCAAGCATCCTCGATAGACACCACTCGGCAGGCGACTGAGTGGGGCCAGTTGTCGTGTCTAACCCAACAGACGGTGATTGGCCTGTTGCTCGTCCTGTGGTGGTGGCCGGGTGAGGCCCAGGCCGCCATCAACTCTGCGGGTCTTCTCGATACCGCCCTTCAAAATTTTCAGACGAGCGCGGCAGGCTGGGCAACCTACATTACCGCGCGAGCCTCTTGGCTCTTTTGGACGCTCGCAACGATCTCCTTAGTGTGGACGATGGGGCAGTTGGCGCTGCGCCGTGCGGAGATTGGAGAGTTCTTAGGGGAGTTCATTTCCTTCACGTTAATGACGGGCTTTTATTGGTGGCTGCTGACGAATGGTCCGACCTTCGCGATGCAGATCATCAATTCGATGCGCCAACTCGCGGGGAATGCCAGCGGGTTGGGGCCGAGCGTCTATCCGTCTACGATTATGGATATTGGATTCCAATTGCTCGATCAGGTCGTGATCCAATCATCGGTCTGGTCGCCGGTTGTGAGTGCATTTAATTTATTGCTGTGCGTCATCATCCTCATTGTGGTGGCCCTCATCGCCATCAACATGTTGGTGCTGCTGGTGAGTGGATGGATCTTGGCCTTCGCCGGAATCTTCTTTCTGGGATTCGGCGGGTCCCGCTGGACCTCCGATATGGCGATTAACTACTACCGAACGGTCTTATCGCTCGGAGCACAACTGGCGGGGATGGTCTTGGTGGTAGGCATTGGTTCTTCGTTCATCAATCTGTATTACGTGAACATGAGCAGCCAAGTGAGTATGAAGGAAATGGCTGTGTTGATGGTTGCGGCGATTGTGCTGCTCGGGCTCGTGAATAAGATCCCTCCATTACTCGGTGGTCTGGCGATGGGTGGCGGAGTCGGAGCGTTGGGGTCTGGCGTGTCGTTAGTCTCAGCTGTCGGCACCGCGGCGGCCATGGCAGCGGGAGTTGGACTCGCGGCGAACATGGCGCGAATGGGGATGGCGGGTGGCGCGGCCGGGTCTCAAGCCCTGATGCAAGCCGTGTCGAACGGTAGCGGGAGTGCGCCTCCCCCAACACATATGATCACGGGCCCGAGTGGTGGCCCAAGTGGAAGTGGGCCGAGTGGAGGGGCCCCAAACAATGCTCCTCCAAAAGGGAGTCCAGCCGGGGCCATGCCATTAGCGGCAGCTATGGATGGCGTGAGCCCAGGCCCGCAATTTACCGGTCGCTCCTATCCCAGTGTCACTAAAAACCATCCGGACACGTCAACGTCGTCATCGGAACCCACATTCGGCGGCGAGAGCTTATCGAAGGGCAAGACCGACAACACGGCGTTTGATCCGAAAGAAGAAATTGCCGCGTTTCGTGATCGAAAAGAGCCGCCCACCGTGCCGAAAGGAGGAAAAGCATGACCATCCAGTCCACACGCGTATTTGTATTGGCGCTCAGTCTTTCGTCCCTCTGTCTCAGTACCTCACCGGCCGAGGCGGAAGGTCCAAGTGCTCTCCCACCGACCACACCTAGCGTCCCAACGTCACCAGCGGTAACCCCTGTGCTCTCTGGGATGAGCCTGTCCAGTGGAGCCTTGTCGCTCCTCACAGGTACAGCTCGTGACGCCTGCGAAGCCATGCTTTGTCTGTCCGCGATTGGGTCTGCTCCCGCCGAGTGCGCCTCGTCATTAGCCAAATACCATGCGGCGCAGATGTTTGGCGGCGGCCCCGCATTCTTAGCGGCCTGTCCGCTGGTGCGCTGAGGTCAGCAATGATTGCTGCGGATCTGCCATCTCAGGACCAGGAACGGGTCGTCTGCTCGATCATGGCTGCGGTGAAGTATGAAGTTCCGGCCAACATCGTCCTCGCGGTTGCGGAGAAGGAAGGGGGCAAGCCGGGGCAATGGATAAGAAACACCAACGGCACCTATGATGTGGGCCCTATGCAGTTCAACACGTCCTATCTGCACCACTTGAAGCCGTACGGCATTACGGCTGCGGATGTTGAGCAAGCAGGCTGCTATCCCTATGACTTAGCGGCGTGGCGGTTACGGCAACACATCCTCAATGATCAAGGGGATCTCTGGACGCGCGTCGCCAATTACCATTCGCGCACCCCGACACGAAATGCCCGCTATCGATCCAGTGTGATGCGCAAAGCGGCGAAGTGGGCCGAGTGGATCTCCGCGAGATTTACGACCGTTCGGTTTGTCGATCATCTCAGCAAGAGATAGGGGCATGATCGCTCCCGATCATCCTCCCTGAATGATGACGACGACAGGATGGTGCGAGCCGCCTTGTATCCGAAAAATCCTTCCTCGTTGAGAGGCAACGCGATGGCTCGCTCCATTCGCTCTATGAATTTCTGTCATCGATTATGACAAGCACCCGTTGTCGGCGAAGCTGTAATGGCCGGATTCGCCGATGATGACGTGGTCCAGCATCCTGATGCCGAGGATGTCGGCGGCCTGTTTCAGGCGGGTCGTGAGCTGCCGGTCCTCGCTGCTGGGCGTAGGATCCCCTGAGGGGTGGTTGTGCGCGCAGATGAAGCCGGCGGCATTCATGAGGATGAGAGGCTTGCACACCTCGCGCGGGTGAACGATGGCCAGGGTGAGTGAGCCGATCGAGACGGTATTCATGCCGATGACGGCATTCTTCGCGTCCAACCCGATGACGATGAAATGCTCCCGGTCGAGATCCTGAAGCATGGGCCGCAGGAGCCGGTCGGCGTCCGCCGAGGATGAAAGCTTTTGCTCTGTGTAGGTTCCGCGCGTTTCGCGGACGAGCGAGATCCTGAAGCGGGGAATATATGTTGTCCGGTGTTGCATCTTTCTCTCCTTTTTGAAGGTGGTGTTGCTCTGTCGCGGAGAGTTCAAGAGCAACATCACCCCAGAGGAAAAAGGAGAGGAGAAGGCGGGCGTTGCCGGCGGGACACGACGCGGTGGGCGTGACTGAGCGTTTCACCAGAAGGCATGACCAGTGCGGTCGCGCCGGGGCGGGTTACGTCCGCCGGTGCAAAACCGGAAACATGATCGATTGCCGGACGGGACGAGCGTCATCCAACGTCAAGATCTACGCACCTGAGCTTCATGAAGCATGCATCCTCGGCACGCTGCTTCGCGGCGGGTACCGCCCATTCGAGACAATCTTCCTTGGAGGTATGGCCGAAGCGGGAGCCGGGTGGCGGTGGAGCGTCACGGGACCAGCAGGCAGAGACGGCTTTCGAGACAATGCTGCGTGGACGGGCGGCCTGAAAGGCCGCGGCAGTCGCAGCCTGAAACAGTGGAGGATGACATGAAACGGATGTCAGTTTTGAACTGGAGCGTCGCAGCGAGAAAGAACGTTGCGTCCTGTTTCAAACCGTGTCGTAGACTCTTATCCGGACGAAAGGAGGGAGCCTGCCCGCCAGAATGCCCTGGGGACGCGTGAAAACATCAGCCGGGTACGCGTCCGCCAGACTTGACCGTTGACCACCGATGAAGCGGCTCCGGCACAACCCGGAACGGCTTCCGTTATGCCATCCCCAGGCATCTGAGGATTTTCAGGGCGGATTCCAACGTGATGGTCGTCCGTTGCTGCTCGAAGTCGTTGACGGTCGGCCCGCTGACGCCGGCAAGCACGGCCAGCTTCTTCTGGCTGAGTTTCTGTTCCTTGCGACGCTTTACCGCTTCTTCGACAAGGTCTTGCCAATCAAGGCGAAGGTTCCGTTCCATCGCTTTTCCATATGGGTGAGAATTTCATCCTTTAATGACGGGCTCCCGATCCTGCCTTTCATCAAGGCTTCGCGGGCGGCGTGCCGACGCTTCTCGAGCTGGTCTGCGGCCATCGCGATGGCCTCCGCCGACAATCCGAATTCCTGCCCCAGCTTGATCAGTGTCTGCGGCTTCAGGTTCCCCAATGGAATGTTGTCGGCTCCGCCGATCGAGAGGGCGATGGTTTTGTACCCGTATAAAGATGCGGATACGGCGTCGTAAGCAGGTGATAACCGCATGCCGGCATCCGTATGGACCATGGCAAAGTTCTTCAGATGCATGTCGGTATTGCCGAGCAGGAGTCCGGCCAGAATCCGCAGGTAGAGCCTATAGATTTCAGCGGGTAGGCAACCTGGTGTCTCGCGGATAAAATCCGCCATGCGTTTGTGGCTTCCGCCATATTTGGCGTCGGAAGGGTAACCCAGCAGCTGGTTAAACTCCTCGAAATGGATCCGTTGCCCGTCCGCCGTCCGGTCAAAACGCGTGATGATGAGCGCCTGATCGGTCAAGCCCTCTATTGTTCCCATGTGCAGATCAACAATCCTATCGTCGGGTAGCAGCGTCTTGAGCGTCATGGTCGTCAGGAATTCATTCGTTGTCAGATTCTCATGACGCGGCGATGGAAACTTTCCGATATGCGTGCTCAATTCGCGCGCGCGCGCCGGACGGAATGTTCCATCCTGCTCGATCAGGGCCAGCTTGGGCTGGATACCCGAGAGCGAGGCCCGCCCGGCCATGACCGCCATGTCCATAGGATTGTCGGGTTTGATGATGCCGCGCTCCTGCGGTTCCGGATCGATCACGGAGACGGCGCCCGCGCAGTCCTGACCGAAGGCCAGCAGCAGTTCGAAGCGCGAGGCCCGGCGCTTGGCCAGCAGACGCGTCTGTGCTTCTTCCAGCCAGCCTTCGGCGACCAGATTGTCAAAGAATGGCGGCAGGCCGGACTCAGAGAGGAATGGCGCTGCCTGAAGAGGAAGGGTATGGGCTATGGACGGCTGACCTGATGACAGGTAGCTGTCATGGTAGGTAAAGGACGTCCGGTCCCCCGGTTCCTGGCGCAGGGTGCCGGCGAAGTGATCCTTATAATAGATATGTCCCCACAGTAAGTGAGCCATGGTAAAGCATACTTTACCATACGTGCCATAGATTCAAAAGGGTAAAGTATAAATAACCATTATTCATAATTAATTGTCCTAGTAAATTATGATTGACCAACTGGAGACCATAAGGAAAACCGCGACCGATCGTCATGACTACGCCGTCGGTCATGGTCGGGCGCGCGGCGATACGTCTCTGTAAGTGTCTCTCTCTGGAGTCATGCCGAGATCTCCGAATATTCGATCACATCTCACGAGGGAGGAGTCCACGGTGATGCGGACCGCGATGTGACTGCCAAGAGGCTGATTCAAGTCTGCTGCGAACTCTCGATACATGTTCATCGTGGATCTCCTTTCATATGGCGAAGGGACGTCCCCGGCGCGAGGGCCGAAGGCGTCCGATATCCGGTTAGTTCCTGGCCTGCTCCGTGATCCACACTTTCGCGTGGCCAAGGACGATCGTGACCGCTTCCAGATCGTTCAGGCTGAACGAGTCGGAGCGCTTCCACCCATCCGCCGTCTTATAGGAGCGGGTGATGGTCACGTTGTAGAACGCGCCCTTCTCCCCCTCGTTTTTCCAAATGCTCGCGGTAATGCTGCTGCACTTGAACTTCTCGACCGGCTGAGGTTTGGGTTGTTGATCGTGAGGTGCCATGGACTGTCTCCTTTAGTTAGAGTTGATGTGCTGACCTCTCACCAGGCGTGGAGGTCACACAGCGACGACAAAGGAGACAACGAGGACGAGGCGACCTGGCGGACCGGCGGGCGCCCAGCGGAGGAATGACAGTGTACTGGCGTGATCGACGCAGCCCACCGGGGAAAGCCAGGGCCGAGGACGCACCCGCACAGGCACCACACGTCACGACCCAGGCCGGTCCCAAGTAAGCAGCTGCGAGCGGATCGCGGACACGAGGGAGAGATATGTGGAGTAGAAGACGATCCCATTCGTCACTCGCACGGATGGAATGGGACCTGGTAGGCGATCGAACCGGCCTGGCCATCAGTGAGTGTGGCCGTCGAAGACCAGGCCTGGATTCATAGGAGCGGTGGGCAGTGACCCGGAAGGGACTGCTGCTTGGAGCGGCGTAAGAGGAACGGCGCGGGCCATTCACGCGGATCGACCACCGAGGATCCAGCCCATTATTCGAACAGGTCGGCGTGCGTTCCCGTCTGTTCGAGAATGAAGAACCTGGAGTCAATTCTGTAGATGAGGAGATTGGCCCGCGCGAGTGTCGCAAGACAGAGAAGAAACGTGACCCAAATGTCGAGGAGGCGTTTCATCTTCTACCAAGACGGTCATGTTGAAGCAGAGCGATCAAAAGACACTCAGGAGAGGGTCGGTGGGGGATCACTCGACATTCGTGTTCAGGCAGTGTTGTGAGACAGTGTCTGTAGGCTGAGCTGTAAAAACTAGAGTTCCATCTTTCAGACAGTGTCTGATTCTTGAGTGAGCCCGGCTGTTGAAATTTCAGAGTTGCCCGTCTCAGCTCTGGGGTGACAAATGCGACAATCCCCTTAACTCAGGGGCCGGAATACGGCAGGCCGCTGTAAGGATGGCACGAGTTGGAGTGATTGAGTCTGAGGTGACGTTTCCGATGAAATCTGACACTGTCTGACAGATCAAGTCTTGAGTTCTACAGCTGAGCGGACGATGCTGTTTGTACAGGATCGCTTTCGCTCTCCGAACCATGGTTTGTCCCAGCGCCGTGAGTCGTAGCTTCACGTTTCGTCAATCTCGTTCGTCCGTGCTTTGTGAATCCGCCGTTTCCGCTTAGCAGTTAGATAGCCTCGATCATCGTCGAGCTTGCCAACAGAGCGCGTAGGCGACCTCGATTAGCTTGCACTGAGGATGCTGCTCAAGGAACATCAGAATGCCGGCTTGCATCGGAAACACGTGGAACGGCTGTAACAGATGGCGGTACCGGCCGTGAAGTTGGAGGACTGTTTCCAGAGCCGGAAGCGCATCATTGTTTCATGGAGCAGTGATGCAGAAAGCGCTGCGGTAAAGAGGCCCCAAGGAATAGGCTGGAATCACAGCGGACCCATGCAGAATCGTCTCAACCCACGGCTACTGTGAGTTCGGGATGCATGGGGATGTGAATGGGTATAGACTTTTTTTTCGCTTTGATAGTGGGGAATTGTGAAGAGACTCGACTGAGAATCGTGGCGGGGTCAATGACCTTGCCTTGCTCAATGAGCCACATTTCATAGAGACTCCGAATGAGGCGGTCATTGGCCACACCCAGGTTTTCTTCTCCCGTCTCCCATCGAGAGACCGTGGTTGGAGTGACGCCCAGGACGAGAGCGATATCTTTGGCTTTCTTCCTCATCTCTTTCCGGAGAAAACGAAATTCAGGGCCACTCAGGATGTAGGGCTTCCGCAACAAAAACTCGGCGATTTTTGCATGAAGACCTGGCACATTCTCGAT
>DIHK01000059.1 GCA_002420115.1 Nitrospira sp. UBA5698
GGATAGAGCATCAGCCTTCTAAGCTGAGGGTCGCTGGTTCGATTCCAGCCGGGCGCACCAAGCCAAGCTTGCTCGTGCCGTGCGCTCTTTTCCCTTTATGGATCTATGGATCTATTGTGCGCGGATAAACACCGCAAGTGTTTGAATGTGAGTTTTCTTCTCCTCGCGCCGGCACCGCACTCCTTCCATTGGGCAACGCGATACCCCCTCCAAAATGTATTTCGGAAGTGCAGCTGGCCTGCGTATCGTTCGTATCGATACTGTGGCCAGTAGCGCAATCCCACGGGTGCGGCACATTCTTATGAGTGCTGTAGGCAGGGAGTTGTATTTTCCAATCATAAAATCCCACTGCGAAAGAGGGATATTCCCCCAGTGGACATTCCGCAGTCGGTTCACCTATAGTTTGGTTCTCATACTTACTCTGCCAGCAGCTGGTATCGCATGCGCAAAATCCTCCAACCTCGAGTTTTGATTGGCGTTCTGGTCGGCCTCATTGTTCTCTATGCTCTCGTTGGGTTTGTTCTGCTGCCCTATCTGATCAAGTCCTACGTTGTCCCCGCCGTCTCCGAACAAATCAAGCATCCGATTCTGCTGCGCGACGCGGCGTTCAATCCGTTTGCGCTGTCGGTCCGTCTCACTGGGTTGGAAGTGCAGGAGCAGAACGAGACGCCGATGCTCGGATTCGAAGAATTGTTCGTGAATGTGAGTGCAGCCTCACTGTTCCTGCAGAAGGTGGCGTTCGATGAGATTCATCTTACGATGCCGTTTGTAGCTGCCAAGGTCAATTCGGATGGCAAGCTGAATCTGATGTCGTTGGTTCCACCCCAGGATGAGAAGGCCCAACCATCTCCTCAACCGACCGGTGAATCCAAGAAGTTGATGCCGGTGCAGATTGATCTGTTGGATATCGGAAAGGGCATTATCGAATATCGGGATGACTCGAAGCCGAGGCCAGTGGTGATCGACGTCGTGCCATTCGGGATCGTGCTACGAAACTTCAGCACGGTTCAAGTCGAGGGAAGTGAGAACGCCCATGCCTTCACGGCGGAGATCGGAAAAAATGGCAAGATTTCCTGGGAAGGGAATATCTTTCTGGAGCCGCTCGAGTCCGATGGTCAGCTGACTGTATCGGGGATCAGGCTCAAGGTACTGTATCAAGCCGTGCAGGAGCAGTTTCAGTTCGATGTTAATCAGGGTGTCATTGGTCTCTCCGCTTCGTACCATTTCGATCTTCGTGGCCAGACTCCCCAGGCGACGGTGAAGAATGGAAAGGTATCGATTGACGATTTGACCATCGTGGAGCGGGGTGGCATTGATCCGGTGGTGACCGTGCCGGTGTTCAACGTGGAGGGGATTCAGCTGGATCTGCAACAACAGACCATCGACGTTGCCAAGGTGCATTCGGCCGATGCCCGGTTCGATGCTTGGATGGCCCCGAACGGCGTGGTCAATTATCAAACTCTATTTACGCCTGTGGGTGGAAAGGAAACCACAGGTCCACCGTCGTCTGCGAATGCCAAGCCGGAGAAGCCCGCCAAACCTTGGACGATCACAGTCGACGAAGTCGGACTGAAAAACTATCATGCCGCGTATGAGGACCGGACGCTTGCCAAGCCTGCCCACGTCGATGTCGACGCGATGAATCTGACCGTGAAGGATGTGCAGATTCCGTTCAAGAAGCCGCTGCCGGTCGATCTGTCGCTGAAACTGAATGAGACCGGGTCGATCGGAGTGAAAGGAACGGTGACGGTCGAACCGTTGAAGGTAGATGCAAATCTTAAATTGGAGCACATCGAAATCCGTCCCTTTCAACCCTATCTCGATCAGTTCCTTAACGCCGACGTGCGGGACGGTGCGATTGATCTTGATGGGGCAGTACATTTTGCCAAGGAACATGCGAACGCGCCTATGGTGCAGTTTCAGGGGAATCTTGGGGTGAGTCAGCTGGCGATTGCGGAGAAAAACGTTCTGACCGATGCCGTGGCATGGAAGGCGTTGAACATCAATCGTATCGTACTGGACGTCGAGCCAACGGCGGTGAAGATTGCAGAAATTGTCTGGCAAGAACCAAGCGCACAGATTGTCATCGGGAGTGACGGAAAACTGAATTTCTCGCGACTCGCCGTCTCGTCTCCGCCGACTGATCAGGCGCCGGTTCAGAAAGAGCCAGGAGGCGGTCAACCGCAAGCCAAGCCGGCAGAACCTGTGCCTGTCACGATCGACCAGGTCAAGCTGGTGAAGTTAGCCGCGACGTTCGAGGATCAGTCGATTGATCCAAAGGTCAAGACTGGTCTCACTGATTTCGGCGGGACCATCAAAGGACTGTCCTCTAAGCAGCTCAAGAAAGCCGACGTCAATCTGGCCGGAAAAGTCGGACGAACTGCGCCGTTTAAGATCGTCGGAAAGATCAACCCGTTGAGTGAGGATGCTTTCACGGATGTGGTCATCACGCTGGCTGGTATGGATCTGAGACCGGGTGGTCCGTACAGCGGTAAGTACGTGGGGTACGGGTTATCAAAAGGGAAGTTGTCGCTCGACCTGAAGTACAAGGTGTCACAAAAAATATTGGAGGCCGAGAATCTGGTCCATGTCGATCAACTCACGTTTGGTGAGAAGACCAATAGTCCGGACGCTACCTCGCTACCTGTCCCGCTGGTTGTAGGACTGCTGAAGGATCGCAAGGGGCAGATTGAGATCGATATGCCGATTCGTGGGAACCTCAATGACCCGGACTTCAAGTACGGCAAGGTCGTGATCTCGACGTTACTTAATCTCCTGACCAAAGTGGTTGCGTCGCCGTTTTCATTAATGGGCAAGTTGGTGCCAGGTGGGGGGGAGGATGAAGAAGGCCTGCAGTTCATCGAGTTCCAACCAGGCAGCGCATCATTGACCGACGAGGATATGAAGAAGCTTGAGGCCTTGGAGACGGCGCTCGATGAGCGAGTCGGACTTCGATTGGACGTGAAAGGCACGTTCGATACGACGCTGGATCGGACGGCTCTTCAGGCGATGAAGCTCCATGAGCAACTCTTGGAGATGAGCGGAAAGTCTCGTGGTGCGACAGGGGATACGCTCTCCTCTCGGGACGAACAACGGCTGATAGAAAAACTGTATGCTAAACTCCCTCCGCCCGATTCGACCACTACGTCGGAGCCCATCCAGCCGACTGTGGAGGGTATGAAGGAGCGAGTGGCGGCAGCGGTTCTGATTACTGATGCTGAGTTGGAGGCGTTGGCTCGGCAACGTGCAGAGGCGATTCGTAACCTGCTGCTGGAGAGCGGGAGGTTGACTGAAGAACGGGTCGTCCTCCTGGATTCAGGAGCTGCAGAGTCCGGCCATGAGAAGGTGCGCACTCAATTGGCACTCGCCGCCGGTCCATAACGGTACGTTGTTCATGAAGTGCCGTTCGTATTTCGTTCGTATGCCGAGAAACATTTTTACTACCTACGCTTCACTGGATCGAGGTCATCCTGTTACTTCGGGTTGTATCGCATGCGTGTACCATGGAGGAGAGAAAGCTCAATTTCTGAGGCGCCGAGTGCTGCCGGAAAGAGGACTCCTGAAATCTTGCACGCATTGATGCTGGCTCCGTCTAGGTTGGCCTTGCTTAAGTCCACACCGCGCAGATCGGATTGTCGGAAATAGCAATCGCTGAAGTCCAGTCCATCGGCATCAAGCCCCCGAAGATCAAGCCCGCGTAGATCACACCCTCGGAGATCGCATTTGTCCCCAGCGGCTTTCTTGGCATTGAACTCCTTGATGCACCCTTCACGGAGTAGCAAGTACATTGGGTCTTTGGAAATACGGAGCTTTGTGCGGGAGGAGTCCGAGTCCATGGTCCTACTCCATCATGGGTACGCAGAAGTCATATCGGTTGCGATTTACGAAACTTGAGTGTGGGACTGGATCTGATGCCGTACGAGGGCCTGTCGTAGTTGAGAAGGGTGTCAGTTCCCTCTCTCAGCCCCTTGAACTCGGCTGTTGCGACACAGTATGGTAACGGCACATGGTCGAGTGAGAATCAGTTTTATGCCGATACGATTTTAAGGAGGTGTCATATGGCGATTCGATTAGGCGATGACGCGCCGAATTTTACGGCGGAGACGACAGAGGGGACGATTAATTTTCACGAATGGTTGGGGAGCGGGTGGGGCATTCTGTTTTCCCATCCCAAGGATTACACTCCGGTCTGTACGACAGAGTTAGGCACGGTCGCCAAGATTTCTCCGGAATTCAAGAAACGAGGGGTGAAGGTGATCGCCGTGAGTGTGGATCCGATGGATTCCCATAAGGGGTGGATCAACGATATCAACGAGACGCAAAAGACGACGATGAACTATCCCATCATCGCGGATCCGGATAAAAAGGTCGCGACGCTCTATGACATGATTCACCCGAATGCGATCGACAATATGACGGTGCGGTCGGTGTTTATCATCGGCCCGGATAAGAAGGTGAAGCTGACATTAACCTACCCGGCCTCCTGTGGTCGGAACTTCGATGAGCTCTTGCGCGTGATCGATTCGTTGCAACTCACGTCGAAATATAAAGTGGCCACTCCGGCAAACTGGAAGGACGGCGAAGATTGCATCATTACTCCCGCAGTAGGTGATGCAGAAGCGCAACAACTGTTTCCTAAAGGCTTCACGACAGTAAAGCCGTACCTTCGGTACACGCCTCAGCCGAACCGATAGACTCGCGACGGCCTACGTAGAGAAAACCAGGCAGAATGTGATGGAAATCCTCTGCCTGGTTTTTTATTTATCAATACGTTATGGCCTCAATCCTTTCTGTAATACGGGCATAATTATCACATCCGTTTCGTTCTGGCACGCTCGGATTGCAGACGTGTGTACACATTGATAATACGAGGTACGAGGATTGCTTTAGACCGGGCGGGACTCTATAGCGTGAGTGCCGTGGTCAACTGGGTGCAACGAACTGAAGCTTTTTCACTGTGGAGCATGTGCCGAAGTGGGAGCTCAACACTGTGTCCGTGTCGCATCTGTCGGTTTTGGTGATCTGTTTGGACAAGCATAACTACTGATGTATAGTCGACACAGATGAGCTACATACGAAAAGTTTCTTGCTTTGTTTCGAGGACTTAGGCATAGTCAGCGCCAACTTCCGAGGGGGCAAGAGTTTCTACTCATGGTTTCAGGTGGGCAGTGGTTTCTTATTACTCACAAGGGAGGGCATCAGTATGAAGGGACATAATGTGAGGCGGTGGAAACAATTTGTAGTTGCTGGGGCCATAGCGGCACT
>DIHK01000027.1:643-18286 GCA_002420115.1 Nitrospira sp. UBA5698
GCGATAATCGCTGAAAGCATCTAAGCGAGAAGCGTGCCTCAAGATAAGCTCTCCCGTAGCGTATGCTACCTAAAGACCACTCGTAGACTACGAGTTTGATAGGCTGGGTGTGGAAGGCGTGTGAGCGCTGTAGCTAACCAGTACTAATCGGTCGTGCGGTTTAACATCCTTTGCTCCTGATAGACATGGTCTCGCGCATCGCACAGTGCGCGTCGTGAAACGTAAAAGGTGAAACGTGAAGGTTTCTGAGCCTTTCATCTCTCACCTTGAACTTTTCACACAAGATATATTCAGTATGAATGTTCCCGGTGGCCATACCGGAGGGGCCCCACCCGTTCCCATACCGAACACGGAAGTTAAGCCCTCCAAGGCCGATGTTACTGCTGCCGCGAGGCAGTGGGAAAGTAGGACGCTGCCGGGTTACAAAAAGAAGCCTGCTGGTGAAAGCCAGCAGGCTTTCTTATTTTGTGTAGCTCGCAGCAGGGTCCAGAGGGCGATAGTTACGATAAAGAGCCAGCAGTACGCGCAAGCGAGGTCTGGACATCTGCCGGGTTACAAAAAGAATCCTGCTAGTGAAAGCCAGCAGGCTTTCCTACTTTCTTGCCTAGTGCAGTGTTTGTGAAGAGTTGAAAACCCGTCAGCGTTCAGATACCGTATTTTCCGTGAGAGATCGTGTATGGGGTTATGAATGGCTCTTCTGTTCGAGTGGGATGAAGAGAAAAGCCAGAGCAATCTACGAAAACACGGTGTTGGATTTGAAGAAGCCAGTACTGTCTTTGGCGATCCGTTCTCAGTGACGATTGCTGACCCAGAGCATTCCATCCGAGAGCATCGATGGATGACGCTTGGGCATTCAGCCAAACACCGATTGCTGGTCGTCGTCCATACCGACCGAGGCAGTCGCATTCGAATCATCAGCGCCCGTGTGGCGACACGTTCTGAAAGGAAGACCTATGAAGAAAGCGAAGCGTGAAAAAGACCATGACATGCTTCCAGAGTACGATTTTAGCCAAGGTGTGCGCGGGAAGTATGCCAAGCGTTATGCGGAGGGGAGTAATATTGTCGTTCTCTCTCCTGATGTGGCCAAGATATTTCGAACCTCCGAATCTGTGAATGAAGCGCTGCGAACCCTGGTCAGAGTCGGAAGAAAACCGTCGAGAAAACTATCCGCGTAACAGGTCAAGACTTCTGTGAGGAAGACGGATCATGAGAAAAAGGAAACCATCCGTATCATCAGCGCGCGGCAAGCGAGCCGCAAAGAGTGTAAAGCATATTCCGGATTCAAAGATTGATTTTTCAAACATTCCTGAGCTATCGGATGAACAACTGAAGCGAATGCATCGGATCGGGCGACCCGCTACGGGGATGGCGAAGCAATTGGTTGCGATCCGCATGTCCCCGCAGTTGGTGGCGACACTGAGACAGATGGCTACGAAACGGGCAAAGCCATACCAGACCTTGATTCATGAGCTGTTGGAGAAAGTTGCTTCACAGGTAGCGTGAAGCCGCGAAGCGGATCGTTGGAAATGAGTTCCGAGACCCTCTGGTTCAAGATCTTTTATCTCATGCGCGACACCGCGCGGGCTTTGGTGAAAACGTCCCTACGGCAGGAGAACTAGCAGGTCATGGGGATAGACCTCTGCTTGTGTCAATTCGTCGGGCAGGAGGGCCGAGCCAACCGCTGCATGCTTCCGAGGCGGGCGCATGATGGCGAAAATCTCCGATGCTGTTGCACTGTACAAAAAGACTGGCGGATAGGTTTCCATACGATCATTCCAGCGGTCCGTTTTCTGCCGTCTCGCAAGGCGACACTGGGTGAGTGCCATGGGCTTGGTCCAAAGAATTGATACCGACTCTCCGGCCTGCTTTTTCGGCTGAGCGTGCGTTGCGGTCGTTATTGATTATAAATAACCCCTGACTGCCTTATCTCGTTCAGACCTGTCTCTTTCTGCTCCGCGTTGTTTTTCTCGCTCAGTGTATCTTTGATGCGAGGAGGTATGCTTTCAATTCTTCTGAGTAATATTGAACGATTTGTCGCTCTTCGGGAGACAACGGCGAATTGCCGATAAAAGCCGAAGAAGAAAGGATCGTTTCGCAGGAGCGGATGAACCCATGAATTTCATGCCGTAGCGGAGAAAATGGACTGCAAGACGCCGACATCGGACACCGCCTTTCTCACAGGATGACGACGGAGGCCCTCCCGAACCCGCGGCATGATGTGCGTGAAAACTGTAGCCTGTGAGAGGCTGGACCCATCTATATGCGAAGGGCCTGAATACAGCGGGCTTTTACTTGGAGACAGCTTACGGCTGTTGCCCTTTCTTGTAGATGAAGACCGCTATAATTCCCAAGGCAAGAATCACGCCCGCAAATGTCAGTAAGTTTGTATCCATCGTGTCTCCTTCCGTGTGTCAGTAATTAAGCACATAACCATTGGGCTACTCGAGCTGGGCACTACACAACACGATCCTTTGCGTCCAGGGTCTCACCATGCGAGTTCTTCAGTTGGATCGTTCTTGGCATGGTGGGTCCGGAAGGGTAATCACCCCTGGTTTGTCCTTGATCACCTCACGACTAAATAGCCGCACCACTTGCAAATCATTCTGCACCGACTTAACTCCGTCGATACCTTTGGTGATATTCTCCGCGGTCTTTTTTGTCTCGTCAGAACTCACATTGCCCCGGATCATCACCAAACCCTGTGTACTTTCGACGTTGATCTCTCTTCCCATCACTCGGGCATCAGTAAACAGGGCAATCTTCGTCCTTGTGGTGAGCCAGATATCATTGAGCGCAGTGTGTTCATTCACATTGCCGAGCCCGTTCGCCCATCCTGTCACGACCACTCCCCCAATAACCAACGCCCCGCATACGATCAGAGCAGTCCATATATTCATGATCGTTTTTTCCCTAATCCAAGAGAGAGCTTGGAATGTCGGTCATTAGTTGTAAAGGCATTCTTCCGGCACAACCACCTGAGTTCCGACCCGCATGCGGTTCGGAACTATCTGTACTTCCTGGAGCCAATCGGCGCTCGAAGCCGTTCAAAGAACTGTAGCATCGGAGCGGCGGAGACTGAGGAATCGGTCACGCTGGGAAGAAAAAGGAAGCGTAAGGGATGGGACAGTCACCGGAGCTGCAGTATCACCTTGGGCGCTATTGGTAGGAGAGTCAAGTACTATAATGTTGATGAGGCAACAGACCGATTATCAGAACCACAAGACGTTCTACCTTAATACTACTTGACTCTGATGACGGATGGGATCAGGGTGATTCCATGAAGTATTAAGCTGCGTCGACTGTCCCATCTCTCGCGCATATCTTTCCCACTCCTGCGCGTCTGATTCATCAGTTTCTCCCGTTTCTTGGAAGAACAACGGTCATCGCGTCCACCTATGACTATGCGAATAGCAATTCCACAGGAGTACTGTCTTCCGGCGTGGGCTCATAAAACAGGCACCGACAATGAGGCCGCGTCATCGTGCTAGCAACTACTTCAATCTGCCAAATTTCGTCAACGGACACATTTTGATATCCGGAGACAAATTTTCATATATGGATGAATTAACAGATGTTTTGTTCAATAGCCATCTCTGGAATCTTGGGGTTAATGTGCTTATCGTTGTGGCCTTGATTTGTGCTGTCTATGTTTCACGGGATTTCTACCGGTCATGACAGATGTGGGAGGGAACTCGGGAAAGAGTATGCATGGGGATGAGCAAGAGATCGGATGTGATCTTGGGAAACCGCCGTCCCTCTCGTGTCATCACCGTTGTGAACGCCGATGAACCACGAGACTGCCTCAGCGGTACCAATGTAAGTACTAGTGGACTGTAACAGTTAATTCAGTAGTAGCCTGTCGTTGTGGCTCAATTCTAGAAATTCTCATACTTACAGGCCCATTATGCTTCTCATGGGTACTATTGCACTACCGATCTAATCGCTACAGTCCACTAGTGGGACATCACGCAACACAGTGGTGGTCTCGTAAGATCTCCCCTCGTCATTAACCTCCTATGCGCTTCCCCAGTCCAAACGGCGGGATATCGTACCGCGGTAATATAATCGGCTGGCTAGGATGACTTGTGGGCTCTCAGCAGATCTCGGTTCCGTGGAACCATTCTCTATGCGGCTGAGCCACAGATCATTCCTTGTCCTTCCCCGATATCATCATGGCTGTGCGCCTGACCGCGTTAGAATGACTTCCCTTGGACCGGTCCGTTCCCAACACTCTTCTCCTCGGTCAGTAACACCGACCTTGAAACCACATCGAGACAGACCGTCATATGGCTAATTCACTGGTCAGCATATTGACACTCCACACCGTCTTGTTCCACCGTTCTCTACAGTGCTCCTCACTGGGTTCAACAGCCAGGATTCTCAATGCTCTCTCTACACCTCCTGTAGTCGTGAGTGTAGCTGAATCCGCTGTAGTCAGTGCCTCAGATCACGTGTGACGTAGAGTCGCAAGCAATTGCCTCCAATCCTTGCCCCGTCCAGCGCAGCCACCGCTCTTAGGGCTTCTTCGCGCGAGCTCAATTGCACGAATCCATAGCCGGCAGATTTCCCACTGTGTTTGTATCGAATGACAGCAGCGTGTGCTACGACTCCATACGCTTCCAAGAGGGCGCGGAGGTAATCATCGGAAGCATCTTCCGACAAACCTCCCACATACACGACAGATTTGCTCATTCCTCTCCCCGCAAAGCCGTTGTCGGCATAGACGAGACTAGTGCTGATCTCGTAGCTCAAAATAGGTGTAGATGACGATGCTGATGTCTCCCGCAATGTACAATACGGTTGCCGCAGCGAGAGGATTTTGAACGAACCAGTGGGCGGAAGTGTGCAAGAGAGACATTGGTGTGACGTTCCTGTTTGGCGTGCAAGAGACGAGTGGTATACAGGTGGTCGTGTATCAGGTCAGTGCTTCACCACATGCGTCTTGTTTCGGCGAGTTTCCGACTCCTGCCTCACAACTGGCTTCCCTTCTACCTGATACAACGCAAACGGATACGCTTTCGCTAACGAAGCGACTCCCAACCTAATGATATCAATTGAGGAGGTGTGATCGCGTGGGATTGGATCTGCCAGCCCTAGGAGGTGCCACCGGATCTTTGGTTTTCTAGGGGCAGATTTCTTAGATTTTTTTTGGACTCGTTGAGTCGAATAGAAATTCATCACAACTCCTACGGTGTGGACAAGCATCTCAACCAGCGACTCCCCAACCGGAGGAGCTTGTCGGCCCTGCTGCTCTGCCGACACGGAGTCTAGTCCCCTACGAACGACAACACTTGCCATTCAATGAGACGAGCGTGGAAACGTCATGCTATTGCGCAGAGTCAGGGAGTGAGTACGAGGAGTGCGCGGAGAGCCAGTAACTTCGAAGAGTGGTCAGGCTAACAGATGGTAGATGACAGAGTCAAACTTTATGATTGACTGACGCGTGAATGGTCAACAAGATGAGTAGATTGCGATAGCTTCCGCTGGGTTATTACAGTTTTTGATCTGATGAACGGAGTGGCGATGAGGGAGGCTCGGACTCGTTAATCAGTGTGTGCTCGTGACGTGGTTTTGCCGAGTGTCAGCCAGAGTACCAGATATCCGACCATTGCCGAGAGGAGCGATCCGAGGAGAATCCCGATGCGCTCATCGAACAACGCGGGTCGCTGCACTTCCTCAAAGGCGAGGCCACCGATAAATAGACTCATGGTAAACCCGATTCCACACAGGATGGCGACTCCATACAGCTGAATCGCTGTGACCCCCATCGGCAGACGGGCAATCCCCAGCATGATTCCAGCCATAGAGAACAAAAAGACTCCGAGCGGCTTTCCCAAAAACAATCCTAGCGTGATGCCCAAGGAGACTGGGTGCATGAGACTTTCCAGGGATACCTCACTCAGGGAGATTCCAGCATTGAAGAAGGCAAACAGGGGCAAGGTGACAAAAGCCACTGCCGTGTGAAGTTCCTGCTCCAGGGACCGAAGCGGTGAATGGGTCTTGTTTCTTCTATCCGTGAGGGGAATAAACATCGCGAGAAGGACACCGGCTAGAGTGGCGTGCACGCCTGATTTTAACACCGCAGTCCACATCACGAGACCGACTAAGGCATAGAGGGGGATGGCCGTCACGCCATTGCGGTTAAGAAAGTAGAGAACCACAAGACAGAGGCCCGCGGTCCACATCATCGTCGCGGAGAGATGAGCGGAAAAAAAGAAGGCAATAATCAGAATGGCGCCGACATCATCGAAAATAGCGAGTGATACCAGAAATATCTTCAGTGAAAGGGGAACCCGCTGACCCAACAGAGAGAGAATGCCCAAGGAAAATGCCGTGTCGGTCGCGATAGGAATGGCCCAGCCGGCCATACCGGCAGGATTATCATAATTGACCCACCAATAGATGAATCCGGGAACCACCATCCCACCAAGCGCGCCCAGTGCCGGAAGCCCCACGTTCGACAGATCGGATAGTTCCCCCTCCAGGAGCTCCCGTTTCAACTCCATCCCGACCACGAAGAAAAACAGTACCATCAGGCCATCGTTGATCCAGAGGAGAAGGGGTTTCTGAATCTGAAACTCCCCAAACTGAACTCCGGCTGGGATTTGCAGGAGGCTCTCATACAGATGCTTCAGGCCGCTATTGGCGCACAACATGGCGAGGGCTGCGGCAAGAATCAGCAGAATGCCGCTGGCGGACTCTAGCCTGAGGAATGTGCGAATACTGCTAATCATTGAGCCATTGCCGATGCGTTCGGGACATAAGGTTCTGGATTGTCTAGGCTGCGATATTCCCAACCTGTTGTACGTACACTCTGTTCACATCTCGACCGTCAAGACAATACCATAGCGTTGCGGTGACAGACCCTTCCTACTCCGTCACATTGCCAACAATGAATTCATCTCCAGTGGCGGTTACCGATCAATCGCGTAGGCATTCACAATGGACTCCATTGACACACCCTTGGTTGGCCCTGTAGGGTGAGTGTGACGTATTGAGCCACGCCGACTATCCCATCTCTCGCGCGTCCCTCCTCTTCCTGCGCGTCTGATTCCCTAGTGTCCGCCGCTTCTACGCCAGAAGTCCGTTCTGTCCACGAGCCTTGAGCGCGAAGATGGGCCTTGGGCAGGTGGTGGTTCCCCCACATCATGCTAAAGGAGAATCGTATGAACCAGGAACAGTTCGGGCAATTTTGGGATCAATTGAAAACGCCGCTCAAGGATTACTGGTCGAAGATTACTGCGGAAGACTTGCTGGAGATCCGTGGGGATTTGGCGACGTTCGGTTCGGTCATTCAGCGGCGGTATGGAGAACTGCAGAAAGAGGACGTGCGCACGTGGGCCAATCGGCGGTATTGTCACTGGTCAGGAAACTATATCGGATATAAGGATCCGGAGCCGGCGTCCTAACGGCCATGGTCGACCGTTATAGCAGTCGACGTCCTGTTGGCCAGCTGCTGATGACGCCGCGGGTGTGATACTAAGGAGAGGTGAGATGAAAAAGATCGTTATCAATAAGAGCTATGAACAGTTTTTCGTGAGTCATAAAGCGTTCACCCGATTGCGCGAACTTGGGCAGGCGGAGGCGTTACAAGAGATTGACCGAGGCGCATATTGGCCGCTCGCAGCGGGACCAGAGGAACCGAGCTTGAATCGATGTGGAGCGCTCATCCCACGGGATGATGAGAGGCTCGTGCAGGTCGTGGAAGAACTGCGGGCAGCGGCCAACGGCCATGCCGCAGATTTGAAAGTCGTCGAGATTCCGGACGGCGTGCAATGGGTCATCAACAAGACTGACGGAGTGGAGCATGTGAGCGAGGTGCATCGCACATGGGAGTGATGCCATCATCGTAGAAGACAGGATCGGAGCTCGGAGATGAACGAGAGTCGTCAAGATGCAAGCGCAGGCAAGAAGAGTCTCGAACCCAGTGAGATCGGCGAACCGGCGCTCAATACAAGCGAGTTGACTTGCCAGGAAGCGCAGATAGAAGAGCTGCTTTCAAAAGGAGAAACTACTGAGGACGAATCCGATGAGGAACAAGACGACAGTCCTGTGGATCCGCATCCTCCCAAGTAACGGAGGGTGATAGCCCCCACGATGCCTAGGTGAGTCCTTCGATACGTTGGCAGTGGCTTCACGCCGATTGCGGTCAGAGCGGGATTGTTCGCGTGGCCGACACAATCACATGAGCGGTTCTCCAGAAAATCCACTCGGCTCCTGATCCCTGAGCGCCCCAACGATTTTGTACCGCCCATCTCACGAGTGATCTTTCTCGTCTCATCGTCGTTGACAGGGGAATTGGCGGATGGTACGGTGTCTTTATCGAGTTTGATGTTCCTGTTCCTTTCCTAGTTCCTTTCACTCACTCCGTCAACATTCCCTCCGTGTGTGATCGAGATCGGATCAAGGAGTTTGTCTGCGAGTTTTCCTCATCCACGTTCGTGATCCGCAGTTCTACGCGTTGCCTGCTAAAACGCGCGCCGCCAACGGCAATGTTCGTGTGATGGGGTTCCCTCCCATCGGCATCATGTCCTTGTCATCCGTGATCAAGCAGGCAGGGCACGACTGTGTGCTGTTCGATCAGGCTAACCCCGATACTCCGAACCAGGTCATCATCGACCGGATCAACCAAGAACAACCGGCGCTCGTCGGTCTTAGTTTTCTCAGTACCACGAGCTATCCCTACGCCAAGATGCTGGCGCGAGAGATTCGCGCGACCAACCAAAAAGTAAAGCTTGCCTTCGGCGGCGTGTTCGCCAGCTTGAATGCTTCGTTGGTGAAATTACAATGTCCCGAAGTTGATTTTGTGTGTCGTGGCGACGGCGAGCAGTTGCTGCTCGATCTGCTCGCGAACTTGGAGAATCCGCAAACCGTCGCCAGTCTGACCTGGATGAAGGACGGGCAGGTCGTCCAGAATCCTAACCGCCCAACGGAACGGCAGTTGGATCAGTGGCCGTTCCCGGATCGAGAGAGTCTGGAGCTCGACTATGTCGAGTCCATGCCGCTGGATGTTCCGGTGGTGCTCTCCATGAGACGATTCACAACGATGCAGACTTCTCGGGGATGTCCCTGGCCTTGCATCTTCTGTGATATCCCAATCTTCAATGAAGGGAAGTGGCGTGCCCGCAGTCCACAGCATGTGGTGGCGGAGCTCAAGCATCTTGAAGCACTCGGCTATGAGTCCGTCGGGTTCGTCGATGATCACTTTTTACTCCAACCCAAACGAATCGAAGCGATTTGCAACGGCATCATGGAGGCCAAGCTGTCGATCCGGTGGGGCATCGAAGGACGCGTGGATTCGGTCGCTCAACATCTGTTTCCGGCCATGGCCAAGGCCAATTGCGGCGCGATGATGTTTGGGATCGAGAGCGGCAGCCAGAAGATTCTCGATCGCTTGAAGAAGGAACAGACGCTGGATCAGGTGACGACCGCCGTCAAAAACGCGAAGAAGGCCGGCGTGGAGATTGTGCATGGATTCTTCACGGTGGGCAATCCGGATGAGACGATTGAGGATATGGAGGCCACCTTCGACTTCGCGTCGAGGCTCCCTCTTGATACCTTCGGGTTCAACCGGCTCTGCGTCTATCGGGGGACACCGTTGTGGCAGGAATACGTCAAACGCGGGCTGGTGAACGAAACCACGGATTGGTATAAGTACTTTAAATGTTCGGAAATCGATCCGACCTGCTTGTCTGGCGAAACCATCAACCGAGTCAGACAGGCCGGAATCAAGAAGCTCTTTCGCTACAAGCTCATCCATTACCCCCGCCAGACCTATCAACTCCTCCGCCGCTTCTTCCGGTATATGCCGATCAGGGATGTGCTCTATCTTCTCCTGAAACCGTTCATGGGGCAGAAGAAGGGCGCCACCAAGGCTGAAGTCGTCTCACGCTTGGTCGAGCACGCCGATATGAAAGATGCGGCGGCACAACTGACCCAGGTGGCGGATGAGATGCTGCACAATGTGTTTGAAGCCTCACGGCTCGAACGATTGCGGATTCAGCAAGCCGCAGAGGGGTCACGCGAGTTGCCGATGGTGCAGCCCCGGTAGGTCGAACGCGGGTGTTTCTCTGTAGCTTCGGCTAGGGGCCCCGTCGAGACCATCGCCACCCAGCGGAGTACGCTCGTGCGGGTAACAGGCCTTTGCCCTAGGCACCATCCGGTACAACCACTCTCCACTCAGACCGCTCCACTAACAGGCACAAGAGCAGTAATCGGGCTCGGTTGAGATCTACGGACGCCTCGCTGCGGGAGCATGCAGAACGGGCTTGCTTATTTTCCCTTGTGTCCGTGCGAGCTCCAGTTCGATCAACTTCACCGACATTTCCAAGATTTTTGTCGCCTGTTCTTGGAGGGCCTGCTCCTTGATGGCATGGTTGAGATAGTTCTGACAGAGGTTGTACATGGCCGCTCTGTACAGTTGAAGACCCTGTGTGCGTCTGACAAGCGTGTGAGAAATCTGCGAGAAGGTTCGGGATAATTCCTCCTTCACGCCAGCATCAATCTTCTCGTTTGAGAGGTCTAGGATGGCAGCTAAGGCGTTGGTGACATTCTGGTCCGTGTCGAGTGGGGGTTCCGCGCAAAACCGACCGGCCGCACTCGCTGCATCCTTCTCAAGCCGAACCAGGACAACCCTCCGATCGGTGCTCACCGCCAACGTTCCTACACGACTTTCGATATCGTCGATCACGACCGGTGATTTGGGGCTGGCAAATATGTTCAGTCCGCATCCGGACAGTGCCAATAGACTCGTGATGAGGCTCATGCGTAGAGACAACGTCGATATCATGGTAGGGCCTCCTATGAGAGAGAAAACCATGCTGATGACGGCCTATAAGAGACGGTAATTATCGGATTCATATTGACTAGCATGGACGAAGTCCGGCAGAACTGCAAGAGCTACATTGCGTAGTAGTACGATGCCAACTGTGAGTGATGACATTGGCACAGATGAGCAGCTGACGCGAGGACTGCTGATGGACTCGGTGGGTATGGGTTTATTGCTTGGGGATGAGCGGAAGTTCCGATTCTAGGCTGTCATTCCGTTCGACACAGATTCAGGAAGTCTGAATCTGTGTCGGATCAAGTGGCGTGCAGGAAGAGAGGGTATCGTGATGGCACGTTACGCCGCTTTCGCTTTCCTCTGGAGCTGGCCTTTCGCTGCGGCGATGATATTGTCCTTCGTAAATCCAAATTTCTTTTGCAGTTCCTTCAGGGGCGCAGATGCTCCAAATGATTTCATGCCGATGATCTCACCGGTCAGCCCGGCATAACTCGCCCATCCAAAAGTTGACGCCTGCTCTACGCAGACCCTCGCCGTGACCTGTGGAGGAATCACGCTGTCGCGATAAGCCTGTGGTTGATGTTCGAACAGCTCCCACGAAGGCATACTCACGACGCGCGCCTTGATGCCTTCTGTCTTCAAGTGCTCTGCGGCCTCCAGACAGAGCGAGACCTCACTGCCGCTCGCGAGAAACAGCACGTCCGGTTTTCCTCCCGGCACGTCGGCCAATATGTAGGCGCCTTTGGAGACGCCAGATGCAGCGGCGTACGTGGAGCGGTCGATCGTCGGAAGGGCCTGTCTGGTCAGAATCAACGCCACGGGTTCATGTTTCAACTGCATGATGACGCGCCAGGCTTCCGCGACCTCGTTGGCATCGGCCGGTCGCAGGACGATGAGGTTTGGAATTGCTCGCAACGAGGCGAGTTGCTCAATCGGCTGGTGCGTAGGCCCATCTTCGCCGACACCGATGGAATCGTGGGTGAAGATATGGATGACGGGGACTTCCATCAGCGCACTCAATCGGATCGCGCCTCGGCTGTAGTCGCTGAAGATCAGGAAGCCGGAACCATAGGGGCGTACTTTGGAGAGGGAGAGTCCATTGAGTACGGAGCCCATCGCATGTTCTCGGACGCCGAAGTGCAGATTGCGGCCGCCGCGATCCTTCGCCGTGAAATCGCCGGCTCCCTCGAAGGTCAAACGAGTCTTGGTTGAAGGAGCCAGATCCGCAGAGCCCCCCAAGAGCCAGGGGACATTCTTTGCCAAGGTATTGAGCACCTTAGCCGAAGCATCACGTCCGGCCACGCCTTTGGCATCGGCAGGGAACAGGGGCAGCTCTTTGTCCCATCCTTCCGGCAGTTGACGCTGTTGCATGTCTGAAAGGTGCTTGGCGAGTTGGGGAAATTGCTTCTGATATTCTTCGAACTTTGCCATCCAGGCTGTGCGCGCCTCGTGCCCGCGCTTGCCCATGCCCTGCTGGAAATATTCGCGGACACCATCCGGCACTAGAAACTTTTCTTGTTCGGGCCAGCCGTAGTTTCTCTTGGTCAGCCTGATTTCTTCTTCGCCCAGGGGTTCGCCGTGCGCCGCGTGGGTATCTTGCTTATTTGGTGAACCATAGGCGATGTGGCTATCGACGATGATCAAGGTTGGGCGGTCCGTTTCTTTTGTGAATGTCGTGAAGGCTCGTTCAAGCATGTCAAGATCATTGGCATCACCGACTCGGGTGACGTTCCATCCATACCCAATGAATCTGGTGGCCACGTCTTCGCTGAAGGCCCACTCGGTATGGCCTTCGATCGTGATTTTATTGTTGTCGTAGATCCAGCAGAGGTTGGACAGTTTCAAGTGCGCTGCTAAGGAGGCCGCTTCGGCAGCTACCCCTTCCATCATGCAGCCGTCACCACAGAGGGCGTAGACGTTGTAGTTGAACATGTCGAAACCAGGGCGATTGAAATAGTGCCCTTGCCACTGCGCGGCAATTGCCATCCCGACGCTGGTGGCAATCCCTTGCCCAAGCGGACCGGTCGTCGTCTCTACGCCTGAGGTCCACCGGTATTCTGGATGACCGGCGCATTTGCTGTTGAGCTGGCGGAAGCGTTTGAGATCGTCCAGTTGCACTGAGAGCTCACCCAGCCGTTCGTACTGGGGATTCACGGCCTTCACTCCGGTCAAGTGCAGCAGTGAGTAGAGCAGCATAGAGGCATGGCCCATCGATAGCACGAACCGATCGCGATTCGGCCAAATCGGATCGTTCGGATCGAATCGGAGGATTCGCTGCCACAGACAGTATGCGACCGGGGCCATAGCCATCGGTGTGCCAGGGTGGCCGGAGTTGGCTTGCTGGACGGCATCCATAGAAAGAGTGCGTATAGTATTGATGCAGGTTTGATCAAGTTGTGCGGTCGTCACCATGGGCCCCCTTTGTCGAGCTGTATGTCTAGAGTGGTATCGTCAATGGTTCTCTCCAGTAATTATGTCGGCCATATCGAGTACCGGCTTGAGTGGCAAGCCGGTGGTGTCGGTAGGTGAGAGCTGTTCATCCCAGTATCATGGACACGGAGTTTAGTCACGGCTGGTTCGTGGTTGTCCATTGTATCGGGGAGCGGAGATCTGAATCGCAGAATCTGCCACCGTTATCAGATTCATGCCGATCGTCCCCAATCTCATAACGTATGACATGGTCCGAGGCGAGAGAGGGCAGGGTGATCTGTTGGACATGTCCAACAGGATTTAATGCCCTCCTCGACCGAGGCCTCGTCGGTCATCTCGAGAAGTCTTTCCTTGGGTGTGGGTGGATAAAGGAGCGTGCTCGGTTTGTTGTTGGACATGTCCAACAATCGGCCACCGTAGTTGACCCTTGTAGCGGGAGAATCGATTTTATCGGGAAAGAAATAGCCTGGAGCAAGTCTTCGAACTTCGTGGCTAACGAGGTGACTGCGGGGTAAGAGGAAGGTCTGGCTGTCCCCCTCTCCGGTCTTGTGGAGAGGGGGGTGAAGGGTGGGGAATTAGGGGAAAATGATCTGTTCAATTTGGCACTGTCGCGCAGGCACTTCCTCCTGCTTTCCATCTGAAAAATTGACGATCAGGTGGTGTGCTTGTTGTGGGGCGTGCTGCAGATCTACAGTGCCCGATCGATCCTGAAACAGGACGATCAAAGACGGCATCATTGTCGTTGAACTGAGCGTCCGCTTCTTCTGTTCCGATTTCTCCTTTGATGATGTGACGGGCGATCGCTCAGACCCTCTGAGCTTGGCGGATAAGGCTGACACGGTTGCACGGGTAATCTCCTGATCGCCGGAGCACCACCGTTCGACTTCTTTTGGAAACTCCTTGTGCAGGTTTCGCAAATCGTAGAGTGTCTTGGCCGATGAACATTTTCCAGACGCATAGATTTCTTCGATGCAGGTCGGGGGATCGATAAGTGCCAAGTGATTTGTCACCATGGACCGGTTCACGCCGAGGAGCTCGGCAATGTGAGCCTGCTTCTCTCCTTCGTCCATCTTCTTCTTGATGAACATCGCCAGCTCACGCGGCTTCAGATCTTCCCGCTGCAAGTTTTCGATCACTTGTTGGTAATCGGTATGTGAGCGATCGATGAATGCGGGAATCGTCGTTTTCCCGACGGCTCTGGAGGCTCTGAGTCGGCGCGCGCCAAAATTCAAGATCCACCGTTTCTGTTCCGTGGGATGGGGGCGAATCGAGATCGGTGTTTTGACTCCATGGATCCTGACGCTCTGTTCAAGTTCTCCCATACTCGCCTCATCGAATTCCTGGCGCGGCTGGTCAGGGTCTTCATCGATGTCCTTCACCGGAATATGAAGCGGGCGCCCCAAGACTTCAGCCGTCACGGTCCGTTCTTTGGCGATCGGATCCGGTGTCGGTGCGGGAGTCGTCCGATCCAGAGCCGTGAGATCCAATGTCGCGATCAGTGGTTTTTTCATTCCATCACCCCCATCGTATGAGCCACCTTTTGAAAGATCGGCTTCAGATGCAGCCATGCCTCTCGAGAACTGGTTTTTTGCAATGTCCAGATCGGCGCTCCCATCGCCTGGGCCTCCGCCACCGCCGTGCGCGACGGAATGGCGGCCATCCGGCCGTCCTCCAGTCGAATGAACAGCGAGGCAAAGGCCGTACAGAGTTGGTCGAAATTGGCGCGTTGAAAGGGCGTGGGCTCCACCAGATTCGGAAGCAGGCCGATGAATCGAAGATCTTTGTTCAGGGTGCTTTGTATCTTGAGGACCTGCGCCCGGAGTGCCGCGATGCCGTCGACTGCTTCTTGATTCAGCTGTATGGGCGACAGCACAAAATCACCCACCACCAGTGACGCGAGGACCCGGATATCGGGATTTGGATTCGTATCAATGATGGCCACATCAAATCGGTCGTCCATTTCGTTGAGGAACAACCGGAGATTATTGGCAAACTGGTTGTGATCTTCTTCTCGTCTCTCGAGTTTGAGCAGATCGCCGTGTGAGGGAATCACTACAAAGGTGCCGCCTTCAATGGTGGTGACCGGTTCGGTCAACAGTTGGTTGGCCGTGATGGATGAGATGGTGGCCAACTTGGAGGTGCCGATGTTTTTCGACGTGTTCCCTTGATGGTCTAAGTCAATGATCAAGACCCGTTTCTTGAGCATTTCGACGAGGAAGTACCCCAGTTGGCAGGCAATCGCCGTTTTCCCCACGCCGCCCTTCTGATTGGCTAAGACCAATGTTTTCATCGATCGCTCTCCTTTTTCACGAGCCAGGACGTTCGCTGCTTCTTCGCGACAGGCTTTCCCGAATGACCGGCGTTGTGCATCCCTTCCATGGTTGGATTTTGGTGATGGTTGAGAAAATGCGAGAGGGCGCGTTGGGGTCTTTCGATCGCGTCAAAGTAAGATTGGTTCCTAATCATTTGGCGGTTGCTCTCGCGAGTCGGACGCGTCATGGAGCGTGCGGCATTCTGAATACGCCATGCTGAGTGAGCGTGAGTAGTTCTGCGAGTCTGTGTGGAAGGTTCTTCTCCCTTACGTTTCTGATGGGAGCAGTATCCTAGGTAAGAGAAATTGTCAATCCTCTTCCGCTAAAAACCGTATGGGTCGGTGTTTGAATTGTGCAGAACATTGGAATGGACGATCGGATTTGCTTCAGCGTGCGCAATAGCTTCCGGTGAGATTGCAAGAAATAGCGACGATCGGGTTCGCCAAGCTTTGCAAGCAGCACAGGTGTGGTGGACCAAGAATTCTTCAAGGCTCCACGTGCAGTACTGCTTGTAGCTACGAGTGCCGGCCAGCTACCGGCTACGCGTCGACAGTATTGTCGTCCCTACGCAGCGTGGGGAGCATGGGGAAGGGCCGGATGAGATTGAGACAAGTATGGTCGTACGGTCGCTGCCTGTCATGTATAGAGATCTGCTGCGGTCCTGGAGGATCTTTGCACGATCGACGGATTCAGTAAATATTTTGCGCTCCGTCGCGTTCCATCGTACCGTCACAAGTATGCCGGAACCATCTTTATCGTTCCCGCGCGCGGCGGCCTCCGCCTGTCCCCAATGCGGACTCGAACAGGAGAGAGACTTAGAATGCTGCCGGTGTGGTTGAAACTGATCAGGCTTCGGTTATTGAGGAATGGAGGTGCGTATGACCATCAGATATCAGCGAGTCCTTCCGCTGTTGATACTCGTCCTCATGATCGGGTTGGATGGTTGTCAACGTGAGACCCCTGTCGAGAAGTCGCAGGCCCCTCAGTCCTCTTCGGTTGTCGATCAAGCTGTCCGTCAGTCCGTCGATGCTATCCAGACCCCGATGGACAAGGCTCGCGGGGTGGAACGGACGTTGAATGAGGCGGCTGGTCATACGGCTGATCGAGTTCAGGAAGCAGGGCAGTAGAAGTGTGCATGAATATTGTGGGTTGGTCTAATAATTCAGGAGCGGCTCTCCTGCAACCGCCGATACGCCGTCGCAACAATATATGTCGTTCCTGTGATCCTGAATCCAAGGTTTCATGTTCAACGTTTCAAGTTAATCTCAAGCCTGATATGTGAAACCTTAGGCCGTGAGGCTTCGCGAGGTATTCTGGCCATGCGGCTTCGACACGAACTATTATGGCTCGGAGCCATTCTTCTCTCACGAAGAACCTCTTTCCTTCGCGTCAGCTCATTGCGTGCCTCCCACAGTGAGCATAGACTCTTCACCTGACTCTGAGTCTCCTGAGTTGTTGCTTCGCTAGATGGCGGAGCACAAGATTGCGAGGCTATCCCATGGACATTCGCGCGCTATTCCAACAGAAAGGAGAAGACGCATGGATTTTTCCGCAGTCGGTTGGATTGGTCGTGTTGCGCTGTGTGCGATCCCGGTGATGGTTGTGAGCCTTCCGATCGAAGCCGCCCCGCCAGGCCTCAATCCCTGTACCTTGCTGACAACAGCAGAGGTCGAGCAGGTCCTGAGTAAGCTGAAGGGAATGCCGAAAGGTGACACGCTGGCGGATGCCAAGTCGTGTACCTATGAGTTTGCCAATGGCCAGGATGAGTTTGAAATCTGGATTGGTCCCGGCGATGCATTCGCACGTATGCGCAAGGACGCGAAAAAGCCGGTGACGGTGGGCGGTTTTGGAGAGGAGGCCTTTATGGATCGGGGGAGACTCGATCTCGGCTCGCTGGAACTCACAATGAGGAAAGGGGCGGTGTTGGCGCAACTTTCGATCAGGGAAGGCGCCGGCGACGAAGCGAAACTGAAGGCCTTGGCACAGAAGGCTGTGGAGCGAATGTGACGGCTTGGAAGGTCATGAGGTAGCTGTAGCCAAACGAAGGCTCTTTGTAATCCTCGCTTTTGAACGATCTGCGCGCCGACTGTCATTGTGACCGGATGCACCGAATCGGTG
>DIHK01000027.1:18596-28883 GCA_002420115.1 Nitrospira sp. UBA5698
TCACATGTTCCCTTGTGCCTCACCATCGGATCCCATCAGCATACATTTCGCTCTATCATGTACCTGACGTTTCAGGCCATCACGCCCGGGAACATGCTCATGTGCGAACCCGCAGCTCGCGCACACCACGGCCGATCTTGCGCCGGATGAGCGTTCTCAGTGTCACGCCACTTGCGTAGCCGACTTGAGTGGCAATCTGATCAACACTCTTCGTGCTGGTCTGCAGCAGATGAATCGCATGTTCCACGCGAAGGTCTTGGAAGTATGCGAGCGGGGATTTGCCTAGTACCGCTTGAAGGCGGCGTGTCAGCGTTCGTGGACTTGTGGCGACTGCATGAGCGGCAGCATCGAGGGAGAAACCATCGGCCAATCGTCGACGAGCCCATCGCTCAAATCGTTCGACGAAAGGATCTGAGTGTGCAAGATGATCGGGAATCGCAAATGCTGCCTGTGATGGTCGCGGGTCAACGACCAGGTAGCGTGCGGTCAATGTCGCCAGCGCCGGGCTCTGGCGACGCACCAGCCAAAGCGCGAGATCGAGATGGGCCAATGCCGCACCGGCGGTGACCAACCGTGAGGCATGGACGATCATCTGTGATTCGTCGAGCACGACATGTGGGTATCGTTCACGGAAGAATGGGGCGAGCCACCAAGACGTCGTTGCGTGATGGCCATCGAGGAGGGACGAGCCGGCGAGCACAAATGTACTCGTGCAAGCAGCTCCAACGAGTGTGCCGGCATCAAACCAATTCTGCAAAAGAGATTGTGCATCGGCCGTGTCTCGTCGTTCCAGTGCCACTCGCAATGTCTCCGGCATTTTTGCTCCGACGGCAGGGACAAGCACAACATCAGGGCGCGCAAGCCGTGTGGCTGGCCGTACCGGTACGGTGAGCCCTTGACTTGTTCGCACATGAGGTCGAACGCCGATGATCGTCACATCGAAACGCGTCGATGATGTCCCCGTGGATTCCGCCAGTGCGTTCGCCGTGCCGAAGGTGTCGAGCAGTGTGGCCAATCCGGTATCGAAGACGTTATGCAGCGCCAACACATAAATACGCATGGCGAGAACTGTATCATAATTGTCATTCCTGCCACTAGTTCATCGACGAGGGCGACGCTAGAATGCGCACGGTACGACTCACACATTTAGAACGGGAGGCATATCATGGTACGTGTTGGACTGTTGGTGCGATTGCAAGCTAAACCGGGAAAGGAAGCCGAGGTGGCCAGCTTTCTCGAAAGTGGACTGGCATTGGCCAATCAGGAGGCTGCGACCGTGGTTTGGTTTGCGTTACGGTTGGGACCATCGACATTCGGCATCTTCGATGCATTTGCCGATGATGCAGGTCGAAAGGCTCATCTTGGGGGGGCAATTGCGGCGGCTCTGATGGCGAAGGCCGCAGACTTGTTGGCCGAACCACCAAAGATTGAACAGGTCGATGTGCTTGCCGCAAAGATCACGCAATGAAATAGTCGTGATGCAGAGTCCGATCACGAGGAGATTTTTCTGGAGTTCTTTCGAACATCGGAAAGACTTAACAAGGCGGTGTAGCCATGACCTGCAATGTGGGGGGCGTTGAAAGGCCTATCCGGATGGGCATCGGGGTAGTGGCGATCTTGATCGGTCTCTTTGCGGGTCTTTCCACTGGTATGGCAGGTGCGGCTCTTGCCGTCGGGGCCATCCTGTTGCTTACCGGAGCGGTGGGGTTTTGCCCACTCTTCATGTTGTTCGGAATCAGCACGTGTTCTTTGGGAGCTGGGGCGAAGAAATGAACGGAACATGAGAGAGGTGCCTCTCTCGAATGGCCTGGTCAGCAGGCGCGGCTATTTCTCATCTGGAGGTTCTTGTCACGCATGGGGATGTAGGTCGAGTCTCAGGTTGTCCATTGTAGCCTCGACCCTCATCCGCCGTGGTTCTTGATGCCCTGTTCCCATCCGTAGAGAATAGCCTCCTGGTGTTGGTTCCACGGTCCCATGATACCTTCATTCCAGTTTTGTCTCGCGAGCGGTTCAAGACGCTTCCAGTCCATCTTCTGATTGTCTCGATCCTGGGCGAGATCGAAGCCATACTTATAGGCCAGTCGATAGTGCTGATAGGTCTGCCCTGATGTTGCATAGTGTGACTGGTAATGAGCTTCGAAAATGGATTCGTGACGTAGGAACAGGTCGGTCTCTTCATGGGATTTGTACTCCTCGGCAGATTGTGTGATGCCTCGGAGGTGGCTGGATCGCGAGTGGTCGGCAGGCAAGAGACGAAGTACCACCCAAGTAAGAGGAATGATCAGGATAAGGAGCCGAAATATGCTGGTGGCGCCCATGGAGACCTCCGGGCCGGTTGATCGACATATGATAAGTGAGTCAAGGCGAAAACTTCCAGCGCAAGTTTCACGCACTGTAATCCTGCGCGATCGCGTTGCCCCAGCCCGACAAAATCGCGAAGGGCATGACGTGCATGGTGCGACAGTTTTAGTCCCACATGTCTCGTAGGAGTTGGCACACCCAGGGGCTTACTTTCCGTGGCCACAGTGTAGTACACAAGGGGGCAATCGAGATGTGTTGAGGGGTGTGCCTATGACGCAACGAACGACTCATTCGACCAAGCCATTTTTTTCAAGCCTATCCGTCATCGTCCTTCAGGCAGGGGTATTCCTCAGTGGAGGAGAGGCGTTCCCCTTTGGAGGCCAGGTGGTGACCATCCTTGATGGAGGCACGATTGAAGTGGTGCGCAATGGGAAAGCGCAACGAGTTCGCCTGAATGGGATTGCCTGTCCAAAGAGTGGCCAACCCTACAGTGAGCAGGCCAAGCAAGCGACGTCGGATCTGGGGTTTAGCATGGACGTCACGCTTCAGATCTATGGCAAGGACAAGCAGGGGCGCGTTGTGGCGGATGTGCTCCTTCCCGACGACAGGAACATGAGTCAGACCTTAGTGCAGCAGGGCTGGTGTTGGTGGGATCGGAAGCAGGCTCCTCAGGATACCCAGCTGGAGGCGCTGGAAAAAGAGGCACGCGACTCCCAAAAGGGATTATGGGCTGATCAGGATCCAGTTCCGCCATGGGAATGGCGGAAGAACGCCCGTGCTACGACACCATAGTCAGGCACAACACGAATGTGCCGACGGTTTTATAGAAAGAGATCATAGGTTAGATCTGGAGGCGCGTTGGATCAAGGAGGATGTGAGTGATCTGCGTTCCCGCATGGGCACTGCCCATGCGGGAGAAAGAACCGTTCAGAAGGTGTGGCGAACCCCGAACAATAACCCAATAGTGGAAAAATCCCCATTAGCATGATTCCGCTTCCAGGCTGTTTCCACGTTTAGCATCATTCCTTGTGGGGCTCCTGGGACCAAATTCGTCAAGGCATAGTCCAAACCTCCCCCGACCCGCCAAGCAAAACTGTCAGAAACATTATGCGTATTGATGTTTACCCCGATTCCAGTCGTGACATAGGGAATCAGATTGCCAAAATGTCCAGGGCGATACTCCAAGTTGACGGGCAGCAAGGTGACGGTATTGACGGAGCCGGTTCCCGGATTATCGACACCATGATTTTGCCATTCCAGCATCATTCCTGCTCTGAACCATTTATTCAGTCCATACATACCTTGGAAGTTGATCACGGGGCCGACTGTGGACAAGCCCGAATCTTGAGTTGTGAAGCTCGGCCCGACACGAAAGCCTCCTGTGATTTTGCCTTCGTCGGCCATGCCTTCATGGACCCATCCCCCATCGGCGGTATCGGAGGAATGAGTGTCAGGGGAGTGAGCAGAAGCGAGCTGAGGAGCCAGGCCGAATGCGAGAGAGACTGCCAGTATTCCTTGCAATAAGAATGGAGTAAAGCTTCTATGCATGGTGTTCTCCTAAGGTAAGCCTATGATGGAGCAAACTGTAACGGACTCCCCCCTCAGTTTCAATAGAAAGCGCGGAAGGCCCACAAGGAATCCGATCCATTTTGAGCGTGAGAACAGTAGCGCCCTAGGAGCCTGCACCAGTCACCTATCACCCTTCTGCGCGAGGCTTGGTGAGTTCCTCCAGGAGAAAAGTTCGTACTCGTTCTCGCGCATCACGTGAGGCCTGTCCGGTCTGAGCCCGCTCGTTCCACGAACCGATCAGTGTGCTATGGGCATGCGTCGGTTTGCCATCGGTCTGATAGGCCCTGGCCGGGATGGCTCCGTCGATGAAGCGACTGCCGAAGGTATCGCTCAGAGTTTTCTGTTTCTCGGGCGGAGCCATGCAGTCTGTTTCGAACCGCAACCCGTAAATTTTGGCGGTGCTGGCTTTGGCGATCATGAGATCGTCGTCAGATATCCCGAGGGATGTCTTATCTGTGTCCGTATACCACCAGAAGCGTAAAGGAAGTGCTGGTTGGGCGACCACAGCTGCAGCGACCAGGGGATGATCCAACAGGGCGAGCGGGAATGGACCCGTCAGGCAATTGCCGATCAGGCCGATACGCTGCCCTGTATGTCGGTTTTCGATCTGCTGGACCACGCCGCGCAGCCAGTTCACGATCGGCGCGCTTCCGTGGGAGGGCGTTCCCCATTCCCCGCCGGGGAAAAAGTCGACAATGCCTCGAAACCAATAGGCCTCCAATCCGTGAATCAGCGAGAACTTGCCTTTTTCGCCGAATAGCAACGGCACGTAGACGGTGAAATCTTTTGAGAGCTCCTCGGCATAGGCCAGTGTTCCTGGGGACAGTCCGGTCATCTCGTGGAGCAGGAGTACCGGAGGTTTAGCTGTGCCGTCCTTGAGGCAGAACAGGGAATGGGTGATTCCTGTGTGCGAGAAAGGTTGCTCAAAACATTCGGTCCAATTCCGGGTCGGTGTCCCTTCTTCTTTGACATGTGGTGCACACATCCCGAGTTCTGTCGCTCCACAACCGGATAGTAATAAGGCCAACACGATGGTCTGGAAAAAGGAATCCCTCGATCTCTTGAGCGTCTTTCTATTATCCAATCTGTCGCCGTTCGTTCTACGCATGCTGTGTCAGCTCAATCTGACTCGCCGTTTCTAGGGAGCGGAGGACGTTGTTGCGGCATCGAGCGCAAGGTCTTGGATCAGACGGTGGAATTCAGGATTGTCCCGTAGTACACGCGAGCCGGCCTGAAGTAGATGATCGACCTCTTCGTTGGTCAAGGCGAGATTGGTGGGAATATTCATGAGGCGCGCCTCCTCCTCCGGATCGGTTACTTCTGTTAGGCTCGCGTTGATGAAGTAGATGTCTGCGTCCGGTGTGAATATGCTGGGAAGGTTGTCGGGCCGCTGCCGGAGCTGCAGGCGCCATTGCTGTATGGCGTGATTCATGAGTTGCAGCGTATCGGTCGAGTAGCGATTGATGGGGATATCGATCAAGGCCTGGCTCACGCGCCTGAGACCGGGAATATCGTTGAGTCGGTATTGCGTGATATCCGGAGCGGTTTCCGCGCTCACCATGAGATAGACCAGCTTTCGAATGTTCTTGGCTCCGAGCATCTGGAATGTCGACTCCAGATCTCCAAAGAGGGCCGTCGTCTCCAAGACGCTGCGCATCCCAATATTATCGGAAAGCCCGCCATCCAGAAGATGAATGTACGGACGTTGTTTGGCGTCGAGATAGGACCGAAGCTCCCTGGCGCGCTGGCGTCCCCATGCGGTGGGCCGCTCTTCCACCAATCGAGCCGGAGGTTGAAATCCGCATTGGCCGGCATAGTTCGTCATTGAAATAGGGCTTAACAAGAGCGGAAGTGCGCTCGTGGAGGCGGCAGCGACCGATAAGGGGAGTTGGCTGAGGTCCGAGCAGATGATATTGAATTGTCGTTGGTTGAACTCGAAGCGCGAGAGGGAGGCCATGTCGGAGGCATGCAAATTGATGATGGGGCGTTGATGCCTGGCCAGGAGATCTCCGAAGGTATGGCCATTGAACAGGGCTTCGTCCAACAACTCAGCAAAGATATGCGCCCGACCGAAATACGGAGACCAGAGTCGAAGCCAGTTGGACGGAGAGCGGAAGATTCTGGAGCGAAGTTCGCTCTCCCAATCTTTCCGGAGAAAGTGAGTCTCGAAATCTCGGAAGATGCGGTCACCGTAGAGCGCGTAATACACCGCGGTGAAACTCCCACCTGAAACAGCATTGATGATGTTCAGCTCATCAACCAGTCGTTTCTGACGTCCCTCCCAGGTGATCGAAGTTCGTGCCAACTCTTGCAGCACGCCGTAGGAGAGGGCGGACGCGCGTGCACCGCCACCTGAGAATGATGCGATGATGAACAGACTGTCGGAACTGCCGGTTTTGGACGGAGGCAGGTTCGTCGATCGGTAGCCATAGGCTGGGTCCCAGTGCGCCAAGGGCGCGTTCATGGTTGGGCGGACATACTCGCAGCCGAGCATCAACGTTGTGCACAGGATCACGAGGCAACAGCTGAGGAGCCGCGCACGCGTTCTGAGGCGGGTGGGAGTTGGAGCCATGAGCGGGGAGGGTACGCAGGCGGATGGCTTGTGTCAACTCCATCGAGATCAACTGTCCGCATGTGAAAACCACTGTAGAGGCCATCTGTATGTGCGAGGTGTCGTGGTGCTTTTCATGCTGTGATCAAGGTGGTAGTACTTTATACTTACACCTCGGCGGCGTTCGGTCTCCCCTGGTTCACGCAGGTTTCATGGTGTGTCGGCTTGTGGGATCGTTCCAAGAGAGCCGCGCCTTACATTCATGACATTGCCGGTCGTTGCCTGCTCAAGCGCATTGAATCAACAATGTTCATAGCGTATGGTTGGTCCTCTGTACAAACACGGAGCAGTCGCGGTGGACTCACATCGTCGACACGTTACGGTCAGTCTGGCCCACTTCGAATAGACTGGAAAAGGAGCAGAACGTGAACGGCCCATGCCGCTTGTCCTGACTGTACGAACCAGTTAGGATCGCCGAAGCATGCAGACCCTCCATGACTCTCACCGCATCACTGTACTTATGGGACTACTCTCTCCGCCATGAGTGGTCAGCCTCAACGATCAACCACATCTGGATTGGTGCTCGCGGCGCTTGGTGTCGTGTACGGTGACATCGGAACCAGTCCCTTGTATGCGCTGCGAGAATGTTTCCACGCCTCACACGACCTGTCTGTCACGCTCCCGACGATCACCGGCCTCTTGTCGCTGATCATCTGGGCCCTCCTACTGGTCGTCACCGTGAAATATTTGCTGTTCGTGATGCGAGCCGACAACCAGGGTGAAGGTGGAATTTTGGCCTTGATGGCCCTGGGGCAGCGCCATCGCGAAGAATCTGCGTTTCCCTTACGAATCGGCCCTGTGATCGCACTTGGGCTGCTCGGTGCATCATTGGTCTATGGGGATGGGATGATCACGCCGGCCATCTCGGTCCTCAGCGCGGTGGAAGGCATTGCCGTCGAGACGACCGCCTATCAATCCTATACGCTCCCGATTGCCATCATCGTGTTGCTCACATTCTTCGGCATCCAGTCGCATGGGACAGGACGACTGGGTGGATGGTTTGGGCCGATCATGCTGCTCTGGTTTGTCACGCTGGCTGTCTTGGGAATCAACAGCGCGATCCAGACTCCGGATGTGTTTGTCGCGTTCAGCCCCTACCACGCCGTTCAATTTCTGCTGGATCATCCAGCACAAGGCTTTGCGGTCTTGGGGAGCGTGTTTCTCGTCGTGACGGGAGCCGAAGCCTTGTATGTCGACATGGGGCACTTTGGGAAGGGCCCCATCCGTCTCGGTTGGTACTGCGTGGTCTTGCCGTCGCTCGTGTTGCAATACCTGGGACAAGGCGCCCTCCTGGTCCGGCAGCCGGAGGCCGTGGTGAATCCATTCTATTTACTGGCGCCCACCTGGTTTCTTCTGCCTCTCGTGGTGCTTGCGACGTTGGCTACCATCATCGCCTCACAAGCGATGCTGAGCGGAGCCTTCTCTCTCACACAGCAGGCGATTCAGTTGGGCTATCTACCACGCATGGCAATTCGGTATACGTCGGCCTCCCAGATCGGACAAATCTACCTACCCGCCATCAATATCCTGATGCTGATCGGCACCATCAGCCTGGTCTTGTTCTTCGGTACCTCCAGCAATTTGGCCGCCGCCTATGGGATCGCGGTAGCCGGCACCATGGTCATTTCCACACTGCTGATTTTTGTCGTCGCGCGGCGCCAATGGAAATGGAGTTGGCCGTTGGCTGGGCTTGTGACCGGCCTCTTCCTGACTCTGGACCTCTCGTTCTTCGGTGCGAATGCGTTGAAGATCCCGCACGGTGGGTGGCTGCCGCTGGTTCTCGGCGCCTGTCTATTTTTGTTGATGGCGACCTGGAATGGCGGTCGTCGGCTCATCGCCAAGCATCTGTGGAGCAGGATGCCGCAACTGGATGTGTATCTCAAAGACGTACTTGCACAGCCGCTTACGCGTGTTCCAGGCACCGCAGTCTACTTGACTCAGTTCCCAGACCTGGCACCGCCGTCGTTCGTGCAAAACGTCCGGCACAATCACGTGCTGCATGAGGAATTGGTCTTTCTGACGACCACGACGGCACGTGTGCCGACCGTCACCAGCAGCCATCACGTGCGGATTGAACCCCTCACGCCGGGTGTACAGCGCGTCGTGGTACAATATGGGTTCATGGAGACGCCGGACATCACTCGCTTGCTCGCAGCCTGCCGTTCACAAGGACTGGAGGTGGATCTTGAGGGAGCGACCTTCTTCCTCAGTCGAGTGAACTCCATTGCGACACCGAAGCCGGGGATGGCGTTGTGGCGAGAACGGCTGTTCGTCTTTCTCAGCCGTAACTCCCAACGCGCCAGTTCCTTCTTCCACATTCCTGCCGAACAGGTCGTCGAAATCGGTGTGGTGGTGGAAATTTAGTCAGGATGTTAAAAAAGTCCTCCAGCTTTGTTCTCGCCTTGCTCAGAGGCTCACCGCTGCAGGGTTATCTTGAGCATCCGGGAGAATTGTTCAGTTGGTGAGAGATCAACATTGCTGACGATTCAACAGCGTTTTTCTAAACAGCTTACCCACCGAAGGTGTACCGAAGGGCTCTCCTGGGGTGCAAACGAGATCTGGTTATTGCTCTTTGTCAGTGTAGGTCTAATCTAAGGGAGGGGTAACTATCGTTTCAGTTAACACGTCCTTGGCATTCTGGAGATCGGGAATTCCAACTGGTTTGGGGTTTTTGTACAATGTCACGGTCATGGCTGTCCGACGTAAGAGTCCCAGCACGTCCAATCGTCCACCCATGTGAAAGTAGTCGTACCTCTCCCGGATTGTCAGTTCGGCACAGCGTCGACGCAGGTATCGGTCGAGCTGCTCCTGCGAGGTGAACGCGCTCGTCCGATACTCCACCCGATACACATTCTCTTTGAGTTGCTCAGCCACATCGTTCCCTGCTTCACCAAGAGGTGTGTAGTGTGCTGTGGTACATCCGGCCAGAGAGGCAACCAGCATTAAGAAGAGTAGCCCTGTCTTCCAACGATTCGTTCGCATGGAGGAGCATCGTAGCGAGACGAACCGAGGAGATCAACTGCAGTGCTGTGGCAACACCGACTCAACGGTCGATGCCTAAGTCTGAGACGGGGTGAATGAGGAATGCACGGTTCAAGACTTGCCGTCATGTTGCGAAATGCTGACGAATTGGTTTGTAGAAGGTGTGAGGTGGAGGTGAATTTGCCTTCTAGCCGGCGTTCTTCCGATTGCCCCAATAGCGGCAGTTTGCGTATAAAAACCTCCCGACACATTGTTATCCGCGATGCTATTCCTTGTCGGTTCAGCTAACGTTCGACTACCCTTGAGCCTTCCGAACAGGGCATTCGCTTTTATCTGTCAGGACGATCTTCTGGATCTCGGTAGTGCCAAAATGCTTGATTTCCGGAATTCGTCGCTTGGGAACACGCGGCCAGTCAACATCGTTTCAAAAATGTGATCAAACACAACACCAGGCGCCCCCTTTGTTCTGCCTGACCGAAAATAGGAATGCCCCTTTGGGGGGTCATAAATCGTATTCACCTCATCGCAATCGATGGCGTATACGTTCTTGGGGGTAAGCTCCATGTCTTCGGGGCCGGAATGTCCGAGACGGCGGGATGCCTCCGCGTTCTTCAGGTTGGAAACTTTGCTGGCCCGCAACGCCAAGTCGTCCGAGGCATAATAGACCACGACATTGCGTGACGCATGACTGATGAGTTCGCCCGGCTCGCCCTTGTGCAGGGATTCATTCAAAATGTCAGCCGCCACGAGGAAGGTATTTCTGAATAGTAATGGTAATCCATTCGGTTGATCATATTTCTCCCAATTGCTGAGCGTTTGACGCA
>DIHK01000019.1 GCA_002420115.1 Nitrospira sp. UBA5698
CTGCAGGCGATGGAGGTCAAACGTGAGGCGGACCAGAAGGAGCGTCAGAAAGTTACCCTCAAGACTAAGCAGGACGAGCTCTTGCACGATCCTCTGTCACCGGTCAGCGGCAATCCGAAAGGCGAGATCACCGTGGTTGAGTTCTATGACTACCGTTGCGGCTTCTGTAAGCGTGCGGCACCAGCCGTGACAGAACTGCAGAAGGTCGATCCCCGTGTGCGGGTCGTCTATAAGGATTTTCCCATTCTGGGCGAAGCGTCGGAGCTTGCGGCTAAAGCTGCACTCGCCTCATATGCGCAAGGAAAGCACCAGGCTTTCCATGAAGCGCTGCTCGAGTCCCATGTAGACGTGACGAAGGAGTCGATCTTAAAGATCGCGACAAAGGTTGGTCTCGATGCAAAACGCTTGGAAGTAGATATGGCCAATCCGAAGTGGCAGGCCGTCATTGCCAAGAATCGCGCCCTCGCTCGCGAGCTCGGTATTTCAGGGACCCCGGGATTCATTGTAGGCAATGAATTAGTGCCTGGATGGTTGGATTTGAACGGGCTAAAGGAACTCATCGCTCGGGCGGGATATGGGAGATGATGGATTGGGTTGCGGTCCCTTGGTACATAATGGCTTATTGAATAGCGTATTCAATAGTTAGAAGATCAAGCCAAAGGAGGAAAATGACGCGTGAGCGCCGCTTTGTCATTGGGGTAGATCTCGATGGTGTCTGTGCTGACTTCTATGGTGGGCTGCGTCCGATCGCTGCGGAGTGGTTGGGTGTCAACGTTACCTCACTGCCAGAGCGGGTGACGTGGGGTTTGCCTGAGTGGGGTGTTGATATGGCGCCTGGTGGGTACGAGGCACTGCATCGCTTTGCTGTCACTCAGCGTGAACTATTCCGAGTATTACCTCCAATGCCTGGAGGGCCAGCTGCTCTGAGAAAGCTCTCAGCAGAGAATGTGCGGATCAGGATCATCACACACCGCTTCTTTATCAAACACTTCCATCAAGTGGCAGCTCGTCAGACCATTGAATGGCTCGACTATCACGATATCCCGTATTGGGATCTCTGTTTCATGCAGGAGAAGGCAGCGGTCGGCGCTGATCTTTACCTCGAAGACTCTCCACGGAACGTCGAGCTTTTGAGATCTGAGAATCTATCCACCATCGTTTTTACGAATTCAACTAATGAGGATTTACCAGGGCCTCGGGCAAATACGTGGGCAGAGGCGCTTGAGCTGATTCTCAATCGTAAGCGGGACTGGGAACAGCAGAGACACTGATGCTCAAAAACAATCTCCAATCGCAGACCCAAACAAAAGGGGCATGAGTTTTTGCTTGAATGCCTCTTCGGATCTAAAAGTAGGGTTGCGTCTTATAATCAACCATGGCGCAGTGTGAAACACGAAAAGAGTACTCGCCTCCGTGGCGATCAATGTGCGTTGGAAATGGGTGGTGAGGTGCTGCTGATTCCAAATGCTGTCATCGGGAGGCTGATGCGATGCCTGACCGTTCTTCTTGCTGCGTTCCTTTTCTGGTTTGCTGGGGTGCTGGTTACGCATGGGAATCCTGGCTCTCAGGGGCACGAAACGCCGTCGGCTCAGGTGCCGCTCTATGACAATCTGGGTACGCTCCACTATCCGATCACCACGGTGGTGCCGCTGGCACAGCGGTATTTCGACCAGGGATTGCGGCTCTACTACGCGTTCAATCATCAGGAAGCGATTCGGTCCTTTCATGAAGGTGCGCGGCTCGATCCGGACTGCGCGATGTGCTACTGGGGCATCGCGCTTGCCTACGGGCCTAACATCAATGCGCCGATGGATGTCGCGAGCGGGCGTCTCGCCCATGCCGCGATTCAGCAGGCTACCCAGCGTGCAACAAGGGTGAGCGATCGTGAGCAAGCCTTGATTCAAGCGCTCGCGATGCGGTACGTAGCCGAGCCGCCGGCTGATCGTACAGAATTGGATGTCGCCTATTCACACGCGATGGCTGATGTGGTGCAGCGCTTCGAGGATGACTTCGAAGCCAAGACGCTATATGCAGAGTCGTTGATGGACTTGAGTCCATGGAACTATTGGACTGCAGATGATAAGCCCAAATCCAATACGACCATAGTTTTGTCACAGCTCGAACAAGTCCTAGTTGCCGAGCCTGGTCATCCGGGTGCGAACCACTTTTACATCCATGCGGTTGAGGCGGTGCAGCCGGAACGGGCACTGGCGGCTGCCGAGCGCCTCGCGAGTCTCATGCCTGGCGCTGGGCATTTGGTGCACATGCCGGGCCATATCTACATCCGGGTCGGACGGTACGAGGATGCCATCAAGGCCAACGAGCATGCTGTGCATGCGGATGAAACCTACATTCGAGATCATAGTCCAGCCGTCGGCATCTACGTGCTTGGCTATTACCCGCACAACTACGACTTCCTCGCGTTTGCCGCGAGCATGATCGGCCGTGAAGCCCAGGCCATCGCTGCAGCAGACAAGATCGCAGCCTTAGTTCCCCAGGAATTGTTACACGAGCCCGGGATGGCCTTTCTTCAGCATCATCAGACCCGCCATCTGCAGATGCGCGTGCGGTTTAATCGATGGGACGAACTGCTGAATGCGGAGGGACCTGCTGAGGATCTGCCTCATGCTCGCGCGATGTGGTTGTACGCGCACGGGCGAGCATTGGCGGCACGTGGCCACCTCAAGGCGGCGGATGCCACGCTGGTCCAGTTGCGCGCTATCGCTCAGGATTCTCGGGTAAGATCGCTGCGTCTTGAATTCAATAACTCCGGCGCCGTGCTGGATATTGCCGTTGAGGTACTTGCCGGCCATATCGTTGCGGCCAAAGGCGATTTGCCCAGAGCAATCAGTCATCTGAGGGAGGCCGTGCGACTCGAAGATGCGCTTGTCTATGGTGAGCCGCCTGAGTGGACGGTCCCCGTGAGAGAGGAACTTGGTGTGCTTCTGCTCAAGGCGGGGCGCTCAGACGAGGCCGAGCAGGTGTTTCGTGAAGATCTGAAGCGATTCCCGAACAATCCATGGGCTCAGCAAGGTCTTACGGACGCTCTCCGCGTACAGAATGGCGAGATGAAAGCCAAATGGCGAGACGGCCTAGATCCCTTCATGTACGCGCAACCTGAGGTTGCATGGTTGAGGTTGATATCCTCTCAATCGAGCAAATTATAACTCCGCACTCATTGAACCGCGTCCTCCGCATAACCTGACGTAGCACCGGCTACGTGTCCGTTATACACTTCTGCCATGTCCCCTTTGCTCTGGTTTCTCTTGGCGTTGTTGGGTGGCGGAGTTTCTCTTGCGATCTGGTTTGCCTTTGACGCGAGGCGGGCCTATGCAAGGATCACAGGCCACAGCACAATTCTTCCTTCTCCGCTGGGAGATATTCAATTCAAGCGTGGAGGAACGGGTCTTCCTGTTCTCGTGATCCATGGAAGTGGAGGAGGGTATGATCAAGGTGAGCTCATCGCAACGGCAGTCTTAGGGACACATTTCGACTGGATCGCGCCGTCTCGGTTCGGGTATCTGCGTTCGACCTTCCATCACGGCGCCACGTTCGATGACCAGGCTGAAGCCTATGCATACCTGCTCAACCATCTCCGCCTAAAGAGAGTTGCCGTTCTCGCGTTGTCTCATGGTGGTCCATCGGCACTGCTGTTCGCGGCTCGGTATCCGGAACGTGTCTCCTCGCTCACGCTGCTGTCGTGCGGGGTAGCCTCTTCGCCAGAGGCGAGTCAGGCAGAGGCGAACCAAAAGGGCAACGCGCTGACAATGATCTTTAAATTTGAGGTGCTCTACTGGCTGGTGCGGACGTTTCTGCGCAAGCAGCTGATACGGTTGATGGGCGTCAGCGACCAGGTAATCGAGACGCTCACAACGGAGCAGCGCATGTTAGTCAATCAGGTGATTGATGGCATGGCTCCTGTCGTTCCTCGGTACGCCGGTGTTGCTTTGGACAACAAGGCTGTAATGCCCAACGAACGAGTGGGGACCATTCATGTCCCGACGCTTATCATCCATGCAACGGACGATATGCTACAGCTCTTTCACAATGCAGAGTTTGCGGCAACCCACATTCACGGATCCCGCCTGGTTTCGTTCAAGAGGGGAGGCCATCTCCTCCTTGCAGTTGAGCAATCAGCTATTCAAGTGGAAGTTGGACTGTTCATCTTGGCTCATGCCGGTAATCATGTGTCGGGTACTGAAGCATCGTGATTCTACCTGTTAGCCTTGCACCTCAGCCTCGTGCTCCGTATGATCGCATCCCCCGATTGCTGAGGAGGTTTCATGGCACAGATCACCGAGATTGCTCCCGACCTATTCCGCATCACCACGTTTGTTGAACCCTTTAATATTCAGTTCAGCCAGTTCTTGATGCGCGACGATCAGCCGTTGCTGTTCCATACAGGCCCGCGGGCGCTGTTTTCAGAAGTCAGGACCGCAGTCGCATCGCTCATTGATCCACGAACCTTGCGGTGGATCGGGTTCAGCCATTTTGAATCCGACGAATGCGCAACGGTGCCGGAGTGGCAGCAACTGGCTCCGCAGTCAGAAGTCCTGTGCAGTATGGTAGGCAAGATGGTGAGCGTCGACGACTGTCTGGCGCTTCGTCCTGCCAAAGGGATGGTTGACGGGGAGATCCTTGAGACTGGGCGCTACAGGTTCCGCTTTCTTGCCACGCCACATGTGCCACATTGCTGGGAAGCGGGACTGCTGTTTGAGGATACAGAACGGACGCTTTTGTGTTCCGACCTCTTTCATCAAGACGGGGATGTTGAACCGATGACGCAATCGGATGTCATCGGCCGATGTCGGGAGACGCTGGTGGGGTATCAGCGAGGTCCGCTGGCGAACTATGTGCCCTATTGCTCCTTGACGGAGGCGACGCTGAACCGACTGGCGGGGCTCCAGCCGAAACGGCTCGCGACGATGCAAAGTTCGGTCTATGTTGGGGATGGAGGTACAGCTCTTCGCGATCTTGCCGTGATGTGGCGCGAGGTCCTTACTACATAATCAGGGGAGACCCGCCCAGTCCCCTCAGGAATCACATTTTTCTTGGGAATAACGCCCACCACGGCGATACTGCGAAAGCAGAACGTCGGAGCTTTGTGAATGAGGGAGGGTGTATGACCGGTCCGGCCAAGATCGTTGTGCGGTATCAGAATGGATCGATGTTGAAGGGCTATGCCCAGGACTTCTCTCCCGGGGCCCAATATTTTCACGTGAAGGCAGAGGGCGCTAAGACATCGGCACCGCTCACGCGCGTGATCATGCAGGAGCTGAAGGCCGTGTTCTTCGTGCGCGACTTTGTAGGAAACGGGAGTTACACGGAGGGCAAGTCATTCGTTCCTGGCAAACCCTTGTCCGGGCGAAAAGTTGAGGTGACGTTCCAGGACGGCGAGCTCTTAGTGGGAACGACCACTGGCTACGATTCAACTCGGCCCGGCTTCTTCCTCTTTCCGGCTGACGATCGAAGCAACAATGTTCGTATGTACGTTGTTGCCAAAGCGGTCAAAGGCGTGCGGTTTCTCTAGCCCGCACCATTCATGACTCTTCTGCTGCAATCGCCGATCCGCTGTTGTGACAAGCCTGCGGCCAGCGGGCTCGCCCCTCAGACCCTCGACGTACTGCACGAGTACGCCTCTCGTCCTCCGGGCTCCGCGCGCCTGTCCTTCGACCTTGCTCAGGACGGTGAGCCTGTCGAACCGTCTCACCACGCGGTTGGGTGATCTCGCCACGAACAATCATGAATAATGCGGGCTAGCAGAATGCTGAAAAAATCCGCCAGCGGCGTTCTTGCATTGCGTTCAATTGCGTGAAATGTATCTCGTGAAGCGTCGTTCGTTTTCGAGATGCGAAAAGCGAGATACAAGTGTGCGGTCCGGCTATATGGTGCAGAATTTATGAGGCGGCGCAGCGGCGCAGACGGTCCATGATCGCTACCCCCAGCCCTTCTTCCTGACAAGGTTCCACATAGATCCGATCTAGCCCTTGCGCGTCCAGCCGTCGAAGCGCGGCAAAGAGGTGGCGTGCGGCTTCCCGAAGATCGCCGGTTGTCGAGAGGACTTCAACTGCTGCAAACCGCTCGTCTTTTGCACTGGCTTCCGAGAAGCTCAACAATCCAGCCCGCTCGTTTTTTGGGGGAGTCGGTCGTGTCTTGGCGGAGGTCAGGATTGTGACGGGAGTTTGGGTTGCGTAATGGCGAGCCAGTTGCCCTGGGGCGGTCGGTTGATCGACAACGGAAGACGATCGGCTCAGTGGTCCTATGACGGCGCTGAGTTGTTCAAGCGTGATGCTCCCAGGTCGCAATAATTCAGCCTGGGGGCCTATCAGTGAGACGATGGTCGACTCAACGCCGACGGGACAAGGTCCTCCGTCGAGGATGAGATTGAGCGCACTTCCCAACCCATCTGCCACGTGTTGAGCCGTTGTTGGACTGACGTAGCCAAAGGGATTGGCACTCGGTGCGGCAATCGGCGTGCCTGCCTCTCGAATCAGTGCGTGCGCCACCGGATGGTTCGGCATTCTGACGGCGACGGTATCCAGGCCGGCAGTGACGAGATCCGGAATGGTCGGCTGTTTCGGCAAGACCAATGTCAGTGGTCCCGGCCAAAACTGCTCGATGAGCTGCCACGCGGTTGTTGTAAGAGCGCTCACCACGTCGTCCAGTTGTCTCCGATCGGCAATGTGGACGATGAGCGGGTCGAATTGTGGACGTTGTTTGGCTTCAAACACTTTCGCTGCTGCGTCAGGATTCAACGCGTCACAGCCGAGTCCATAGACCGTTTCAGTTGGAAAGGCCACGAGCCCGCCCATTCGAATGGTCTCGCCGGCCAGGCGAATGGATTCTGGCGCTGAGGCTGGGAGGATTTGAGCTTTCACAGGAGTGATGGTGCTGTCGAACGATGGTCTGTTGCCGGTGACCAGCTATTCTCTGACGGTCATGGTTATGCTGATGGGATCGAGGGGATTGTCATATTCGTCGCGTGGTGCCGAGACGATTTTGTCGACCACATCGATCCCACGAAAGACTTCTCCGAACACCGTATAGCGTCGATCCAACCCGCTGTTGTCGTCCACACAGATGAAAAACTGTGAGCCGTTGTCGTTGAAGTCGCGTGTGCTGTTGCTCTCTCGCGGCATCTTGGCCATGGAGAGTGCGCCGCGCTTGTGCGGGTAATCGTTGGGTTCAGGGGAGAGAAAGTATCCGGGGCCGCCGGTTCCATGGAGCATACGATCCGGCTGCTTGCTCAAGGGATCACCGCCTTGGATGAGAAATCCAGGGACCACTCGATGGAAGGTGGTGCCGTCATAGAACCCCATCTTGATCAGGTTGATAAGGTTCTCGACATGCCGCGGTGCGGCATCAGGATATAGGCGGATCTTGATTTCACCCAGCTTCGTGGTAATGGTGATCCGAGGATCCTTTTTCTGAAACTGCAGTGTCATGGTACTGACTGTAACAAGGCCATCCGCTTGGTGACAAGGACTACCGAGAGTGCTCAGTTCTGAGTGCTGAGTTTTGAGTCTCAGCACTATCGTCCGTGAGCCGTTCTTCCGGATTGATGCGGAGCCACATGCATCCGCCGAGCAGTGCCATGAAGGCTGCCAGGCCGAGCGAAGCAGGCCATCCCCACTGTTGCGCGATCCATGGTGTGAGGGTCGGGGAGACTGCCCCTCCGAGATTGGCTCCCATGTTCATCAAGCCGGAGAGGCTTCCGGCATGGGCCGGAGACAAGTCGCTGATGGATGACCAGTAGGCGCCGATCGTGAAATAGAGCCATCCTGCCCCTAATGAGAGACAGGCAATGGCGAGGTAGGGTGATTCGACCAAGGCACCAATGGCGATGGATAGAGCGGCCAGACCCATACCGGCCATGCCGACGATCCGGCGTCCTCTTGTGATGCCATACCTGCTCGCCAGTCGATCGGTGACCCATCCACCGACGGGACAGGATAGGAGAATGGCCAGGAATGGGGCGGCGGCGAAGAGTCCACCGCGTAAGACGCTGAAGCCTCGTTCATTGACGAGGTACAAATAGAACCAGGACATATAGACATAGGCGACATAGCCTAGGCATCCGTAACTCAGCATGAGCCACCAGACGGTGGAGGTTCGTCGTACGCGATTCCAGGGAATCGGAAGCTGGGGCTTCTGTACGGGTGCAGCAGCGCTCGCCCCTTGAGAAGAGGTAAGCCAGGGGTGACTCGTGGGACGGTCAGCGGCAAGAAGCCACCAGACGACGGCCAGCCCTAGGCCAAGACCGCTTGAAAGATAAAACGCGGTTTGCCATCCATAGTTGACCATGATCCAAGCGGTGATTGGAGGGGTGACGGCTGCACCCACCCCGATTCCTCCGATGGCAATGCCGATACCAAGTCCCCGTTCGTGGGGAGGGAGCCAGTCCGTAACCGCTCGGTTAAAGGTCGGCAGCGCTGCCGCTTCTCCGACACCAAGGAGGAGACGGATCAATGCGAGTGCGCCTACGATTCCCAATGGGCCGGCGAGGAACGACGTGGCTGCCACAGCTGTCCAGGCGGTAAAGCAGGACCACCAGATGAGTGCGATAGTGAGGACGATGCGTACGCCCCAGCGATCGCTCAGCCATCCACCTGGAATTTGGAAGAGGGCATATCCCACGACGAATGCGGAGAAAATCCAACCCATCTCCTGGTCGGTCAGTCCAAGAGCGGGCATCATCTGACGAGCCGTGACGGAAATATTGACTCGATCGATGTAGGTGACGACGCTGATGGAGAAGAGTAAGCCGAGGATGAGCCAACGTATCGGCGAGGGTGGCGAATTGGTGCGAGGAAGAGGGGCCGTGTTACTCACGGCAGGTTCGAGAGTTGGTGGGGATGGTTCGCACGATCGGTTGGTAACAGGGTGAGTGGAGTGCCGCCTCTGTGCAAGAGGCGGCACTCTCGCTGTTATTTTGCAGCCACGATCTCGAGCAATTCTACTTCAAATACCAACGTGGACCCTGGCTTGATGGGCGAACCGGGAGGGCTTGCATCGCCATAGGCGAGATTAGCCGGACAGACCAACCGACTTTTGCCCCCGACCTTGATCTGCTGAACCCCTTCCGTCCAACACTTAATGACTTTGTCGAGGGGGAACGTGGCCGGCTCTCCCCGCTTGATGGAGCTGTCGAACACGGTGCCGTCGGTGAGAGTGCCATGATAATGGACCTTGACGGTATCGGTTGCTTTCGGCGTCGCGCCGGTTCCCGGCTTGATCGGTGTGATCACAATGCCAGACTCCGTCTTAACGGCACCCTTTTCCGTTGCTGCTTTAGCGGCGAATGCCGATCCAGCTTTTTTCTCACCCTCGGCGACGAGCGCCAAGCGAGCTTGCTGAAGTTGCTGGATCTTTGGTCCGAAGGTCTGAAGGTCGACTTTGGGGGAGCGTTTGAGCACGCCATCAGTCATCCCACTCTTGACCATGTCCAGCTCAGCTTCGGTGAGGGAGAATGTCCCAATCGATTGGCTGAGGGCCAATCCGAGGGCATACAAGGTTTTTTGGTCATCGTTGGCTGGGTCCGATGCTGCCCACAAGGGGGCCGCAAGAAGGAAAAGCCCAGCAGCAATAGTCAATATACGAGTTCGCATAGGTTGTCGGGTCCTTTCGTAATAAGAGGCCAAAGAAGCTTGTAAGCATACGACAGGTATCGTGGTCCTACAATACATATTTCAGGGGTAGAAGTTGGAGGATTAGGGTAAAAGTGTCTGATTACGAAGAGGAATTCATTTGAGCAATAGTGGCGGAGAGGGAGGGATTTGAACCCTCGGTAGAGATTTTGTCCCTACGACGGTTTAGCAAACCGTTGCCTTCGGCCACTCGGCCACCTCTCCACGTCACGATTGTAGGGATCGGGCCGCATCCACAGCGGAAATTGTCGCCAGGGCGGGACATCACCGACGCGGAGGCATCATACCTCAGCTCAAGGGAGAGGCACAAGGGATGATTCGCATTCGGACTTGGTTACACTGCGCAGGCACATTCTCGCGGGTGCTACACGGCGAGGTTTGAACAGGCTGTGTTTCAGGTATGTTGGTGCCAGCGATATCAGCTGTGTCACCCGTCTCTCTAGTGAGTGGAGCAATCGATTGAGCTGGATTGAGACTTGAGCCGGGGAGAAAGCCCCATTTGGGGAACCAGTGGTCTCCTCGTCTGTCTGTGTGAGAAGAGTCGTATATCGGAGTGCGATGTGGCTGGGCCGCACCACTCCGCTGAGCATCAGCATATGAAGCGCTTTGCGTTTCCGTTCGGTACGACCACGATATATGTGGAGTCTAGAAACTGACATCGTGCATCCTCCTCGGTGATCGATCATGTTTCTCCGGCGGTCTGGGTACATGCGCTCAAATCCACAAGATGTGCTTGAAGTCTGTCTCGAGACTTTTGGGGTGACCACAGTGACGGCATCGAGCAGAGAGGACTGATTGGTCTGCAATGCCTGTCGTGCGAAGCACCAGTTGATACGTCGTCCCTCCGCAGGAAGGACAGGCCTTCCCACGTAGTTCCCGTCGAATGGCTCCTCTAGAATTCGGTTGTTTTTCCACGTGTGGTTCTCCTGCTCACCCTGAAGTGCTGTATGGAACATTCACAGGAATATGAGTGAAGGGAGGTTTCTTCGGGAGGGAGAAGAAACCTTCGTTGCCTGCGGGTGGGCATCCGCACACAACGTCCTTCACCCACGTGTTCTATAAGCCCTCCTATGCCGGTGCACCACGCGATCCATGTTTTCCGATGGACCGCTCGACCTTCATGCGCGAATCACAATCTGTTCCCACATTCGGTGTGGAAGTGGTACTGCCTGGTTCGTCGGTGCGATGAACTCCCTCAGGCGGGCTTGATCTTTGGACGATGTGAGGAGCAGGTCGAGCTTGACCCACTGGTGTTTGACCCACTGAACTTCGGCAAGGTCAATATAGATCGCTGAACTCTCATCGTCGGGGAGCCATAGGCGTAACTTGACATAGTCCCCGGGGTGCAGGGTTTCGGGACCTGTGATCGAAGGAGGAGAGGAGGAGAGTGCATAGATACAACCTTCGCCCTGTAACCCTTCGCTTCCTTTCGACAGGATGCAATCGATCGCGATCTTTGAGACCATGGCCTGGGGCATCATCATTACGCCTCCTTGAGATGTCTCGATGGTCATTGCACGGTAATACGAGAACGGGAATGCGACTACTACCCTGGTAGGTGGCAAGACCCATCAAACGAGGGTGTCGGCTGTGATCCGTTGCGCGTTCAAGGAGATGGGACGGTTGTATTGGCGTGCCATAGATAGGCCGCTTTGTTCAAAGAAGTACAAAGGGACGACGAGGACTGTTGTTTCCTCTGCACCTGAGGCCGGTATCGTCAACAGTGTGTTGTGTTGGTTTTACTACGAACTGGTATATGGCGAAGGAAGCATTCGGTTGGAATTTTCAGCGGAGAGGGAGGGTAAGCGCTCCCCCCAACTACGAAGATATGCACTCTCTATGGCCCCACATTTGTTCAGGCTTCCAGAGGGGCGCATACCCAGCGATGGGTCGTGTCTGCGTGTCTAGCAGTCGGCTGAAAAACGCGGTTTCTGCTTCGCACATCGTTGTACGATGATAGAAGGAACTGTGGCACTCTACACCTCAGAATGCTCAAAAAGGCCGTCCAGCAAGGCCGCAGCGAGCGAAGGGGCGAGGCGTACGCTTCGGTACGTTGAGCCTCTGAGTGATGCGAGAACGCCGCTGGAGGACTTTTTCAGCATTCTGCTAGAGCCACTGTCGTGTCGCGAAATAGCTGAAGGCAAGGACACAAAGGACTCCCATAATGCACAGCACGGCTGCCCTAACAAGAGGATTGTGAAGCCACTGGAGTGAGCTCTGAAATAGGTTGAGAGAGACTGCCATAGGACACCTCTCTTCTCGCAAGGTGCGGGTTGGATGGTACGGTCATAAGGCTACGCTTGGTCGATGAGCCTGTAAAGAGGAGATTACTGGCTCCTGGAGCCAGTTGGCCGGTACCCTTGATCAAAACTCGTGTCATCAAGCCCGATCACATCCTACCAATTCAGTTTCCCCTCTCCCTAATCGGCACATCTCGGCCTTCTTCGGGAAGTCTATCCCCTGCAGGCAGCTACGCTCGGCTTCCCGTAAGGTAGGAATTCCATAGTGCCGCCGTCGAGAAAAGAGATCACCGGCCCCATGAAGTCAGCACAGGCCTCACTCGTCATAATCAGAAGAACAGAGGTGGCAAACGTGGCTCTAACGCGTACCAAGTCATTCCCTGAGAACTTTTTTGAAACAGTCACCTGCGTTGATCGCCTTCAGCGTTGCACAGCTGATGATCTTGGAGGACCCTTTGGCGTCGTTATAGATCAGGACAGCAAACATTTGGCCGTCGCGACAGGTCACATTCCAAATAGCATCATCCGACTTGGTTGACCCCTGGAAGAAGGTTCGTGTCACGGAGTCACAGCGTTGTCCACTGCCTTGAAGAAACTTGGCGAAGAGCGTGTTCCGGTCTCCCGCTGTCATCTGCAGTATACGGCCATGGGCGGGGTTTGCTGATGCCTCTTGTATCCAGATTCCCCCGAGCAAGAGAACAACAATAAGCGCATGAACCATCTGTTATCCTTCCTGTTGCATATTCTATTAGGCGAGGTAGAGCCAGGACTACGGTCTGTCCTGGTTAATGTGTCGTTCTCCGGGTCATCTTCATGCCCCTCGCAATAATCCGTCCGATGTGCTCCAGCAACTCCACCGGGTGCTTGGAGTCCATCCCGTTCTGATTCAAGCCCTCGAGCATGTCATTCACGACTGTTTCTTCGGTCTGAGCCATCATGTCCGGCGATGGGAACATGGTTTCAGAGAGTCGAGCGCGTGGCTTCTTCGTTCGTAAGACCCGATCAGTCTATGACTGGTAGGACATCACGAGTGAGGATGCTCTCCGTGAGGCTGCGAAGCGGCTCAACCGGGACATCCAGGAGAAAAAGGGTACACGTTCAGTGACAGCTGGGAGAGTTGAGCGGGAAGGTGGTCCGAATGAAAGTTCACAACCTATTGAAATATGGCGGAGGGGGCGAGATTTGAACTCGCGGATGGGTTACCCCATCTCCGGTTTTCAAGACCGGCACGTTCGGCCGCTCCGTCACCCCTCCATACCAAGCTCGCTCGACCCGGAGCCAATCTGATTATTCTTGGCGACGGGATAAAACACCATATCCTATGACACCCCAAAGGATATGGCTCATCCTCCCATGATGAGCTCGCGCAGTATACGGCGTTCCGGTGGGTTTGGTAAACACCTTCCCTCGATTTCCTACAGAAGAGATTCTGACGACTCACTCAACCCACGACTGACACATGGACTCAGCTATCGCTTCAGACTCGGAAATCGAATAAGCTGCAAGAAGCGTCTTTGCCTATCCCTGAACCAGCGACTAAAAGGAGAATCTATGAAGTGTCCCCAATGTCTTACGGAAAACAACGTCTCAGCCACGAAGTGCGTGGTGTGTGAACAGGTATTGAACGCGCCTCGACCAAAACCGGTGAGATACATGAGCTTCTACGCGGAGTATTTTGCTTTTCGAGAATTGGTGACTCCTCAACTGATCAAGGTGATCTACTTCGTCGGAGCCTGCTTCATTACCGCTGGGGGACTCTTGTCGATCCTGTCTCCTGATGCACTGGATGATTACATGGCTGGTCCCATTTTCACTCGCCTGGGCGGCATCGCGGCCCTTGTGATGGGTAATCTCGTCTGGCGCATCATGTGTGAGGGGGCCATCCTACTCTTTAGTCTGCATGAGCTGTTGGTCAGCATCGATACGCGGGCCGGGTTGCTGGTCCGGCAGGGCAAACGCATCGAACCGTGAGACGGCTCAATCGGGGTTTATATAGAAGAGCTTCTCTCGCAGTCAGGCGCCGAAAGTTCTGACGTCTTGGGAAGTTCAGAAATGTGCTTGGTGGCCCAACCACAGGCCTTGAGCTATTGGTGTTTTGAAGGATCTGATCTTTCCAGCGTTAGTATTCTACGTCCACTTGCATCGGTTCTGATCTTGAAATTGGCCTGGTTTCGGCTCAGGCACATATCAAGATCTGTGAAATCCGTAATGCCACGCTTCAGATCGACCACTTGATTGACGCTTCCTTGATATAAGAATACGAGCGCATTGACTGAATCTGAAACATGTATCTGGCTGCGTTCCTCAATATTCCAATTCATATTGAGCACCGATTTCACTTTTTCGTTATTCGTGTAAGGTCCAAAAATACAGACCATATCCCATGCAAAGGTGACATCAAGGTCAGAGAAGATAATTGTCTTTTGGTTTTCCTTCTGTAGCTGTGCAGACAGTTTGGTTGGGAATGACGCGCGTTCTTTGAAAAACGCATAAGGGGACGTTCCAGTTGCATACGTGAAAGTGGTTCCAACGAGGTTCATGAAGGTATCAGGGAGCTTTCGTAGGCCTGGTACGAGTAAGGAAATGAAGAATGCAATCAGGAACACTGAAACAATTTTGGGGAAATAGTCGATGCGCCACCTTGAGGGATTATTGGCCTTTAGTTTTCGACTGAACATCACTGCGCAAAACAGCAATATCGACATGGCCGGGATAGAAACAGCGAACACCAGAGCACCCTGTCCATCAGTAAGGGTAATCACACAAGATGCCAAGAATATGATGAGCGTGAGGAGTGTCAGAAGTAGAACGCCAACGGATAAAAGTTTGTTCATAAATAAGGATGCTAAAACAGACCTCTCCTTTTGTCTGCAATTATGTGCATCAGGCGAAAGCGCTCTGTGTGGGGTCTGTTCCATTTAGTAGTTCGGACAGTATCGATAAGCGGACCGGGTTGCTGGTGGCAGGTCAAAGGCACGGTTCCCCGAGACCGCTCAATCGGGCTTTGCGCAGAAGAGCTTCTCTCGACGCAAGAGACATCTGCCGAATCGACGGGCGCGACGAATGGCGCTGCATCACCCGAATTAGGTCAGGGTGGGGTAGGGTTTGGAGGTTGGTACTTGGAGAGTTCTTTCGACTCCATCGATGAGGCACGACGAGAGGCGCTCTCGAAGAGGATTGGGCATCTGTCGAGCCGAGCCTGAGATAGGCGACGATGTCGGCCTTACTGCCTGTTCGACTTCCGAGTTGATGACAGGCTTCAGCTAACTGTTGATCTTCCTAGTGGAGCATCGACACCAACTCGGCTATGGTGAGCCAGACAAACCTTAATCGAGAGGTAGATCATGCCTGGAATGTTTGGTGATGACCCTCCTCTTCTCCTGATCACTATTGCCGTGGCAGTTGTCGCCCTGATTGTGTTTGCCTTTATGACAGCAGGCTTCTAACACTGGATGCTTTGGATTCCCAAGGCTCCCTGACTGGTCTGATTTCGTGTCAGCACCGGCCACTACCTAGTTGTGCACGGTGGTCCCTTCCTGTTGATAGTCGATTTTCCAGGACAATTCATGGACAAACCTGTCAACTCCAGCACCGCTTTGTAAGTGCTGTTACGTTCCGTGCTCTCATGCTGCTTTAGTCTCAGCTCAAGTTCCTCGATCCCTTTTGAGAGTTTGTTGAACATGGTAAGCCTCCTTTTGAGAAGTGGGCACCTGGCGTTATTTTATACAAAAAGGGTTTCTCTGCGCTGTGTGATTTAACGGGGTCACGAACACGACTCGAAGCCACATGGTCTTTGATGGTCTGTTTGGCAGCAGGAACGAGACTCACTCGTGGACCATGGTTGTTAGGCACAGGTAAACCAAATTCAGACATGGGAATACTTTCTATCCTCGTATGGATGGTTGATGATGAAAGAAGGCGGATGGACTGGAGCCAAATGTCCAGTTGGTAAAATCTTTTCAGGGAACGAATGTCCCGACTCAAATGCTGCGTTGACGAGTCGAAAATCCTGAGCTATAGAAGCGGTGATGCTGGAAGTGTGCCTGCGGCAAGTCAACGCGTGAAATTTGACCATTCTCCGATCCTGGCGTAGTGTGGGTTTTGTTGGGCGCGATAAGGCAAGGGAGTAGGATTTTCGTGACACTTCCCATTCCCCCTAGTGACAGCCTGTATAAGTTCGCTGCAATTGGCGGAATTGTTATTGTGGTTCTATCAATGTATGTGCCATGGAAAATGAAATCAGATCTAGCCATTGAGTTACTGGAAATTAACCTGTCGCTCGACAAACTAACGATTGAATCGGAGGGTCTGAAGAGGGCGCATGAACATCGAGTTGAGGGATTAGAGAATCTAGTAGTTGCTCGCGCTGAGCTAGAGCGCCTGCAGGGAATGATAAATAAGAATAGTGGGATAGAGAAGAAGTATCTAGATCCTAAAGAAATAAAAAAACAGTTAAAGGAGTTGCAGGCACGGCAAGCGGTGGACATTGCCCAGTTGGAGAAGCTGAACGATATGAACGCACGGGCCGAAAGCGATGTTGATAAGTATTCACTCATTTTTTCCAAAATGATCAATTTATCAGGCAAAGCCAAGTTCTTAACTGCACAGAGTGATGTGGTGAATCAGTGTTCTTGGTTCACGTTGGGAATAGGTATTATGATGATGAGATTTGGTTTTTGGAACTGGTATTGGAAATCCCAAGTCCACCAAGACAGCATTGCTCGGAATCAGGCCGCACAATGGGTCGTGACTCGAGTTTCAAAGTACGAGAAAGAAGAAATCCCTGGCTGGACTGGTTTCGATAACTTTGTGGGGAGGGACCTAATGGGTAGCTTGCCTGTTGGTTAGCCCTCAAAGATGCACTACGCTCATTCAGGCGAACATGCTAAGAAATTCTTTGGCGATCTGAATGAGCCAGAATTAGCTTCTCGATCCGCCTTGTTAATTTTACGACTTCTGGCTACCGCGTTTGGCATTGTAGCGAGGATTGTCGTACACCAACTCGGCCCGTTCATGCTCCGCCCATAACCGCACGCCATAGACCTCTTGTAACTCCTGCTTGGCCTTCTCGTCGCCCTTTCTCGCCTTTCGAAACAAACTCTGGCGATGCATGTCTTCTTCTTCTTGACTCAGTGACCACTGTGCTCCCATTTCAGCTCCTTTGTTGTACTCCGCTCGCTTAGCGGAGGGCGGTTGTACACGAGTTAGACTCGCAATTCAAGGTGTGAGGAATTCGAAATTGTCCAGGGTGGTAGGCGCAGATTTCGGGCAATCTAACGGAAATGCGGCAGGGAGAGGTTCATTCTTTGGTAATTCTTTCCTGACCTCCCATAAATGGCCGTAACACCGGTGGAATATCAACCGATCCATCAGGCTGTTGAAAATTTTCCAAGATAGCTACTACGGTGCGCCCAACCGCTAGGCCGGACCCGTTGAGCGTATGGACAAAGTCGGTCTTCGCGTCCTTTTTCCCTCCGGTCGGTCGATACTTGATGCTCGCGCGTCTGGCTTGAAACGATTCGAAATTACTGCAGGACGAAATCTCTCGATACTGTTGTTGAGACGGGAGCCACACTTCAAGGTCATAGGTCTTGGCGGCAGAAAATCCCATGTCTCCGGAGCAGAGGGCCATGACACGATAGGGAAGATTCAAGTCCTGCAAGATCGATTCTGCGTGCCCTGTCAGTCGCTCAAGCTCCTCATAGGACCGATCGGGTGTGGTGAACGCAACGAGTTCCACCTTGTTGAACTGGTGGAGTCGTATGAGGCCTCTGGTGTCTTTTCCGTAGGATCCCGCCTCTCGCCGAAAACAGGGTGTATAGGCGGTGTACCGCAGCGGTAAACGGTCTCCGCTCAGGATCTCTTCACGGTGCAGATTGGTGACCGGCACTTCCGCGGTGGGAATGAGGAAGTAGTCTTCGTCTTTCAGACGGAAGAGATCTTCTTCAAATTTGGGAAGCTGACCGGTGCCTGTCATCGTCGATCGATTCACCATGAGAGGCGTGATCACCTCACGGTAACCATGGTGGGTTGTATGTCGATCAAGCATATAGTTGATCAATGCACGCTCGAGTCTGGCGCCGGTGCCACTCATGACGGAAAATCTGGCTCCGGCAATCTTTGCGGCCCGATCAAAATCTAAGATGCCGAGGTTCTCTCCGATTTCCCAATGGGGTTTGGGGGAATAGGAAAACGACGGGATGGTTCCCCATCGACGCACTTCAACATTTTCTGATACATCAACCCCCACCGGGACGGAGGCATGGGGGAGGTTGGGGATGCGGAGGGCGGCATCGCTCAGCGCCTCCTCGACCGTTCGCAACGTGCCTTCGGCCTCTTTGATACGGTCTCCCACCTGCTTCATCGCGGCCATGGCGGCTTCAGCCGGTTCTTTGGCTCGGCGTAAACGGGCGACTTCTTCAGAGCCTTTATTCAGTTCGAATCGGAGTTGCTCAACCTGCGTGGTGATCGTTCGTCGTTGCTCGCTTAACTGTTGGATGTCATTCCACTGGACGTCGTGTCCGCGTCGTCCCAGAGTGGTGCGGATCTGGTCGAGATTGTCACGGAGCTGTTTCAGATCGTGCACAGGCTATCCTTTCAAAGCTCGTCGTTCGCCCTTCGATAACACTCTGGGCTGTGAGCCTGCCCATCGATGTTTCTCAGGGCTGAGAGCTTGTCAAACGGCCGAACGGTGACGCGCGCGCGAAGCGCGAGTCTCCCATTGCCGAAACACTTGAAATCGGAAACTCGAAACATGAAACGTACAGGCCATTTCGCCACAAAGAGTCGTGAATAATACGGGCTCGGTTTCCGAGTGTCAACGAAACGGCCACGGTGCCGCATCGGGCTCTTCTCGCCACGCTGAGGTTTGACATCAATCGGGCATGGGGGAGAGGATAGGCGCGATGCGCAGGATTTCTAATCCCCCCAACCCCTTTGAGTCTCGGCATCGGGACCTACTTGAGCCGGCGAGTGTAGCCAAGCTGATGCTCTATACGGACGATAGCCGGGAGATTCTCAATCGGAACGACAGTCCTGATTTGCCGTTTCGCTGGAGTGTGAACCCCTACCGCGGCTGCTTTCATGCCTGCGCCTATTGCTACGCCCGTCCCACTCATGAGTATTGGGGGTTTGGTGCTGGAACCGATTTTGAGAGTAAGCTTGTCGTCAAGCAGGATGCGCCACGGTTACTTCGGCAAGCCTTCGAGAAGCCTTCATGGAAGGGAGAGCTGATTGTATTTTCCGGAAACACGGACTGCTATCAGCCGCTCGAAGCCAGTCATGGATTAACCCGCGCCTGTCTGGAAGTGTGTGCCGAGTATCGAAATCCGGTCGCAATCATCACGAAAGGAGCACTGGTGCTGCGCGATCTTGATGTGCTTCGTCGATTGCAACGAGAGGCCTGGGTGCTGGTGTACTTCAGTATTCCCTTTTCGTCCGACGAGGTGGCCCGCAAGCTCGAACCACAAGCCCCATCGATTACCAAGCGGTTTGCTGCGATGAGCCTGCTGGCGGCAGCCGGTATTCCGACCGGCCTATCGATTGCCCCGATTATTCCCGCGGTGAATGAAGAGGATATTCCGGATTTGCTGGAACGGGGAGCCCATGCCGGGGCCTGCACCGCGACCTATAGTCTGTTGAGATTGTCGGGGAGTGTGGAGTCGGTGTTTGTCGATCGACTCGCGGAGGCTTTCCCGGAACGAACTGCAAAAATCACCAATCGTCTCCGTGAAGTGAGAGGGGGAACATTGACAGAGGGCCGATTTTTCAAGAGACAGGACGGACAGGGGCCCTACTGGGATTTGATCACACAGCTCTTTGAGCTTGCGAAGCGGAAAGCAGGATTTCCAGACGATGGTATGAGTCCCATCTCGGAAACATTTTGCCGTCCAGGTCAGAGGCAACTCTCTCTGTTTTAGCCCGCATGATTCATGAGTGTTTCTTCTGCAATCGTCGATGTGTCGAAGCAATAGGCTACGGCGCTCGTTGATCGTGATGCGGGCCTCGTGGAGCGCGGGTCTCACGTTGCCTACACACTTGAAACCTGAAACTCGAAACATGAAACGTACAGGCCATTTCGCCATGAACCGTCATGATACTGTAGGCTAATTGGGAGACATGAACCATGAAGCATAATCCAGGTTTCTTGAAACTCGTCGACCAGGCGAAGCAGCGGGTGAAAGAATGCAGCGTGGCTGAGGTGAAGACCCGTCTGGACCGGGGTGAGCAGTTTCATTTCATCGATATCCGTGAGGATCATGAGTTTGCTCAAGACCATGCCAAAGGCGCCAGGCATCTTGGGAAGGGAATTATCGAACGGGATATCGAGTCAGTGGTGCCCGATCAGCAGGACGCTATCGTGCTGTATTGCGGGGGAGGTTATCGATCAGCTTTGGCGGCTGATGCACTGCAACAGATGGGATACGAGAATGTGCTCTCAATGGATGGAGGAATTCGCGCGTGGCGGGAAGCTGGTTTCCCACTTGAATAGCGAAGCCCTGTATGCCCAGGGCTATTTGTTGACTCGATCAAACTCCTTAATGACCTGCTCCGTGATATCAATCGCATCCTTGTGATAGATCACGATCTTGACGGTCTGCTCGCTGCCTTTATCGACAACGAGTGCGACTCCACCTTTTTCAGCGACCGTTTGTGTCGCAGCGGAGATTTTCTTCATATACTCATCGACTAATTCCTTCTGCTTCTTCTGGAGCTCCAGATTGAATTCTTGCGCACGTTTCTGGAAGTCCTGGACCTTGGTTCGGAACTGCCCCTCCTTCTCCTTCTTCTCTGTGTCGGTCCACTTGGGGGCCTGTTCCTTCAGCTGCTTCTCGGTGTTGCGGAGCTCTTCTTCATCTTTGCCCAGGAGTTTCTGCCTGGTCGACACATATTCTTTCAGTCCTTCAAGCGCTCGCTTCCCTGCCTTAGATTTTTCCAGCACCGATTGCGGATCCACGACTCCCATCTTAAATTCAGCAGCCTGGCCGAATGACGAAAAGAGGAGGGGCATGGAAACAAACAGGACGGCAAGAACACATGATCGGAACGCAAACATGGACATAATGTCTCCTGTATGTGATCACCAACACGAGGAAGCGTGGGCAGAATAACCGTGGATCAATTGGTCTGTCAAGCGAATGGCAGGTTACCAGGAATCAAAACTGATGGGTTCTTCGCGAATCCAGATTTCGATCCCGTGTTGCCATTTCAATCGCCGTGCGACTGCGTTCAGCGCGCGTCCGTCCGCGTGGGTAGGATCGAACGGATCACGAATGTGCTTCAATTTTTCCTTTTTGAGCGGGGGCTTCAATCCAAGGTCCTTCATCGCAAGGGCCACCAGGTTCAATTGGAAGAAGCGTGGTGTTTGATTCAGCTCCACCAATGTGACTTCTACCGACTCAGTTGAAGCTCGATGCGTGCGGTAGAGCTCAATCACACGGCCTTTCAGGTGTGTCCGTTGCGACTCGGTGAATTCAAGCAAGGCCAACTCTACGAGGAGCGCGTTGGTCGCGCCATTGAACGACGGCATGTCGAGCAGTTTGCTGAGAAATCCCATTGAAATCCTCGCGGCAAGATCGTGAAGTCGTCATCCGGAAGCCCGTTCCTTCTCAGGAAAGACCTGAAGGCTTCGGGAGAGTGTACTGAAACAGGTCGTGTTTTTCTAGACTGCAAAAAGAGGGGGATGACGGCCCAGGATCAGTCGAAATGTCACCAGCACCCCGCTACTTGAAGAGACCCTTGATGGCCTGGGTCGCGGAGTCTACCGCTTTCTGGATGGTGTTGGTGGCGGTATGTATCCCAGCTGCAGTCATGGCCGTGCTGACCTGCTGGACGATCGAGCCGAGGATCTGTTTGGTGACTTCTCCGGCGGTGACGCCGTCTGATTTCCTGCCGATGTCTTGGAGGTGCACGTCGGGGATCGGTACCGAGACGGCTTGGCCATTGAGCAGTTCGGCACTCACGTGGGCTCTTGCGGACTTCACGTACAGATGTTCGATGAGGAGTTTCTTGCCTGACTCCGAGGGCTGAGCCTTCTGCTTATGATGGCCGATGGCGCGTTCGATGTTGCGTTGTAGTACATCGAGGTTACTGCCGCCGGCTGCATGCTCGTACGTGATTTCCGGTTTGAGAAGGGTAAGTTCTTTGATCCGGATCACGTCGGTCGTCAGCGACTTGATATCGAGCGTCAGGCTGATTTCGTCGAATGACAGAGCCTGGTTGGTCTTGAAGCCGTCAGGGTTACCGACCACCAGCCCATACAACGCTGCCTTGCCATCGACGGGATTGATGGTGGTTTTTGAGAGGCTGATGGGCACACCGGTGATCTCAGGCCCATATCGGCGGATAGCGTCAGCGACCTGAGCATCCAGTGAGTCGTGCAGCCACCAGAGGCTTCCAGATAAGGCGACGACTCCAAGCGCTGCGATGCTGATCAGGAGTTTCTTCATGGATCTTGTTCGACCTTTTTGAAGTATAGCAAGGCAAGTTCAGGAGTCTATTGAGCCTGTTGGTGAGCGCGGTTCTTATCACGGGTCACTTCAGACTGAGTCGGTGATTGTGTCTGATGTGTCTTTCTCCGACCAACAGCGCCCGGTCAGAAGTTGTTCTGACCGGGCACTGACTTGACGAATCGGAATGGGGTGGCTGAGAATACCAAATTTTCGTGAGCCAGAAAGGTCACTATGAAGTTGCATCATGTGAAAAGGATGGTGTGTGCGATTGGGCTTCTGACGGCTGGGCTCGTCGGAGTCCCTGCATTTGCCCATGAAGATCGGACACCCACAGGCTCGTGGGAAGGGATTGCCCAGTCAACCACGATACCGCTTTCTCCGTTGACCACCCTCTTGACGTTCGGTGCAGACGGCAATCTCGTCGAGTCACGCCGACTCTATCTCCCGCAGTCTCCGCTTGGCCCCGTGCTTGCCACTTCCGGTCACGGGGAGTGGCGCCGTTCGAAGAATGACAAATTTGAGGCCACGACCGTGCTGCTCTACCAAGGCGCTTCTGATCACCCCACTTCACCGGGCGTTGTCATTGGTCGGGAAAAGGTTCGGTATCAGTTTCAATTGATCCGCGGCGGCGAACAACTGCAAGGGACTATTTTGCTGGAGATTCACGATGCCGCAGGCAACATTGTTTTCTCGGGTCCAGGGACCATCGAGGCGACACGTATCCGGCCTCAATCCTTACCGTAATGGTAGCTGACAGCCGAGTTGCCCTTCCCTTCCTTGACCTTCCTCTTTGGCGGCACCTATAATTCCGCCAGCTCTTGACTGCAACATACTGATTCAACGGGAAAAATGGCTGAATTCACCCACTTCAACGAATCTGGTCGGGCTCGGATGGTCGACATCAGTGCCAAGGAGTCGACTGAACGGCTGGCTACTGCTCAAGCCACAGTCTTCTTACTTCCTGAAACCCTTGAAAAGATTCAACGTGGCAAGATCGCCAAGGGCGATGTCTTGGCCGTTGCTCAGGTCGCTGGTGTCATGGGCGCGAAGAAGACGCCGGACCTGATTCCCATGTGTCATCCAATTGCGCTTACCAGCGTCGACATTGCCTTCAACGAAGACCCGCAGCCGGGTCCAGCAGGCCGCTGTTCGATTACCATTACAGCCACGGCCAAGACGACAGGACCGACGGGAGTCGAAATGGAAGCCATGACGGCCGCGACGGTCGCGGCGTTGACCATTTATGACATGTGTAAGGCGGTCGATCGGGGAATGAGTGTTCGCGAGGTCTGCCTCTTGTCGAAATCAGGCGGAAAGTCGGGGACCTATACGAGGGAAGGCTGAGGTCAAGGCTACGTCATGATGGTGACGATCAAGTTGTTCGGTATGACGAAACTGCTGGCGGGGAATCAGGGTTCCCTGTCGTTGAATGTGGTGAACGGCCGGCTGGTCAAGGACGTAGTCCGTGCCATCGAGATCAGCCACCCTGCAGTCGGAGAACTTATTCAGAAGAAGAAGGTGTTGGTGTCGGTGAATCAGGACATTGCGCACGAAGACACGATGATCAGTGAGGGTGACGAGATCGCGCTGTTGCCGCCCTTTGCCGGAGGGAGTTCAATGAATACTGAGCCGGACGACAGCCAGTTTGTCCGTGTGCAGCGGGAGAATTTTTCTATTGATCAGGAGCTTGATCGCGTCAAGAGTCGGTCGAAACGGATTGGTGGTATTGCAACGTTCTTGGGCATCGCGCGTGATCGATCCCGCGGCAGAGATGTCGATGGGATTACGTTTGAGCACTATGAAGGGATGGCGCAGAAAAAGCTGCGCGAGATTCGTGAACGAGCCCTCAAAGAATTCGACATTCTCGAGTTGTTGATTATTCATCGGTACGGAGCCATCACGATCGGGGAGAATATTGTGCTCATCATCGCCGGGGCGGAGCACCGCGCCGACGCGTTCACCGCCTGTCGGTGGGCCATCGACGAACTCAAGCAAATCACGCCGATCTGGAAACTGGAGCATACGCCGGAGGGAGAAGTCTGGGTCGAGGAACATCCGTAGGCATTAGGTAAGGTGTGAGGGGTAAAAAGTTTTCGAGGGGAAGAGGAAGCCGGTGAGTTCAGAATCTATCAGTGCTGATCTTCCATCTGTGGTCGACACCTTTGGTCGTCCGCTCGGCAGTCTGCGGTTGTCCGTGACGGATCGCTGTAATCTTCGCTGCAGTTACTGCATGCCGGAGCCCGAGTATGTTTGGCTGCCGCGAGAGAACATCTTAAGCTTTGAAGAAATGGCGACGCTGGTGGGCGCTTTCACCGACTTGGGCGTCGACAAGGTCAGGTTGACAGGTGGGGAGCCTCTGTTGCGAAGAGACCTGGCGCGGCTGGTCCGGTTACTCAGACAAAATCGGTGCATCACTGAAGTTGCCTTGACGACGAACGGCATCCTCCTGGCTGAACAGGCGCAAGAACTCTATGAAGCGGGGCTTGATCGGATTACGGTCAGTCTCGATACCCTCCGCCCGGAGCGATTTCGCCAATTGACCAGACGGGATGAATTTTCACGTGTGGTCGAGGGGATTGAATCGGTCGGAAAGGTGGGATTCCCGAATCTGAAGCTCGACACGGTGGCGATTCGTGGATTCAATGACGATGAGCTGATCTCGTTGATTGAGTTTGCCAAGCACTTCCAGGCCGAGGTGCGGTTTATCGAGTACATGGATGTCGGAGGCGCGAATGAATGGAATCCAGATAAGGTGTTGTCGCAGGACCGCATCCTCGATCTGTTAGGCCGGTGGTACGGCCAGATCATCCCGATTCCCGGGCGTGGTGCAGCTCCAGCCCAACGATTTCGCTTGCCGGATGGGACGATCTTTGGGATTATTCCCTCGACGACTCAGCCTTTCTGCGCCCATTGCGATCGTAGCCGCGTGACCGCCGACGGGATTTGGTATGTGTGCTTGTATGCTGCATCGGGTGTGGATCTACGGAAATCGCTTCGGCGGGGTGCCAGTTCCGCAGAGATGCGAGAGCTGATTCGCTCCCTGTGGACGGCTCGTCGTGATCGTGGAGCTGAGGAGCGGAAGGCGCTTGAACGGTTTGGCCTCCGGTCCAGCGGGCTGATCGGTATCGACCAGCTCCGAGAAGATCCTCACTTGGAAATGCATGCTCGAGGCGGATGAGATTCTATCCAACGGATTTGCTACAATGGACCCCATCCTCAACGGGGTTATGGCAGTCCATCGTTTAACAATTGATCATGCAAGGGATTGGGTTCACTCCAGCATGACTCCGGAGACGGGGTGGATATCCTATCGAGAAGCCATGATGTTCTCGACGCTGTCATGACGGTGCTGGCTCCTGGCCTTGAGTGCTGTGGTCCTCTGGTGGGCCCTCGGCCACGCCCTGGTGTGGTTGAGTTGGCCCGGTCTCTATCGCGGCGAGTGAAGTCGGTTTGCTCATTCGGTCGATGGTAAGTGGGCGGACGACGTGATGGGAAGCGATATCCGGTTGAGGTGTGGGCCCACAGTAATGTTTCCCTGAATAGGCTCGGAAATGAGAGGGTGCGATGGCCTGGTTTAAAAAAGAGAAGCCTAACGATTCCATTCCTCCTCCACGCTCAAAAGGCAGCGAGGGAATGTGGCTCAAGTGCAACCATTGCCGTGAGATCGTCTATCGGAAGGAAGTCGACCGCAACAACAAGGTCTGCCCAAAGTGCGAGTATCATTTCCCGATTTCTGTGACGGAACGGATCGGGTTACTCATCGATCTTGGCACGTTCAAAGAATGGGATGCCGGATTGGAAGCGCAGGATCCCTTGGCGTTTCAGGACACCAAGCCCTATCGTGAACGGGTGAAGGCTCACCAGGAAAAGACAGGACGCAAGGATGCCTTGGTGATCGGAGAAGGGTTGGTGAATGGAAGCCGTATCGTATTGTGTGTGTTCGACTTCAGCTTTATGGGCGGGAGTATGGGTTCGGTCGTCGGTGAAAAACTCTGTCGTGCCATCGATCGTGCGTTGGAACTGAAACTACCCGTGATCCTGGTAACCGCATCGGGTGGAGCCCGGATGCAAGAGGGCATTCTCTCATTGATGCAGATGGCCAAAACCTCGACGTCCGTGGCGAAGCTGGGTGAGGCCAAGCTGCCGTTCATCTCCATTCTCTCTGACCCAACATTCGGCGGAGTCACGGCCAGTGTGGCGATGTTAGGTGATGTGATCATTGCGGAACCCAAGGCCCTGATCGGGTTTGCAGGTCCTCGCGTGATCGAGCAAACGATTAAGCAGCAACTACCCGACCAGTTTCAGCGTGCCGAATTTCTGCTCGAACACGGCATGATCGACATGATCGTTGAACGTCGGCGTTTGAAGGAGACGGTCGGCACCCTCGTAAATCATTTTTAGGTTCCTGTATCCTCCCGGCTTGTTGATGAGCGATGCCTCAGTGATCGAATATCTCTATGGTCTCCAGAAACACGGCATCAAGCTGGGTCTGGAGACGATGCGCGTGTTATTGGATCGAGTGGGTCGTCCGCAGTCGTCGCTTCAGGTCCTCCATGTCGGGGGCACGAACGGCAAAGGATCCACGGCTTCAATGGCAGCGGCGGTCCTTCACCGTGCCGGTCGACGTGTCGGGCTGTATACGTCCCCCCACCTTGTCGACTTTCGTGAACGCATTCGTGTCAACGGTGAGATGATTCCAGAGGATCGGGTCGAGGCGCTCCTCGCGCGATTGCGTGCGGTGCTGACGGATGACCTGCATCCGACGTTTTTTGAGATGACCACGGCTCTCGCCTTTCTGCATTTTGCCGAATCAGCAGTGGATGTTGCCGTTCTTGAGGTTGGGTTGGGGGGACGGTTTGATGCGACCAATGTGGTTGAGCAGCCGCTGGCCTGTGCGATTACGACGATCGGCATGGACCATCAAGAGTATTTGGGAACGACGGAAGAGGCCATTGCCTTTGAAAAAGGTGGGATCATTAAGCCCTGCGTGCCGGTGGTGCTCGGCCGGATGGGGCAGGAGGCAGAACAAGTCTTGTCCCGTCTCGCCAAGGATCGCTCTGCACCACTCTGGCGTCTTGGTCGAGAATTCTCTCTTGAGCGGGCTCGCGACGGGCGACTGGTGTATCGAGGGGGCACGCATGTGATTGAGGGGGTGGAGTGCGGCTTGGTCGGTCGCCACCAATGGGACAATGCCGCCTGCGCGTTGGCGCTCCTGGAGGCAGCCGATCAACGAGGAATGACCTTGGACGAGGGGGCGGTCTTGGAAGGTTTGCGGACGGTCTCTTGGGAAGGGCGTTTGGAAGCGATCGACGAAGCACCCCATGTGGTGCTCGATGGGGCGCATAACCCAGCTGCGGCAGAGGCGCTTGCACGGTATCTCACTGATTATGCCGCCCAGCACCCGGATTCACGGATTATCCTCGTCTGGGGCATGATGCGGGACAAGGATCATCGGGGATTTATCACCCCACTCTTGCCGGTGGTCTCAGAGATCGTTTTGACTCAAGCGGCCCTCGCACGATCTGCCACGGTTCACGAGCTTCGTGCGGTGCTGGATGAATGGTCGGGACCGGTGCAAGAGGCGATGCTTCCGACGGACGCGGTGGCCCTTGCCAGAGGGCGGGCGATGGCGAGTGATCTTATCTGCATCACCGGCTCCCTTATGCTCCTCGGGGATATCAAAGCGGCAATACGTGGCTGTGATCTGTCTCCGATTCGCGGCTAGCATGGGAGATCCTCTCGCGTGGCTTCGCCAAGGGGGCCTGCTCACCATCCTCGCGCTTCTGCTCTCACCGCTTTCGGTCTCCGCAGCCGATCACTCAGGAGGAAGTGCCGGATCCTCTTCGGCTTCCACTCCTCTGGACATCACGGCGGAGCGGATCGACTATCAACAAGAACAGGAAATCTACGAAGCGAATGGGGCTGTGGTCATTCGGCAGGGAGGGATCACGGTGACGGCGGACCACGCCACCATTCAAGCCCTACCCGGGATTCTTACGGCCGTCGGTCATGTTCATTTAACCGACGTCCAAGCTGATGTGACAGCCGAGCGATTGGAGCTGAATGTCAATACCGAGGCTGGTATTGCCACGCACGGGGAGCTGTTTATTCCTTCCCGAAATGCGCTCGTGTCTGGTCAATATCTGCAGCGGTTGTCCGAATACCACTATCGCGTGAAAGGCGGCAGTTTTACCAACTGTGATGCCCAAGAGGGAGAGGTGCCGGCCTGGCGGTTTCGTTTCAAGGATGTGGATATGACGGTTGGGGATACGTTGGCCTTTAAGGGCGGATGGTTCTGCATCTTAGACGTGCCCACGATTCCTCTTCCTACCTTCTCGTATCCGATGGCGAGACGACAAACCGGGTTTCTGATTCCAACGCCGAAGTATAACAGTCGGTTTGGGTTCGGTGCTCAGGCACACTTTTTCTGGGCGATCAGTCCGAGTCAAGATGTGACGATCTCACCGACCTACTACAATCGATTGGGATACGGGTCTGATTTTGAGTACCGATACGTGTTAGATCGACGATCGCGTGGGAAATGGTATCTGAGCTATTTGCAGCAGACACAACTCCCGGATGGGGCCGGTGCAACCGACGGAGAGAAGAATGGCGAACAAGCCCGTGCAACAGTGACCGGGAGCCATACGCAATATCTCACGGATACCTTGTTGCTACGAGCCAATGCCAATTTGGTCACCGACCCGAACTTTTATCAGCAGTTGAGCAACTCAGGCGTCCTTCGAGCCCTGCCGAGCGCGGAATCGAATCTGTTACTCTCCCAACGGCTTCCCTACGGCAGCCTCTATCTCTTGGGTTTATATTTGCAGCCGTTACAGGCCGGCGGCAAAGATACCTTTCAACGCCTTCCTGAAGCCGGATACAACTTGCCCTATGTCTCCCTGTTCAATTCACCGGTTCAGTACGGCATGGAAGGGAACTACGTCAATTTTTACCGGGAGGATGGATTTGCCCTCAACCGATTCAATCTCGTTCCCGGCATTGCGACGGAGCCGATTCAACTGGGACATCTCCTGGCTATTCGCCCGCAGGCGAAGTTCCGGGAGGTCTATTACACGAGGGGCGCTCAGTCGGACGATGCTCAACATCGAGAAACTTTTTGGCTGGGGGTCGATGCCACATCAAAGCTCACACGCCGCTTTGTGCTGGCTGATGGCAGCAGTCTCTTGCATACGATGGAACCGACGGTGACGTATGAATATGTCCCCGGCACCAGACAATCGGCATTGGCACAAATCGATCAAGCCGACGATCTTCCCAAGAAGAATCTCGTGACCTATATGCTCAGGAGTCGTGTGCTGGAATCGGGTACAAGGACAGCGTTCAACTGGCTGGATCTCACCGTCGCCCAGAGCTACCATGTCGGAGCCGTGCAGACGCTGGCGCGTGAGTTTACGCCGGGCGTTGCCCCTTTTCTCGGTTCGTTCACCCAGCCAATCCAGCCGGCGATGGTACCTATCCAAGGCAGGAAGTTCTCCGACGTCTGGATGCGAGCCGTGATCGGGAACAATCTCCCTCCGTTGAGCAGTCTGTCGCAGTTGGATACTCCGATTTTTGGTCAGGGTGCTCAAGCCTGGGCGCTGCGGCCTCCCATCAATCGGTACGTGACTATGGACGCGTTTTTTGATCCGTATCAGCTGACTGTCAGCCAATTCAACACGGATCTCCGTTTTCAGGAGGGGACCAACTGGTATTTTGAGGTCGGGCAGCGCTATACGAAGGACGGCAATCGAGTGAGGCGTGGGGACATTTGGAATCCCATCTCCTTTAACGAAGTGTTTGCGCCGACAAAAGA
>DIHK01000061.1:0-2938 GCA_002420115.1 Nitrospira sp. UBA5698
GGCCTGGGCCCACCTCAGCCCCATGGCTGGGCATCCCGTCGGGCCGGATGTCAACTGCGATCTGGGGTTAGCCACTCCCACCGCGTTTGGGGTGAAGGCGGTGATCGCGGCGGATGTCGACGGCGATGGGCGAGCCGAACTCATTGTGCAGCCGGATTTACCCGGGACCGGTGGCAATGATTTGTGGGTGATGAAGTATGACCCATCCCGGCGGGCCTGGGCCCACCTCAGCCCCATGGCTGGGCATCCCTTCGGGGCGGATGTGAACTGCGATCTGGGGTTAGCCACTCCCACCGCGTTTGGGGTGAAGGCGGTGATCGCGGCGGATGTGGATGGGGATCGTCAGGCCGAACTCATCATTGCTCCCGATGTCGGAGGTACTGGCGGCAATGATCTCTGGGTCATGAAGTATGATCGGTCCCGGCGGGCCTGGGCCCATCTTAGCCCTGATATCACGCATCCCTTCCATGCCGATGTGAACTGTGATTTAGGCCAGCCAACCCCGACGGGGTATGGTGTGAAGGCGATGGTTGCCGCGGATGTGGACGGTGATGGGCGGGCGGAACTCATCGTGGCCCCGGATGTCGGAGGGACGGCGGGCAATGATCTGTGGGTCATGAAATACGATCCGGCACGGCGGAGTTGGGCCCATCTCAGTCCCATCCCTGAACATCTGCCCTACCTCACGGACGTAAACTGTGACATGGGACTGGCGAGACCCACAGGGTTTGGGGTGAAAACGATCCTGGCTGGGGATGTGGATGGGGATCGGCAGGCGGAGCTGATCGTTGTGCCGGATATTGGAGGGACAGCGGGCAATGATCTCTGGGTCATGAAGTATGATCCTGCAAGACGGAGCTGGGCCCATCTCAGTCCCGATATCGCGCATCTCTTCCAGGCCGATGTGAACTGCGATCTGGGACTAACCACTCCTACCGCGTTCGGGGTGAAAGTAGTGATCTCGGCGGATGTGGATGGGGATCGTCAGGCCGAACTCATTGTGGCTCCAGATACGGGGGGCACCGGAGGTAATGATCTCTGGGTCATGACATACGACCGGTAAGGTGCTATTTTAGTTTCTTGGGCAAGAAAGACGCTTCTTAAGTTCACGGCGATTTGCATATTTGCAACACCTCATTCCGCATTCTGATTAAGCAGCCTCAGAAGAGGGAAAGATTCCGAGAGGTCAGTGATGGTGCGCGAAGGTCTGGGCCTCGTGGTGCTGCTCTGTCAGCTTTCGGAGGTCGCAGTGGATGTCGTCGGGATCGCAGCACTCGGTTTCGAGTTGGATGGTCATATGTTTGATACCGAAATCCGTGGTGATGCGGTGTTGAATGGTCTGGAGTAACGTCAGCGGAGTGCAACGCTGCTCGATGATAACATGGGAGGTGAGCATAATCAGCCGAGGCTCGACGGCCCAGATGTGCAGGTCATGCACGTTCTTGACGCCGGGGACCGCCTCTATGGTTGCAGCCACATGAGATGTGCTGATGCCTGGTGGTGTCGATTCCAGCAAGACTTCCATCGATTCTTTAAAAATGGGCCAGGCTCCTCGGAGAATGACTCCAACGATCAGTAGGCTCACGAGAGGGTCCAGGACCGTTAATCCTGTCAGGAGTATCGCGCCACCACTCACAATCACCCCGAGTGAGACCCAGGCATCTCCTAACATGTGCCAGAACGCACTGCGAATATTGAGATCGTCTTTTGCTCCATGTTGGAGCAAGAGGGCAATCGCCAGGTTGGAAACAAAACTGACTGCCGCAATGACCATCACCCATCCACCGTCGACTGGAACCGGTTGCAGGAGCCGCTTGAGGCCAACGAGCGCAATACCACATGCGGTCAACAAGAGGATGAAACTGTTCAGGAAAGCGGCAATGATCCCGGCTCGGTGATAGCCGAAGGTTCGGCTCTCTGATGCGGGCCGTGCCGTGAGGAGATGCGCATAGAGAGCAAGAAAGAGGGATCCCTGGTCGACGAGGTTGTGGCCGGCATCGCTCATGAGGCCAATGCTATTCAGTATCCAGCCACCGATGAATTCCGCGGCAATGATCACGGCATTGATGGCTAAGGCCAATTGGAGTCGCGACCGGAGATGTGAGTATGATGCGAGCGCTGTCATATGAGACAGTGTCGCATGAGCGACGTAACGCGGCAAGTCTTGCCGAAGGATTGCGCGCTAGTGAACTGACTGAGCGGGGAGACGTTCGCTCAGTACTGGATAGGTGGCTTGATCCATCCCGGTGTTGCCGGTTGCAAGATCAGTTGCAATGACTCGCAAGATGATTCCCTCGTGGACGTCCTTCGATGATGGGACAAAGAACGGAGCTTCGAAGGTGCGACTCCCTTCATCATAAAACATCTGTAGTCGCTCGACGGTTCGGTCACCGATTACGACCTCCCCATAAATACGAATTTTTCGTGAGTCCCAATCTCCATAAGGACGAACCAAGGAGCCGGAAAGCGTTCTGACTGAGGCGCGAAGTTTGACATCGTCTTTCTCAATTAAGGTTTCACGTGGCTTAGGTCGTTCGATCTGGACGAGGTACCCATAGAGGTGTAGCACGATGCCGTCCTGCGTCAGATCCTGTCCCGGGATCAGAAGCAGGGTCTTACTCGTTTTCTGCATTGCTCCCGGGTAGGCCAATGGTCCTTCGGCAGAGATGTCCACCAATGCCGGCTGCTGAAGGTGCAGTGTGGTTGTAAACGCAGCGGAAGGACGCGTGCTATAGATCGGCTCTTCCATCATGTGAGGTGTGCGCATGATTTGATTTTGATCACCGGCTTCGCCCTGTTGTATGCCGGTTGCCAGAATTTGGCCGGTGGCTACATCGGTGATCGTGACTCGGGCACCACCGACTTCACGCCCTAACACCATGGCCCCGTGTGCGACGACCCGAATCAGCACGGTCGTTGGTTGGGGACCGTTCAGCGG
>DIHK01000061.1:3258-7241 GCA_002420115.1 Nitrospira sp. UBA5698
GTCATTTCACCTTCGTGCCAGGATCCACTTCTTCTTGGATGGTGAGCAGCCCACGCACGTCCGTATCTCCCGCGGCCAGTACCATCCCTTGAGATTCAATACCCATTAGTTTAGCCGGTTTCAAGTTGGCCACGATGACGATCGTTTTCCCAACGAGTGCGTCCGGATCATACTTCTTGCCGATGCCGGCGACAATCTGACGCTGTTCGGTGCCTAGAGACACTTGCAACTTGATCAGCTTCTCTGATTTCGGCACCCGCTCAGCGGACAGGATCTTCGCCGCTTTAAGCTGAACTTTCATGAAGTCGTCGATACTTATCTGAAGCGGTGAGACCGGTGCGGGCGCTGCTGCTGGAGTTGCCTGGGCTATCGGTGTCGAGGTCTGGGTGGCTGCGGCAGGAGTTGGTTCCGGGGTTGCTAGTGTGTCGCTCACTGGTTTGGCTCCTTGTTTCGATGACTCTTTCTTCTCTATCTTGGCGTTTTCTTTTAAGTCTATGCCAACGGTATCTGATGCGGTGATTTCAATGCGTGGGAATAGCGGGGTGCCCTTGGCAATTGGGAGATCGGCCACGGGGCTGTCCCACTCATAGGCGGAGGCCGGAAGGGTTTTTGAAAAGTCGACGCGGTAGCCGAGTTGCCGGGCCAGCTGTTCCATCGTTTGCGGCATAAAAGGATGGAGCGAGACGGCCAGCAGGCGCAGGGCTCGGGCGGAGTGATTGAGGACCGTCTTCAACTTCGGTGCGTCTCCCGGATTCTTGGCCAGCTTCCAGGGCGCGGCCTTGTCGATGTATTCGTCGCAGAGGCTGACGAGTTCACCGATCGCTTGTAAATTGTCACGGAAGGCCAGCGCGTTGAAGCCTTGTTCCAATGTCGCCGGCAATTGTGTGGCGGCCCGAGCAATCTTCTCTTCAAGTTCTGGTAGCGCAGGCGGTCCGCTTGCCGGAATTGTTCTGTCGGTGAAACGTTCGATCATTGTAAGGGTGCGGCTGAGTAGATTGCCGATGCCGTTGGCCAAGTCGCCGTTGATGCTGGTGACCATTGCGCCCTGCGAGAAATCTCCATCCTGTCCGAAGGGCACTTCTCTTAATAAAAAATAGCGAAACGCATCGACACCGAATTCATCGGCCATCTTGTTGGGATCGACGACATTGCCACGACTCTTGGACATCTTTTCACCGTCGACGGTCCACCAGCCATGGGCGAAGATGGTTTCGGGCAATGGCAGATTCAGCGCCATCAGCATGGTGGACCAGTAGACGGCATGGGTGGTGAGAATGTCTTTCCCAACGAGATGGACATTCGCCGGCCAAAAGTCATGGCCAACTGATTTCTCACGAGGCAGATATTCCAACGCAGAAACGTAATTGACCAGCGCGTCGAACCAGACGTAGGTGACATAGTCCGTATCGAAGGGGAGTTCGATGCCCCAGGAAAGTCTGGATTTTGGTCTGGAGATCGACAGGTCGCTTAGTTTCTGGGTTTGCAAGAATCCCAGGACTTCATTCCGCCGTGACTCCGGGCGAATGAACCGATCGTGTTTCTTGATATGGTCGATGAGTTGGTCCTGGTATTGCCCCATTTTGAAAAAATAATTATGCTCGCTGAGCTTCTCGACAGGGCGTTTGCAGTCCGGACAAACGCCGTCGGCCACGTCTTTTTCTGTCCAGAACCGCTCATCGAACGTGCAATACCAGCCAGAGTAGTCGGCTTTATAAATCAGTTGCTTATCGAACAGCTCTTGAAGGTATCGCTGGACGACGTTCTTATGCTGAGCGTCGGTCGTTCTGATAAACGCATCGTTGGAGATGTTTAGCTTCCTCCAGAGGTTCTCGAATTGTGGTGCCAATTTGTCGCAGTGCATTTGCGAGTCAATGCCGGCTTTGGCAGCGGCCTGTTGCACTTTTTGGCCATGTTCATCGAGACCGGTGAGAAAGAATACTTCGCGTCCACGCAGTCGCCAGTAGCGCGCCAGGACGTCAGCCGCAACGGTGGTATAGGCGTGTCCGATATGCGGGACATCATTGACGTAGTAAATCGGGGTGGTGATGTAGAATTTGCCGCTTGTCGACATACGCAAGGCAAGATATCAGGTTGGCGGCGCGTTTGGCTAGGTCGTGGCTCCGACCGGGACAATCCCGAGTGCCTCACGGAGGCGGAGAAACGTTGTCTCGATCGCCATTTGTACGTTCAAGTGTCGGGTGGCTTGCTGCGCGTGTTTTTCAATGTCGTTCAAGAGGGTCAGGAGAAGGTCAATGTCTGCTCGGCCGGCGAATCGTTGCAAGTGGGGCACTTGATCGAGATGAAGGATCTGGTCGCGATCTCCATCCACGAGGACAATCACAAGGTCACGGATCCATCGCGTCAGCCAGCTCAAGGTCTCCGCTCCCCGGTCTGATTTGGCCAAGGTTTCAGACGCCGATAGGATGGTGGTGCTGGAGGTCAATGATTCGGGTTTCACCAATGTCAGGCACTCCTGTTGACGTGCGCGAACCTCTGCCACGTTCATGGTGAGTGCCTCTCCGATGCGGCTGTCGGTCAGCAGCGCCAGAAATCGAGCGTCATCGGGTGGAAGCTCTCGCTTGAGAATCAGTGCGGCTTCCACTTGTGTTCGAGCTGGGGAGGTAAAGCGAAGGGCTTGGCAGCGTGACCGAATCGTGATGGGGAGTGCGTGGAGCCGACTGGTGACTAAGATAAACAGACTATGACCCGGAGGCTCCTCCAATGTCTTGAGCAGAGCATTGGCTGCGCCGATGGTCATTCGATCCGCATCATCAATCAGGCAGATCTTTTGCTCGCCGATAAGAGGCCGATAAACAAACTGCTGTTCGAGTTCTCGGATCTGCTCAATCTTGATTTGGGGTGTCGCCGCTTCCGCATCGGGCTCGATGACAAAATAATCGGGATGCGTCTGGGCCGCGACCTGCAAGCAAGAGCGGCATTGGCCGCAACTATCCGGGGACTCAGTGAGCACTGGGCGGTCACAATTCAAGACCTGCGCCAGCCTCACGGCGGTCATGCGCTTGCCAATGTGGGCATCGCCGTGGAAGAGATAGGCGTGAGCGAGTCTCTTATTGGCCAGACTAGCCTGGAGGAGAGAAATGGACTGCTCGTGGCCTGTAATCTCAGTAAACGGCATAGGCTATCGCTGTCGCAGCTGTTGTATGCGGTGCGTTGTGAGCCAACGGGTGATGACTTCCAGCACGTTCTGTTGGACGGACTCTAGAGGAAGAGAGGCGTCAAAGACAACCATGCGCCGGGGTTCTTGCCGGGCGAGGGTCCGAAATCCAGCTCGTACCTTCTCGTGAAACTGGGTTGCTTCTCGATCAAGACGGTTCTGGGAGGAGCGTTGGCTTCGCCGTCGCGTCAGTCCGATACGAACCGGCACGTCAAAGAGCAGCGTCAAATGTGGAACAAGTTTTCCGGTTGCCCACTTGTTCATCGTGCGCAAGATCCGGAGGTCCAATCCCCGTCCATAGCCTTGATAGGCCATTGTCGAGTCTGAGAAACGGTCGCATACGACGATCATTCCCTGTTGGAGGGCCGGCTTGATCACATGATCGACATGTTGGCGCCTGGCCGCAAGGATAAGCCACACCTCGGTTTCCGGAGCAATGGTTTCCGAGGAATGGTCGAGGAGGAGGCTGCGTAGTTGTTCGGCGAGAAGTGTCCCTCCTGGCTCTCGAGTGTGGAGGACGTGCCAGCCCTGTGCTGTCAGCCAGTCACAAAGTCTGCGGGCCTGCGTGGTTTTTCCGCTTCCTTCGCCGCCTTCCAGCGTGATGAAGAGACCGGATGATTTTTGTGTGGCAGGACTCATCGACTCTTTTCTTCGCACGCGTTTTTAAGAGCGGATCCTATGTCAGGTTGCGGGGAATAGCAAGGTGGACCTATTCAGGGATCCTTCTCGTTTGTGAGCATAACCCATTGAAATTAACAAGAAAACGCTTGCGACGTTTGTTCGGTACTCTGTAAGATGAATCACGGAT
>DIHK01000061.1:7565-71848 GCA_002420115.1 Nitrospira sp. UBA5698
TGGTCACCCCTATTTGGGGCACGATTCTCGTTCTGAAAACTCTGTTCGTGGCACTGGACGGTATCTTGGGCGATGCGATGGCTGAGCTGGTGCCTGATCACTATATTCCCGGGCTTGGCATCGTGACGTTGGTCTTGCTGATTTTCTTGGTTGGGTTGTTTGCCGCCAACTTCATCGGACGCCAGATCGTCAGTCACTGGGAGGATTGGCTCAATCGGTTGCCTCTGGTCCGAGGAATTTATTCGACCTTGAAATCCATAATGGATATTCTCTCCTTTTCGGAGCGAGGGTCGTATCGGCGTGTGGTCTTGATCCAGTTTCCCAAGAATGGTCATTATTGTTTTGCCTTCGTGACGGGCATGACCAAAGGCGAGACGACGGCTTTGGGAGAAGATACGCTGATCCATGTGTATGTGCCGACTTCCCCCAATCCCACGTCGGGCTATTTTCTGCTCGTCCCTGAGCGGGAGGTCACGTCGGTTGATATCAGTATCGAAGAGGCGATGAAGCTGATTGTATCAGGGGGGTTGTACACGCCGACCGGCGCCGTGGCCTCAGCGTTGGCGGAGGCGAAGTGGAGTCAGATTAAACAGCCGGATGCTGGCGTGCCGATCGGATAAGTCGAGTACCCCCAGGGGTTCTTTGCGAAACACCCATCAACGGGAGAATTCAGCGCATGACGTCAATGGCTGATCAACAAGCAACGCGTTCGACTATTGCCGGCCTCGGAGTGATCGTGATGGCAGCCGGGTTGGGCAAGCGAATGAAGTCCAACCATGTCAAAGTGTTGCATCAGGTCGGGGGGAAACCGATGGTGCAGTACGCAGTCGACGTGGCGCTTCGCGTGGCAGGTCACCGTATTGCGGTCGTTGTTGGGCATCAAGCGGAGAAGGTCCGGCATGTCATTGAAGCGGGGATTGCCGGTACGCCGGGAGCGCAGGGGGTGTGTATCGTCGAACAGGCGCAACAGCTAGGGACTGGTCATGCGGTCATGCAAAGCCGTTCCGTGTTTTCTCATGATGCTGAGGTGTGTCCGGCACAGTATCTTATTCTGAACGGCGATACGCCCTTGCTGAAGGAATCCACCGTGCGTGAGCTTCTGACTGTTCATCATCGAGAGGGGGCGACCATCACCATTCTGACGGCGATCCTGGATGATCCCAGCGGCTATGGGCGGGTGATTCGTCGTGACGCGAGCCATGAGGGGCATGCGCATTCGTCATCGGACGTGCTGAAGATTGTCGAAGATCGAGATGCCACATCGACCGAGCGGGCGAGTAAGGAAATCAATGTGGGCACCTACGTGGTGTCTGGAGCGTTTCTTTTTGAGGCGCTGGATAAGCTGGAGCCTGACAATGCCCAGGGTGAATACTACCTGACGGATATCGTGCGAATGGCGGTTGCGCAAGGCCGGCGCGTGGCTGCCGTGATGCTTCGGGACCCTGAGGAAGGGTTAGGAGTCAACACCAGGCAGCAGCTGGCGGCCGCAGAACTGGTCGTCCGGCAACACATTCGGGAACGCTGGCTTGATGCCGGCGTGACGATGCGAGACCCAGGCTCAGTGTGGATCGATGCGGGCGTAATGATCGGCAAAGATACGGTCCTGTACCCTCATGTCGTCCTTGAGGGGAACACGGTGATCGGTGAGGAGACCACGATCCGTTCGGGGGTTCGGATTACCGATTGTGTGATCGGTGATCATGTTGAGGTGCTGGACTCCTGTGTACTCGGCCAATCCCGTATTGAGGACGACGCGCATGTGGGGCCGTTTGTCCATCTTCGTCCCGGTGTCGTCGTGAGGCGGCGAGCGAAGGTCGGAAATTTTGTTGAAATGAAGAAGACCGAGTTGGGCGAGGGGTCCAAGGCCAATCATCTCAGTTATTTGGGGGATGCCACGATTGCTGAGGGAGTGAATATCGGTGCCGGGACGATCACCTGTAACTATGACGGCCTGAAGAAGCATCATACGGTGATCGGGAAGAATGTGTTTCTAGGGAGTGATACCCAGCTTGTGGCGCCGATCACGATCGGGGATGGAGCCGTGATTGCTGCAGGGACGACCGTGACGCAGGACGTACCTGTCGATTCGTTAGCGATTTCCAGAGTTCCTCAGGCCAATCGGATTGGATGGGTGGCTAAACGACGGGCCTTGGTAGAAAGAGCCGCACCCAGCGTCGCTTCAGTTAAGACCACTGCGAAGCGCCTAACCGGAACAAGACAGAAGCCTTCGGCGAAGTCGAAGAAAAAGCCTGGGCGGTCATCAAGGGGCTGATCGCGAAACGATAACGACGCATTAATTGTCTGCCAACCAATAAGGCGGGGTATTGCTATGTGTGGGATTATTGGATATGTCGGCAACCAGGAAGCGGTGCCGATTCTTATTGGAGGATTGTCGAAGTTGGAGTACCGCGGCTACGATTCATCGGGGGTGGCCGTCTTGCAGGGAGAGAAAATCACCGTCAAGCGGAGTGTGGGCAAGTTGGTGAATCTTCAGAATGCGCTTAAGGCCAATGGGCTCACGGGAACGGTCGGAATTGGCCACACTCGGTGGGCGACGCATGGCAAGCCCTCGGAACAGAACGCCCACCCGCATCGCTCAAAAGGATGTGTGTTGGTGCATAACGGGATCATCGAAAATTATCAGCAGTTGAAGCAACAGCTCGAGAAAGATGGCTATAAGTTTGTTTCAGAGACCGATACGGAAGTTGTCGCTCATCTGATTGATAAGTATCTTCAACAGAGAAATAAGCTAGCCGATGCTGTGCGTTTGGCGACGAAAGATGTGAAAGGTAGTTACGCGCTGGCAGTGATGTCGGAGCGGGAGCCGGGAACCTTGATTGCTGCGCGGTCGGGCTGTCCGCTGGTCGTCGGGCGGACAGCGCATGCATCCTATATCGCCTCCGATGTCATGGCCATGATGGCGCATACGCGGGAAGTGACCTATCTCGAAGAGGGGGACGTGGCCGTCGTCACCCAAGACGATGTGCAACTGACTGATTCCGATGGTCGGGCTGTCGCGCGAAAGGCGTCGAAGATCACATGGGATGCATCCGCAGCAGAGAAGAGTGGCTACCCGCACTTCATGCTGAAAGAGATTCATGAACAGCCGCAGACCATTCTGGATACCATGCGAGGACGGTATTCCTATGAGACGGGAGAAGCGGATCTCCCGGACATCGGGCTGACACCAAAAGAATTCGCGTCTTTGGAACGGATCTGGATCGTGGCTTGTGGAACGTCCTGGCATGCCGGTCAGGTCGGGAAGTATCTTTTTGAGGAGATGGTCCGGACGCCGGTTCAGGTGGATATTGGCAGCGAGTTTCGCTATCGTGATCCGCTCGTCGGCAAGAAGGATTTGTTTATTACGATCTCCCAGTCTGGCGAGACGGCTGATACGCTTGCCGCTGCACGAGAGGCCAAGGCCAAGGGGGCGCGAGTCGTGTCCATTGTGAATGTGGTGGGAAGTACATTGGCCCGTGAGTCGGATGGAGTTTTGTATACCCATTGCGGGCCAGAGATCGGTGTGGCCTCGACGAAAGCGTTTACGGCGCAGTTGACGGCGCTCTATCTCCTAGCCTTGCATTTCGCGCGAGTTCGTACTGTGATGAAGGTAGCAGATGGTCAAGCTTGGCTTGATCGGCTCGTGCGACTACCGGTCTTGGTTGAGAGCGTTCTCCAGAGAGAGGCCGAAATCGTCGCGATTGCCAAGCGCTACTACAAAAAGCGGAATTTTTTGTTCTTGGGGCGCGGGATCAATTATCCGATTGCGCTGGAGGGCGCACTGAAACTCAAGGAAATTTCCTACATCCATGCCGAAGGCTATGCGGCAGGCGAGATGAAGCATGGCCCGATCGCATTGATTGATAAAGATATGCCGGTTGTGGTGTTGGCGCCGCGAGATCGACTGTATGACAAGACCGTCAGTAATCTCATGGAGGTGAAGGCACGACACGCTCCAGTGATTGCGTTCGTGGCGGAAGGCGAACGGGAACTCGGTAAGATCGCGGATGCGGTGTTCACAGTACCGGATACTCATGCGTTGATCTCTCCGATGCTGTTTACAATCCCGCTTCAACTTCTGGCATACCATATCGCGGTGTTGCGGGGTGCGGATGTGGATCAGCCACGGAATTTAGCGAAAAGTGTGACGGTGGAATAACCGGATGTTGAAAATGGCTTCCAGCTGCGTTCTTGGTCGTCCCTCTCCATGAGAGGTACCTCGGAACGTATCCCTTAGTCGCGGGACTTTCTGAGGCCTTGCTGGAAGACCATGTTGAACCTCCAGTGAAGAGAAGGCAGGGAATAGATGGAGATCACGCAGCAGGATGTTGAGAAAGTAGCGCAATTGGCGCGATTGGCGCTGACGGCCTCGGAGAAGGAGACCTTTGCGAAGCAGTTGAGCCAGATTCTTTCGCACGTTGATCAGCTCAATCAGTACGACACAACTGGCATTGAGCCGACCGCCACGGTGATGGGGCAAGTCAATGTCTTTCGGGCGGATATTGTGCGCCCCTCTCTTCCTGTGGAGAAAGCGTTGGCCAACGCACCGGAACGTGAATCGGATGGATTTGTAGTCCCCAAAATCATAGAGGAGCGTTAACCGTCAATAACCGTCTCATCCGTAGCCATCCTGGATGAGGTATGACAATCGACGGGAGGCGAGGCAATACATGTTTCGACAAATGTTACGTTCAAAGATTCATCGCGCAACGGTGACAGGAGCTCACCTTGAGTACGAGGGAAGTCTGACGATAGATCAAGACTTGATGGAGGCCGCCGGCATTCTCCCGTATGAAGCCATTGTCTGCTCGAATCTGAATAACGGCGAGCGATTCATGACCTATGCCATCAATGGGGCGCGCGGAAAGGGAGAGATTATTTTGAATGGTCCTACAGCCAGGAAAGCGGCAGTCGGGGATCAGATCATCATCTTTTGTTATGAGTATTATGGTGAAGAAGAAATCAAGAAGCACGCGCCCAAGATCGTACGGGTGAATGAGAAGAATCGAATTGTGACAGTGAGCTAGCCGGCCCACCGGCGGCTGTCAGTTTTGTTGTTCACGCGTGTATCGACAATAGGGATGTCATGTCTCTCCACAAGTTAGGTCTCGTCGAACTTCATAAGAAATTTACGGCAGGGGAAGTGACTGCGACAGAGATCGTGCGTGCCTATTTTCTCCGGATCAGTCAGGTGGAGCCGAAGGTGAAGGCCTTTGTCACTCAGACAAAAGATGCGGCCTATCAGCAGGCGGAGGAGTTGGATCACAAGCTCAAAGTGTGGAGAAAGACTCACCCGCTGACCGGGATGCCGCTTGCGGTCAAAGATAATATCTGTACGGATAGTGTGCCGACGACCTGTAGTTCTCGAATGTTGCAACATTTTGTTCCACCATATGATGCGACGGTCGTCTCGAAGCTGCGCTCGCAGGAATACATCTTGGTCGGCAAGACTAATTTGGATGAATTCGCGATGGGATCATCGACAGAGAACTCCGCATTTGGCCCCAGCCGAAATCCGTGGAATCTTCACTGTGTGCCGGGTGGATCGAGTGGAGGATCTGCAGCGGCGGTGGCTGCGGAGGAATGTGCGGCGGCGCTTGGGTCCGACACCGGGGGGTCGATCAGGCAGCCGGCTGCCTTCTGTGGTGTGGTAGGGGTGAAGCCTACCTATGGACGTGTGTCGCGGTACGGTCTCATAGCATTTGCCTCATCACTTGATCAGATCGGACCAATCACACGCAGTGTGCCCGATGCGGCGTTTCTCCTACAAGCCATTGCCGGCCACGATCCGATGGATTCCACGTCGGTTGATCGTCCTGTGCCGGACTACATGAAAGCGTTACAGAAACGTGATCTCAAAAACGTGAGGATCGGCGTGCCTGAGGAGTTTTTCGCCGAGGGAATTGATCCGGAGGTTGAGCAGGCGGTCCGAGCCGCAATCGGGGAGCTGAAGCAGCTTGGTGCGGAGGTCAAGGAAATCCGTCTACCACGGACCGATGCTGCCGTGGCGGTCTATTACGTGATCGCGACAGCAGAGGCCAGCTCAAATCTTGCCCGCTTCGACGGCGTGAAATTTGGGTTCCGCGCCAAGGAAACGAAAGACCTGCTTGAACTGTATATGAAAACGCGACAAGAAGGGTTCGGGCCGGAAGTCAAACGTCGAATTATGCTCGGTACCTATGTGCTCAGCGCCGGGTACTATGATGCCTACTATGGGAAGGCGCAGGCCGTGCGCACGCTGGTCTGTCAGGACTTCGACGCCGCCTTCAAAGAGGTGGACCTAATTGTCACTCCGGCGACGCCGACACCGGCCTTCAAATTAGGGGAAAAAAGCGAAGATCCTCTGCAGATGTATCTGTCTGATATTTTCACCATTTCGGTGAATCTGGCCGGTCTGCCGGCGATCGCGTTGCCCTGTGGGTTCAGCAAAGCAGGGCTCCCGATCGGACTCCAACTGATCGGGCGGGCCTTTGAAGAAGACATGATGCTTCGAGCCGCACATGCCTATGAGCAATCCACAGCATGGCATCGACAGAGACCGTCGATACGGTAAAGGTTAAGGAAGGTCAGGGCGTAAGAGAGAGAAAAGAGCCGAGGATGGACGAGAGCACCAACCAGGAAGGCAGGAAGTCATGACGATTGTCGAGATCGCGGCACTCATTGTAGCGGTCGTATTTGCCGTGCTGGTTGGATATCTCGTGCCTGTCTTGATGCAAGTTCGAAAGACTGTTGCTGAGTCCGAACGGCTGCTGGCCAAGATGAATACGGAGCTGCCGGCTTTGGTGGTTGAATTGCGTGCGGTGAGCCAGAACCTCAATGAAGTGACGAGTCAGGCACGCGAGGGTGTCGAGCATGCGGCTGTCTTATTGCACGCTGTGGGCGAAGTCGGTGAATCGGTGCGGCAAGTACACCATGTCGTGTGTGGGTCAGGCGGAACGCTCTTGAGTAATGTGGCGAGTATGGTTGCTGGTGTCAAGGCCGCGACCCACGTGGTCCGTGAACGCATGAAGCATGAGGGAGGGACACACAATGGCGGATGAACGAGGATCTTCGACGGCGGTGTTGCTAGCGTTTCTCAGCGGTGCAGCTATGGGTGCGGTGATGGGGTTGTTACTGGCGCCGCAAACGGGCAATGAGTCGCGTGACAGGCTGCGAGGGTATGCTCGTCGTGCCGAAACCGATTTGCGGGATCTTGCAGGGCGAGCCGGTGAGGCATTTGAAGAAGCTGTTGACCAAGGCAGGGAGTTCGTCGAGTCGAAACGTTCGGTTCTGCGGGAGGCGTTCGATGCAGGGCGTGAGGCGATGAAGCGTGAACGAGGGCACATTCAAGATGAGGGGGCGGAACGCGGATGATGTTTGAGGCAGTGATCGGGGTGGAGGTCCATGCACAATTGCGGACCAACTCCAAAATGTTTTGCGGGTGCGGCACGACTTTTGGCCTCTCCGCCAACAGCCAGACTTGCCCGGTCTGTCTTGGTCTGCCAGGCAGTTTGCCTGTGATCAATCGAACGGCGATCGAAATGGCGGTTCGTGCTGGACTAGCGTTGAACTGTATGATCACGGAGAACAATCGATTCGCGAGAAAGAACTATTTCTACCCTGATTTGCCTAAGGGGTACCAGATTTCCCAATACGAGGACCCGATCTGCCAGCATGGATGGATTGAGGTGGCTGTCGGAACGGTCACGAAACGAGTTCGGATCCGGCGAGCGCATCTGGAAGAAGACGCTGGGAAGAATGTACACGGAACTGGGACTGCGGGAAGCCGTGTGGACTTGAATCGCGCAGGCACCCCGTTGCTAGAGATCGTGACAGAACCGGATATGAGTTCGGCCGATGAGGTCGTGGCCTATTTGAAGGGGTTACGCGATGTGCTCATGTACCTCGATGTGTGCGATGGGAACATGGAGGAAGGAAGTTTTCGTTGCGAACCAAACCTATCGCTGCGTCCGGTTGGCCAACGGGAGTTCGGGACCAAGGTTGAGCTGAAGAATATCAACTCCTTTAAGTATGTGAATGATGCGATCGAGTATGAGATCAAACGGCAGACCAAGGTCTTGAATGAGGGCGGCAAGATTTATCAGGAGACCAGGCTTTGGAACATTGATCGTGGTGAAACGGCTGTGATGCGTTCTAAAGAAGAGGCCCATGACTATCGATACTTCCCTGATCCAGATTTGGTGCCACTACAGTTGAACGAGGACTGGATCGAGGGATTTCGATCGTCATTGCCGGAATTGCCGGCTGTGCGTGCTCGTCGATTGATCACCGAGTACGGCCTTCCAGAGTATGATGCGGGCGTGATCACGGCATCAAAAGGCATGGCGGACTATTTTGAGACCTGCCTGAAGCAGTTTAATGAGCCCAAAACGGTGAGCAATTGGGTGATGGGGGAGTTGACGCGGGAATTGAACAATTCCGGGATTGACATCACTGCGTCGCCTGTCTCGCCTGAGCGACTTGTTGATTTGTTGACGATGGTGGATAAAGGGGTGATCAGCTTGAAAGTTGCCCGTGACATCTTTCCCGATCTCTATCGTAGTGACAAGACTCCCCAACAGATTGTGCAAGAGAAGGGGCTGACCCAGGTGTCAGATGAAGGAGCATTGGAGAAAATCATTGATGAGGTGCTTGGTAAAAACCCGATGCAAGTGGCACAGTTTAGAGAAGGCAAGCAACAGGTCTTGGGATTTCTTGTGGGGCAGGTAATGAAGGTCAGTGGGGGCAAAGCGAATCCCGGGAAGGTAAATGAGTTATTGAAGAGGAAATTGGTCGTCTAACTGGAGAGAGGGTAAGCGGTATGAGCGAGATCAGAGAAATCAGGGGTAGGCAGATTATCGATTCCCGTGGCAATCCGACGATTGAGGCTGAAGTAACGCTTGAAAGTGGGGCAGTTGGGCGAGCGGCTGTTCCCTCCGGTGCTTCGACGGGTGAAAAAGAGGCGATCGAGCTGAGAGATGGAGACAAAAAGCGGTGGATGGGTAAAGGCGTCTCCAAAGCGGTTGCGAACATTAGTAAGATCATTGCTCCTGAACTGTTGGGGAAGGATGCGTTCGATCAGGCCGGGATTGACCGAGCCATGATTGCGTTGGATGGGACGAAGACAAAAGGCAAGCTGGGCGCGAATGCGATTTTGGGTGTGTCCTTAGCCGTGGCGAAAGCGTCTGCGATTGAAACGGGGCAACCCCTCTACCGGTATTTAGGTGGGACGAATGCACGTGTGCTTCCGGTTCCGCTTATGAACATCATCAACGGGGGAGCTCATGCCGACAATCGGCTGGATCTTCAAGAGTTTATGATCATGCCGGTGGGGGCCAGCCGATTCAGCGATGCACTTCGTATGGCCACCGAGGTCTTTCATTCGTTGAAGACGCTCTTGAAGAAGAAGGGCCTCAATACGGCCGTAGGGGATGAGGGAGGATTTGCTCCCGATCTGCAATCGAATGAGGAAGCGCTGAGCCTCATATCGGAGGCGATTGAAGCGGCGGGCTATCGGGTGGGGAGGGATATTGCCTTGGCATTAGACTGTGCTGCCAGTGAACTCTACGAGAAGGGGCGGTACATCCTCGAAGCAGAAAAGAATCCGGAGCGTTCATCGGAAGAGATGGTCAGTTACTATGGCAAGCTCCTCGATCGCTACCCCATTCTTTCCATCGAAGACGGGTTGAGTGAGTTGGACTGGAAGGGCTGGAAAATGCTGACGGAGAAACTTGGGAAACGGGTCCAACTCGTTGGCGACGATATCTTTGTGACGAATGTTGAGATCTTTTCAAAAGGTATTAAGGAAGGGATTGGAAATTCAATCCTGATTAAACTCAATCAGATTGGGACATTGACGGAGACGTTGGATGCGATTGAACTCGCAAAGCGATCAGGCTATACGGCCATCATTTCGCATCGCTCCGGGGAAACAGAGGACACGACGATCGCAGACGTGGCCGTTGCAACGAACAGTGGGCTGATCAAGACTGGATCCCTCTCTCGAACAGATCGTGTGGCAAAATATAATCAGCTTCTTCGAATCGAGGAAGAGTTGGGGGCCGCAGCAGTGTACCGTGGTAGAGAGGCCGTGCCCGTGCGGAGCTAGCCTGTTCTGCCACCATGGTTTGGATTAATTGATTCATATGGTGATCAAGCAAAATCGTGGCCGGGAGTGGCTGGAATGGCAGCGACGTCTGTTCACCCTTGCTCAGGTAGGGGGAGTGATCGGCGTCCTTTGGTTGGGAGTCGCACTCTTCTCTGGAGAGATGGGATTCCCACGGTATCTGGCCATGCGGGAATATGCCAAGAGCTTGGAGCAAGAGCTGTCGGTCTTACGCCATGAAAGTCTCACCTTGCAGCAGGATATTCAGCGCCTGCAGCATGACCCGGCCAAGATCGAACAATTGGCCCGTGAGCAGTTAGGCTATGTGCGGAAAGGTGAGACGGTGTATCAATTCATCCCAGGTTCGGAGAAACAACAGGAGCCTTCCTCGAAGCCATGAAGTTCGGAACGGTTGCCATCATCGGACGGTCCAACGTGGGCAAGTCAACTCTACTGAACCGTCTGCTAGGCGAAAAAATCTCGATTGTCTCGAGTAAGCCCCAGACGACCAGGACTCGAGTGATGGGTATTGTGCATGCGGAAGGGGCGCAAATCGCCTTCCTCGACACACCGGGACTGCATAAGCCTGACCATTTGTTGAATCGGCGGATGGTCCGCGCGGCGGTGGAAACACTGGAAGACGCGGATGTGTTGTATATGCTCATGGAGGCGACGAGCCGTCCAGGTCCCGGAGATTTGTCAGCCATCAAATATATGAAAGAAGCGTTGGCAAAGCAGCCGAGGCCGGTGATCTTAGTCATGACGAAAATCGATCTGGTGAATAAGCAGAAGATGCTTCCCGTTCTTGATCAGTATGCCCAGCTGTTTGCATGGACGGAAGTGGTGCCGGTGTCCGCTCAGGTCAACGACAATGTGGAGCGATTGCTTGCGGTGACGGTTCCATACCTTCCGTCAGGGGAAGGACTGTATGGCGAAGATGTGGTGACAGATCAGACGATGAGGACGTTGGCGGCCGAAATGATTCGGGAGAAGATCATTCAAGCGACAGAAGATGAAGTTCCCTATGCGACGGCGGTAGAGATCGATGAGTTTGTTGAAGAGGGAAGACTCGCGAAGATTCGGGCGTCAATTATGGTTGAGCGAGAGACACAGAAAGGTATTCTGATCGGGAAGCAAGGGGAGCGGCTGAAATCAATCGGGACCCAAGCCCGATTGGACATGGAAAAGGTTTTTGGGATGAAAGTATTTCTTGAGCTGTGGGTGAAAGTCAGAAAAGACTGGCGCGAGGATGAACAAGCTCTTGTGCAGTTGGGCTACTGACCGTTGGTGAACGCTTGATGGTAACGATTCCCCGGGCACATGCATAACCGAAGGCGGCTGATATCTCCATGCTGAAGCAGTCCAAATAGACTTTCCTGATAAGACCGTACGTAACGAAGACGAAGTATCTGCTCTGTGCCGTCCCGTGAGCCGTTGACCTGCTCCAACCGGCGTCACCGGGCAAGTCCCAAGATCCCGCGCAACGATCATGCAGCCAACCGACCGACCAACAGAACCACTCTTTCCGGAACAACGTTCTCGTCCGGCGGATCGTGATATTTTGCGCGAAGTCCTTCGTGATCAGACCGAGCGGGGGCAGACCAAGTCGGACATTGTCATTCAATCGGTTCAGAAGTTGCTGCGTCGGGGGGCGATCGCAAACTTGTCAAAGATGTTGGGACGTATGCACCCGGCGGATATTGCCAAAGCTGTGACACACCTCTCCTCACCGAAAGAGAAACGGGAAATTTTCGAGTTGGTTCGTGGGGGGAAGCGCGGGCAGGTACTCAGCGAGCTGGATGGGGAGAGTATCCAACAGGTACTCGCGGATTTGCTTCACTCCGATATTGCCTGGCTCTTGAAGGAGCTTGGTCCTGATGATGTTGCCCATATTCTCGGGTTTCTTCCGGAAGAACGCGGTAAGGAAGTGTTGGCCTTGATGAAGACGGAGGATTCGACCGAGGTGGCCGACATTCTCCGATACCCCAAAGATACAGCCGGCGCCATCATGACCACGGAATTCTTTTCCCTGTCTGAGGATGCCACGGCCCAGGAAGCCATACGTCGGTTGCAACAGGCAACTGATGCGGAAATGGTGTTCTATATCTATGTGACGGACAAGGATGATCGCCTAGTCGGTGTTCTTTCGCTTCGGCAGCTTCTCACTGTGCCTCCCACCACTCCGCTGAAAAACATCATGACGCGGGAGGCTATGAGCGTCAGCATTGATATGGATCAGGAAGAGGTGGCGAGGCAGGTGGCCAATTATAACTTGTTGGCGATTCCGGTCGTAGAGCGAGACGGGAAGCTTGTCGGAATTATCACGGTTGATGACGTGGTCGATGTCATCCGTGAAGAAGCGACCGAGGATATGTTGAAGATGGCCGGTGCCATTGAAGAAGATACGACTTCAAAGTCATCGAGCATCGCGTCAGCCAGGCTTCGATTGCCGTGGTTATTTACTAATCTTGTGGGGAGTTTGCTGTCCGGCGCAATCCTCTGGTATTTCCGGTATACCGTTCAAGAAGTTGTGGCTATTGTGAGTTTTATTCCCGTCATTGCGGCGATGGGTGGTAATGTCGGCTTGCAATCATCAACGTTGATTATTCGTGGGTTGGCCACCGGTTCTGTTGAGCTTACCCATGTTTGGCCGGTGTTTTTTCGTGAGGCAAAGGTCGGGCTCGTCATGGGACTGGCGTGCGGAGTGACGTTGACGCTAGTTGCGTGGGTCTTACATCAAGGGTTTCTGGGGATGGTTGTGGGTGTTTCTCTGATCATCGCCTTTTTGGTCTCGACCAGTATGGCGACGATTATGCCGATTATCCTGAAGCGCATGGGGGTAGATCCTGCCGTCGCAGCCGGTCCCTTTGTGACGACGGCGAATGATATCACGGGGATTTCTATTTATTTGACGTTGGCCACGCTATTCTTGGAGTATCTCCGATGACACAATTCAACAGGTCGCCAGGATATGGTTGTGTCAGGGGTGAAAGGGATATGTGCCGCTCATAAAGGCAACGGCGATCGTTTTGCGGAGTCGTAAGTGGGGAGATGCCGATCGAATTGTCACATTTTATTCGAAGGAGAGGGGCAAGATCGGAGGGGTGGCTCGTGGTGCGCGTCGACCCAAAAGCCGTTTTGGTGCTGCACTTGAGCCGTTCAGTCTGTGCCGGTTGAATCTTTTTGAAAAGGCCGGTGATTCGCTCTTGCGGGTTTCGCACGTTGATCTTGTCAGGTCTTCGCAGAAGTTGCGGGAATCTCTCAGTCTGATAGATTCGGCGGCACGGATGGTCAACGTGGTGGCCGCGATCACTCCGGATGGCGATCCGGATCCGCTCTTGTTTGATACGCTCGAGCAGGGGCTTGCATCGCTTCACGAGAGTGAAGACCCAGCCTTTACGGCTCTCCTTTTCCAAATTCGGTTACTGGGTGTCACAGGATTTCGCCCACAGACCGACCATTGTGCTGCATGTGGGAAAGCACATTTTGTAGGTGAACCTCAGTTTTCTCCGCTTGCAGGGGGGCTTGTGTGTTTATCATGCGCGGCGCACCAGCGAGTTCGTTGTATCGCACTCTCGCGCGGCAGCCTTTCATTTCTCCAACAGGCGATTCGTCTTGATCCCACCGTTGTGACACGGTTGCGAGCCAGTGGACAGGTGCGGGGCGAAGTGGAGGCGGCAATCGAAGGGTATGTGACGGTTGTGGCCGGTAAACGGCTCCCATCAGCGAACTTTCTATCGGTTGCCGTGTCGTCCTAAGCGTGTTCAGAGGGAGGAGTAGGTATGACAACCGCGACAGTAGAGCCTCGGGATATGGAGTGGCTTGAGAAGGGTGTATTGGGGATTCAATGGAGTGACGGCCATCAGGCGGTCTATCCGATCCGTTCTCTTCGGCAGCATTGTCCCTGCGCAGCTTGTGTCGACGAATGGACGGGGGAGCGCCGTCTTCAGGCTGACGATGTTCCGTTGTTGATCATGCTGCAGGATATTCAACCGGTTGGGCGCTATGCGCTTCAGTTCAAGTGGAGCGATGGCCATGATACGGGGATATATTCCTACACGTTGCTCCGGGCATTGTGTCAGTGTGAGGCCTGTCAACCGGTTAAGCCGATCGAAGTCAAGTCCAGGCGGCTTCTGTGAGGGGAGATGGTGACACGGTGCATAGCATTAGCGCTCCGAAGAAAACCATACTGAGCGTATTCACGGTCGTAGGATTTGTGCTCTTGCTCGGGTGCAAAAGTATGCCGACACTGGAGCAGCAAGAGCAGCTGGTTCAAGGGGAGAATCTTGTACTAGATCAAATCACCAGCAGAGCCGTTGTAAATGCGTGGGGGGGGCCTCCTTTCTACCATAGCGAGTTCGCGTACTTTTTTGTGATGCCAGATTTGAGTATTATTCCTCGATCCCGAGTAGCTACAGGTGAGGTGCCGAAAGGATGGAGCGGTGGGGTTCATGCAGGCGAAGGCGTCTACTTCGCTTACCCCGATCGAGGCTGGTTGCTGGTCTTTCTTGATGAGCGCCTTGTCTACAGAGAAAAGCTCCAACCCGATGAGTTACGGACATTGACAAAAGGTTGGGCCTATGAGGCTCGATTCAAGACCAGGGTTGACGAATCTTCACACCCATAGGTTGTCCCTGATTATCCCACATGGCGTTGAAAACATCAGATAGCTTGCACATCGTGATGGCCTCTTCTGAGGCGGTTCCTTACGCGAAAACAGGGGGACTTGCCGATGTGGTGGGTGCGTTGTCCATGGCCCTCGCAAAGTCAGGGTATCAGGTGACCGTATTATTGCCGGGTTATCGGACTCAATTAGCTCAGAAGGACCGTCGGATCGCCATGCAATTCTCGGTGCCTGTGGGGGAGAGGCCGATGGATGTTTCTATCGAAGAGGAATATCTGACGGTGACCGGCGCATTACATCACGTGAGAGTGTTGTTCGTGTGCCATGACCTGTACTTCAACCGTCCGGGACTCTATCAGCAAGATCATCATGACTATCCGGATAATCTTGACCGATTCACCTTGTTCTGTCGCGCAGTCATTCAAGCGATGCATATCTTAGTGGACGTACAGCGGGAAAAGATTGATATCCTGCACCTTCATGATTGGCAGACCGCACTGTGCGCTGTCTATCTCAAGGCACTAGCACATGAACACAACAGTCTTCAGTCGATCAAGACGTTGTTGACTGTCCATAATCTCGGCTATCAGGGGATATTCTCAGGTCAGGAGTTCATGAAAACCGGCCTTCCTTCATCGCTGTTCTCACTGAGTGGCCTTGAGTTCTACGGAGCGGTCAATTGTTTGAAGGGGGGTATTATCTTCTCCGACGCGGTTTCCACTGTAAGTCCCACCTATGCAAGGGAGATCTTAACGGCGGAGTATGGGTGTGGTCTTGAAGGTGTGCTAGCAAGCCGTAGGGATGGTGTAACCGGGGTTGCAAACGGAATTGATGAGGCTGCCTGGGATCCTGCGCACGATATCTATCTACCGGCGCAGTACCACGCCAATGACCTATCGGGAAAACGGACGTGCAAGCGAGCGTTACAGCAAGAGCTAGGATTGCCGATTCTTGATGTGCCACTGTTGGCCGTCATTGGTCGGTTGACGTTCCAGAAGGGATTTGATCTGTTGCTTGAGATTCTTCCGGAGCTGATGGCGCTCGATCTCCAGTTGGTTGTCTTGGGTACTGGGGATACTCACTTGGAGCAAGGGTTCATTGCGGCGAAGGAGAGGTATGCCTGCAGAATCGGTCTCCATCTTGGTTTTGACGAGGGGCTAGCCCATCGTATCGAGGCGGGTTCAGACATGCTGATCATGCCGTCTCGTTACGAGCCCTGTGGACTAAGCCAGCTCTATAGCCTGCGATACGGGACGGTTCCGATCGTGCGGCGTACAGGGGGACTGGCTGATACAGTTGTTCCCTTTCGTCCGTCAACAATCAAATCCAAAATCGCAACTGGGTTTCATTTTATTGATCCCTCTCCAGATGCCTTGCTCTCCGCGATTCTGCTTGCGCTTCATGCGTATGAGGAGCAAGAGGTGTGGAGCTCATTGGTGACTGCGGGAATGAAAGCAGACCTCTCGTGGGATCAATCGGCAAGGGCCTATGCGGATTTATATCGTCAGTTGCGGGATGGGAGGTGAGGCGAATCGGCTAACGTGTATTGAATGAGATGGTGAGCCCTTGCTCAATCTTTGCCAGCAAGGTTTTTGCTTTCACAGCATAGTAGGAGTGTTGCCCTTCATGAAGTCTGATGATCGAAACAAAAAGATCTCGTGCAACTTCAAGGTATCCCTGGTTAAACGCAAGCTCGCCAGTATGGAGGGCACAGGCTGAAGTCATTGCCTTAACGTCCACTGCCACTCGGTTGGTTGGGGTTGAAACCAGATGAGCAATTCGGTTTGGTAGCGGCAAAATGAACCCGCTTGTCTCCTGACCAAGAAGACTCGCTGCTCGGAGTTGGTCCAAGTTTGCTGTCGCCCTAGACAAATCTGATGTCGATTTGCAATCGCCGTACGCGTTCCACAATGAGGCGAAACCACTGTCTCTCACCTCGCTAGTGTGGGAGGAAGGCGTAGTTGTACATCCAGAGAAGAGGGAAGCTACGCCAAGCAAACCAAACACCACAACTGCCAGAGTTCTGCTAGAGCCAGATCGCATTGAACCATCACCTCCGATAGGATTTGACTGAGTTCTAATGCAAATGATGGACCGGTAGTTGTTGTTTCAAAGTATGTTGAAAAACAAAAGAAAATATATCATTGACTCTGATTGGACCGTTGTAATTTCAACGCACTGTGTTGTTTGTGTAACAGCGGTAGGAGAATGGAGGGGAGCTCTATGTGAGGAGCTGGTTAAGCGTTAAATATTTGGACAAGGATGCCGGTCCTGGTGGTGGAATTAGTCTTGCGCATGATGTGCTTAATATGCTCTTTGACGGTTTGTTCGGTAATCTGTAGAGCGTTAGCAATCTCTTTATTTGTCCAGCCTTTTGCGAGGTGTTCCACCACGGATTGCTCCCGGTTGGTGAGTTGGAAACGTTCTCGCGCATGTTCTGCATTCAGGTTCTGTTTTCGCCCTAGCTCTTCCAGGGTTACCACAAGTCGGGCGTGTTGAATCCCGCCTCGATCTGGCAGGCCAAATCCTCTTAGTAGGATGGGCTGATTGGGATCACCTGTTACGCGCTTGAGCTCAAACTGTTCCCAATCCTTAGCTTCTGTTCGTATGTGGAGGGCTTTGATGATCTCTGTACACAGCTCAGTCAGAGCTGTTGGGAGTATTCCGCGAGCCGAGACAGTCGTAGCACCTCCATGTTCAACCGCAGTGATCTTTTTGGCGAGCTCAGTCGCCTGTCGATTCATGTGGAGTAGTTGCATGGATGTCGAGAGTACGACAATCCCAGCGCCTGCTCTCTGATCGGCAAGCACATCGGTTTGTTCGGTTCCTTTTAGTGATTCAGTCATAAATCTAGATTTCGCTATGTATATGTAAACTTGAGGCGCAGTGAATTAGGGTGTACCTCGGTGTCTGGATCCCGCTAGCATGATACCGGAATAGTACCTAACCCTTTCGAGGGAGTCAACACATACCTGTAAGAACGCAGCCTGCGGGATTGATATTGTTGATGTGGGTGTCAGCGCACAATGTCGTCCAGCTCAGTTTGAAATGAATGACCGAACGATTTTGACTGCCGAGTGGGCATAGGATCTAGCCAGTTAGGATTACGATTGCACGTCCAGCGAGGGCACGCTCAAGGAACCAAATTGAAATCACATGTCGTAAGCGTACCCAGGAACTCTTGAGCGGTGCCAGGGTGGTACGCTCGATGGTCGGTTGACTCTAAGTGCTTGTTAATTCTTGTAGTTGCATGAGGTGTTAGAACGATTCATGACTTGGTTCGCTGTGCGATCTCACTCGTGGATCTAGTTGTACGTGTATGAAATGGGTGTTCTTTTTGTGATTACGTGGTAAGTAATGAGTGGTAGCCTGCATAGGCATCAGTAACAAAAGACATTAAGTCTGGTACTATTATATTCCGACAGGTGCTTGTTCGCTTTGAGAGGGTCTTGATGTATGTGTTGTCAAGGGGTTGAGGCTAGGCTGGTTAGTCCAAGGAAGGCTCGATTTGCCTTCAAGAGTGGTCTGGTGTGTCAGGGGTTGGAATCTTATTGTGTTGATAAGACAGTAGTGTTCCAACGTTGACGAAAGTACCTCTTTGCATCTTGCAAGGTGATTGATTCGGTTAGGGAGGCATTCGGCACTCAATCGACGTCTGCATCAGGTTATGAATTTGTAAACATCAAGCTCAGTAGAGTGTTTCGTTCATTGATGAACGTAAACGTTGAGACACTATTGGGTCAAGACTGGGTCAAGTCAGAAAAAATGAACGTGAGATGTAGGGACATCATAGGTCGTCTTGAGGACAGGAGGAACTAGACGTGAAAGCAGTCATTCTTGCTGGAGGAATGGGGACTCGACTTTCGGAGGAGACCGTTTTGCGACCGAAGCCTATGGTTGAAATCGGGGGGAAGCCGATGTTGTGGCATATCATGAAGATTTATGCCGCCCATGGGATAAAGGAATTTGTTATAGGGCTCGGCTACAAGGGAGAGATGATCAAGGAGTACTTTCTCAACTTTTATGCCTTCAATAAAGATATTTCCGTCGACCTTGAAAGTGGGAAAACGACGATTCATGACGGTAAACAGCATGAGGATTGGAAGGTTCACCTCGTTGACACTGGTTTGCATACGCAGACGGGTGGGCGACTTAAACAACTGAAAAAATGGATAGGCGAAAACGAAACATTTCTATTTACGTATGGAGATGGGGTTTCAGATGTTGATATTCAAGCCACTATTAAGTTCCATAGGTCTCATGGCAAGTTAGCTACGGTGACGTCAGTCCTGCCTCCTTCCAGATTCGGACGGCTCGTGTTCAATCATGATCACATCGTTGACTTCAAGGAGAAGCCTCATGGCGAAGAAGGTTGGATCAACGGTGGTTTCTATGTCCTTGAGCCTAAGGCCATTGAATACATTAAAGGAGATGAGACTATATGGGAGAGGGATCCGATCCTGCAGCTCACGAGAGATAATCAACTGATGGGCTATCGGCATGATCGATTCTGGTCCTGTATGGATACTCTGAAAGAGAAGAATTATTTGGAGGAGCTATGGCAATCATCGAAGGCTCCCTGGAAGGTATGGTAAGGTGAGCTGCTAGGTAGATGAGACTCGTAACTCCCCAACCGTGTTTTTCTGCTTTAAACTGCGACCTCAATCACTATTGGACTGCCACATTCAGGCAATGCTTAGACCGAGGAAATGAACATGCGAATTCTGATCACAGGCAATATGGGATATGTTGGTCCTTTGGTTCTTCGTCGACTGCGAGAGTCGCATCCTGAGTCGACGCTAATAGGATACGATATCGGGTATTTTGCCCATTGTTTAACTGGTCCATCGCGGTTTCCTGAAAGCAGGGCAGATGTCCAGTATTTCGGGGACATCAGACGGGTGCCTGAAAAGATTCTTCAGGGGGTTGATGCAATTGTGCATCTCTGTGCGATATCAAATGATCCGATGGGGGCCATTTTTGAAGACATTACCCTTGATATCAATCATCGAGCAAGTATTGATCTGGCCGTCAAGGCAAAACGAGCCGGTGTCAAGGCGTTTGTGTTCGCATCGAGCTGCAGTGTCTATGGCTTTGCAGAAGGAGGGCCTCGTCGAGAGGAAGATGAGCTCAATCCCCTCACAGCATACGCCAAGTCAAAGGTTAGTACTGAACGAGATTTGGCGTCGCTTGCTTCCGAATCGTTCACGGTAACCTGCCTCCGGTTTGCAACGGCATGCGGGATGAGTGATCGGTTGCGGCTGGATCTTGTGTTGAATGATTTTGTGGCTGGCGCGCTTGTGTCGAAGTGCATCAATATTCTCAGTGATGGGACGCCATGGCGGCCACTAATTCACGTGAGGGATATGGCGAGGGCCATCGATTGGGCGGTGCAGAGAGACCGTCGTGATGGCGGCGTGTTTCTGACGGTCAATGTAGGAAGCGATGCATGGAATTATCAGGTGAAGGATCTAGCCACGGCGGTCACTCAACTTGTTCCAGATGTGGAAGTTTCGATTAACCGTGATGCGCAGCCCGATAAGCGATCCTACCGGGTTAACTTCGACAAATTCTCTAAGCTAGCGCAGGGATTTCTTCCCGCGGTCGATCTTCAGAGTGCCGTGAGGGATCTCCGTGATGGGCTGATGTCCATGGACTTTTGCGATCCTGATTTTCGGAAGGGCGAGTTGATACGCTTGGTTACGTTAAGGAGACTGAGAGAAAATGATCATTTAACGGACCAGCTCGCATGGAAAGATCCGGTGGCTCGATGAGAAGTCAACAATGCGGCATTGCTAAATTAAGGAAGGAGATCTCGGCATGAAGCCATCGGTATGTCGCTCATGCGGAGCAGGTCTTGAACGTACTTTCATTGATCTGGGGATGTCCCCATTGGCTAATTCGTACATTAAGCCAGAGCAAACCAATAGGATGGAGCCTTTCTATCCTTTACATGTGTATGTCTGTGAGAAGTGCTTGCTGGTCCAGTTGGAACAGTTTTCGACTCCGCAGGACATTTTTTCTGACTATGCATACTTTTCTTCATTTTCTGATTCATGGCTCGCTCATGCTCGGACCTATGTGGACATGATTGTTGATCGTTTCCGATTTAATCAACACTCGAGAGTTGTGGAGATCGCTAGTAATGATGGATATCTTCTTAAGAACTTTGTTGCGCGTGGCATCCCTGTGCTTGGGGTAGAACCTGCGGCGAATGTGGCCGAGGTTGCCATGGGAAAAGGGATCAATACCAAGGTGGCGTTCTTTGGTGAGAAGACGGCGCGTGGTCTGACCGATGACGGATGGGCCGCTGATTTAATTATTGGAAACAATGTGCTGGCTCATGTTCCGGATTTGAACGACTTCCTGAGAGGGCTTCGAATACTATTGAAGCCGACAGGTCTTATTACCATGGAATTCCCTCACCTTCTTCAACTCGTGGAGCAGAATCAGTTTGATACGATCTATCATGAGCATTTCTCTTACTTTTCTTTTATTGCAGTTGAGCGGGTATTTGCTCGCCATGGAATGAAACTGTTTGATGTGGAAGAACTGTCAACACACGGGGGATCACTGCGAATTTATGCCTGTCATGAAAGTGATACATCCAAGCCGGTTGAGCCACGGGCGAAGGAGCTGAAGTCGCGGGAAGAAGCAATCGGATTTGGTCATCTCAGTCACTATCTTTCGTTTGGTCCGCGAGTCGAGGCTACAAAGCGAAAACTGCTGGCTTTTCTTATTGCAGCCAAGGAGGAGGGAAAACGTGTCGTGGGCTACGGAGCTCCGGCTAAGGGCAATACCCTCCTGAATTATTGCGGCATTCGCACTGACCTTGTCGACTACACGGTTGATCGGAGTCCGCATAAGCAAGGCCATTTTCTTCCCGGCGTGCATATTCCGATCTATGAGCCTGAACGGGTGCGTGCTACACAGCCGGACTATCTTCTGATCTTGCCCTGGAATATTCGGGAGGAGGTCATGCAGCAGATGGGCTACATTCGTGAGTGGGGAGGGAAATTCGTCGTTCCCATCCCTGAGGTGCGAGTGTATCCATGATTTTTACCGAAACCACCCTCAAGGGTGCGTTTGTAATCGATCCTGAGCCTGCATCCGATGAACGGGGAATGTTCGCGAGGATCTGGTGCGAAAAAGAGTTTGAGATGCATGGATTGTCCCCCAGATGGGTCCAATCGAGTATCTCTGTGAACCGTCTCAAGGGAACTTTGCGGGGGATGCACTACCAGGTTGCTCCAAATCAGGAAGTGAAATTGGTCCGCTGTACTGCAGGTGCAATCTATGATGTCATTGTGGACTTGCGCCCAACATCATCGACCTATGGGCAGCATGTTAGCCTGATGTTGACAGCGGATAATCATCGGTCTCTATATATTCCAGAGCAGTTTGCTCATGGATTTCTCACGCTGCAAGACAACTCCGAGGTTTCCTATCACATGTCGGAGTTCTATGCGCCTTCGAGCGCGCGCGGTATTCGGTGGGATGACCCTCTGTTGCATATCGAGTGGCCGGAGCCCGTCGTAATTGTGTCGCAGAAGGATCAGCTGTGGCCACAGTGCAACTTGAACTGGGTTAGGTGACGTGGAAACCGATTGTTCTCTGCTCAATTTAATAAAAGAACTGTACCCAATTTGCCGGAGTATTACCGGTGAAGGAGTTCGTGAGACTCTTAGAATCATTCAAAAACGTGTTCCGCTTGAAATCCAAGAAGTTCCCAGCGGGACGAAAGTATTCGATTGGACGGTTCCTCTAGAGTGGAACGTAACTGATGCCTATGTGATGAATCGGGAGGGGAAGCGAGTCATTGATTTTCAATCGCATAATTTGCATCTCATGAGTTACAGCGTGCCGGTTCGAAAAAAGATGAGCCTCGAAGAGTTGCGCCCGCATCTGTTCAGCCTGCCGGCTCATCCCGAGTGGATTCCATATCGAACCTCCTATTACAAAGAGAATTGGGGGTTTTGTATGCGGCACGTTGATTTTGAAGAACTTTCTGATGAGGAGTACGATGTCGTCATTGACTCGACGCTTCAGGCGGGCTCACTGACGTATGGTGAGTTGTATTTACCCGGTGAAGCGTCTGATGAGATTCTCGTATCATGTCATGTCTGCCATCCGTCTCTGTGCAATGATAACCTCTCCGGTATCACTGTCGCCGTGAAGCTAGCTGAGACCATGGCTGCTCGCTCAAGGCGATATTCATACCGTTTTCTTTTTATTCCTGGCACCATCGGATCCATTACTTGGCTAGCTCAGAATGAACAGATAGTGCCTCGCATTCGGCATGGGCTTGTTATAACTGGGGTGGGTGATGCAGGGAATGTCACCTATAAGAAGAGTCGTCAGGGTGATGCGGAGATAGACCGGGCGATGACGCATGTATTGCGACATTCGGGGGAGGCACATTCTATTATCGATTTTTTCCCATATGGCTATGATGAACGGCAGTACTGCTCTCCCGGCTTTAACTTACCTATTGGGTGTTTCATGCGAACACTGCACGGTCAGTATCCGGAGTATCACTCATCTGCGGACAATTTGGACCTGGTCCGATCGGAGTCTCTTTCTCGATCTTATGCGGATTGTCTGCAGGCATTCGAGTTGCTGGAAGGGAATCGGGTGTACGTAAGTCAGAACCCAAGATGTGAACCGCAATTGGGACGACGGGGACTGTATCGTGCCGTCGCAGGGCAACAAGAAAACCAGTGCAGGGAGCTCGCACTGCTCTGGGTATTAAATATGTCTGATGGCCGGCACGCGTTGCTTGATATCGCAGACCGTGCAGCTCTTCCCTTCGGCCAGATTCAATCTGCCGCCGAAGCGTTGGTAGAGGCTGAACTCTTGAAAGAGTATCGGAGTCCGGGAAACGACTGAGGGAGAAGTAGCTATGAACACAGTATATTACGACCCCCCATTTTCGGACGAGCAACGACGAGAAGAGCTCTATCATGGCCAACTTTTAGTGTATTCACCGCGCAGGAGTAGTCTCGCGTTCATCGAGTTTGCCAGGAAATTGATCAGAGAGGCCTTTGCTCCCTATGACCCAGAGACGGCTCAATTACATGTATCCGTGGAACAGTACGCCGACATTCTCGGAAAGCTGAAGCCGAACTTTATCCACCACCCAGAATCCAAGGCGCTCATGCGCCGCATTTTTGAGGAGATGGGTTGTGATCTAGAAAAGACATACTTTGATGTCCCGAAGATGCGAAGTTCCACCAGCGATAACTATCTGACCTCCGGAATCGCGTATGCATGGCATCCTCATCGAGACACCTGGTATTCCGCACCACCGTGTCAGATCAACTGGTGGATTCCGATTTATGACATTGAGTCGAACAATGCCATGGCGTTTCACCCCCACTATTGGAATGTGCCCGTGAAAAACAGTTCCAAGGGGTACAACTACTACGTATGGAATCAACAAAATCGAGGCGCTCATGTCGCTAAGTTCTTGAAAGAGGATCCTCGGCCTCTGCCAAAGGCGACAGAACCTCTTGCCATGGAGCCGCAGATCCGTTTGATCGTGCCAGCGGGAGGCATCATTCTGTTTTCGGCAGCACAGATGCACTCGAGTGTACCAAATACATCCGGTAAAACTCGTTTCAGTATCGATTTCCGCGTGGTGAATCTTGACGATGTGGGACAACGGAAAGGCGCCCCTCGGATAGATGAGGAGTGCACCGGGACCACGATGAGAGACTACTTGCGGGCCACTGATTTGGCTCACATCCCTGATGAGCTCGTTGCGCTCTACGACGATGAAACGGCCGGGAAGGGAACGCTTGTCTATACAGTTGGAGAGAAGCAAGATCGCTGAAACAGGGAAGCGGTAACGCGATCAGTAGGTGTAAGGGCTTTGGGGGCTTATGGTCACAGTTTGGAGCGTAAGATTTCGTTAGAGCAATACCTGATAGGGTGGTATTATTGATGGGGAATAGTATGGATGTTGGTGTAAGGGACTGTACATGAATTGATATTCGGAGAGGGGAGATATCAGCCCGGATTGATTTAGGTGGGTGAGTTTAGGGGGTATTGTTAGCAAGGGAACAACAGTTATGAAATATGCTTTGTGGCATGTCGCAATAATCGCCTCAATGGTATGGGTGGTAAGCCCAGATAGTGCATTCTGTGAAACAGGATCGGTCAAGTCCGATACCGTGAAAATGCCGACGGATGTTCCGCTACTGCCGGCGGTTACAGCACAAACAGAGAAAGCGACTGGCCAGGTGATGACGGATAAGTTATCGAATGCGGTCGGCACGGAATATGTCATCGGCGCTGAAGATGTGCTGGATATTACTGTGTGGCGGAACGTCGATTTGTCAAGGCAGGTGCAGGTCCGTCCGGATGGAAGGATTTCAATGCCCATCATTCGGGATGTTGTGGCTGTAGGAAAGACCCCCACCAAATTGGCTGAGGAGATGACGAACAAGCTGAAGGAGTACGTCCAGAATCCGGTTGTTGCTGTGACATTGAAGGAAGTCAATAGCTCCAACATTTTCCTTCTGGGTGAAATCGCCCATCCTGGCAAGTATCCGCTCAAGAGCCGGACGACGCTCTTGCAGGGCATTACGATGGCAGGCGGGTTTAAGGAAACTGCGGCAAGAAATCAAATCGTTATTTTTCGGTTTACTGAAACGGCTCCTGGTATGAAGCGATTTACTGCCAGCTACGATGACATTGTGCTTCGTAGTGGGATCAGCGACAACTTTGAGCTGAAACCCGGTGATACTCTTGTTGTTCCCAGTGAGTCGATGGTGGTGTTCCCTGGTCGCTAGGGACTAACAGAAAGGATGGCGGCAGTGGACTTCTACGCGCGAGGGGCAAGGATATCCAGACCATATCTTCTTGTGCCAAGAGTGTTGTCGATCGGGATTGTGTTGTGCGCGATGGTAGTCCAAGTTGGTTGTCTGGGGCCGGTTACATCAAGGGAATACAAGGCATCCGATGTGCCTACCGAGTTCCTCCTGGGCTCTGAAGACCAGATCGAGATCAATGTATGGAAGAATCCTGATTTGTCACGGGTCACCTTGATCCGGCCGGATGGCTATGTGTCAATGCCAATCATTGGAGATGTACAGGCCGCAGGGCTCACAGCCGATGCCCTTGCTGCCCAGATCACGGAACGATTGAAAGGCTATATTCAGAACCCTTCGGTTTCTGTCAACGTGAAGGAGCTTAACAGCTATTCAATATTTGTTTTGGGTGAGGTTGCGAAGCCGGGTAAGTATCAGCTGAAGTCCTATGTGACGGTACTCCAGGCTATTTCTATGGCTGGAGGGTTTACAAATTATGCCAGCAAGAATAGGCTACAGGTTGTGCGAGTCATAGAAAGTCCGGGCCATAAACGGCAAGAGATCCACATCCCACTTCGGTACGACGATCTTGTCAGTGGTCGTGGAGAACCGGGTAACATTGTGTTGGCTTCCGGCGATACGGTCGTCGTGCCGTGATGATCGAGCTGTCGATCGTGTTGCACTCGGTTGAGTTTGTTTCCCCCTGGGATCTCTCTCGGCGGTAACGTGGTCAGATCGCTCCCGTTATGATCGTGAAACGTTACCGGCCGTTCCTGAAAGGAATTCTGGTGATAAATCGACAAGTGTGGTGCGGTAGAGGTGTTGAGTTCAGATGTCTACTTCGGTTCGTAGTTGCGGCTGTGCTTATCTGGGGAGTATTGCCCACGGTGTCAATTCATGCGGAGACCAATATTGCTCCCTGGGGTTCTGTGAGGGAGCGCTATGATAGCAATGTATACCGTAGGCCAAAGGATCTTCTCAGGGACGCACAGGGAAACGCTCCGCAGCTCCATGATTTCGTGACGGAGGTGATAGGCGGGCTAGATCTGCGGCATGATAGTCGAGATATTGAAGCGGATCTGAAGGTGGGGGGAAGCTACACCGCGTATGTGGAGAATAGTAACTTGAACAATTATGGGGCCTTGCTGACTGGGACTGTTAACTTGAATCGATGGGTTGATCAGTATGTCAGAGGGGCAAAGCTGAACGTCACCCAGAACTTGGTATATACCCCTGAGCAATCATTTGGGAGATCGACACAGATTGATGACTTCGAGGGAGGTCTCGTAACATTTCGGCGGAGCAGGCTTCTGAACACCACGGCCTTCAATGGGAGCTACCCGCTGTCCCAAGACGTTGCTTTGGAAGGTGGGTACATATTCGGCCTTCGGCGGCAAACCCGTAGAACCGAAGGTGGGGAGGTAGCCGGCGCCACCTTCTTCAATACGATGACCCACACATGGTTTGGAGGGCCTCGGTATAACCTGACGCGAAACGACAGCGTTGCCGCCCTCTATCGCCAGACGTTCTATACTCAAGAGCGGGCCGAAGGCGGCAGGACTTTTAGCACCAATATCATCACGCTTGAAGGTGACTATACGAAAGTGTTCCCAGAGTGGCGGTTCACTGTCCGGGGAGGCGTCTCGTTCGTCGAACCAGTCGGGAGGACTTTCCCGTCCGGCTCTCTTTTGGTTAGTACTAAACCGGAGCGAGATACTGTTCTCACTCTTGCCCTTGCACGGGAAGCCTTGCCATCCTTCTTTTTACAGGGGGGAGCGCGGATTTCCCATCGTGCGCAGGTGCGCATCAGGCATAGAGTTTATGAGCGGCTCAGCATCAGCGGTACTGGAGGGTATATACTTAGTGAATTTTTCCCAAACACAGATTCTCAATTTCAGAGTATCGTTGGAGGATCGCGGCTCGAGTATATGTTGACGAGGAATATTATGGGCGAGATCTTTTACACCTACACACACTTTGACGTCGAGCGAACAGCGCTTGAGTACCAGGTATCGCGACATCAAGTGGGAGTAATGCTGACGGTATTCTTGGAATCATTAGGGGACTCGTTCGGAGTCGACTAAGATGAGTAAGGACCAGGCACAGATGGATATGACTCACGCAGCCATCGCGGGGTGAGAGGACATTGTCCATGACGCTGGTAAATACGTGAGTTCCGCTTCCCCTCCTTGAGGAAATATTTCATGACTGGTCGCGCATGGTCTGAGGATGTAGTACTAGTCCAGATTACGCCTCCCCGAGAGGTCGAGATCACTCTTCATAAGCGGTGACGGTCCTACTTAGTCTGGACCATGGGCTGAATGGGGAATTGCCCATTTCAAAGCGAAGATAAAGGCTAATGCGTTCTCTCGAAAATCATGTTGCCGTTGTGACGGGGGCGAGTCAAGGGATTGGGCGAGCGATCGCACTTGGTCTTGCTGCGAAGCGAGCCTCATTAGTGTTGATTGCTAGAAATAGTACAGCTCTGCACGGGGTGGCAGAATGTGCACGTAACTCGTCGGCAGATGTCGTGCTTCACGCTGTCGATCTGGCAGCAGATGGGGCGATCACGGACATAAGGGAGAGTCTTAGTAGTCAATGGGATGGTCTCGATGTGTTAATCCATTGTGCGGGAGCCTTTTCAAGTGGAGATCTTCAAACCGCTTCAGTCGAGGAACTTGATAGATTGTATCGAGCCAATGTGCGCATGCCATATCTGTTGACCCAATCGCTCTTGCCCATGCTCAAAAGAAGGAAGGGGCAGATTGTTTTTGTGAATTCGAGTCAGGGGCTTCAAGCGCGTGCGCAGGTTGGTCAGTATGCTGCCACACAGCACGCCCTGAAAGCCATAGCGGATAGTCTTCGAGATGAAGTCAATGCGGAAGGGATTCGCGTACTGAGTGTCTATCCAGGGCGGACGGCCACCCCGCGCATGGAGGCTATTATCAGGATGGAGGGGAGGGAGTACAAGCCGGAGCTTCTCCTGCAGCCTGAAGATGTTGCGGAGGTTGTCATTAACGCTTTAGTGATGCCGTCAACAGCAGAGATAACTAATATTAGTCTACGCCCACTTGTGAAATCGTACTGAGTCGTTGGAAGGCGAACAAACATTTTGACGATGCACAGGTTCAGCTAAAAGGAGGAAAGCTTTTGACAAAGCGCTAGCCGTTTCCCAATTGGCTGTGTAGCGTTTTCTGGAAAAGGCCACCAGTTGGTGATCTTTGCCTAAAGTGGAAAGCTATGGGTGGGTGCTAATGATTGACATCTCAGGAATACGGCTAAGCTACCTAGCTAACTGTCTCTGGTTGGACAGGATGTCTCGTTGGATTTAGGGGATCTATGGAACAGAATGTTCAGGTAATTCGGATCGAACGATCTCGGGGGTGGGTAGCGCTTCAGCTAAAAGAGTTGTGGGCCTATCGTGAGCTGCTCTACTTCTTGGTCTGGCGTGATGTGAAGGTCCGCTACAAGCAGACCGCACTGGGCGTGTCATGGGCCATTATCCAGCCAGTTTTTACAATGGTCGTCTTCAGCCTTTTCTTTGGACGGTTAGCTAAGATGCCTTCCGATGGAATCCCTTATCCGCTTTTCAGTTATGCGGCCTTGGTCCCCTGGACATTCTTTTCGCATGGGTTGACGCTGGCATCCAACAGCTTAGTCGGAAGTGCGAATCTGATCAAGAAGGTCTATTTCCCAAGACTGGCGATCCCAATTGCCTCCGTGACTTCTGGAGTCATCGATTTTGTCATTGCCTTTATCGTACTGCTCGGCATGATGATTTATTATGGTGTTGCTCCCACGGTCAATGTGGTTTGGCTTCCTTGTTTGCTTTTGATCACATTCATAACTTCGCTCGGTGTCTCTCTTTGGCTTTCTGCCTTAAATGTCCAATTTCGAGACGTACGATACATGATCCCTTTTCTGACGCAGCTCTGGCTTTTTGCAACCCCTATCGCCTATCCGAGCAGTCTGTTGTCCGAACCTTGGCGGACCCTCTATAGCCTTAATCCAATGGTTGGCGTGGTCGAGGGATTCCGTTGGGCCTTACTCGGGACGGAGACCGCCCCAGGGCCGATTTTGATAGTTTCCTCCCTGGCAGCTCTCGCACTCCTGGTGGGCGGGGCATTCTACTTCCGCCGGTTAGAGAAGACTTTTGCGGATGTCGTTTGATGGAAGGCTCCGCTTGTAGCTCTTAGTACTCCACGAGGAATCATGGGTGATATCGCAATACGAGTCCAAGGAATCAGTAAACAATATCGTATCGGGAAAAAAGAACGATATAAAACGCTGCGGGATACGCTGGCTTCAACGGTTACTGTCCCATTTCAAAGGGCAGGGAGGTTGTTGCGTGGAGAAGGCTTGGAGACTGCTGAACGAGATGAAATGATCTGGGCCTTGAAAGACATTTCTGTTGAGCTGCGACGTGGTGAAGCCATTGGCGTTATCGGGGCTAACGGGTCTGGTAAAAGCACATTCCTAAAGATCCTTTCTCGGATAACGGAGCCTACAACGGGTTTTGCCGACATCTATGGACGTGTCGGCTCACTGTTGGAAGTGGGGACAGGGTTTCATCCTGAGTTAACAGGGAGGGAAAATACCTATCTCAATGGGGCGATCCTCGGGATGAGGCGTGACGAGATCGATAGAAAATTTGATGAAATCGTTGCCTTTTCAGAAGTTGAGCGGTTTATTGATACCCCAGTCAAGCATTACTCCAGTGGAATGTATCTTCGATTGGCCTTTGCCGTTGCGGCACATCTGGAACCGGAAATTCTGTTGGTCGATGAGGTTTTAGCGGTGGGGGATGCGGGATTTCAAAAAAAGTGCCTTGGCAAGATGGGATCCGTGACCAAGGAGGGCCGGACGGTCTTGCTGGTCAGTCACAATATGGGAGCCATCGCACAGCTCTGTGAAAGGACCGTACACCTCGAGCAAGGTAGACTGAAATGCGTTGGACCTTCTGCCGAGGTGGTCAGCGCCTATTTGTCTTCATCAGTCGGCGCTGATGTTAAGTCGATCTGGTTTAACGATTCGTCCAAGCCAAATCATGCGGAGGTGAGATTCATCTCAGCACGGTTGTTGTCGGTCGACGAACAACCTCTATCCGTTGTGCGTTTTGACAGCGCGTTTTTCGTCGAGATCGCGTATGCCGTTTCGGTTCCGATACGAGATCTGTCTATTTCGTATAAAGTGCATGATACTCAGGGGAATCTTGTGTTCGAGGCGATGGATACGGACATGCCTGAATGGAAAGGACGTGTCAGGGGGCCTGGGCAGTATCGATCCATTTGCGAAGTTCTTCCGTCGTTTCTCAAGCCGGGTCGATACCATATTTCCCTCTGTTCTTTTATTGAGCACGTAAAGATAATTGAAAAGCAGGAAAGTATCCTGTCGTTTGATGTGTCGGAGGTCGGCTATCCGTTGAACCCGGGCCGATTGGGAATTGTCTCGCCGGTGTTGCAATGGAAGGTCATCGAATGAAACTGAGCGTCATCATTCCGTGTTTTAACGCTGCTGAAAGCATTGCGACGCAACTCGACGCCCTAGCCAATCAGCGTTGGTCTGAGCCGTGGGAGGTTATTGTTTCAGACAATGGATCGACAGATGATTCAATGGACATCGTCAAAAAATATGAGAGCCGTTTGCCTCATCTTCGCGTTGTGGACGCATCTGAAAGGCGTGGGAGGGGATACGCCAGAAATGTGGCAGCAAAAGTCGCGCAAGGTGAATCGCTCGCTTTCTGTGATGCAGATGACGAGGTTGCTCCCGGGTGGGTAGCCACGATGGGAGAGGCTGTGGTCAAATACGATTTTGTTGCGTGCAGTATCGATGTGTATAAACTCAGTCCGCTGTGGATTGCCAAGATACGAAAGCACTCCCAAACATCAGGACTGCAGACAAGAGGAGCGCCGCCTTCTCTTTCACACGCCGGCGGTGGGACCCTCGCTGTCAAACGCTACCTTCATGACAAGGTTGGTGGGTTTGATGAGTCATTCGTACGTCATCAAGATACAGAGTATTGTTGGAAAATTCAGTTAGCGGGGGCAAAGCTACGGTTTGTTCCAGAAGCGGTGGTGCATGTGCGTTTGAGAGATACCTTGATGGAAAATTATCGTCAGGCGTTCGGGTGGGGAGAATACCGGGTTCTTCTGTATAAGAAATATATGCATTTGGGTATGCCGAAACGTACCTTGAGAGAGGGAATTATCTCGTTGATGGGGCTTGTTCTAGCCTTTGTTAAAGGTGTTCCGAAGATTCAAGGTAAGAGCGACTTTGTTCGTTGGTCTTGGGCATTTGGAGAAGAACTCGGATGGTTGAAGGGTAGTATTAAATACGGAAAATTTCGGGGGTAAAAGAGAGTGTTGGATGGTTGTAGCTTGCTAAGCGTATCTGTTGTTTTCATGGTCGCGTTCGTTTGGAGTGTTTGAAGCAAAAGAAGACATTGGAGAGCGAGGGCAGGAGTCCTCAGGTAATCGATCTCGGTCACTATAGTTATGCGCTCTTTGATTGGAAGGATATATAGGACGCTGAGGCTTGTTCCTCTTGCAGCCGTTGGAACAATTACGAGTGTTTCCACTTCGAGCCCGGTGGTGGCCCTCACCTTCGACGATGGACCGGATCCAGTCTTCACGCCTCGACTCCTCGATGTTTTGAAAAAACACCGTACGAAGGCAACATTTTTCATGGTCGGGAAGGCGGCCGAGCGGCATCCTGATATTGTAAGGGAGGTTGCTGTTGCCGGACATACGATCGGCAATCACTCGTGGGATCATCCATCTTTCCCAATGATCACAGGGCGCGAGCGTCGGGAGCAGATACAGGCGTGCGAAAAGGCTATTGCCCCGTATGGAGTAAAACTGTTTCGCCCCCCCTATGGAGATCAAAGCCTGCGGTCTCGTCTTGAGGCTTCGTGGCTTGGATATCAGGTCATCATGTACAGTGTAACTGCTGTGGACTGGCTCGATCATGACGCGGATTGGATGAAAAGCCGTATTATGAATCGAATTGCAAACGGCAGTATCATCCTCTTCCATGATTCGCTCTTCCAGTATAGAGAGAGTCGGTATGCTAATAGAGAGCCGATGTTAGACGCACTAGATATGCTTCTGGAAGAACTTGGAGAGCGGTATACCTTCGTCACTATTCCGGAGTTGATGAGACAAGGGCGACCCCAGATGGCCTACTGGGTCAAGACAACCGACATTAATATTTTGAATGAACGCAGCGGACCTTATGGTGGACCGCCGCGATATGCAAAAGTTCAATAGTAGAAAGAAATGGATCTTGAGGTGTGACGGTCCTATCCAACAGAATCAGTCAGCCTGGATTTTAGTCTATCTGCCAGCGTGCATTTCCCTGAAAGCCAATAGTTTGAGAAATCAGTATGTTTGAGGAGTTCGGCGGTCTCGTGTGAAAAGAATGAATTAATGGGGCGGCCTGAGTTTGCTGAAACATAAAACAGATTTCTGTCTGTAAATCATTGCAGCTTCTCCGTTTGAGGGCTTCCTCCAACAACTTGAAAAAGCGAAATAGGAATATGTGTGGTATAGCCGGGGAGCTAAGATTTAGGTCGAAGCAGGTATCAAGCGCAGACTGGGACAAAGTCGCTTCTCTGATGTCCCGCCGTGGTCCAGATGATAAGGGGATATGGTCTGATGATGGATACTGTACTTTGGTATTTCGCAGATTAGCGATCATTGATTTGAGTCCACGAGGCCATCAGCCCATGACGGTCGGGAATGGACGATATACCCTGGTGTTTAACGGCGAGGTCTATAATTTTATGGACCTGCGGAAACAGTTGGAGCATCGCGGGGTGACATTCCGATCAAGCAGCGATAGCGAAGTTGTACTCTACGCATTAATAGAGTGGGGTACTGAGGCGTTAGCCAGATTCAATGGGATGTTTGCGTTGGGTTTGTATGACAGTGTTGAGAAGAAGCTACTTCTGGCGCGTGACCATGCGGGAATGAAGCCGCTCTATTACTTGTTGTGTAATGATGGGATAGTCTTCGGTTCCCAGTATGATCAGTTACTGGCGCATCCTTGGAGTGCTGATTTTAAGGTTTCTGATGAAGCCTTAGGACTCTATCTGCGGTTGGGTTATATTCCCGCTCCTTGGGCGCTGAAAGAAAACACCCACCTGCTTGAACCGGGTATGTGGCTAGAAGTTTCTGCGGAGGGACATTGCAGACGGGGTCATTTTTATATGTTCCCGCAGTATGCCGAACCGTCGTTGAAGGGGGAAGAAGCTCTAGAGGCAGTGGACGAGGCCATCACAGCGGCTGTCAAACGACATTTGATTAGCGATGTTCCGGTGGGGGCATTTTTATCCGGTGGTATCGACTCGCCTTTGGTAGTGGCGAAGATGAGGTCGGCCAGTTCGAACGTCATAGAGACTTTTACGATAGGAACCGGTGAAAAGCTTACAGACGAAACTGCGGATGCACGGGCATATGCGAGAGAAATTGGCGTAGAGCATACGGTCGGTTATATCTCTCGTGATCAGGTGCTTGATTTGACCGCAGATGTCATTGATGCCTGTGGGGAACCGTTTGGTGACTATTCGGTTTTCCCGACCTTGATGGTTTCAAGATTGGCCAGACGTGAGCATAAGGTGGTGTTGTCAGGTGATGGTGGGGACGAATTGTTCTGGGGCTACCCCAGTCGATTTGGAAGACTTATTCAACTGACCCAGGATCTCAGGAGTCCATTTTGGTTGAGAAGATTGCGATGGGGTATGAAACGAGTACTCTCAAGGGTCAATGACAGGTGCTTGTTGATGGATTCAATAGGCAACGGCCATCGTGTAATGCATACCCGGTTCCCCGAAGCGCTCCTGAAAAAACTATTTCCCTCGTTACCTGCCTGGCCGTCAGGGTGCAATGCGTATGCTTATGGGGGGCGTGATCCCGATCAAATTGCTCAGGTGTCACGGTGGCATGAGCTTGTCTATCATCTCACTATGGTGCTGATGAAGGTTGACCGAGCCAGCATGTACAATTCCCTAGAGGTTCGTGTTCCTTTTCTCGACAGGCAAGTCGTTGATGTGGCATCAAAGATCGACTGGCATGATTGCCTGCATGTGGGGCAGAAACTGGGAAAACTACCGTTACGGTATACATTGGCGCGGATGGTAAAATATAAGACATTGGGGAAGCGAGGGTTCGAGGTGCCGATGGCGGCATGGCTCAGGACATCTTTGAAAGAGATGTTTGAGGAACATGTCTTGAAACGGACGGATATCCTAGGGCTTGAGATCAACAGAAGAGCCTTGCTCAAAGTGTTTGATAGCCATGTTAATGGGCGGTGTAACTACGCACGGGGACTCTGGCCGCTACTAAGTCTGGCCTTATGGGCAAAGCGATACTCCGTATAGTCCTAGGTGGGAATGACCAGCGGGAGGATTCAGCACCAGGTTTGACTCCAATGGGGGGCGGAATGGCATAGCATAGACCATTCCTCGCTGTCCTCGCGGAGTCTCTGATGGGTTGACGAAAACACCCAACCAACCATGGCCCTGAGTTCATGACTAGAACCTATCAAATTGATCCACCTGAATATAGGAGCAGGCCTCCGTATTTTTTTAACTTGGATATTACCCGTAGCTCCCTACGGGGTTCTCCTCTGTTTCCGAGAAGTCTTAGAAACTGAGTTCTATGATACCCCGCAGCTTGCTGCGGGGAGCTTCATTCTGAGGACGTTCCCACGAAGACGCGTATGATGCGTAACCCAAGTCCCATCAAAAATCGATTTCGAGATAGATTTTAGTTACAGTGGACTACTGGGTAGGGGTAATTGAGTGGTAAGGAAACCGCAGGGTAAGAGATAGTTCTTCATCGAAAAGATCAAAATGCTACATTCTGTACCTCCCGTAGTCTCCATAGGCATCCCGACTTATAACAGAGCAAACAGTTATCTGAAATATGCGCTGGGATGCGCCGTGCGTCAGACATTCCAGGACATTGAGATTATTGTTTCCGACAATTGTTCTCCGGACAATACTGAATCGATCGTGAAGGAATTTGGGGACCCTCGAATCAGATACTATAGACAAAAAGAAAATATCGGTCCGGTGAACAACCGGAATTTTTGCCTGGAGCAAGCTCTCGGGAAGTACTTCGTCCTGCTCTTGGATGATGACTTGATTGACGATGACTTTGTTGCCACCTGTATGGATGCAGTGAAAAATAATGACCCCGGTGTCATTCTCACTGGAGTGCGTGAAATTGATTCGAACGGGAATGTCTTGTCCGCTTCTCACAATACGGTTGGCGGATGCACAACGGCAGATTTCATCCTAGGATGGTTTAATCGCAAACTGCCTTTGTATCTGTGCAGTACCGTATTCAATACCGAGAGATTGAAACAGCTTGGGGGGATACGTTCCAAGGCGAATAAATACGATGACGTCGTGGCATACGTTCAACTTGCTGCGAAATACGGCAGAGTCGACGTTTTCGACGTAAAAGCCAGTTTCCGAAGGCATAGCAGTAATATCGGAGATGATGCTCACTACTCTGAGTGGTGTGAAGACAGTCTTTATCTGTTGGATGTGATGTGTGATGTGGTGCCGGAGCATGCGACCGAAATAAGAGAAAGGGGAATGTCATACTTTTGCAATAGAAATTACAATCGGGTTGCGGGAATACGGTCTCCCATAAAGCGGGTGCATGCCTATCTTACAGTTTATCGAGTTTTTAACCGCAGTTGTTCTCCGGTACAGTTCGTATGCATGAGAAATATTTCCCGCATCAGGAGATTCTTGAAAAGAAAATCATAATCGTGTGGGGGTGATAGATCTCTGATCTGTAAAACCGGTATTTTCAAATGCGGTTTTCTATGGAGAGGTGCCAAGTATCATTATGAAAATTGCATTTCTCGTTGACCAATTCCCGTCTGTAGCCGAGACATTTGTATTGAATCAGATTATGGGGTTATTAGACTTGGGACATGATGTCCATGTTTTTGCAAACGGATCAGTTAAAAATGTAAAAATTCATGACCAGTATCGGAAATCGAATTTGTTAACAAAAACCCACTACTATGGGATTCCTGAGAACAAAGTACGGAGGGTCTTAAAGGCTATTGCCCTTATCATCAAGTATTCGCCAAAAAACTATGGCGTTGTAGCCAGGTCATTAAATGTCTATAGATACGGGAAGCAGTCCTTGTCTCTTACTCTTCTTTTTATGAGCATTTCGCTATTGGAACGAGGCCAGTTTGACGTCATCCATGCTCAGTTCGGTACGTTAGGACTGTTTGCGGTCCCCTTAAAGCAAATTCTCTCAAGTGATTGCAGGATTGTCACATCCATTCGGGGTTATGATGTGACCGTCTTTCTCAAAAAGCATCCGGGCGCGTATGATTGCTTATTTCGGGGAGGAGATTTATTTTTGCCGGTATGTGAGTTTCTTAAGGAGCGGTTAATCCACGAGGGATGTGAGAAGAAAAAGATTGAGGTTCATTATTCCGGCATTGATTGTTCGAAATTTGAATATCGTCAAAGGCAGCGCGTTCCAGGTGAGCCCATACAGGTGCTAACCATCGCGAGATTAATTGAAAAGAAAGGAGTGGCTATTGCGATTGAGGCTGTGTCACGCCTTCTATCCACAAGGGAGAAGATTGAATACACGGTCGTCGGTGATGGAATACTGCGTCAGAGTTTGCAGCAACTGATACAAGACAGAGGTATTGAGGGACAGGTTAGATTGGTGGGATCGAAAACCCATGAAGAAGTTAAAATGTTTCTCGAGAAGTCACATGTGTTGATCGCGCCGAGTTTGACTTCTGAAAGTGGTGATCAGGAAGGAATCCCAAATGTTATAAAAGAGGCAATGGCTTCGGGCTTACCGGTGATCAGTACGGTTCACAGTGGGATACCGGAGCTGGTGAGCGATGGTGTGTCAGGGTTGTTGGTGCCGGAAAGGGATGCGGCGTCTCTCGCAGATGCGCTTCTCTATCTGATACGCCATCCGGAAATTTGTAAGGAGATGGGTCAGGCGGGAACGAGACAGGTTGGACAAAAGTTTGATACAAACTCCTTGAATAAGAAATTGGAGGAGTTATACATGGGAATTGTGCGAGAAACATGACTCCCTGCCACCAAAGCTTTCCAAACCCATCAGTAAGCATTTACTTTAGATCCCCTTCGATGTCCATTTTTGATTTGCGCCGACGATGTGAGATGGCGTCAGCGTTTCAAGATTCGGTATAGCACAAGGAATTATCTCGTAACGGCCGCTGAGCAGTTGTTTGAGCGAATGCATCTAGAGGGAAGGACGGGGCAGATGTCGTACAGGCCCAAACTGCTTTTCCTGGCATGCTACTTTCCGCCGGTGCAGGCGATTGGTGCTGTTCGTGTTGGGAAAATAGCAAGGTATTTGGGTGGGTTAGGGTGGGATGTGACGGTAGTGACACCCGATCCTTCTCTATGGAGAAATGTCGATGACATCGGGAAGTTCTTGACCGAGTTAGAACGTGGTGGTCTCAATCGGATTTTGACTGGTCATCAATGGCGGTTTCTGGTGCCTAATCATCTGAAATGCTGGGATCAGAACATGGGAAGGGTTGCAGGAGGAATCTGCCGAACGATTGCACGACACCTAGGTATTGATATGCATATAGGTTGGGTCAAGGAGGCGGAGAGAGCTTGTTCAACTCTGAGTCCGAAGGACGTGGACATAATCCTTGCCTCCGGTTCGCCGTTCGTGGCGTTTCGGCTGGCAAAAAGCCTATCGGACCGACTGAGGCGGCCTTATGTGCTAGACTATCGTGACCCCTGGACTCAGAGCCGTTTTGTTGATCGCCCGCTGCGACCCAAAAACGTTCGGGAAGAGGCCGGTCTTCTTAAAGATTGTGCGGCGGTTACCATTGTGTCGCCTTCGTGGGCCGAGGACTTGCATCAACGTTACGGGGTTGGGGAAAAGGTTCATGTGGTGACAAACGGCTACGACCCTAACGAGGTGGCAGCTGTTAGACCATACGACTTTGGGCATTGTGCCTTTGTGTTTACAGGAAGCTTCTATCCACCGAAGATCTCACTCGCCCCTTTCCTAGCTGCGCTCAAACTTTTGAAAGAATCTCAGAATGAAAGGGGCGATGAATGGTACTTTCATTACTATGGGGTTCAGGAAGACTACGTTCGTCAACAGGCAGCTCAGTATGGTCTGACTGATCGGATAGTGCTGCACGGAAGAGTACCAAGACGTGAGGCTTTAGCGGCAGTCAAGGGTGCAAACCTTGCTCTGGGCATCAGTTCAATTTATGAGCAAAGCCAACTAATTGATAAAGGGACCATACCGGGTAAAATATTTGAAGCCATCGGACTCGGAACGCCGGTTCTTCTCATTGCCCCTCTCGGAAGTGACGCAACAGCTCTGCTGACTCCCACCGGATTAGTGAAAAGTTTTACGGGCTCCGACACTCAGGGTATGGTATCGTTTCTCCAGGATGTGGTTTGTGGACGGGCTTCCCAGCCTAAGAATGTCGAGAGCTGTTCCTGGACGACACTCTCAAAGAATCTCGATGTCATCCTACGGGGGTGCTTGACGTTTACCACGGGTCATCACTATCTGAGAGACGGAGCTGGGAGTGAGCCACGATAGACAAGTCATACACTGACAGTAGTCTCCAATAGAAAACGGGAATCTAGTACGAAATACCAATAACAACGTGGCGTTTCATCGGTACCAAGATGTCTCCGATTTGAAAGTGTGGTGAATTCCATGCCTATATGTATCAACAGATTATGCTCAGATAAGTGGCCTTTTCTGGTTTTACCGGACACTACTGATACACTGATGTTGGTCATTCAACACATGGGCAAAGAAGAATCTAAAAAGCTTCTATGATTGATAAGCCTATTAGGCCTGAGCAGAGGCCTTCAGTCAGCGCGGCACCTATCTCACTGCGTCCCATCTTGCCTCAAGCCGGCACCACCCTGGTCGAGCGATTCTTGCTGCTGGCCACCGTTACCATTTTACCGCTGGAAAATCATATTCCCACAGTGGCCGGGATGAGCGTCAGCTTTCTCATCTTTGCCGTGCTCGCCATATATGTCATTCTGTTGTGTCCTCGCACCTTAGGTATGATATGGTGCCATCCTATTTTCATCGCAGCGTATGCCTTCATTGCGGTTAGCACCCTTCTGGAATTTTCGAGTCCGCTATCCAGCTATGAGACGATTATACGATTTGCACAAATGATCGTAGGTGCAATGTGTGTGGCGGTACTAAGTAGAGATCGGCCAGGATTAACTGCCGGCCTGTATGGACATATTGCAGCAGCCTTGTGGGTATCCGTTTTCCTCTTTTTCAACTCGTACGGAACGCTGAACGATATGGGGGCAGGAAGTAGTTTCAATGAGGCTACCACGATTCGGGGTGGAGTAGATGCGGGCTTCCAGAACAATTTAAATAGGGTAGCTTATGTATGCATTCAGGGAGCAATTGTCGCATTTGCCCTGTTTCTATCGGACCGGTTCAACCTTTTCCGTATCCCATTGTTGGGAGTGAGCATCTTCTGCCTCGTCGCCGCGTTACTAACGATGTCGAGGGGTGCTTTTGTGATCGGCCTGGTGGCCTTTCTAGCAATTCTCTATGCTTACGGAGTTAGAAAATATGGGAAAGCATTGATTCTTGTTTCCATCTTAGGTTTGAGCATCTATCCGTTGGTTCCTGACGTTGTCTGGACCCGGATGAAGTTTACGACCGAGAAGGATGAGTACGGAAAGACCGAGGCACGTGCATTTATATATACCACGGCAATCAACCACCTGTCAGAATATTTTGTGTCCGGTGTTGGTTCGGGAAATTACTTTCGAAAGTGGGGATTTGAGAAGGGGTTTGTCAGAAGGGGCGCTGTGCTCGGTGCACACAACGCATTTCTACAGGTCACAATTATGTGGGGTGTTCTCGGACTCTTGATGTTTCTGTGGATCATATGGTGCGTCTATCGTTCCATCCCATTGCGATGTGGGCGTGATGAGCTTTCTCTTGCGCTGCTAAGTATTCTCGTTTCGGGCGCTCTCTATTTGTTGGTGTCGCACATTGTGTATGACAAAGTGTATGCCTTTGCCGTAGGTATGTTGGTTGGTGCAAGGCAAGGGATCTGGCCGAGGGGTATCGTGTCGACAAGTGAGGTGAACACACACCGACCGGGTGCCGATAATAACATTAACTGAGACTTTGTTTGTAAGTAGTTCAGACGGCTGACTTGATCAGGCTGGAACTATTCGCGAAAGAGAACAGTGCTAGTATGAAACAGCCCTATAGAAGTTCTGAGAGAATCGCTTCATTCCAAGAAATGAACTGCCCGCCTTCTCTATTTGTCGAACAATTAGGTCTAGGGGGATTTAGGGCATCAACCCTTCTACCTGATACAAGCCATGGACCGAAGACAGCATCAACGGGTTGTCGCCGTATGGAGGAATTCTCCCAACGATCGTTTCGCTGTAGAAATTCGTGTGCTTGATGTGTTCGTGAGTGCCCTAGGAACTGAGCCAAGACGATTAGCCAGATTACAAGCTCTAAGCAGTTTGGTGTTTGCTCTGAGACCAGAGGTGATTCATTCGTATTCGTTCTATACCAATATCCTTGCCTGATGGGTGGCGCAAGATACGGCCGCTATGCCGATTGAGGCAGGGCAAAACAGCTTCATTTCAGAACGGCGACATAGGACGTTGCTTAGGAAGCTGTCTACCCGATGGCCTCACGATCAGATTTTCAATCGCTCAACAGCGGCGCAGAATGCCCAGCACGTCGCTACATTTTTCCGCCCCGCTTGCAGCTACATCGTCCAGAATGGCGTTGATCTGGGCAAGTTCTCGCCTCAGGGCCTGCCCGAACAAGGGTGTATTTTGGCTGTGGGAAGCTTACTGCCGATAACACGTTGGAATCATCTTCTTCGAGTCGTCGCTTGTCTCAAAGAGAAAGGGTTAGAGTTCAAGGTGCTTCATGCAGGCTCAGGCCCATTGAGAGAAGAACTAGAGGCCATGGCAAGAGGGATGCATGTGGAACACGTGATTCGGTTCTTGGGCCATCGAGATGATATTCCAAGCTTACTTGCCGGCCCTGCCTTTCTCGTGCATAGGTCCGACGTGGAGGGCCTGCCGAATGCTGCGCTGGAGCCAATGCCCTGTGGTTGTGCTGTCGTTGGCGCTGACGTAGGTGACGTCCCCTTTTTGATCGATGACGGGAAGACATTGTTCATTGGAGCAAGACAGGATGAGACTGCACTGGTCAATCGCATGGACATCCTCCTGGCAGACCGTGAATCGTACCGCCGGATGAGAGAAGCTGGCCGACTCAACGCTGAACAAGAATTTAGCCTTGAATACTTAGTTTCTGAGACATGTACGGTCTATTGAACCGAGGAATGGAAGGACATGTAGAATGTGTGGAATTGGCGGGTGGATTGGATCTCAAGATGACGGCGACACAGTTGCCGATCGCATGCGGCAGGCGCTGCATCACCGAGGGCCAGACGGCTACGGAGTCAGGTCGTTCCCTTCTGCTACTCTTATCCACACGAGACTGTCCATCATCGATCTGTCAGAATCTGGCGCTCAACCGATGGCAAATGAAGCCGGAACAATCTGGACGGCTTTCAACGGAGAGATTTATAACCATCGGGAGTTGAGGAACGATCTGGAACGAAAAGGCCATCATTTTCGCGGCCATTCAGATTCTGAGGTCATACCTCATCTCTATGAAGAGCTAGGCCCAGGTTTTGTGGAGCGGTTGAGGGGGATGTTTGCGATCGCGATTTATGATGCTCGTGCTCAAACACTTCTTCTTGCTCGTGATCGTTTCGGAATCAAACCGCTCTTTTACGCCCTGACGAAGACGAGGCTGGCATTTGCAAGTGAACTCAGAGCCCTGCGGTGTGTAAAGGATATCGATACGAGACCGAACAGACAGGCAATCTATGACTCAGCAGCACTGTTTTATGTTCCAGCTCCTGAGACCTTCTATCAAGGTATCTGTGCATTGCAAGCCGGAGAAATTCTTGAAGCGAGTTTGATGCGGGATGGTGCGATTTTCTGTAAAACACGCCGATATTGGAGGGGGGTTATCGCACCGAACCAAAGCTTGTCTTTGTCGGAAGCTGTTGATCAAGCGGAAGGTTTGCTGACTGCGGCGGTGCAACGTCAGTTGGAAAGTGAGGTTCATCTCGGTTCTCTGCTGAGCGGCGGGATCGATTCTTCGCTCGTCAGCGCGGCAGCTCAACAAGCACTTCAGGGAACACTGCAGACCTATAATGTTCGTTTCTTTGACCGAAAATTTGATGAGACGGCGGCTGCATTAGCCGTGGCTCAGCACATCGGAAGCCGTCATGTGACTCTTGATATGGATGAGGGACAAGGAACATGGGAACACGTTGTAGATTTGCTGACCCATGCGGGGCAGCCTTTTGCCGATACGTCACTGTTTGGTGTAAATGCGGTGTGTCGATTGATGCGTACCCATGTGACCGTGGCTCTTTCAGGCGATGGTGGGGATGAGGCATTTGGAGGGTATGATATCTATTGGCGGCTGGCACGAATTGCACAGATGCAACATTTTCCAGCTGTTATGTGGGAAGTAAGTGCTTTGGCGCTTGATCGACTGGCGAAACTAACCGTTCTGCCGACCTATCTCCCGGCTCGTTTCAGAGCAATTGCGCAGGGCGATGATACGCAAGTCGTTCAAGGTCTATTCACCTTCGTACAAGAAGAGGAATTACGCGGTTTATGTTTGGACTATCAGAAGATGTTACCCATTCGACGGTTCTTTGAACCGCAATGGGAGCACTGCTTACCTCGTAAGACAGATCGAGTTGAGCGGCTCTCCGCCTTGGCGACAGAAGCAAATGTGCGCATGATGCTGGCGAACGACTTTCTATTCAAGGTTGACCTTGCCAGCATGAAGGAAAGCCTGGAAGTCCGTGTGCCCATGCTGGATGAGGAACTGTTTTCGTTTGGTCTCACCTTGCCGCATAGACTCAAGGTAAAAGGGCGTGAGTGCAAGCAGGTTCTGCGGAAGGTTGCCGCACGACAACTTCCTCGAATGATCGCCGAGAAACCTAAACGTGGTTTTGGTGTTCCAGTGGATCGATGGGTAAATGCTGAGTTTCGGTCTTGTGTCAGAGAGACTCTACTTGGTTCATCAAGTCGACTACCCGAGTTGTTCAGGCCGGAAGGGTATGAGTCAATCGTGGAAGCGTTTTGCAGCGGTCGCCCCGACGGACGTTTTTCGAGGTCAGCCATATTTCGGCGGACAATTTTCCTGCTGTCCATCCATTTGCATTTAGAAGGTGCTGGCTCGGTCTCCTAAGGGGAATTCGGAAGCCCTATGAGATTGTCATCCTGCAGACGGAGCCTATCCTTGTTTAAGGAGATTCGTACCGCCTGTCAGACCTGCGAGCCCCGAGACTTTGCTATCTTTGAAGAGCAACTCTGAAAGAGGTTTTTACTTACTCAAGCACTTTTGGAACGGGTGATCGCTGTGATCGATGGACATGGCATCGTGCTTAAGAATGAGACAGTTAGGTGTCGCCTGCTGTACGTGGTAGGACAACTTAGACTTGGGGGATTAGAGCGGCAACTGTACTATCTTCTCGCCAATTTGAATCATGCTAGATATTGTCCAGGGGTCGTTGTATGGAACCTCAATCACAATGATAAGTACTACAAGGACATCGAAGCACTGACAATCCCACTGTACGGATTTCCACCTGAGTGGTCTTCTCCGGCTAAATTGAAAGCGTTAAGAGCCTTGACGCGGCAGCTCAGACCGGAAGTTATTCATTCCTACGGGTTTCATACAAACTTTGCCGTAGCGTATGCAGCATGGGCAACCAAAACGCTGGCGATAGGCTCTCGACGCAGCGAGTACAATCCGCGCAAGCGAAGATCAGGAGGAGTCAAACGGCTGCTAAACGCAAAGTGGCCAGCTTTTCATATAGTCAATAGTACTCCATCGGCTGATGCGGCAAATTGTGCCTTGAGTCTCTTCACATCCAGGCAGGTCGTCACCGTCCGCAACGCTCTCGACCTCAATCAGTTCAAGTGTGTGAGAGAGGTTTCTGAGAGGAGGGGTTATGTGGCAGCAATCGGGTCGTTGGTGTCGGTCAAGCGTTGGGATCGACTACTTAGAGTGGCTCGAAGCCTGAAAACTGTCTTAGGCGAGGATATACGTTTTCAAATTGCTGGTGATGGTCCGTTGCGTGCAGCTCTCCATAAACTTGCGGATGACCTGGGTGTTTCTAAGATCGTTGAGTTTCGAGGAGCAATCCATGACATACCCGCCTTCTTGAGTGGGGCTAAGTTTTTGGTCCATACTTCACAAAGTGAAGGGTGCCCCAATGTTGTGATGGAAGCGATGGCCTGTGGCCTTCCTGTCGTCGCGATGGAAACAGGTGAGATCCCCTATCTCGTGGAAGATGGCAAGACGGGATTTGTGGTGCGTCAGGAGGATGAGGCCACGTTCGTGAAGTATGTATCGCTTCTGCTCAGTAATGACGGACTTTGCTTGAAAATGGGGGAAGCCGCTAAAGAAAAGGCGAAGCGAGAGTTTACACTGGACAGGCTTGTCTCAGAGACGCTGGCAGCCTATAGGGTGGCAGGATGGAGAGATAGAATAGATGATGATCCCCTTAGGGCAATGGGGGAGGATCGAAACAATTAAATCAGTGTCGAGAATTTGTTTTGACGATAAAATCTCTCTTGGATAGCAATGGCCTTTATTGCTTTTCATTCATTGGAGATAATCCGTGCTTTGTTAAAGTGTGCTGGAGATGCGGTCGTCAGATCCATTGGGCATGGGTTGGCCTTCAACGTTTCATGACCGATTCGGGGGCATAGTATTCAAGGGTCGCGAAGAGGGAAGGAGGGTATTTACTCGGTGAAGAGGAATCAGTGGATCTCATTAGCTCGATATTGGATTCCCAAGAACATTCGATATTGGGTGCAACGATATGTGTGTCTCACTCCACTCAAATTGCGTTGGAGTGAAGAAATATCTCCTCATTCAGGAGTTCTTTCGAGCGACAATAATTCAAGTGGTATTCCCTTCCGTATTGGAATCATTAAGAATTCTATGTATGCACACGGAAGTTATGTAGCCGCATGCCTTGAAATGGGAGTGCCATTCCGAGTCATTGACCTTGCCAAGTCTGACTGGCTTGCTCAGGTAAGAGAATCCTCCTGCAAGGCTATGCTTGTTTGGGGGGACCCTTATTTAAGTATTTGGAATTCGATGATCAAAGACCGAATCGAAATTCTCGATCGCGAAATGGGGATCACGGTCTTTCCCACCACGCGTGAAATGTGGTTCTACGAGGATAAGCGGCGGTTGGCCTATTGGCTGGCAACCAACGGAATTCCTCATCCTCGAACGTGGGTATTCTATGATCTAGATGAGTGTCAGCAATTTGTTGCTTCGTGTGACCTACCCATAGTTTTCAAAGCGAGTTTTGGAGCCGTGGCTTCTGGAGTACGGTTATTTCATGATCGAGATAAACTTCGGCGATTTGTAGGCAAGGTTTTTAAAAAAGGTATTCTGCCCAATGGGTTCGATCGCCGCGACCGGCAATGGGGGACCGTGCTTCTTCAGGAGTACATTTCCGTGCTCAAAGAATGGAGATTGGTTAGAATTGGAGACTCATTTTTCGGCCACGTAAAAGGTTGCGTCGGTGGTTTTCACAGTGGTTCCGGGGTGGTTGAGTGGGATGTTCCTGAAGAACGGCATCTTAATTTTCTTTTGGAGGTTACTGAAAAAGGAAAGTTTCGAAGTATGGACGTTGATGTGTTCGAAACTACAGATGGTCGGCTGCTTGTCAATGAACTACAAGCAGTCTTTGGGGCGAGTCATTCAGTAGATCAGATGCGAAAAGATGGGATAGCGGGGAGGTTTGTACAAAAGGCAGGAAGCTCCGAGTGGATGTTTGAGCCTGGAGATTTTGCACGCAATGCTTGTGCGAACGAGAGAGTTCGTTACCTTATCGCATGTCGATCGGGGGGGATAAAGCAAGAATACGGGGGGTTAGTGTGATGCAAATGTGGAAGACCCGACACATTCTATTGGGGATGTTAACATGGGTCCCTATCTTGAATGCATGGCGTCAACGTCACGCGTCAACCGGAGGATCTGACTCGGCTCGATACTGCTATTCCGTTTGGTTTCGTCATTTAATCACGCTCAACCGGTATGGTTTCAATGTTAGTGGGGCAAACATTGGTGAGTTGGGGCCAGGAGACAGTCTTGGTATCGGCCTTTCGGCCTTGCTTTCCGGTGCGAGCCGGTACGTGGGATTGGATATCGTCCCCTATTCAGCGAAGGCAGATTTAAGCAAGATGCTTAATGAGCTGCTGGACATGTATACAAAGGAGGCGCAAGTCCCGGACGACAAGGAATTTCCTTCCGTTCGACCCCTGATCGATTCGTGTGAGTTCCCACGTCATGTCGTTGATGGGGGTAATGTTATTGCTAAAGCCGAAGAGATTCGCGCTCAGCTCCGAAGTGGGCTAGACAGAGGTTTTCTTCTCGGGTACAGAGTTCCATGGATGTCATTGCCGCAGATTGATGAATCCTCTCTGGACTTGATTTTTTCACAAGCCGTGCTTGAGCACGTTGACAGTCTTGAGGAGACGTATCGGGCTATGTTTGCCTGGCTAAAGCCCGGTGGCTACTCATCGCATGTGATCGATTTTAGGGCTCATGGTCGGTCGCCGTTTTGGAATGGCCATCGGGCCTACTCCGATCGGCAGTGGAAACTGGTCCGAGGAAAGCGGGAATTTCTGTTAAATCGTGAGCCGCTCAGCACACATCTTACCCTCGCCAAGAAAGCGGGTTTTGAGCTACTCCTAACGCAGCGAGATCAAGCACCACATGGACTTGACGCATCGGCTCTGGCATTGCGATTCTCGAAATTGAGCGAAACAGACGCCCTAACAAGCGGCGTCTTGTTAGTTCTCCAAAAACCCAAGTCTGCTCAGGCGCTCAGCAACTAGTCTTCCGAAAGGATTCCATGCGCGTTTTGGCGGTGACCAATATTTATCCGACCACGAGGTCCCCGACGTTGGGTACCTTCGTCGAACAGCAAGTTGTTGGGCTAAAGCGTAGCGGTCTGGATGTTGACGTGATGCTTGTTGATCGCTTTGAGAGCGGCATGCGTTCCTATCTTACCATGGGAGCAGAGCTTCGACGTCGTGTTGAGCAGTTTTGTCCCGATGTGGTTCATGCTATGTATGGGGGGGTTTTGGCAGAGCGCGTGACACGAATCGTTGTGGATAGGCCGACGGTGGTTTCGTTCTGCGGGTCTGACCTTTTGGGCGAGCTGCTATCAGGACCTATCAGAAGAATAGCCAGTGAATGCGGGATCTTTGCCTCACTGGTTGCGGCTCGTCGAGCGGATGGCGTGATCGTCAAATCGAGAAATCTGGAACAGGCTCTTCCGGCTACTGTCATCCGCTCCAAAGTGCGAATCATTCCGAATGGCATTGACCTTAAGCGGTTCAAGCCGATTGACCAGGCCGACTGTCGCAATAGGTTAGGATGGGATCCAAACAGGTTTCATGTTTTATTCCCCGCGAATGTCGGTGGCGATCCTCGTAAACGTCTCTACTTGGCACAAGCGGCAGTTGACAAAGCCAACCGATCGGGCCTGAATGTAGAGCTGCATCAGCTTCGTGGAGTGTCTCATGAAGCAGTACCTATCTGGTTGAATGCCAGCGATGTGGTGCTACTCACCTCTTTACATGAGGGGTCGCCAAACATCATCAAGGAAGCTCTTGCGTGTGATGTCTCGGTTGTTTCAGTGGATGTGGGGGATGTGCGTGAAAGAATTGATGGGATTGAGGGGTGTCATATCGCACTGCCAGATCCAGACGATTTGGGGATCAAGCTAAGCTTGGTCGCGGCTAATAAGGGGCGCGTCGCTGGGCATGCAAAGATGCAAGCTCTCTCCTTGGAACAGACCGCCTTGCGTTTAGGGAGCTTCTACCACGAGGTAGTGGAGTCTCATCATAGACAGGGCACTGCGAGTTGCAGGATGATCAATCCTAGTCTACTGATAGACTTTTGTTCATCTATCTTGGCAAGAAGGAAGCATTTCAGTCGACACCTGACGAGGCGTTAAAATATGTTGCCACGCCATGGGGACTGTCCTGAAGATTATACAGCAAGAAAATGCGCTACCCTGACCGGGTTGTGGCTCGGTTGACGAAGAATACCAGTATTTATGCATCACGCGGACTGCACAGCTTACCGATGTAAGTCAATATGTGGCTAGATGCTGGTCGTGATACCATGCAAGGTCAGCATGAGTCAAACAGACAACTGCTGGTTGCAGGGAATTCTGATTGTACGCGAGCTCTATCTTTGGCAGGGCGCGCAAGCGGTTTAGAATTTATCGAGACGATCTACGAGATCGGCAGCGGCGACACCAGACCCTCGTCTATTACTCCCGACCTTCTTGGCAGGAGTTGCGATTTATGAACTGGCAGAAGCTGTCCAAACTACCCGTGCCACTTCTGAGAAGTTCTCTGAGGTCTCTGCTTAGCTATCACTATCATCATCAACACATGATGGATGCAAAGGGAATACTGAAGCGTATAGAGCGTGCAAAAGGCTCCTTATCTCGTCGGCTTGTCAAGCAGTGTAATGACTATGCAATAGATGTTTTTGGACATCGTCACTTCGCAGTCTGGTTGTATGTGTACTCTGCTGTTGCTGGGAAATTTATGGAAGGGTGGATACCAGACAATTACTACGGGTCCGTCGTACGCCCCAAGCTGAAGGGTGTTTATGGGAAAATTTCTGGCCTGAAGTCATTGCATCCTGCAATCTTTTCAAGCAAAAGTTTCCCCGATATCCTTTCATATGTGAATGGCGTGTTCTTTGATACCGACTATCGGGTGATTCCTCCTGATTCTGTCAAAAGCAGTATTTTTTCAGATCGAGAGAGAGTCGTCTTTAAGCTTGACAGCTCTTCACGAGGGAAGGGGATTTGGTTTTTTGATAGAGAGTCCTTTGACTTAAGTAAAGTCTATGGTCTAGGCAATGGAGTATTTCAGGGCTTTATTAATCAGCATGAGCTATTTCGGGAATTCGCGAGGACATCCGTCGCGACACTGAGAATGACAACAGTGATTACGGATATCGGAACGACTTCGCTTCGGGCTTGTTACCTGAGATTAGGGAGCGGTACTGATACTCACGTGCAATCTAGCAGCCATATACGGATACCGATAGACATCAAAACCGGAGCCTTTAATCACGTCGGATTCACTACAGATTGGCTGGAAATCGAGAGGCACCCTGGTAGTGAGGTGAAGTTTGAGGGCAAGCTCATTCCCCGGTATGATGATTGTCTTAACCTGGTGACGAGTCTTCATAAGAGAGTGCCCTATGCACGATGTATAGGATGGGATCTTGCTATTGACGATCAGGAGCGCGTCAGGATTATGGAGTGGAATGCCCAGCATAATGACATCAAGTTCAGCGAGGCTACGCAAGGCCCATGTTTTTCTGACTTACAGTGGGAACGACTTACAAAATCAGAAGAGACTCCGTGGATTGAGATGGTGTGGTAAGTGGTCATCTTGTTCTGACCTTCCCTCATTACTTCTCGAAGAAGAAGTATGCACACCATGGGAACGACCATCGCCGCCGATGCGACCCTCATTGCCGCAGCTAGCATCAGCCGCGGTGCCCGCTGGAATAGGAATCAGAACAACAAGATTCTAAAGTCCCTTTCAGCACACCCCAGTTACAGCCCATGAACAATTTTGAACCATTGCAAATAAATTCATGCAGTTTCTTCTTTGTTCGTCGCCGTTCGTAAACAGCTTACTGGCATGATGTATGCTCTCAACTGGTGCTCCGTGACTTCGTCGATGAGGCTGCAAACAGCGTCACTGCGAACGCAGCATATTGTGGACCATGAAGAGGATGCACATGATCATTCGACTCAAGCAAGCAATCAGCATTTACGTTTTGGCTAGTGCCCTCTCGACAACCGTTACGGGTTGTCAACATTATTTTGGCACGGCCCATGCGGCGACGTATTACGTCGCCACAACCGGGGATAACAGTAATCCTGGGACAGAAGATAAACCGTTCCGAACAATCGCTCATGCCGTCAATGCCATGGTTGCAGGGGATACGACCTATGCACGTGGTGGGACGTACATCGAGTCGGCGGAAGTGCGATTCAAGCGATCAGGCACGTCCAGCGCCCCGATTCGCCTGCTGAATTACCCAGGTGAAACTCCCACTATCCGGTTTACTGATCGTACCAACGGCACTCATCGGATCTCACTGTGGAACTCCGGAGGCTACAATAAGGCTGTGGGCTGGATCGTGATCGAGGGGTTTACAATCACCAATAGTGCGGTGGGGATCAGACTTTATAGTGCGAACGACGTGATTATTCGAGGGAATACCATCTATGACAACCAATACCAGGGGATACTCGGTTACGGCACAAGAATCCTAGTCGACCGAAACGTTATCAACCACAACGGAAATTTTTCTGGATGCGCCGCAGGTACCGTCTCCTGCAATAAAGAGCACGGCATCTATATGAATGGGACTGCCATCACGATCACAAACAATGTGATCTACGATAATCTGTCTTATGGCATCCAGATGAACGGCTCAAGCAGCTCGGTCTATGACCCATCACTACATGCGGGCCAGGAATTTGCCGTGTCACATAATTGGATCATTGCGAACAATACTCTCGCCTACAATAAGTATCGTGCCGGCATCGTCGTGTGGGGTTCAACCTGTAATAACGCACGGATCGAGAACAATATCTTTTACGAAAACAGTCGCAATGTGCGAGGATCGGCCAATGGCATTGATTATGTGGGAGCCGGATCAGCAACCGGAATACAGGTACGCAATAACCACTTTTATGCTAGCGGGTTAGGGGGGACAGCCTCATCGACCGGGACGCCACCATCGGACCTGGTGTTTACTGAAAACATCGTGAATATCAGTAGTCCGGAATTCGTCAACGCCCCAGTGGAACTTCCTGCATCGCCAAATTTTGCCCTGACGCCACGAAGCCCGGCCATCGACAAAGGCTTGCCTCCCTCTGATGAGCCTCCTGGTGAGACTCTTCGTACAGCCTTTAAAGACGCTCTTTTGAAGGCTCGTCGTACAGACTTCGCTGGTACGGCTCGTCCTCAGGGGCGTGCTCATGACATCGGCGCCTATGAGTACCGCACCGATGGCGACGCCCAATCACCCACCCCGGTACAGAGCGTTCAAATACGCTAAATATACTTTGGAAGCTTAGAGTTTCGCGGCAGATTCTTGAGGTGCAATAGAATAATTCCTTCTTGCCAACCGCTCATTAGCCCAAACGAAGAGCAAGTCGCTGTAATCTGGCAAGCGAACGAGTTGTGCGAACTTGATGAATTTCTTCTTATGAGCCAATTCGGCTAACTTCAACCGAAGGCCGTGCACAATATCAACAAGCCCACCTAGTACTTGTCCCGGCATGCGCTTACCATGAAGCTTAAAAAATAGCTCTAAATCATTTTGAAGCTCGGAATCACTAAATTGATACCTTTGCCACGCAGAAACTGATGCCGTTTTTTGCATTCCAAATGTGTTTCTTCTTACCCCTTGTTGTTCGAGTATTCTACGGGGGATAGGCCTATCGTAATTACCACCAATCCTCCACGGATCCATATCAGCGCTATCATTAACTCGTTTCAAACAATCGACTCTGGAAGCCCCGATGGATGGGGGATTAGCAAGAAACACTCCTTTGTGTAATCGCCATTCGGCCAAATCGCAGCTAGTTGTGTCATTCTGATCCAGGAAATGATGGGAGTCATCCGATTCCTTCCTCAAAGCCTTTTGCCACACAACATCCCCCCGAGTTCCCACAATCAGAAGAGTTAAATCATCAGGATAGTCAAATAGTGTCATGTTTAAACCACCAGATTGACCCAATCCAGCCAACACTAAATCGTAGTCTCTATAGGCCGATCGACGTTCAATGACACTTTTTACTGGGATACTCAGCTTGTTAGCGATGTCTTCACCAGAATCATCGTGCCGCAACTTCCCGACGCGGGAGATTGTAAGCGCGGAACGAATGCCAAGGGGCTTGGCGATCGCAGCGGAGGCTCCTGAGTCATACCCTTTAGAAATTGTAGTAACCGGAGCCATCTTGAACCGACGCCGCTCATCCTGCAAATTTTCTCGAATGGCGAACATCCTTGAACGCAAGAACTCCTCATACTCCTCAAACGAAGTGAAGGCATCTTCAGCAGGGGGAGGGTGTTCTGCCAGCGTTTCCTGGGAGTAGACAAGTTTTTCGTATGTCAGAAAGTGGATTTCATCTCCGTCTAATGTCGGCAAAGTCTTTGGTCGATTCCGATGATTCTTGAGGTAAGTCTTTAACGTTTTTGAGTAGGGGAATGCGGAATCTAAACGAAGATTGGCTACTGACAACAAACAAGGTAATGAATTGGAGACCAGGAGCTCCTTCTTTCTGTTCACATAAAACATGCGATCAAGTGCACCGGTGGAGCAAACAAACGACACCCTGTTCTCCCTGAGACGAAATCCGGTTCCGATGATGACAGGAGCCTCACGATCAAAATCACCCTTCCCAAATTCTCCTGCCCACGTTCCTTCAAAAATCCATTCATCGGAATACTCGACCCGACACCCATGAAGAACGCTCACGGTATCGTCAGTGACTCTTGCAAACCAGGACAGTTTCGGCCAATGATTCAATTGCTGTCGACAAAGCTTCATTCTAGCCCCTATTAAACTGCTACAAGCACATCGCTCCCGATTTCTTAGAGACGATTATAGCTCCCCCTGGATGTCGGATCCAAGCGGGGGATGTCTCGAGGCTTTGGATTTGCGGTGAGTCCCCCTTCACATAATTTGGCAATGTGGCACATCTATAGCGATGAGTCATGGATGGACAACGACGGAGGGGCGTGGTTATAGGATGAGGGCACCGCGCTGCGTGAGCAGCGCGGTGGTGGATACGATGGAAACCCTGGGATCCATGCCGTCAGTTAGCAAGCTGCAGTGATGTTGGCGAGGCGAGACTAGTGTTACTACTGTAGAATTCAAAGGCACCCATATCATAAAGAGACGCTTGTGGTCGAGAGATGCTTGTGTACGAGGTCTTAGTTGCAGAAGTGCTCAAGCCCTTGTTTATCGCTGAGCTTCCTGAAGCCAGGGCAAAATTCGGCGCCGACGGATATGTAGCTGGAGCGTTGACGAATTTCGGATTGGCCGTATTCACAATATTGCCAGACTGTGTGTAATGGGTTCCTGCCTTCGCTGAAGTACCGAGAAACTGCATGGCACCAGACCCACTCGCGAAGGCGAGATTGTTTCTAATCTGTATCCCCGTACAGGTGACTGAAGTGAATTCAACGCCTTGTGGAGCGTATTCAGCGAGTTTGACACCGTTCTCATAGAAAATATTGTTCTCGATCCGTGCGTTGCCACAGGTTGAGCCCCACACGACCATACCGGAACGATTTCTATTATAGGCAAGGGTGTTGTTGGCGATGATCCAATTTTTCGAGGCCGCGAATTCTGGGCCTGCATGTAGTGATGAGGTATAGACAGAGCTGCCTGAGCCGTTCAGCTGAATCCCATGTGCAAGATTGTCATAGATCAGATTATTTGTGATCGTAATGGCGGTGCCGTTCAAATAGATGCCGTGTGCAAGGGTGCTGCTCGGGTTTGCCGCAAATGGCCCGTTATGATTGACCCTGTTGCGATCAAGAAGAATCCTCGTGCCATTCCCCAAAAGGCCTTGGCTCTGACTATCGTGAATCCAATTGCGTCGAATCACCGAATCATGAAGGTTATACAATCTGATTCCGACGTGGCAATTCTTGATCTCAAATCCTTCCAGGTTAATCCACCCAATCGCGTATCGATAACTAGAGATGTTCTGAAAAAGAACCGAATTAGCTTTGCTATTACTATTGGAGCTGCACTTAATGATCGGGAACTGGCCAGGGGCGTTCAAGAGCTTGATAGGAGCTGACTGGGTACCGGATTTGCTAAATCGAATATTCGATTCGGTATACGTCCCTCCTTTTACGTAGGTTGTATCTCCAGCGATCATTTTGGACACCGCGTAGCGCACGGTCCGCCAAGGGCTAGAGCTTGTTCCGGGATTGCTGTCATTCCCAGTGGTGGCGACATAGTAGGTCGCGGCATAGGCTGGAATGGACGACAGGAGTGCACTGGCCAGCGCGCAGGCGCCAATTGCTTGTTTCAGCCGAGTCATAAGAAAGCCCTTTCATAAATATGGTCTGCAACTCGGAAACTGCAGGGAGGGTTTGAGCAGTTCACCGAAATGCGGTTCAGTGATACTGGTGCGTCAATAGGCAATGTTCATGCCAATTGTAATTTTTCTCTAAGATTCTGATGAAATTGATGAAAAGCTCTTTTGCGCTGATTCAGGCTGAGTCGTAGGTTGTAAACAGTGTAGGCCCCAAGAAACACTAGCTAGGCCTGTTTGCCTGGATCGAGTGAGGTAAACTTGAAAAAAATGGACGCCATCAACCTACAATCTGAGGTCTGGACGTGTGAGATGGAACGGGTTCCGTGGCAGAAGTACACGAAGCAGTTCCAGGAACGACCTGTGCAGTTGGTTCGGGACCGGGAGTGAACAATTCACGAGGCGGCGAGACGACTGGCGATGTCGGATTAAGACACTTGCGAACTGGGTGTTTCGAGTCCGTCGTGGCCAGCTTGCGACGCTGGGGGAAAGCCGCCGGCCCATGACGGAGCTGGAAGTCGAGGCCTTTCGGCTGAAGCGTGAGCTCGCCGAGGCCCGAATAGAGCGCGACACCTTGAAACAACCCACCGCGTACGTTGCGAAAGCGCAGCTGCCCGGTACGCATGCGTGCCGACGCTGCGCCCTCAGTATTCCGTGCCCCTGCACTGTCGGGTCCTGCAGGTGTTTCGAAGCGACTGGCGGACCCGCCGGCCCTCGACGCGCGCCCCTGAGAACGCACGGTTGGAAGTGGCGATCCAGGCGGTGCAGGTGCGCACCTGGAATATGTATGGACCGGAACGCCTGCGAGCGGAATTGCGGGACAACGGGTTTTCATCCGGGGTTGGAAGCCACACGAGAGCAAGCCCGGCAAGAGATCTCGGAGTATTGAGTTCTTCTATAACCCTCACCGGCACCATTCGCGGTTGGGGAATTGCTCACCCGCCATGTTTGGGCTCTTCAACAGCCAGCGACATGCGCTGCAATTCATGGCGTTCACTGTTGACAACCAAGGTCAGCGAACGAGTATCGGCCAACCCAGGTGCACCGGGCTTTGGAGCGGTTAGGCATCCTGCTGATCCCGGTCTATTCGTCAGAGGTGCGGGCACGCTCGGAGTATGCCTTCTGCACGTTCCAAGATCGGTTACCCAAAGAATTAGCGCTCGCCGGGAATATGAACATGGTGGCGAACCGGTAGCTGCTCACCGCGTTTCTCCCCGTCTACAATTAGCGTTCTGGGGTGGCGGTGTCCGAAACGGGCACGGCCTTTGTCCTGCGGATTGGGATGAATCTTGCGGAGATACTCTGTGTGCATGAGGAGCGCGTCGTTGCCAACGACAATACGGTGGGCTATCAGGGCCGGAGCCTGCAGATCCCACGAGATCAACACCTAGGGAAGGTCTGATTAATTGACGGTTCTACTCAGAAATCCGTTCCGGAGTTGGTGCCCCACACAACTTCGGGGAGCATCCCCCGGTTGAGAAGCCGGTTCGTGGAGTAGATCCACCCTCCGATGGCCCGGGGCGAGTCCCCAGACACACAGCCTCTACGTCTCTGCCAAGAGCCGCCGTCGCGCCATATACAGATTCGCTAATCCGCAGCTGATCTGGAGCCAGTGAGTGTTCTTCGCCAGCCCGCGGTACCGGACTTTGGCCCACCCGAAGATCCGCTTGATGATCAAGAAGGCATGTTCTACTTTCTCCCGCACTTTTGATTTCGTGCGGTTCTGCTTCCGCTCCTCCTCACTCAGGGGCTGATGCCGATGCGCGTTCGTCTGCACGAACCTCTTGGCCTGGGGTGCGTGCTGTCGAATCACGTGCCGTTGCCCGCTAGAGGCTGAGTCGCCCCATACCCGGGTCTCCTGGCCATGCAGCAATTTGGGTAACACTTGGCTATCGTGCACATTGGCTGCCGTCGCCGCCACCGAATGAATCAGTTTCGTCTGGCTGTCGACGCCGATATGGGCCTTCATCCCGAAATACCACTGGTTCCCCTTCTTGGTCTGATGCATTTCTGGATCCCGCTCCTTGGTGCGATTCTTCGTCGAACTGGGGGCACTGATGATGGTGGCATCCACGATGGTGCCCCGGCTGACCTTCAACCCGTGGGCGGCCAGATACGTCTCGATTCGTGCAAAGAGCTGTTCGCCCAACTGGTGGGTTTCCAAGAGATGTCGAAACTTGCAGATCGTCGTCTCATCCGGGACAGGTTCACGGCCCAGATCAATGCCCACGAATTGCCGCATGGCGCGTGAGTCGTACAAGCCCTCCTCGACCGCCGGATCCGAGAGATTGAACCACTGTTGCAAACAATGGAGGCGCACCATGCGCTCGACGCCCACCGGTGGACGCCCCGGGCCCTCGGCCTTGGGATAGACCGGCTCGATCACGGCCACTAATTCCGCCCATGGCACCACGCGGTTCAGCTCATCGAGAAACTGCTCTCGACGCGTGGGTTTACGATACTGTTCGAAGGGGACTTCTGCAAAGGTCTGTTGGTGCATGCGCGTGTCTCCCGTTCAGTGCTGCATTCCTCATGGTACATCACCAACGGGGAATAAATCAGACCTTCCCTAGCTCAATTATATGAAGTCGCGGTCTGGATCCATGTGTATCCGGATGGCAGGTTCGGGGTGCCCGCGGCGCTTGGCGCGATATGAGGCGAATGGCAGGTGATTGAGACCGAGTCACTCCGGCCAGCCCGCCGCACTTCGACCCCCGAGGTCGGGGACTGCTCAATCGTTGATCCTAGGCCAATTGTGCGTGCAAATATTTCAGTGTAACGCTGATAAGGAGGCGAGTGGGAACACCGGAGGGATTATGTTCTACATACATCGGACAACTTTACTTGCAATCTTCATTGCTTTTGCCTTTTTTGAGCAGGGAACAAGTCAAATGGTGTAAGATCTGGTGAGGATCGTCGAAAAAGTTTAAAAGAAATTGTGGCAACTGCCTCGCAATGGCCTAACAAAGACCAACTCTCGATGAGCAAAATACCGAAGTTTCAAGATTGGCTGATAGTTACCCAATATTATCATCCAGAGATCGGGGCCCCGCAGATCCGCCTCAGAGCCTTTGCGAAGGAGTTGACCTCTCTAGGGCGACGAGTGACGATTCTGACGGGAATGCCCAATTATCCGGAAGGGGTGATTCATGAGGGCTATCACGGGAAGCTCAGTGTGACCGACAAAGTAGATGACATCGAGGTCAAGCGAATCTGGTTGTACCCTGCAGGTGGTAAGAAACCCTTCATGCGCTTACTCAACTATTTAAGTTTTACGTTTCACGCACTCTGCCATTTAGGATTAGTTCGAGGTAAGCACATAGTATTCATAGAAGCACAACCAATCACACTCGCACTCTACGGACTTCTAGCTCATTGGATCTTCAAGGTGCCTTATATATATAACACGCCGGATCTCCAGGTGGAGATTGCAGCTGAGCGAGGCTGGATGGGTAGTATTTTTGTGAGGGCGGCCGCCTTGATGGAGACGTTTCTTATGCGGAGGGCCTACAGTGTGTCCACGGTCACTCCCGCATTTATCGAGCATTTTGTCAATGTTCGAGGTATTCCTAGGGAGCAAATGAGTTTTCTCCCCAATGGCGTGGACTTAGAACAGCTTCATCCTCTACCCTATGATGCACAATGTGCGGAGCGGATGGGCGTGACTGGCAAAAAGGTTCTGACTTATGCTGGAACCCATGCTGATTACCAGGGGCTTGACCTCATCTTGGATGCGGCGAAACGGTTAAAGGATCGTTCGGATATCGTGTTTCTAATGGTAGGGAAAGGGCCTGAAAGGCAACGGTTGATTGATCGGGCGAGAATCGAGGGTATTTCCAACGTTCTTTTTAAGGATTCACCGTTCGAAGAGAGATCTTCGTTGATGTCGATTACATATGCGTTTATCGCTGTTCTTCGTAACATTCCAGTGGCGCAGAAGATGCGTCTTTCTAAAATATTTCCGCCGTTGGCCTGCGGCGTGCCGGTTATTTACGCAGGAGTTGGAGAATCGGCGGAAATCATTCTGAACAATGACTGTGGTATCGTGGTTCCTCCGGAGGATCCTGCGTCTCTCGCTGATGCCGTGTGCAGGTTGGTGGATGCGCCAGGACGTCGCGATGCGTTGTCGCTGGCAGGTCGCAAGCTGGTCGAAAGGGAATTTTCATGGCATACCATTGTCTCCGATTGGCTTAGACAACTGAAGTGATCGGGAGTTGTCGCAGAGGGAGATCTTTCCGTTGATGACCGGGGTAAGTCAGTTCCGCCTGAGGCGTCGAAAAATGGTGGAGGATAGCCCAATAGTTAGTTGTACCTTTTGTCTCATCCGCAAGGTGAAGTTTGGATAGACGTTGTCTGAAAGAAGGACGCATGTGCTCGCACTCCTCTTTTATTTTTTAGAATGCCGGTGCTCAGGCACATCGCAAGATGCTTGCTCCACTCTCCCTTACAAAGCTATCTTCGTTTATCACACTAACTCCTGTATAAGAGCAGGGTGACGGTCGCGCTCTCTTATACCTCTTATAGAGGTAGGCCAGTGTGTGACGAACGGATACCTCTAAATATAGTAAAGCACATTTTCGCGTATAATACTACCGTGTTGATACTGAGGGGATCCATTCGGTTCTCGACGAATGGGGGCTGATTGCGAACCAATGCGACCATTCTGTGCGGGGTTACGATCGGAAGCTATGCCTTGATCGGTACAGGAACGGTCGTGACCAAGGACGTGCCGGATTATGGGGTGGTTGGGTTTGTGAGAGGTTAAACTTCGTGTCGAAGGCAAACAAGCTGCCTGTCCTGCTTGTGGGCAGCAATAGCGAGCCGAAGCGACGGGATATGGTGGTTGTCTAGGAAAAGGAGAAGTTCATGGGCGTTCCACTACTTGATTTGAAAGCGCATCACGAGCCGCTTCATCAGGAGATTATGGCGGCGATAGAGCAGACCTTCCGGAGTCAGACCTTCATTTTGGGGCCTGAGGTGGGAAAATTGGAAGAACAAATCGCCGCCTACTGCCAAGCGAAGTATGGGATTGGGGTGACGTCGGGGACCGACGCTCTCCTGATCGCGTTGATGGCCCTAGGCGTGGGACCTGGAGATGAAGTGGTTACGACGCCCTATTCCTTTTTCGCCACTGCAGGAGCCGTGGCTCGGCTTGGCGCCAAGCCGGTGCTTGTCGATATCGATCCCCGCACGTTCAATCTGGATCCTAATAGGATTGAAAAAGCCATGACGCAGCGAACAAAAGCCATCATCCCTGTCCACCTTTACGGACAGTCGGCCGACATGGGCCCGATCATGGATGTCGCACACCGTGGGAACCTGGCCGTAATCGAAGATGCCGCTCAGGCGATCGGGACCGAATATACCGACGGCCGACGCGTCGGCAGTATCGGCACTATCGGCTGCTTTTCGTTCTTCCCCAGTAAGAATCTGGGATGTTTGGGCGACGGCGGGATGGCCGTGACCAACGATCCTGATCTCGCGGAACGGATGCGAGTTCTTCGTACCCACGGCAGCAAGCCGAAGTACTATCATAAATTGATTGGCGGGAACTTTCGGCTCGATACGATCCAGGCGGCGGTGCTCACTGTGAAGCTCAAATATTTAGACCAATGGACGAGACGCCGACAAGGAAATGCCGATCGCTATGAGACGTTGTTTCAACAGAGTGGTCTGATCCAGGCTGGACGCGTGCGGTTGCCGGAGGCTGTCTATCGAACATCCGGTGTGAAGCATTATCACATCTACAATCAATTCGTGCTGCGCGTGGAACGACGGAACGATCTCATGGCTCATCTCAAACAGAAAGGGATAGGAACGGAGATCTACTATCCTGTACCATTTCATTTACAAGAATGTTTTCGATATTTAGGGCATCAGGAAGGTGATTTCCCCGAATCGGAACGCGCGGCCAACGAGACCGTCGCAATTCCGATCTACCCGGAGCTGACACCAGCTCAGCAGGCTGAGGTCGTCGACGCTGTCACCACATTCTATCGATAGCTGGTGGTTGAGGCGTTTCTCGAAATTGCAGGACACAGAGGGGACTCCAGAAATTTGGACAGTGTGCCTAGAGCCCAGACCAAAACTGACAAACGCAGGGGTCCATCAACAGCCGATGGCATGAGGCGACAATCCATAGCGTCGACTATTTGACAACGGCAGTTATACAGAGGAACTGTTCGCCACCGCCGTGGATGATATTCTCCGCGTCACGGTCGAAGTCGCTAAACGCAACGAATTCCACGCCTTCAAGGCATCCTCTAAAGCCAAGCTCCCGCTGAATACGTTGCTCTAGTCCAAAGTCCTCTCTTCTGGTGTCGGCACAGGGGAAAACTTCATTAGGTTGACAGGGGGGGTAGAGCCGTACCCTAAGGTGTTAATCGTCGAATCCTGGATTATAGAGTTTTAATCTCAATATTGTCTGTATAGCCTTGAGTTTCCCATTATAGTACAATATTGATGGTTAAGTGTTGTTAGAATGCGCCGCCTTTCAGGACAGCCGTGTTCCCATTGCCCCCACCAAAGAAGGATTGTGGTTTTTTGAACTTGTGGGAAAGTGTGTCTTGTTTGGTGCGCGGTCTTTAACCAGAGAGGAGTTCAGCGAATGAAAGACTTTCTACCGTTTCATAGGTCTGATGTGGGTGAAGAGGAAGTCGCTGAGGTCGTTGAAGTTCTCCGGTCAGGCTGGCTGACGACGGGTCCTAAGGTTCGAGAATTCGAGAGAGAATTCGCTGCAATGGTGGGAGCCCAACATGCCATTGCTGTGAATTCTTGTACGGCTGCACTACATCTTGCGCTTGAGGCGATTGGCACATGTGAAGGTGATGAGGTTCTAGTTCCGACCATGACCTTTGCAGCGACCGCTGAGGTGGTGACGTACTTTAAGGCCAAGCCGGTATTACTGGATTGCACTGAAGGCAACTTGAACTTGAACACGGATTTGATTGAAAAGGCCATTACAAAGAAGACAAAAGCGATCATCCCTGTGCATTTCGCCGGGCATCCCTGCGACCTCAAGCCCATACATGCAATTGCAAAAGCGAACAACTTGCATGTGATCGAAGATGCGGCACACGCGCTGCCGGCTCGATATCACGGGAAAATGATTGGAAGCATCTCTGATATCACATGTTTTTCGTTCTATGCGACAAAGAACATTACTACGGGTGAAGGCGGAATGATTACGACGGATAACGCTGAGTGGGCTACCCGTATGCGGATGATGAGTTTACATGGGCTCAGCCGCGATGCATGGAACCGCTATTCCTCGCAGGGCTCCTGGTATTACGAAATTCTGTCGCCTGGATTTAAGTATAATTTGACGGATATTGCTGCTGCCCTCGGTTTGGCACAGTTGAAGAAGTGTGATCGGTTCTGGAAGGGGCGCGAGCAATATGCGGCTAGGTACCGGGAAGGGTTTAAGGATCTACCTGAGATTGTCTGCCCCCAAACTGATGCGCACGTGCAACATGCATGGCATTTGTACGTGATCCAACTGGAGTTGGATCGTTTGCGGATCAGCCGTGATGAGTTCATTCGTCAACTTCAGGAAGCTGGTGTTGGGTGCAGTGTACATTTCATTCCGCTTCATCTGCATCCCTATCACCGAGATAAGGGAAGCTATCGGCCTGAAGATTTGCCAGTTTCGAGTAGGGTGTTCCAGCGAATCGTTTCGCTGCCGCTGTATTCAAAAATGACGGAGGATGAGATTGATCGTGTCATCGGGATCGTTCGCGATCTTGTGAAGAGGAGCCGACGCTAATGAAACGCACCTGCGATATTTGTTTGGCAACTCTTGGATTGATCGTCACGTTGCCGCTTCTGGCTATCATTGCCTTGTTGATCAAACTTGACTCGTCCGGGCCTGTGATTTTCCGGCAGATTCGGGTTGGGCAAGGATTCCGCCCATTCGCGATTCTGAAGTTTCGGACCATGGTCGCGAATGACTCGGTCGGTGGCTCACTTATCACCGTTGGACAAGATTCTCGTATCACCAGAGTCGGGCATATTTTGAGAGGGCTTAAGCTCGATGAATTGCCGCAGTTATGGAATGTCTTTCTGGGAGATATGAGCCTTGTGGGGCCAAGGCCGGAGGTGCCTCGTTATGTGGAGCGTGCACGTGAGGAATTTGCCGAGATTCTTACGGTGCGACCAGGGATTACGGACTTGGCTTCATTGAAGTACATTGATGAAGCCGCGATTCTCGCCGCTTCAGCGAATCCTGAAGATGCGTATCAAAATACAGTTCTTCCGGAAAAGCTACGGCTGGCGAAGCTCTATGTCCACCATATGTCTTTGCGGCTTGATTTCGCCATTATCTTACAAACCGTGCTTCGTATTGCTAAATTGCCCTTTGTAGTTCTTACGCTTCCGGAACTCAGGGCTGCAGTTGATCTTTCAGTAGATTCTCCATGGGCAGGCCTGTCTTCTTTCATTACCAGATGGAGGCGACCCATTATTGTTGTCGTCGACGTGGGGCTTATTGTTCTGGCCAACTACCTGGCTTTTTTTCTGCGATACGATGGGAATATTCCTCAAGGCGAGCGCTATGTCTTTGAGCAAACAGCACTTGGGTTGGTGGCCGTAAGAGGGGTTGCGTTTGCTTTGTATGGCCTGAATGAAGGTCTGTGGCGATACACCAGTCTGTGGGATCTTCAGAATATTCTGAAGGGCGTCTTGGTGAGTACAGTTGCGTTCATCGGCTGGGTATATTGGGTGATGGGGATCGACAGTTATCCTCGTTCCATATTTGTGATCGATGCCATACTCGTTGTGGGGTTTCTTGCCGGTGTGAGATTGTCGTCAAGAGTTTTACGGGATAAAGTTGTCTTTCAGAAAAGGCGAAGAGTGTTGGTGATTGGTGTTGGAGATTCGGGCGAGCGGGTTGTGCGTGAGATGAAGACACGCAGTGTATTTAATTGCCAACCAATTGGGCTTGTTGATGAGAACAGTCTGCTCCTCAATCAGCGCATTCACGGAGTTCGCGTACTGGGGGGGATGCAGGATATTCCAAAACTGATGGAAGCGCTCAAGCCAGAAGTTGTTGTAGTGGCGGTGCCCAATCCGACACCTGAGTTCCTTCGAGACTTGGTTATTAAGCTAGAGCCGTATGATGTGTCAATTAAGACGTTGCCTGGCAAAGAGGAGCTGCTTACAGATCAAAGTGCCGTCAGTCAGATCCGTAATGTGTCTATTCCTGATCTTTTGTCACGCGCCCCGGTGAATCTCGACAATCGTGCCACGAGGCAGTTAGTGAGAGATAAAACGGTCATGATTACTGGGGCGGGTGGGTCGATTGGGTCCGAAGTGGCTCGCCAAATTGCGTCGTTCGAGCCGAAGGAGCTGCTGTTGTATGAGCGTCACGAGAACAGCCTCTACAATATCCATAAGGAACTCGATGATAAGAAATATCCCTTCCCAATTATTCCGCTGATCGGGGATATCACAGATGCGCAAAGGCTCTCGTCTGTGCTTGAGCGATACC
>DIHK01000061.1:72140-110351 GCA_002420115.1 Nitrospira sp. UBA5698
TTGAAGCAGTGAAGAATAACTGCATGGGTACGCGTATTGTGGCTGAAGCGGCCAGTCTTTATGGTGTAGAGCAATTCGTCCATATTTCGACCGACAAAGCCGTCAATCCATCGAGTGTGATGGGTGCGACCAAACGAGTGGCTGAGCTTGTTATTCAGGATATTGCCAGAAATAGCCGGACGCGATTCTTACTTGTTCGGTTCGGTAATGTTCTCGGCAGTAGTGGGAGTGTCTTGCTCCGCTTCCAGGAACAGATCAGATCTGGTGGACCGGTGACGGTGACGCATCCGGAGATCCGGCGCTACTTCATGCTGATTCCAGAGGCGGTTCAGCTGGTTCTTCAAGCGGCGACTATCGGGGAACAAGGGCAGACCTACATTCTCGATATGGGAGAACAAATCAAAGTGCTCGATATTGCTCGAAGCCTTATTCGCTTGTCCGGGCTTGTCCCTGGTAGAGATGTTCCTATTCGATTCGTAGGGCTTCGTCCTGGAGAAAAATTGTATGAGGAATTAGTCGGGGAGGGAGAGGTTGCGGTCAGCTCTCCGTTGGACAAGATCTTACAAATCCGGACGGTCAACCCTCTCGACTTCGATGTGTTTCGGGAGAAACTATCAGCGCTGGAAGTGGCCAGTTCTCACGATGAGCCGAGTGTGGTGCTTGAGCAGCTGAAGGAAATTGTCCCGATGTTCGAAACGTCCGTATCAGATACAGAGGTTGCGGGGGTGATGACAGGATCGGCACAAACCTAAGCAGATAGAGAAGGTGGTGCGAAAGGCTAACAAGTCATCAAGCGGTTTTGCCCCTGAATTCGCGGTGTTTCACTTTACGGTATCTGGGAGTAACCATGCAATATCCTGACGTAGCTGCTTCACCCGAACAAACAGGCTTTGCCCAGGTCCAGGAGTATGCCCTCATCGTGTCCCGCAATAGATGGGTCATTGCAGGTGGGATCGCGCTTTCGCTGATACTGGCCGGGATGTACCTGCTGATTGCTCCTAAGTATTATCAATCGCAGACGTTAATAGTGGTGGAAGATCGCAAGGGAATCGACAGCGTGATCGATGCGGGGGAGGATAAGGATCGACGTTTTGAGAAACGTCTCTTTCTTATCCAGAAGCAGATCAGTAGCCAAGATTTCTTAGAGGGGTTAAAAAAGGAACTGAGTGAGCACGTCGATGATCTCAATGGGAAATCGGCGGTCAGTGATTGGGGCGAATTTCGCCGTGGCATCATGGTTGAGAGAGCGATGATTGACCCTGCTGGAGGCAAAAGTCCGCAGAACCTGGTTGATGGATTCGTGGTTTCCGTTCTGCATGAGGACCCCCAAACAGCCAGGCGGGCAGCGGCGTGGATTGCGGATAAGTTCATTGAAGAAAACAACCGAGAACGTGAACGGGACGTCGAAGGTACGGGGGAATTTCTTGATGAAGAGCTGCGAGCGTTGAAGCGTGAGCTGGAGAAGAAGGAAGATAATCTCAGTAGCTTTAAGAAATCTCACCTAGGCGGTCTCCCCAGTCAGGCAGAGACCAACATGCGGTCGCTTGATCGTATAGAGGCCGATATCACGAGGACGACAGAGGACGTGCAACGTCATACTGAGAAGCTTGCCATGCTGAATCAAGCAGTGCAGCAATACAAAGCGTCTGGACAACAGAGTCCTGGTTTCGCGACCTCACGATCCATGGAACCAGATCCGTTGTTTAGGCGGCTTCGAGAACTGCGAGAACAACTCGTGAAGCTGAGGGCTGAGTTCTGGGATGGGTATCCAGAGGTTGTGTTAGTCAAGGAACAACTTCGACAGGTAGAGGACGAATTAGTGAATCTGTATGGTCGGGATGTAATCCGGTCGGACAAGGCACCGCTTGATCCGTACCTTCAGGACTTGGCCAAGCTGCAGAGTGAGGTGCGAACGGAACTAACGCTTCTCCAACGGCGTCTCGAGCAGCTCCATTCCAGTAGGCAAGATCTTGAAAAGCGGCTGGAAAAAGGCCCCATCGTGGAGCAGGAACTCCTGATTCTTGAACGAGATTACAACACATTGAAGAACAATTACACGATGCTCCTTGATAAGCGGCTGCACACGCGAGTCGAAGAAAATATTGAAAAACGACAAAAAGGTGGGAAGTATCGCATTATTGACCAGGCTAATCTGCCAATGATGCCAGCCATTCCAAACACTCCACGGGTTCTGGTGCTGGGGTTCTTGTTCGGATGTGTATTGGGGGGCGGGTTGGCGGTCTTGCGCGAACGACTGACGGAACATTTTCGAGGCCCAGAAGATGTGGAATTTCTTCTGGCAGGTCCTCGATTATTGGCCGCCATTCCCGATTTCGCATCCTTATGGCATACGGGAAATGGTTCGGATTCATTGCAAAGGCCGGCATTACCGAGGCCGTCTCTGGGTATGACCATGAACTCTCGATCTGAGCTTGCGGTGAGTAATCGGTCCGCCGTTGGTCAATCGAGTTTCCAGGAGCTTGATCGGAGATTTATCACGAAGCTCTTCCCGCGTTCCATGGCGGCTGAGCAATATCGCGTGGCTGCGGCACGGTTACAACTCGCCAATGAAGCGGGTGGACCAACCGTCGTCTCTGTGACGAGTGCAATCAAGGGTGAGGGGAAAACAACAACCGTCATCAATCTTGGGTATACACTTGCTCGAGATTTTGGGAGGCGAGTGCTGCTGGTGGATTGTGACTTTGTATTTCCTGAAATGGCGGCGTTTCTAGAGGCGCCTGTCGAATACGGACTCATTGATTGTTTGAGGGGCGATGTCTCTCCACAGCAAGCAATGGGGGCCTTTTCTGATGTCTCCTGTTGGATTATGCCTGCGGGCAAATCGGTGACTGGTTCAACTGAATTGCTGCGGGCTGGCCAACTAAACGGAGTATTGTCACAGTTACGGGATGAATTTGATTATATCCTGCTGAATGCACCTCCCATCCTTCCTGTGGCAACGATGAATGTGCTGGAAAGCCATTGCGATTTGCATGTGCTTGTCGTACGGGCAAATGTGACGTCAAAGCAGGCGGTCAAGCAAGCGGTAGGTTCACTACGAGCGCAAAAACCCATCCATGTGATCCTGAATGGCGTGGCGTCCAACTCGCTTCCAAGCTACATGTTGGATTATTCACCTCGTGAGCGTTCCGTAGCCGTGTAGGTCCTGGCTCCATGGTACATGTGATGGGCCTGAAGTCTCGCATCGTTCTCATGGCCGACTGATGGCTTATCCGATTATAATGCTGCAGGAGAAGCTGCATGTCTATTGAGCGGCTTCAGGGGCTGCAGGAAACAGAATAAACGGTTGCTTGGGTTCCTGATCCGGTGGGACATAGGTTGGCGCTGGTTCACCAGCTGGTCCTAGGTATCTGACAAACCGGTAAATGGCGCGCAAGTCCCGCTCCTTCATTTCGCGAAGGACGAACCAGGGCATGGGGGGACGAAACTCGACTGAGCGAGCAATCCGAACCCACTGTTCTTCAGAGAGATTGTGCATAAAGAGCCGTAAGTTGCTCGCATAGGTTGTCCCCCAGGGCCCTCGCCATCCCATCCCATCGCCCTTGAGCCAGTCTTTTTCAGGGATTTTCCCTGCCGCCTCCGCATAGCCGGTCGTGTGACAATCGTTACAACCGGCGATCTTGATGATATACCGTGCATGGTCTGCGGTTTTCCTGTCCAAAGTCTGTGGCTGACCATTCGTCCTAGGCTGTTCAGCAGCGAAGGCTCCGGTGGCGATAAGCACGAAACACAACGTGACAGCGTAGATGACTCCGGTCATATACATGGTGCCATTCCCTCCTCTGTGCTTCCCTCTGATCGTGCCTTGCGCAGCATGATCACCGATGTTCATGCTGGAATGTGGGAAGAGTATCGTTTAGTAATCATCGATTTCATCAGTTTCATCGAGCATCTCTGCTGTCATCTCATCCGACTCAACTGTCCATTGAGCCAGTGGAATGCTTTTCGCCTTAAGAATGGCTTCCTGCTCCGTTCCCGCGGCTAGAGTGAGCTCATAACTCACCGTGTGTTTGATTTGAAACATCCTCATGTTGATTCACCTTTGATATGTAGTCTCTCTGCCATTCAATCACGAGCGGTAGGCTCTTCGTTCTATTCGAAGTCAGCGTGGCCGTGATACGCCAGGTGCCTGCTGGTTCTCTAGCAGGGTTTCTTTTTCCCCTGCATTCGCGCCTGTTCTAATTCAGTCTGTTGCCGCATCTGTTCGAGTTGAAGCTGAAACTGCCGATCCCGCTCGTCGTTCAGGCCCTGCGGCCGTGTATTCCCTCCGGTTCCATCTTTCCCAGCGGCTTGCACCAGCATCGCCGTGAGAACAGTACCGACGATCACACCGAGTATGAAATTCCACATCGCTGTTCTGTCAGGCTCCTTTCGGTTTAGGCGTATCGAGTATTCAGTAATATTGGTGCGAGAGGATGGTTACCTCTTGCACGAGAGTCCAATCGGGTAGCCAGGGCATTGTAATCGATTCGGCCTCAGATACCATAGAGGCTTGTCTCGTCTGAGGAGGAGATATTCGGACGGTCATCCAGTCGTTACCTTGACTCTATTTCCATCGCTTTGCTAGAGTGATCAACCAATCTAAATATTTGAAAGTTCCGCCGTTTCCGAACCATTTTCACAAGTAACGCTGAGGCAACATTGTGATGAACGCCTGGTTGTGTGATGACTCGCAGCGCTTCAATCGTCGCCTATGTATCGATGGGCTCCCAGGAGAATGGGGTGGTGGAGATCCAGTCGCTGAAGAAGAAGAGCTGCCGCTGCCTCCGCAAAATGTCCATGCCAAGTCTGGAAACGGGCGCATTACCATTACGTGGGATCCGGTTCCGGATGCCATGTACTATAACCTCTACTTCCAGACAACCAAGGGCGTGCAGATCAAGTTCTCGGAGTTGACCCGCCCTATCGCTGGTCCAGAGGATTTTAAGAGCGTCATCGGGGTCAAGAAGGACAAGGCGACCTGCTTGGAAGGGGCCTCCAGTCCCTACATCCATGACGACCTCGCCAATGGTACCTGCTACCACTATGTCGTCACGGTGGTGACGCCGAAGGGCGAAAGTCTCGAATCGCAAGAAGTCATGGCGATTCCATCGCCCTATCTCCTCGCCATGGTGATCGGATGCGAGGGCGTCGATGATGGCGAACTCAGTTCTCCGACGGGTATCGCGCTCGACAAAGAGGGGAATCTCTATGTGGCGGATACCGACAACCATTCCGTTCAGAAGTTCGACAAGACGGGGAAGTTTCTGGCGCGATGGGGAGGTGAGCCCAGTTCGCAGGAAGGGTTATTCTATTATCCCCGCGGGTTGGCTGTCGGACCGGACGATGTTGTCTATGTGGCAGACAGCGGGAATAACCGCGTGCAGAAGTTCGATCTTGAGGGGAACGCTCAGAAGGCCTGGGGGAAGTTCGGGTTTGCCTGGCGCGGCGCTGAAATGGGGCGGTTCGATGTGCCGTGGGGCATTACAACGGATCAGGACGGCAACGTCTATGTGTCTGATACGAGCAATGCACGGATTCAAAAGTTTCAAGCCGATGGGCAGCCGCTGTTGAAGTGGGGGCGAGACGGCAGCTTCGATGGTGCCTTCTTTTTCCCGCGCGGGGTCGCGGTGGATTTTGTCGGGAATATTTATGTGGCCGATGAGAGCAATAACCGTATTCAGAAATTCGATACGCGTGGAAGTTTTCTGACAAAGTGGGGGCGTGAGGGGAGTGGACCCGGTCAATTCAGATCTCCCTGGGGGATCGCCTGTGATGCACTGGGCAATGTCTACGTGGTCGACAGCGGCAATCACCGGATCCAGAAGTTCGATGGGAATGGGACCTTTCTCTGCTCGTTTGGAAACCGAGGGAAGACGGAGGGACAGCTCAACTTCCCCTACGGGATCGCCGTGGACAAAGAAGGCGGTGTGTTTGTCGTCGATAGCGGGAACAATCGCATTCTCAAGTATGTGCCGACGGAAGAGGAGTTGAACCGCGGCAAAGAGCAGCCTGCGCAGGCTGCAGATGCCGGAGTCGTGCAGCCGCCTCGTAGCCTTGCCGTTAAGGCAGGTGATACGGAGGTCTTCCTGAGCTGGATGGAGGTGTCAGGAGCGCAGTCGTACAACCTCTATTTTAGTACCTCTCCCCACATTACACTTGAGGGGGCTACGAAGATCGAAGGCGTGACGAATCCCTACACGCATGAAGGTCTTACCAACGATACTCCCTACTTTTACGCCGTGACGGCATCGTTCGAAGATGGGACGGAAAGCGGGTTATCCGAAGAGGTGACGGCGATGCCCGTGCTGATCGATATCACGGCGCCGCAGAACCCCTATGCTGTGATCAACCACGGGGCGTTCATGACGAATTCGCCGGATGTGGTGGTGACAATCTCGGCGACGGATTTGGACACGGGCGTCGGGGCCTATTTCATTTCCGAGAGTCCATTGACGCCCATGGCCGGTACGCCGGGGTGGGTGGATGTGACGCCGGCGATCAAATTTGGAGCGACGATTCCATTTATTCTGTCTCCGGCCGACGGCCAGAAGACAGTGTATGTGTGGTTTAAGGACATTGGGAACAATGTCTCGACTCCAGCGAGTACCACCATTCTCGTCAATACCTCGGGCTATCTCTGTGTCGCAAAATGGGGGAAGCCTGGTCGCGGTGCGTCGTTGTTACACGGCGGGGAATTCATGGCGCCGATGTACGGACTCTGCGTGGATCAGCAGGGTTCTCTCTTTGTCGTGGATAACGGCAACAATCGTGTGCAGAAATTCGACAGTGCTGGCAACTTTATTATCCTGTGGGGGAGTTTCGGCTCCGCCAATGCCAACTTCCATAACCCTACCGGGATCGCCTGCGATGGCAAGGGCGATGTCTGGGTGGTCGATACCAACAACCATCGCGTGCAGAAGTTCGACGGAAAACTCGGTGGCTATCTGATGAAGTTCGGCTCACGCGGGAACGGCGAGGGCCAGTTCAATGCGCCTTGGGGCATTGCCGTCGACCGTGTGCGAGGGTATGTGTATGTGGTCGACAGCGCCAATTTCAGGGTACAGAAGTTCGATATGGCGGGCGAGTTCATCATGGCCTGGGGCAGCTTCGGGAACGGCGACGGGCAGTTCTATTTCCCCCGCGGGGTGGCGGTCGACCAGGAGGATGGAACGGTCTACGTCGTCGACATGGGTAATCACCGTATTCAGAAATTCGACACCAGTACCAACGTGTTGCCGCAGCTCTTGACGAAATGGGGAGGTAGTCCGGCAGCCGGGCATGCCAGTAGTTCCTTGGCGCAGGAAGCGGGACAACTACGCTCGCCCTGGGGGATCACCGTGGATGGAGCCGGTGATGTGTATGTGACGGATACGGGAAATCATCGGATCGAAAAGTTCGACCGCGAGGGCAATTTCATCACGCAGTGGGGCGGGTTCGGCAACGGTGACGGGCAATTTAATTTCCCGTACGGGGTCGCCGTCGATGCAAAAGGCAGTGTGTTTGTCATCGACAGCGGCAACACCCGCGTGCAGCAGTTCATGCCGGCGGAAGAGGGTAGTGAGCGGCTGCAAGACGAGGCAGAGGATCTGGCCGAGTTGGAAAAAGCGCAACGAACTCAGAAGGTCTGACGAGGGAACGATGCTTGATAAAGAGCCGCGACTGGGACTGACCTACGACGACGTGATTCTGGTGCCGGCTAAGTCACAGATTCTGCCCAATGAAGTGGATACGAGCACCTTCATCTCGCGGAACATCCGGATCAATATCCCGCTGGTCAGTGCGGCGATGGATACGGTGACAGAGTCACGGTTGGCGATCGCAATGGCCCGTGAAGGGGGGATCGGCATTATGCACCGGGTTCTGTCTCCGGCTGATCAAGCCATGGAGGTGGATCGGGTCAAGAAGTCTGAGAGCGGGATGATCATGGATCCTGTCACCATTTCGCCCGATGAAACCATTCGAGATGCCCACCAGCTTATGGCGAAATATCGCATCTCCGGGATTCCCGTGACCAAGGGGCGAAAACTGGTGGGGATTCTGACCAATCGAGACCTGCGGTTCGAGAGCAGAATGGACCTGAAAGTGTCACAGGTGATGAAGCGGGACCGATTGGTGACGGCGCCGGAAGGCACCAGTCTCGAGAAGGCGCGGGAGATCCTGCACGAGCACCGGATCGAAAAGTTGCCGGTCGTCAACAAGCAGTATGAATTGAAGGGGCTTATCACCATTAAGGATATCGAAAAGCGGATCAAGTATCCCAATGCATGTAAGGACGGGCATGGACGCTTACGAGTCGGTGCGGCGGTCGGTGTCGGGCAGGATACTCAAGAGCGCGTGACTCTCTTGAAGAAGGCAGGCGTGGATCTTGTGGTGATCGATACCGCCCACGGCCACTCACAAGCCGTATTGAATACCGCGAAGATGATCAAGAAGCTCTATCCTGACCTGGAATTGGTGGCAGGGAATATTGGCACTGCGGAGGCGGCAAAGGATCTGCTGAAAGTCGGAGTCGACGCGGTCAAGGTCGGCGTCGGGCCTGGGTCGATTTGTACGACCAGGATCGTGTCTGGCGCCGGGATGCCGCAACTGACGGCCATCGCTGATTGCGCCAAGGTCTTACGTGGAACCGGAGTGCCGGTTATTGCGGATGGGGGGATCAAGTTCTCCGGGGATATTGCCAAAGCACTCGCGGCTGGTGCGTCCTCAGTCATGCTTGGTGGGCTGTTAGCTGGAACGGAAGAGTCTCCAGGAGAGACAGTGCTCTATCAGGCCAGGACGTATAAGGTCTATCGCGGCATGGGGTCTATCGGGGCGATGGAGCGCGGGGGGGGCGATCGGTACGGACAGGGGGGACGCCCGGCGCAGAAGTTGGTTCCTGAAGGAATCGAAGGGCGTGTGCCGTACAAAGGGCCCTTGGCGGCAGTGGTCTATCAATTGGTCGGTGGTGTCCGATCGGGAATGGGATACTGTGGGTGTAAGTCGATTGCCGACCTTCAGAAAAATGCCACGTTTATCAGGCAATCAGTTGCCGGTCTCCGAGAGAGTCATGTTCACGATGTCATCATCACCAAAGAAGCGCCGAACTACCGAATGGATTGGGAATAGCTTAGCGTGAAACGTCTCTCGTGAAGCGTATCTCGTAACTAGGACCTAGCTTCCTTTCACCAACGAACGACGCTTCACGCTTCACGAACGACGATCTCCATGGAACTCTGGCACGATAGAATTCTCGTTCTCGACTTCGGGTCCCAATACACGCAGTTGATCGCCCGCCGCATTCGCGAGGCGCAAGTCTACTCGCAGATTTTTCCCTGTACAGCCTCATTGGCAACCATTCTTGCCTATCGGCCGAAGGGTATTGTGTTGTCCGGCGGACCATCCAGTGTCTATGAGAGGAAAGCGCCATCCATTGCTAAAGAACTCTTTGATCAGCATATCCCCATCCTTGGCATTTGTTACGGCATGCAGCTGGTGACGCATCTGTCCGGAGGGGAAGTCACCAAGTCGGCTCATCGTGAATATGGCCGCGCTGAGCTCACGATCGACGATGCGAGTGATCTCTTTAAGGGAGTGGGCGTCAAGCAGTTGACCACGGTTTGGATGTCACACGGTGATCGTATTGAGCGGATGCCGCCGGGGTTCCGATCGATCGCGCATACGAGTAACTCGCCCGTTGCTGCCATGAAGCGGGATGACGCGAAGCGGCGGCTCTATTGTCTGCAGTTTCATCCAGAGGTCGCCCACACACCCGAAGGCACGAAAATTCTGCGCAACTTCGTCTATGAAATCTGCGGCTGCAAACCGACGTGGACCATGCAGTCCTATGTCGACACCGCGGTGAAGCAGATTCGTGAACAGGTCGGCAAAGAGCGCGTCATCTGTGCCTTGAGTGGTGGGGTTGATTCTTCCGTGGCCGCAGCGCTGACGCATCGGGCGATCGGGGATCAGTTAACCTGTATCTTTGTCGACAATGGTGTCCTGCGAGCGGGGGAACGGGAGCAAGTCCAGAAAACCTTTGCCTCGCAACTCCACCTGAATCTTCGAGTGCTCGATGGGACGAAGCCGTTTCTCACGGCCTTAAAGAGTGTGACGGATCCAGAGAAAAAGCGGAAAATCATTGGCCGGCAATTCATTAAACATTTTGACGCCGAATCGAAGAAGCTCAAGGGGACGAAGTTTTTGGTCCAAGGCACACTCTATCCTGACGTGATCGAAAGTGTCAGTTTCAAAGGGCCCTCAGCCACGATCAAGACGCACCACAATGTCGGCGGGTTGCCGGCACGGATGAAACTCAAACTGATCGAACCGCTGCGAGAGCTCTTTAAAGACGAAGTGCGGGTACTAGGGCATGAGCTGGGGTTGCCGGATGAGATCATCTGGCGACAGCCGTTCCCGGGCCCGGGATTAGCGATTCGCGTGTTGGGTGCGGTGACGGCTGAGCGATTGGCCATTCTTCGCGCGGCGGAAACCATCGTCGATCAGGAAATCAGGAGCGCTGGGCTCTATCGGGAAATCTGGCAGGCTTTTGCGGTGCTGCTCCCGATTCGCACGGTCGGCGTGATGGGTGATCAACGAACCTATGAGCATGTGATCGCCATTCGCGCAGTGACCAGCGTGGATGGTATGACAGCCGATTGGGCGAAGATTCCCAATGAGGTGCTGGGCCGCATGTCGAACCGGATTATCAATGAAGTGAAGGGTGTGAATCGAGTCGTCTACGACATCAGCTCGAAACCGCCGAGTACGATTGAGTGGGAGTAGCTGCGCGTGAAACGTCGTTTGTGAAGCGTGAAACGCAGAGGTATTGAGTTTACGAACGACGAGATACGAGATACGCTTCACTGGGAAATAGGATGGAACTCCGTCTCCAAAAGCTTATCGCCAGTACAGGGCTGGCTTCACGCCGGAAGGCGGAGATGCTGATCGCCAGCGGTCGTGTGACGATCAACGGCAAGGTCGTGACCGAACTCGGCACGAAGGTCGATCCGGGGCGCGATCATGTGAAGGTCGATGGCAAACACCTCACCTCAGCGCAGCCGTTTGTGTATCTGGTATTGAATAAACCCAAAAACGTGATGTCGACCTTGGACGATCCTGGTGGGAGGGACACCGTGAAGAATTTTCTTCATGGTGTGTCTGTGCGGGTGTTTCCAGTCGGACGGTTGGATTTCGATAGCGAAGGCTTGATGTTGATGACGAATCATGGCGATCTGGCCCAGGCCCTGCTGCATCCGCGGTATCATGTGCCCAAAACCTATCTGATCAAGGTGAAGGGTGTGCTGACAGATAGCGAGATCGCTCAGCTTCAACGGGGAGTCAAGCTAGAGGACGGGATGACAGGCCCGGCGGTCGTAAAAAAAGTGAAGCGAGCCGAGGCGAACTCCTGGCTGGAGGTGACAATTCGGGAAGGCCGTAAACATCAAGTGAAACGGATGTTGGAGTCCGTGGGGCATATGGTGATCAAGCTTATACGTATAAGGATGGGACCGCTGGCGCTCGGCAATCTGGAGCCAGGCGAGTTTCGTTTCCTCAGCGATTATGAAGCGAATGCCTTGCGCGAACTGGTGGAACAGCGCGTGGCCTCGGTTGAGCGGGGAGAAGAGGCAATGCCAGGTCCCAAGCGGCTGGTCAGGCGAGAGGGTTGGGCCAGACCGGTGAAGGCCAAGAAGTATGTTGGAAAGAAAGCGAGAAGGGTATGAAGATCCGCACACATCGTTGTGGCGAGTTGACGTCGAAACAGATAGGGCAGACCGTCGTATTGAACGGCTGGGTGCAGCGTCGTCGCGACCATGGCATGGTGATTTTTATCGATCTGCGAGACCGGACCGGCATCACGCAAGTGGTGTTCAATGCCGAGCGCAATCTTCGGTGTCATCAGGCGGCCCACACACTCCGCAGCGAATGTGTCGTGTCTGTGACCGGGCAGGTCATGGCACGACCGGATGATTCGAAAAATCCTGATCTCTCGACCGGTGACATTGAGATCTTTGTCGACGAAGTGGAGATTCTCAACGAGGCCAAGACGCCGCCGTTCCTGATTGAAGACGATGCGGACGTGACGGAGTCGATCAGGTTGAAGTATCGCTTCCTGGATCTTCGTCGCCCCAGAATGCAAAAGCTGTTGAGTCTCCGTCACGGGATTACGCAGGCCACCAGGGAATTTGTGAATGCCGAAGGCTTCCTGGAGGTGGAGACACCGATTCTGACGAAAAGTACACCGGAGGGTGCTCGGGATTATCTCGTGCCGAGCCGCGTGAACGCCGGGCAGTTCTTTGCGCTGCCACAGTCACCGCAATTGTTTAAGCAGGTGCTCATGGTCAGCGGCGTCGATCGCTACTACCAAATCGCCCGATGTTTTCGGGATGAAGACCTTCGCAACGATCGGCAGCCTGAGTTCACACAGATCGACATGGAGATGTCGTTTGTCGATCGCGAACAGGTCATGAGCCTGATGGAGCGGATGATCGTCACGATCTTCAAGAAGGTGGGTGGCGTGCAGTTGCCGACACCGTTCCCCAGAATGACCTATGCGGAGGCGATGGGCCGTTACGGCTCAGATAAGCCGGATCTCCGGTTCGAGATGCCGCTCCATGACATGACGGCGTTCGGTGCAGTGAGCGAATTCAAGGTCTTTAAAGATGCAGCAACCAAGGGCGGGATTGTCAAAGCCTTGATCGTCAAAGGTGGTGCGACCCTGTCCCGCACGCGAATCGATGCGCTAGGGGAAACGGCCAAGAGTTTCGGGGCGAAAGGTCTCGCTTGGTTGAAGTTGACGGCAGAAGGTCAGCTGGAGTCCGTCATCGCGAAGTTCTTGGATGCGAAGGCGTTTACAGCAGCCCTGCCGGAAGCGAAGCCTGGGGATCTGGTCCTCTTCGGTGCCGACAAGCCGGCGATTGTTCACGATGTGATGGGGCGAATCAGACTCTTGTTGGGGGAAGAGTTGAAGCTGATCGATACGACAGCTTGGAAGCCCTTGTGGGTGGTCGATTTTCCCATGCTGGACTATGACGCGGAGCAAAAGCGGTACGTGGCCATCCACCATCCATTTACCGCGCCGCTTGATGAGGATCTGGGGCTCTTCGATTCTGATCCGTTGAAAGTGAGAGCGAAAGCCTACGATATGGTGCTCAATGGGAGCGAAATCGGCGGTGGCAGCATTCGTATTCACCGCCGAGATATCCAAAGCAAAGTGTTCGATCTCCTTGGAATCGGCAAGGAGGATGCAGCGGTCAAGTTTGGATTTCTGCTTGAGGCGCTGGAGTACGGGGCTCCGCCGCACGGTGGAATCGCCTTTGGGCTAGATCGCTTAGTGATGCTGCTGGGCAACGCCGATTCGATTCGCGATGTTATCGCGTTCCCTAAGACCCAGAAGGCGCAATGTCCGCTGACCGACGCGCCATCGGCTGTCGATGCCAATCAACTCAAGGAACTGCGCATTAAACTGGATCTGGTCGAATAAGGAGTTCCTGTTTTTATGGCAGGCAACACCTTTGGGCGTCTATTCACTGTCACCTCATTTGGCGAGAGCCACGGGCCAGCAATCGGGTGCGTCGTCGATGGGTGCCCACCTGGGTTTGCCCTCTCAGCAGAAGATATTCAAAAAGACCTCGATCGCCGAAAGCCTGGCACATCTCGGCACGTCACGCAGCGGCAAGAGTCAGATACGGTTGAAATTCTTTCCGGTGTCTTTGAGGGCAAGACGACTGGGACGCCGATTGCGTTACTGATCAGGAACGAAGACCAGCGCAGCCGCGACTACGGCAATTTGATCGATACCTTCCGGCCTGGTCACGCCGATTACACCTATTGGCAGAAATACGGCATTCGCGATCATCGTGGAGGGGGTCGAGCCTCAGCTCGTGAGACGGCGGTACGGGTTGCGGCGGCGGCGATCGCGAGGAAGTGGCTCAGCGAAAAGTATGGGGTGGTGATTCGTGGCTATCTCAGCCAGCTAGGGCCCCACGAGTTACCATTTAAGACTTGGGACTCGGTGAGTCAGAATCCATTTTTCTCTGGTGATCCGGATATCGTACCCAAGCTCGAATCTTTCATGGATGAGTTGCGGAAAGCCGGAGATTCAGTCGGGGCTAAGATTACGACGATTGCTGAGCATGTGCCGGTCGGGTGGGGTGCGCCGATCTATGCGAAGCTCGATTCCGATCTGGCTGCAGCGATGATGAGCATCAACGCGGTGAAGGCAGTGGAGATTGGGTCCGGCTTTGCCTCGGTGACCCAGCGTGGATCTGAACATGGGGACGAACTCACGCCGGAAGGATTTCTCTCCAACAATGCCGGCGGCATTCTCGGAGGTATCTCGACCGGACAAAATATTGTTGTGACTATCGGCATCAAGCCCACATCGAGCATTCGCATCCCGCGCAAATCGATCGACAAGCAAGGTAGCCCGGTCACGGTAGAAACCAATGGCCGCCACGACCCCTGCGTCGGCATCCGCGCGACACCAATTGCCGAAGCCATGCTGGCGCTGGTCCTTATGGACCATGCACTGCTGCATCGCGCGCAAAATGCGGATGTGACGACGAAGACTCCCAAGATCCCAGGTTCGATCAAACAGACGACTTCACGAGATAAAGTAAAACCTGCCTCGAAGATCAATTCTGATCCTGCTGAAGCGTAGCCTCAGTGTGAAGCGCATTTGATCCCTTGTGCCATTTCGTGAACCCATGAATGACAAAGTTTTATTCGAACGACACGCGCTCAATCTTGGAAAGCTATTAGCGAATCTTCAGTCCATTGAGATGGGTGCGAGAATGGCTATAGTGAAGCTCGATAAGAGGGCTGCGGATCAAGTGCAATCTCAATTGCCACAACTCAAAGCTGGAGATATGGTCGAGTTAAATGCACTTACCAATGGTGATGACCTAAGGCAGACGCTTGAGAAATACAATAAAAGGGCTGCGCTTGACTGCAGGATGGAAATTGAGCCGATAGTGAATCTGCGCGATGCTCTTGCACATGGCAGAGCCTTTGGATTTGGTCCTGTGAAGCCCTTGCGACTTCTCAAGTTTAGTCGAAAAGCAAAGGGTGATAAGGTGTTGATAGAGCTTGCGTTAGACATGACTGACGAATGGTTTCATAAAAGCGTCAACATCCTCGATCAGGCGCTAGAAAAGATTAGGAAGACACTTGATTATGAAATGAAAGAATTTAGATGAGGGCAAGCGAGTGGACGGATGATTAGGATTAAAGAGATCGCGGGTGTGGGGGCTGAGTCCCATCTGTTCACGGTAAGCAGAGGCTTCAGCTAGTTTCTTGGCGTGGGCACTGCGCAGTACCCCCTTCATGCAATAGATAATCTGATCAGTTTCGCCTTTCGTTACTCAAAAGCAGACCTGCCAAGCCGGTCTGTTACTGTGCACTTGCTTGGAGTTTGGCGAAGGCCTCGCGGGCTTCATTCACGATCATCGCAGGTGCTTTTTCTGGACTGCCGGCATCGAACGGTGGTTGTGGGTCGTACTCGATCAAGAGTTGGGTGAGCTGCGCTGCTTCTGCTCCGAACTCTTCAGCGACCAATGTAAGGGCCATATCGATGCCTGAGGAGACGCCGGCGGCGGTGAAGACCTTGCCATCGCGGACCACTCGCTCCTTCACAGGGGTTGCGCCGAATTGCTTCAGCACATCATGCGCAAGCCAATGGGTAGTGGCTTTCAGTCCATGGAGCACACCGGCGGCGGCGAGGCCTAATGCGCCCGTGCAGACAGACGTCGTCCACTTGGTGGTCTTGTGAACCTGTGCGATCCATTCGATGACTTGTGGATCACCCATGATGGCTTTGGGATAGGCCGTTCCTGGTACGACAAGAATGTCAGGATGGTGAATCTCGTCAAGACTATAATCCGCCGTTAGACGGAGCTTGCCGAAGTCCGTTCGCTTCACCCCCTTCTCGCGCGCCACGAATCGCACCTCGGTGTTGAGTGTTGGGGCTTGGAGCACTTCGTAGGGGCCGATGGCATCCAGCGCCGTCATTCCGTCGTACAATAAGATCACTACTTGCAGCTTCTTCGTTTCTTGTGCGTCTTGCATCATGACCTCCATGGTGATGGTCTGCATCAGCCAGTGTGCATCTGGCTGGGTGTCGAAAAACTATCTCTTTAGGTCGTAACCCTTGAATAACCGATGCTCTTGAGCCTACTCACCAATCCCCAGGATGCTCAAAATGGCTGTCCAGCAAGGCCGCAGCGAATGAAGGGGCGAGGCGTACGCTTCGGTACGTTGAGCCTCTGAGTGATGCGAGAACACCGCTGGCGGACTTTTTCAGCATCCTGTTCGTTGGAACCGTTGTCGATACGCTTGCGGTGTAATGCCTTTGTGCCGTTGGAAGGCCCGCCGCAACTGTTCATGCCCGGTAAAGCCACAAGCCTGTGCGGTCATATCGAGGGATGTACCCGTGGTTTCCAAGAGGCGCACAGCATGTTCCAGGCGAAGCTTCTCCAGATGGAGCGCCGGTGTATCGCCGGTTTCGGTGACGAAGACGCGCGCGAAGGTTCGGGGACTCATGCCTGCTTGTGATGCCATTTCTTCCACGGTCATTGGTTGATGGTGATGGTCGGCAAGCCAACTCAAGAGGCTCGCTAATCGTTGGCCCTCGACGGTCTGAGCTTGGAGCTGTGTGCTGAATTGGGACTGCCCGCCGGGACGTTTCAGAAACAGAACCAGCATGCGGGCTACAGCGAGAGCCATATCACGCCCCAGATCTTCCTCTACGAGTGCCAGGGCCAAGTCCATGCCCGCAGTGATTCCAGCCGAGGTATAGACCTGGCCGTCTTTGACGTAGATCGCATCTGGCTCGACGGTGATTGATTGATACTCCTGAGCCAAACGTGCGGTCTCACTCCAATGGGTTGTCGCACGACGGTTGTTCAACAAGCCGGCTTCTGCGAGCAGGAAAGCGCCGGTACAGATGGAGCCGATGCGTCTGGTGCGGCGCGCCATGGTCCGGAGCCAGGCCAGTAGTTGACGATTGCTCTGCTGTGGTTTCATCTCCGGCCCGCCACAGACCAAGAGGGTGTCCACCTTGTCGTGAAACTTACGCCATGAGGCATCGGCGATCAGGCTGAGCCCTGAAGCCGAGCGTACCGGACCAGCGTGATCAGCGAGGAGCACAATGCGATAGGGTGGCGCTGCCTTGTCTTGTGCGAGGTAGGTCGGCAGAGAAAAGACCTCGTAGGGGCCGGTGATATCGAGGGCCGCGACACCGTCGAAGCCAAGGAGTGCGACGGTGCGTGTGCTGGCAGTTTTCTTTGTTTTCGTCTGCCTCATGAACAGCATCCTCCCATCAATCTTAGGGTGGCACAATGACAAATATACTGCAAAAGCTGCCATTCACGCCGACGAGCGTTGGTGGGTGTCGGTTGCTCAATGGATTCTATATTCACGAGAGGGGACTAAGATCGGTGGCGGGTAGACTATTTCCAGAGCAACGAGGCAGTTGAGTAGCCGAGCCACACGGCGATGAGGCCTAAGAGGGTGTGGCTGACAATATTTCCCAAGGCCAACCAGATCTCTCCATTTCGTAGGAGGCCCATCGTTTCCAGGCCAAAGGCGGAGAAGGTGGTGAATCCACCGAGGAGGCCAACGATCAGGAAGGTCCGTACCTCGCTTGAGTCGATGTTACGTTGTCCGATGATCTCAGCCAGAAAACCCACCAACACACACCCGACAAGATTGATGGCCAGGGTGCCGAAGGGGAATTGCAGACTTTTGCTCAGCTGCTGTACCTGTGTGCCCAGCAAGTAGCGAAGGATGGAGCCGATGAAGCCGCCGGTGCCGATGAGAAAAAGTGTGCGCAGTGTGTGACTCTCTAAAAATGTGAGCGTGATTGCCACGTCATTGTACCCAAGTCATCTGGTTGAGTCACGCCATCAGGCATCGTTCTGTCGTATTAGAGATGGTTGAAGGTGAAGGTCTCGTAGTACAATCCTGATCCAAACCTTTGGAACGAAAGCTCATGATCGAGATCTATACTGATGGCGCCTGCAGCGGGAACCCTGGTCCTGGAGGCTGGGGTGTCCTGGTGCGTGATGGGAACGTTGAAACGGAATTCTCTGGTGGGGAGTCGGCGACGACGAACAACCGGATGGAGCTCCTCGCGGTCATTGAGGCATTGCAGTCGTTCCCTCAGCCGGTGCAGGCGCGGGTCTACACCGATTCGCAGTATGTGCAAAAAGGCATTAGCGAATGGATCCATAGCTGGAAACGACGAGGGTGGAAGACTGCCGGGAAAGATCCGGTCAAGAATGAAGATTTGTGGCGGCGGCTCGATACGTTGGCGGCGAGCCATACGCTCGAATGGCATTGGGTGAGGGGACATAACGGCCATCCGGAGAATGAACGGGTTGATGCGCTCGCCCGATCCGGCCTTGAGCAGGCACGCCGAGGTGGGAAAGCAGCCAATCGGCCGGCGCTGGTCCCTGTTGAATCGCCCCGTTCATCAGCCAAGACGAAGCCGATCGTCGAGATCCAGCATGCGACGGTCTATCGAGGAGAGACTTGCGTCTTTACGGATTTTTCATTTTCTCTTAGAGAGGGTGAGCATGCGGCCATCCTGGGTCCGAACGGAGCAGGGAAATCCACGTTGCTCAAGTTGTTATCTGGTGAAGTGCATGCGATGCCGAAGGACGAGACCAGGTGGGTGCTCTTCGGTGAAGAGCGGTGGAATGTGTGGGATGTGCGAAAACAGATCGGCATCGTCTCACATGATCTGCAGCGAGACTATCTGATCTGTGCTGAGGGGCTGAACGTCATCTTGTCCGGCTTCTATGCCAGCAACGACACCTATGCCTATCAAGAGTTCAGCAAGTCACAAATGACGAGAGCCTATGAGGTGATGCAAGAGCTGGGCGTGATGGACTTGTCTGGGCGTCGCTTCGGCCATATGTCCACCGGTGAGCAGCGGCGGTTTCTCTTGGGGCGAGCCTTGGTGCATGATCCCCCGGTCCTGGTGTTTGATGAGCCCACCAGCGGTCTTGATCTCAAGGCCTGCTTCCAATATCTGGATCTGTTGCGCGCTCAGATGGCCAAGGGTAAAACCGTGCTGCTGGTCACGCATCACCTGCATGAAATCCCACCGGAGATCGATCGCGTGATTTTCCTCAAGGTGGGCAATATCGTGGCTGATGGTTCCAAGTCAACCTTGCTCACGAGCGATCAGATCAGCAGACTCTTTGACAGCAAGATTTCTCTTGTCCAAGCCAATGGCTGGTATCAGGCCTTGCCGGGGTAGGACGTTGAAAATGCCCTCCAACTTCGTTCTCACGTCACTCAAGGCCTCAACGTACGAAAAACGATGGCAAAAAACCTATCCGCTCGCATGTGATCGAAGCGAGCGGGTCAAGCGAAGCTTGGTATGTACCTCCTCGCCCCTTCATTTGCTGCGGCCTCGCTGGAAGGTCATTTTGAACATCCTGTGGGAGATGGGAGGCGCTTTGTGCTCGTCCAGGTCTTTGAGATTTGGAGACTAGCTTAGGTCTCCCATGGCCTGCTTAGATGGATCTTTACCATTTCCTGTCGCAGTAGGCTCGCTTCTTTTTGACGAAATCCCGTTTGAGCGATAGGCTTCAACGGTTGCTCATTTCAGCAGCCACGCATGTGTCAATCCCACTCACAAGTCACTCGTCAGCGAATCCCGGCTAGGTCCTTTGTTCTTCTTCACCTCTACGTTATCGCCTCGCTCGGTTTCAGCTCCGTATGGGCTGAGACCTGGGTCTGTTCAAGGCCGGGGCGAGCGGATCTGTATACGGACCGCGAATACCCAGGTTGTCGGCAACTCGGTGAGGCCAAGACCTATTCACCATTGGAAATATCACCAACGCCTCGCCCGCAGCATGTGACTCCTGTACCATCCGTGCCTCGTGCCAGTCTTTCATACAGTCCACCACAGCCATCCCATAGAAAGCCTGTGCCGTTTTCAGACGTCACGCTGTCCTTGCCGTTGTTGAGTGTCGGGCAAGACAAGGTTGGTTCCATTACCGGTTCATGGAGGGGACTCGTGGCGCAACTCACGGTCGGGTACAAAGCCGATGGACGAGGGCCGGAGATTCTCGGTGACTCGAACTTGATGCTCGGATCCGCCCTTTCCTTTCAGACCGCGGTTGCTGTCGCCACGAAGGCGGTGGGCTATGATCCTCGATATCTCACGGTGCGTATCTTGGTCCCCACGCGATTGGATGGGCCCAGTGCCGGCGGGATTTTTGCCGTGGGTGTCGCGGCAGCCCTGCTCGGCGATTCGATCCGCCAGGACATCTGTATGTCGGGGACGATCGAGCCGGACGAAGAAATCCAAGCAGTGGGGCGACTCGTCGACAAGATGAATGGCTGCCGAGAACTGAGAAAGACCACGATGGTCGTGCCTGATGCTTTGGATAACAGTCACCTGAGTTTCTCCGGTGCAGAGCGATCGATTCAGGTCATCGAAGTGCATACCCTGGCTGAAGCCTACAGTGCTGCCACCGGGCAAGCGTTGCGCCAGGTTCCGTAGGACCGAAGGATTTCACCATGCTTAAGATCCACGTCTTGTACGAAGAGGAGGTCCCGTGATGAACAGCATCCTACGCTTGATAGAGTTGGCGACGATCAGCTTGCTGTGCCTCGTATCTGTCACCTGGGCAGCGGATCCGGTCACGATCAGTTCCTTACAGGCCTATCCAGAAGCGTACAAGATGAAAGTCGTGCAAGTGACGGGGATGGTCAGTGGGTATGAGATGCATCATTTTATTGGAACCAGCTCGAAGTTGGAGAAGTGCGTCCAGAATTTTCGGGTTGATGATGGCAGTGGAGCGATTGAGGCGAGCTACGCCGCGCTCTGTCAGATGGGACCGGTTCTTCTCAAAGACGGCGATCAGGTGACGGTCGAAGGTCACTATTTAGGGACGTTAGATGTGAAATCGGTGAAGAAGAACTGAAAAAAGTCTGCGTGCTGTGGAGAGGTGAGCGTATCACTATTTATTCCGAAATCCGAAAAACGCGCCGGCCACACCGGCGCCGGCAGAGGGGAGGTAGCCGACCGCCACTTCTTTCAGGCTCTGAGCTTGGCCTCGCGCCCAATCCAGCGTCCGATGGACATCACTTTCGATCAGGTTCCACTCCAGATGGATCCAGCCGGTCGTTTTGAGGATGGCCACGAGCGCCGCTAAAGAGAGGGTGATCAACAGCGCAATCTTGAGGGTCTTCCGAAAGGCCCAGCCGACCAAGAACCCACCGATGAAGCTGGCTCCACCGCGGGCGAGCGCCGGCGACATCATATCGCTGAGCCAGGCGCCGACTCCGGCAACGGTTGTGGCACTGGCGGCCATAAACGATTTGGCTGCCCATGGTGGGTCGGACAGCAAAGGGCCGAGTGTTTTCGCCAGAAAGCTGCTTTTTGCCGCAGGAGCTGGATTGCTCATAGACGGTTGTTCTCAAAGGTGTTGCAGACGGAGGGATCGCCGGACTCCAGGCCTCGCTTGAGCCAGGTCATTCGCTGTTCAGACGAACCGTGGGTCCAACTTTCCGGTTGAACGTGCCCGCGCGATTTTTTTTGCAGTCGGTCATCGCCAATCGCTGCGGCTGCGCGGAGCCCCTCTTCGAAATCTCCGGGCTCGATCAAGTTCCTCCCGCGCTTGGCATGGTAGCCCCACACACCGGCATAACAATCGGCCTGCAGTTCCATGCGAACTGAGAGCGCATTGCCTTCTGCTTCAGAGGCTCGCTGCTGAAGGCGATGTACCTTTTCGGCGACGCCAAGCACGTTTTGTACATGGTGGCCGACTTCGTGTGCGATGACATAGGCCTGGGCGAAGTCACCCGCTGCACCCAGTTGATGTTCCATCTGATTAAAGAAGGCAAGATCGAGATAGACCCGATGGTCGCCGGGACAGTAGAACGGACCAACTGCCGAGGAGGTGGTGCCGCAGGCGGACTGCACCGCGCCGCTAAAAAGCACCATCCGTGGGTCTTCATACCGTGAACCAAGGAGTTCCCGCCAGGTTGTTTCCGTGTCGGCGAGGACGACGGATGCAAACCGGCCGAGTTGATCTTTTGGCGCTCCGACCGCTCCTGGTTCTGATGGCGCCGAGGGTGCGATCGACTCGGTCACGCTTTGGACGCCCGTTAAAAGATTCAGGACGGTCAGTGGATTCATGCCCGTGAAATAACTGACGGCCAGAGCCAGCACGATCGTACCGATCCCCAACCCGCCTCGCCCTCCGATGCGGGCAGGCCCCATCCCGCGTCGATCTTCGATATTGTCGCTTTCGCGTTGGTCGTCGATACGCATAACAATTCCCTCGTGCCTCGCACGATCAGTCCGATTCCTTCTCCATCGTTTGGATGAACTTGTCGGCTTCGGCAATGGAACGGTTCATATCTTTCACCAGTTGATCAACCTGCGCATCGACTTTTACGAGCTCACCTTTGATGGCGGAGAGTGCCCGCGCATTCAGATTGTGTTTCAGGTAGAGGACCTGATCGCGCAGCGGTTTGAGGACCGGTTCGATTCGTTGCTCCGCCCGCTTCATGGCACCCAGCATCTCTCGATAGCGGCTCTTGGTCTGGGTGAGTTTGGCCTGGCTCTTCCGGCGGAGGTCGGCGCTGGAGTATTGTCCGAGTTCCGTTTCCCATTCGGAAAAGAGGGCATCGGCTACGCTCTCGACGTCGGAGATTTTCTTTCGGACCGCTTCGGCACTGTCCTCGCTGTTCTCAAGTTCACCATTGAGCTTCTTGTAGGTGGCTTCGAGGTCGCCACCTTCATAGGCGACGACTTTACCGAACTGCTCGAGTGTGGTCTGAATTTCTTGCTTGGCGTCTTCTTGTGCATCCCGCGCTGATTTGACACGAGTGCTCAGGATATCTCGTTTGGCATAGCCCATCTTCTCCATGGTGGCCATATAGGCCTTATCGCAGGAGGAGAGGCTCAACGGCAGAACTGACACGATGGCAGCTAGGAGGAACCGTAACATCTTCACCTCTCTCCCTTGGGATGTGCATCAACGATGCGCGTCTGTCTGAACGCTCAGGCTCGACACTGCATCATAACTGAAGAACGTATCGAGAGAAAACCCCTAATCGCGGACAATGACACGTAGAAACGGCATCAGCTTCACGCTATAGTGGGCTTATGGGGCTTGTCTCTTTCAGGTTGTGGTGGGTAGCGGCGTTCATTTTGGCCGCAGCCTGTTCTTCTCAGCGGGTGGTCCCAGAGTCGCTCGAACCTCTCGTCGACCGAACCGTCACATTCCCAGAAATACTGAGTGCGCCAGAGTCCTACCAGGGAAAGGTCGTGGTGCTCGGTGGAGTGGTCCTCGAGGCAAAACGATTGAAGGACGGTACACAGATCGAGCTTCTGCAATTGCCGCTCGATAAACGCGAGAGACCAATTCTCGACCGTCAACAATCAGGGGGGCGATTCCTGGCAATTCGACAAGACTTTCTGGATCCTGCGACGCTTGTTGAGGGATCAGCCATGACCATTGTCGGAGACGTGTTCGGAGCCAAGACCGACTATCTCGATGACGTGGAATATCGGTATCCGGTTGTGACGATAAAGCACATCCATCCATGGCCGGCTCCGTCGTATGACAACGCTCAATCACGGCCTAGATTCTCGATTGGGCTCGGGGGTGGGACTGGATTCTGAGTGAGGCGAGAACGATGTGGGATGGCTTTTGCAGTCTCCTCAGGTCAGTAAAAGTTGTACCGGAAGAGGATACTGGCGAGGAGTGCGCCGTCGTGCCATGTTTCGGTAAAGGCTTTCCCGGGGAAAAAATAGCCCAAGACAAACTTGGTTTGGAGATGGGGGATGCCCTGGTAACCCACCACAAGGTCAACTTCGCTGCCGATATGCTTGCTGAGTCCTGTCGGGTCGGTGTCGAGGTCGGATCCGCGAATGCGTGTCGAGACATGGTCTTGTAGGTAATAGTGATAGACCAGGTCAAAGGATGTCTTAGAGAACGGTTTGATCCCTACGCCGCCGGTAAAGACCATGAGGTTGGTCAGTCTGGGGTCCAAGACCTCGCCATAGTATTTAAAGCGTGCGACGCCGTTGAATTTGTCGGAATTGCCCTGAAACCCGCTCTGTCGAAATCGCGCATCGACATTGTCGTTGGGATTGCTGTCTCCGGTACCATAAGCGTACCCAACTGTGAGCGACGGTTCCCAGGCTCCATCGAATGCTTGGGTGAGTCCCACATCAATCGCTTCTCCTCGAATACGCTGACCTCCGTCAGAGCCCCGTACTGCGGCGGTTTGCAGCCAATACTTGAGACCTTTCAGCAATCGCCCGCTCGACTGGAGACCCACCGTGATGGGTTGAGCCGTACCGAGCCGTTGCTGATCCTGATAGAGGGCGAACAGTCCGATGTGATTTTTTTTGCCGAACTTGTAGTCGGCATAGGCGTAATAATTGACAAACCCCTCCTCGTCCTCTTCAGCTTCCCGTCTTAGAAGATTCCGCTGAACAAGATTCAATTGGCTGACCGATAGTTCCAGCGAAAACGGTTCATACTGGTAGCCCAGCCTGATCGCGTCCATATTTTCATTGAACAGCCACCGTCTGGAGTCGATGAACCGTTGTCGTCCGACTTGAAGTCGTGTGCCAGGGACCACATTCTTGACTGTGAGAAAGGCGAGATTCATGTTCAACGCGGTGGTCTGTGACCTGTCCTCGATCTCCTCGACGGCAATCGGTATTTCAAGCACAGGATTCACATAGAGCTGCAAATATTGATTGGGTTCATACGCGAACGCGGGGGCAAAGATCGGTGTCAAGGTGCTGTCGGCCTTGCTGAAAGTCGAGGAGAGGTCATAGTGACGATTGGTTTCTCCTTCAAGCGAGGTATAGCCGCCGACGAACAAATTGGGACCGATGGGGATGGTCGCTCGTGGTGGTGCGTTTGGATCGAATGGTTCGAGGATCGAACTGGCGGGCTGCCCGTTGGATTGACCGTATGTGGGCAGAATAGGACCATTGGTTATGGGAGACTCGCTGGATGATGGTCTCGAAGATGGTATTGCCCGATCAATGGCTTCCTCCGCCGCATATGAAAGGGTGGCCAGCCATAACATACAGGCTGCCGCGATGTGGATCAGTTGTCTTGCGAGCTTGCGGTTCATGCTTTTTAGACGCATCTCATGAGCTGGCGTTTCCCTGTTCGTGCCCTTTAGCGAGAAATATGTTGGGCTATGTCAGGTTGTTCGATTGAAGACGGACCAGACCATCCGACTGTTGCGCGTAGAGGCCAGCATAGAGCCCTTGGCGGTCCAGCAACTCCCGATGTGTGCCCTGTTCGACTAGGCGGCCTTGGTCTAAAACGAAGATGCGATCAAACAGGTCCATCCCGACCAGCTGATGGGTAATGACGATCATGGTCCGGTCGGCTTGAATGCGCGCGATGGCCTCTCGGATATAGGTGGCCGATCGATGGTCGAGTGATGCGGTGGGCTCGTCCAGAATGAGAATAGATGGTTGTTTCACGAGTGCGCGAGCCAGACAGATCCGTTGTCGCTGTCCACCGGACAAGGTGCTTCCGCGTTCTCCGACGACCGTCTCATAACCATTGGGGAGCCGAGCGATGAACTCATGGGCATTCGCCTCCCGGGCCGCCTCCATAATTTGCTCCCGGGTCGCCTGTTCAGTGCCATAGGAAATATTCTCCGCGATGCTGGCACGGAACAAGAGCGTCTCCTGGAGCACCATGCCGATTTCACGTCGCAGCGATTCACGCTCATAGTCGTCTAGACTGAGGCGATCGATAGTGATCGTTCCGGCTGAAGGCTGATAGAGGCGGAGGAGCAAACTTACGAGCGTCGACTTGCCGGATCCGGAGGGGCCGACCAACGCGATGCGCTGGCCAGGTGTAATCTGGAAGGAGACGTCTCGTAACACGGGGCATCCTTCGAGATAGCCGAATGACACCTCTTCAAATCGGATGTCGCCGCGCAGATGCGTGGCCTTGACAGCGTCCGGTCGGTCCTGAATCTCTGGTTCGATACCCAGCAAATCGGCGATGCGTTGGGCACTGACCATCGCTTGAGAAAATTGGGCCGAGAGTTTGGAGAGGTCTTTGATGGGGCTGTAGAGGTTCTTCATATAGCTCACGAAGATGAGTAGGTCGCCGGGTGTCATACGGGCTTTGAGCACCTGCCAGGCTCCGAAGAACACGGTGGCGGCCGTACTGACCGCTCCGATGATCGAGACGACGCGGGTCACAGCCGCAGTGGTTCTGGCTGTTTGAAGCCCGGTATGTAAATGTTTAGTGCTTTCCTGTTTGAAACGATCTTGCTCGAACCGTTCCCGGCCGAACGTCTGGACGACTGAGATTGAGGACAGGGATTCGCTGAGCTGTGAGGCCATGCGACCGTCCTGCTCTCGCTGAGTACGCGTCGTGGCTAAAATTTTCCGATGCAAGATAAAGAGACCGCTCACAAGGATCGGCATAGTGGCCAGGATGACGAGGCTCAGCTCCCAATTGACGGCGAACATGACGACGAACATGCCGAGGAATGTGAGGAGGTGCCCGGAGACGGCCAGTGGAATGTCGGTGAAGGCATTCTTCAAGATCTTGGTATCGCCGGCCAATTTCGTCAGGAGCTCACCGGACTGCGTGTGTGAATGGAACGACAGCGAGAGCCCTTGCACATGGGCGAAAAGGTGTTGCCGAATCGTGAAGACCAATTGGTGGCCGATTTTGCTTGTCACAAACGACTGAGCATAGGAGAGGGCTCCGCTCATGATGGCAATAAGGGCGATCAATGACGCAAGCCCAGCCAACACCATCACTGGCCAGGAGCGATACCACTCACTGATGAAAGCGAGAGACGGAGCGGACGGCTTCTGCAGCAAGATGTAGTCCAGAATGAGTTTGAGCGGCCATGGTGCGAGAAGTTGCATCAGCGCAACACCGACCAGGCAGCTGCCGGCCAGCGTCAGATGTCGTTTGGCTGAGCGTAGGTGCGACGTGATGATCGCTCGAAATCGTGCGCGTCCTCGTCGATGGGTCGCAGTCTGTCTCATCGTGAGGCCACCTGTGGTTCGTGCGTGAGCGGAAGGAGCGTGCGAAACGTATGAAACCGTACCACGGTGCAGCGGCGCAGTTCGCAGAGGACCTGATCGAGAAATCGAAAGGCGTCACTGGTCATGACTTTATGATGAAGTAAGAGTCCGACGATGGGCAGCGTGTCCAGCTGCTCGACCAGGCTATTTATGATGTCACTTGGAGATTTCATCCGAGGTCCTTCTTTCCATGTGTAGAGGTCCAGCGTCGAAGAGATCTCGGTGAATCGGTACTCAGTGAGTCGTTCCTTTCCACGATCCTTGGAGAACACCTGAAAGCCAAGTTCGTCGAGAACTTGATAGGTGTCTGCCGTGCAGCGATTCCATGGAGGGGTGAAGGCTGGGTAAAACAAGTCTTCAAACGTTGATTCAAGAATGGCTTTCCCACGTGCAATGTCGTTCAGCTGTTGTGTGAATAACCGTGACGGGCCGAACTCGCACTTGCGTCCTTCTGCTTCATGGTTGTTGTGCATCCAGCCATGTTGGTCCAGGCTCAGCAGCGCCTGATCGGCTCGAAGGACATTCTTAAGAGTGGCCGTACAGGCCGGCGTGAGTCGACCGGGGATAATTTCTAGATTCATCGGCACGCCTCGGGCGAGCGCCAAGTCGAGTAAGTGCTTCAACGAGTCTTCGTCCTCATCGACATCATCATCGCGAAGAAAGAGGTGAAGGGCCCGTCCCTCGGCCTCTTTTACATCGAGGAACTGTTTGAACTCGGTGAGCCAATGGTCAGGCTGATTCCTGCGTACTGAAGCCACTGTCGTGTGGGCGGTCCGATTGTCCGACTGTTGGACGAGCCGTTCAATCGACAGAGCCGTTTCTCGTCCACCGTTAGTATTGATGGAATGTGGAGTGCGAGCGTGCGAACCACTCAGAGAGGCGAGGATCTTTTCTGCGAGCTGTTCAGGGGCGAGGTCAGCGGGCCGTAGCAGGGTGAGGAGCCCACGCTGCTCAAGTTTCTTGGCTCGAATGGTTTGCTCGTCATTTTTATGACCGGTAAAGGGCCACACCAGTGCGCGTGTGCCGGTATTCAACAGATTCATGCAGGTGTTGTAGCCGGCCATTGAGATGGAGAGGGTGGCTTGATGCATGAGTGATTCAAATGATGAGGTGAAACGTCGGACTTGGATATGTGAGCACTGGGCTGCAAGCTCATGGAGCTCCACATACTGCTGCTCGGGCATATAGGGGCCTGTGAACACGAGCATCCGATGGGGGAGTTTTTGAATCAGCAGTGTGGAGGCCCGAATACTACTGTCGAGCAGTTCGTAGCCCACACGCCCGCCACCGACACTGGTAAGAATCAGCGGCCTCCCATCGGAAACTGATTGGTCGTCCGTTGTTTGAACATCCGCCGACACATCTGAGCCCTGCGTCACAAACCCGGTGTACTGAACTTCGCATCGGAGATCGTGGCAGCGTGAAAAGGTCTCATCTAATGTCTGGAAGGTCGGATCCGAATGGATCAGTAGTAGGTCGAAATACCGATTCATCAGACTCACAACCCAGTCTTCATGACGAACGTGATCCGGTTTGGTCACTAGAATATCCCGCAGGCTGCAGACGACTTTGGTCGATGGTGCTGATAAGCGGATATGTGCCAGTAAGGGCAACAGCTCAAAGGCAAACCGCTTTCTCCCAAACGGGAAAAGCTCGATGATCACGACGTCTGGATGAACATGACCGACGAGCTCGAATAACGTGCGCTTTCTGGCTTGTTGAACCTGTTCAAGAGTGGTGCTCTCACCGTGGACGTTCAGACTCTGAAATTCACTGTCAGTTGTGATCGGAGGTAGATTGACGATCGTCACCCACGATGGCGTATCCACGCCGGAAAGGGATTCACCTCCGTTCACGAAAACGACGGAGCAATTCCGCAGGGCTCGGGCAATGGCCATGCTTCGGATGAGGTGCCCCATCCCCAGGACGTGCTGACAATAGATGAGGACGCGTGGCTTGTTGTCACAATCTGTTGTGGAAGCCGACTCGTTGCTCATAGCCTGAATCCTTTCTGGGCCAGCTGAAGAATCTGCTCGACGGTGCGCTCGAATCCCGGTGCGAATCGTAAGTAATGCCGGTAAGCCTTATTGATGAATTGGAGACGGGCATGCCAGGCCAATCGTTCGAGCGGGACCTCCCATTCCACCTCTCGCTGGTATGTGCGGTACAGCCGAGTCGATAGGTCTTGCACAAATTGCTGGTCTAGCTCACGGAAATGCAGATCGACCATAAAATTGGCCAGGTCCTGAAGGGGGTCTCCGATCACCAGCTCATCAAGGTCACAGAACACGAGCCGTCCCTGATGGGTGAGCAGCTGTTGAATGTGAAAGTCCCAATGGATCGGACAAGAGGGAATTGTTGATGCCAGAGGCGCGGTCTGTTCAAGGTCATCGGCCATGGCCATACACGTTTCCGCGAGCATTGGGACAGCATCTGCAAGTTTAGTCAGTTTTTTGTGGGCCTCAGTGACATGGTCCGTCGTCGAATGAATGGCCAGGCCGGGGACCTGACTTGTATGAAGTGACACCAAACCTCGTGCGAGTTCTGTGATGTAGTGTTCATGGTTCGATGGATTGAGGACTTGGACAAGAGGCGTTCCAGGAACGCCGCGTTGCCACACGGTGTTGATCGCGGCGCTGTAGCCGAGAGGCTGAGCAATGGCCATCGCCTCTGGATCGCCCATGGACCGATCCCAGAACAATTGTAGGCGCTCATAGAGTATTTGTCCCTGTGAGTCGCCGAATGTTTTCCCAAACAATTCGTCGATCCGATCCTGGGTAGAATCATAGAGGGTATACCGATTGGTACAACGAATCTCCGGTCGATAATTGACCAGGTGTTGTGCCAGGACTTGAGGCGTGCCTTGTATGCCAATCTGCTTCAGCCCTTCTAGTGGGAGATGCTGCTCGATTGTCACGAGATCAACAAGTTGGTGCAAATGCGGAAGCACTGGGTCGTGGGGGAATCTCCACAGGATGAGATCCTGCTCTGGTACATGGACCACAGAATTGTGAAACTCCGGGGCAGACATTCCCTTCTGAACGAGTAGGCGAAAGGCCTCTCTACTGCGACCGCCAAGAAACACCTTCATATAAACGATACGCTGGAAGGATGGGCCAGTTGCTCCTTCTCTCAGTGTGAGCTGATAGCAGGCGGACAGCGTGGACTTACTCTTGCTGGTCGGCTTGAGGTACGTCTTCAGCTTTGCGTCCAGAATGACGCAGTCCCTGATTTCAAAAGAGCCGCTGGAAAGTTCTGGAACACATGATCGAAGGATGGGAACAGCGTCCACGAGAGTTGCGAACCGCTGAAAGGTTCGGCGTAGAGTCCCCCAATCTGGTGTTACCATGGGCTTAGAGACAGGACCAATGTTGAGTGGTGTATGGGTGGTCGACATCATGCATGCCCCACGTGTGCCAGGATGTTCGTGAGTACGTGATCGGAATCGAAATAGGTTTCCGCGATGTCTCGCGCCGCACGAGAATGGCCAAGATAGTCTCCGTTAATATCTTCAATGCCTGCCAAGGCTTCTTCCATCGTGCGGAACGTGAGCAACCCCTTGCCTGTCGGCAGGTGCGATTCAATGCCGGTTGACTGGACAAGCACTGGTCTTCCAGACGCTAGGTAGAGGGCGCTTCGGTCGCTGAACCAGCCGACCGAAAATTCCACGACGCGGTTATGTGCCACGCTGAACTCTGCGCGAGAGTGTGTGATATACCGGCTGTAATCCGTCAGCGTACGAAGCCTCCGGGGGTCCGTCAGTTGCCAGCCGTTCTGTCGGAACATCTCGCTATCGACTTCATCGTGAGGTTCAATACGCAGAGCGATTTCCAGTTCCTGTGCGGTTCTCTTCGGGATCTCGATGAACTTGAGCCAACTATCCGCTTTTTCACCAGACTCCGTTCCTTGCCACTGGAAGGTGGTTCGTCCCTTCCAACTGGAGATCGTCGTGAATCGTGTGCTCGCATGATCCAAAGCAGTCGGCCACATAGGGAGAACCACGGGACGGAGTATCGGATGCCAGTGACGATTTCCTGTCGGGATGCGACAGGCGTCCGTCCCGATATTGAGGCCCAAGGTGAACAGGTGATCGTAGTGATCCAACGCCTCGTAGTTACCGCCATGTTGTTGAAGGAAGACCTGCGTATTACCAGGATTGCCATCGATGTAGAGCCGACATCGCGGATTTGAGAAAATGTCTTGAGCCTTATGGATTTCGCCGCTTCTTGTCATCAACAGATCACACCGCTTGGCAACGTTGACGGCTTCAGCGAACGGCATGCTGTGCGTGGCCTCTCCATTCTTGTAAATCAGACAACATCGTGGCCAGATTCCATAGGTCTTCATTACCGATTCGAAATGTCGTCGACCCTCCCATTGCTCGAAAGGAACCTTCTTCCCGGATGCATCCACGCATCGATTGGAACCGACTCGCTCCATCACGTATACCTCATGGCCGAGTCGTTGCAGCCCAACCGGGTAGGCCATGATGCTGTCGATATGACCCGCGGTGGCATTGGCTATTTTCCCTGTACAGATGATCAGCATGTCACTCGCCCACTGTTCTGGATTTGCTCCTCGCACACCGAACTGCCGATCCTTACCGTGTGTAGAAGCGGAGGAATTCATCTCGGACTGCCGGCGCGAGGGACGCTTCCAACTTCTTCCTCGCGGCCTGTCCTACACGCTTCCGCAGCGCCGGGTCGGCTTTGAGGGTCAAGAGGATCTCGACGGCCTCCGCGTCGGTATCGAAGAGGAAGCCGTCGACTCGGTCTTCGATGTATTCGCTGTAGCCGCCCCTCCTATGGCAGACGACGGGTAGTCCGCAGGCCATGGCCTCAGAGACGACCCTGCCGCTGGGCTCAAAGTACTTCTCCGACGTGCGGTAGAAGAAACAATCCAGCCCCTTCAAGAAGACATCCGGCTCCTGCGCACCTGCTGAAAGCAGGGTGATTTCTGACACGTTGTCGAGCTCGCCGGCCAGGCATCGGCCCCCCATGATCTTCACCGTGCCGCCTTCTGAGACAAAGTGGTGGTAGATCCCGATGTCGTTGGGGTGGTGCTTCTTGGCGTGGTCCCTGCTCAGCCGGCCGATTGTGAAGCGTCTGTTCGACCCATTGTCGCGCTCGCATTCGGCCGGTGCGAACCGTTGCAGATCTATCGGAGACATCTCGATAGGGCCAGAGAGGCGGCAGGCATCCATGAGCCACCGCGCGGCGAAGACGATCTCCACCTTCGGGTTCCCGAAGCGCTGCAGTGTATGCAGGCGGTCTTGGAGCTGGTCGAGTCGCGATGTGTTGTAGATGAGAATGGTGCGCGTCGGCCGAGCTAGGTCAATCCATGGCTCGAGCTCGTGATAGACGCCGACGATGATGAACGTGCCGGTCATTGGAAAAGACTTGTTCGAGAGGTCGATTTTGCGTATCGGATAGTCTGAGAAGCGGGAATTCGGCTCCGAAGAGCTCCAGAGCTGGACGTCGCAGCGCTTGGAGAGCTCTTCGAACAGCCTCAGAGTCCGCCATTCGCTGCCGCCCGACGCGTTCCCCATCGGATTGATCAGATGGACCTGTTTCAGCATGAGCCTTGCCTCCGCAGGGTAGTCGGAGTTCCGCTTCTGTTCAGCGCGCACTTCGAGGCGAGCCTCGTTGCATTGCTGGCCAGCTCCAAGATTCGGAGGACCTCCTGTTCGGTCCCGGCCGCTTGTTGGAAGTAGGCTCGATAGGCCTTGTTGAGGAACTGGACGCACAAATGCCAAGCAAGGCGTTCGTCCGATACCTCCCACTCGACCAAGCGCCGGTATGACGCGAGAAAAGTGGAACTCATTGCCTCCCGAAGTGTCGGAGAGAAGTCATAGAAATGCAGATACACGATGAAATTGGCCACGTCCCGAGTCGGATCCCCTTGTACGCAGTCGTCGAAATCCAAGAACACCACTCGGCCGTCTTGGGCCAACAGGTTGCCGAACTGACAATCTCCGTGGATGAGGGTGTAATCCGATGAAGTGACTGAGGGCGCACCGTTCTCCAGAAGCCGGAGCAGGGCCTGCAGTTGCGTCGTCAACAGGGGGAGGGCCTGCCCCAGCTTGATCGATTTCTTGCGGGACTCGACGAGATGATCCTCGATGCTCACGGTACGCGAGCTGGCCAGGCGGCTCTTGTGGAGTGTCGTGAGGCCCCTTGCGACCGCCTCGAGATAGTGCTCGAAATTGGATTCGTCGATGACACGAGACAACGGGACGCCGTCGACGGCCTGTTGCCAGATAGTCTTGACGCTTTCCGTATAGACAAGCGGCTGAGCCACTGTGATGCTCTCGGAATCCTGACGCGATGTGTGCCAGAAGTGCGTTATCCGCTCGTAAATCTCCTTACCCTCCTCGCCCTTGAAGGTTTTGCCGTAGAGGGTCAGTTCGTGCGGGGTCCCGGCCACCTGCCATCGCAAGTCGTACCGTGTGGTGCAGCTTTTCTCCGGCAGGTAGTGAGCGACTCTGTTGGTGAGATCCGTGAGGCCTCCTGGTCCGGGCACGTTGTCCGGCAGAACCTCCCAGGGCAGGTAGGACTGGACTTTCTCGGCATCAAGCACCTCCGGCAGATGGGTGAGCACCGGGTCGTGTGGGAATCTCCATACTATGGCGTCGAGCTCCGGGAGATGGGTCGCGAAGGTTTCCAGACTGTGGCTGGTGCGGTTGGAGTCGGCTAGTTTTCCCCATTCGTTCCGGCTGCGACCGCCGAGATACGCCTTGACGTAGAAGAGGGCATCGTGCCGGCCATCTCGATGGTCGGCTACGTCGAGCCGGTAACAGACGGACAGTGAAGATTTGAGCTGCGACTGGGTCTTCAAATGTTTGTAGCGCGCATAGACAATGGCGCAGTCGGTCGGATGGCCCTGGCCGTCGAAGCCTGATGCGAGCCGTTGCCACAGCAGGTTCCCCATGGTCTTTGTGTCGATGAATCGCGCGAAGGCTGCGATGGGCGCGTTCGCGATTCCGTTATTCTGACTGATGATCGTCATGGTTCTACACTCTGGACAGCTCTCTGGTCTGCTTGCCACCAAGGGCGATGGTACTCAGCTCCGGATGGCTCCCGGTGATGATGCGATAAACGTACTGACTCTTGAGCGTCAGGTGCGGCCAGCGCTCTTCTGATTGGCGCATTAACATGCCGAACAGTGCTCGGTTGGTGTTGCGATGCCCCACGATGAGGATCGTCCCACCGGCTTCATGAACAAGAATGTCTTTCAGTACCTGTTTCACCCGTTCTGCCAGATCAATGAAGCGTTCTCCGCCTGGAATCCGATGGGTGCGCTTATCGTGCTTTCGCGCATCCCACAAGGCACGGGCTTCTGGATCCCGCTCATCACGAAAACGGCCTTCCAGTATCCCAAAATGCTGCTCATTCAAACCGGCGTGGCTCTGGATGAGGAGGCCATGCATCGCAGCAGTGGGTCTGGCCGTTTCGACGGTTCGTCCGAGGGCACTGGTATAGATCCCGGTCAAAGGCACCCCGAGGAGCCGTACGGCCAGCATCTGACTGTGGCGGATCCCCTCCTGTGAGAGCGGCGTATCGAATTGGCCGGAGACTCGTTTTTCCAAGTTCAACTGACTTTCGCCGTGGCGAACCAGGTAGATCGTGGTTGGTCGAGATGTTGTCAGGCTCATCATGGTTGCCTGCTCCTGTCATTGGTTTCGGCCAATCCGTCAGCCAGTGATTCCAATGAAAGGGATTCCGAAATTCGGTCCGCAAGGCTCAAAAGAGCCTTTAGGTGCTCTCGCTGATTGTGTTTCAGGCGAGTGATGCATCGGTGCGAACGCTCGACCACCAAGGCCACGGCGGTAAACCAGGCGAGCGTGTGTTGATCGATCTTCCATGGCGTGGACCGATTGTAGTGGTTGAGAAATCTCTGTACCGGAACTGCCATCTGGGACAACGGTACTTGCTTCGCTAACGCCCCCGTGAGTAACCCGGCAATAAAGCTGCCGAGATCCAGACCGGGATGTCCCTCACAGACATTGTCGAGATCGATCAAAGCGATCCTGTCTTGTGTCAGGAACAGATTCTTCATGTGGAGATCACCGTGAAGCGTCGCGGTAGGTCCAAGCGAAATGATTTTGGCCTGTGCGATTAACCGATCCTGTAGCGGAACTAGTATGGGTCGGCAAGTTGGCCGGCACTGCATCAAGACGGATGCAACTGATTCAAGCTTGCTGAGCTGCTCCGCCATGGTGATCCGCGGAATATTCGACAAAGGGGTTGTGTGGAACGTGGCGATGGTCTGGGCGGCTTTCTTCAGAAGGGGAATGCTTGCTGGGGTTTCAATGGAGTGGTTCTCCAGTGTGGTGCCCTGAATACCCTCTTGCCAGAGAGTTTTGAGCCGTGTGTCGTACCACAGCGGCCGCGCGACTCCGAGCCGCCCACTGCGTCGGGCCTCACTGTTCCAGAGTTGCCGCATCACCAGATCTGTCTGAGCTCCTTCTTCGTTGTAATAGGTCTTACCGAAGATCGTCAGTGTCTGCCTCGTATCCCGGGATGAGTGAAGCAGTTCAAATGATGTCTGCACCGTGCAGGTATGTTCCCCGACATAGTGCATCACGCGGGATTTGGTGTCGGCCACCTGCCAGCCTGTGCCTACATGCGCCAGGATCCAGCTGGACGGAATGTTTGATGTGCTGGAGGCTGCGTGGCTGGAGGCCGGAAGCGTGTGCATCTTGCGATCGTTTGGAAAGCTCCAGAGAACCATCTCGATCTCGGGAAGATGCATCAGCGGCTTCCCGAATCTCGGCTGCACGAGGGCCAGCCTTGAGGCCTTTTCCCATTGTGGCAGCGAGCGGCCGTCCGGGAACGCACGGCCGCAGAGAATCTGTTCTCCTCTCTCTCCCGTTTCGACGTTCTCGACGTTCAGCCGATAGCTGACCATGCAGGAGGATTCCGGCTTGTACCGGACCTGGATAATGTCGCACTGCCGGATCAGGAAGCGGTCTCGAACACTGGCCGACTCGAACATGCCATTCCACAACGTCTTTCTCATGGCTTCTGCGTCTAAGATCATCGAAAGCTGTGGAAGCTGGACATCCATTGGAATGTCGTCGCGTCCATCACGCTGAGAAGGTCGAGATGTTTTTGTTGTTGGGATCACAGCGGTATTCATCATGGCTAGGCGTGATGTTTGAATAGTGGTCGACCATCGCGGCCTGTGCGCGTGATGCACACATGATCGGTACAGGAAGGCACGAGGGAGTCATTCTCATGGATTTGATGCTCGAGAAAGACCAGTTCATCGCAATACTGATCGCTATTCGTGTGAGTGATGGTGATAGACACAGTTGCCCGATATTTTCCTCCCACAGGCCTGACCAGGTCTGGGATCTGTTGAGCAGTGATGGAAATCTTCGGTGTCTCGTGCTTATAGGGGTACACGACGGTCAGAAAGCACGTGTTTGAGGCATCTTGCGTCAGCCGGACGATCGGCGCCCGCTCTTTCTTGCCGTACGACGTGGAGACAAACCCTTCCTCGATGGAGGGGCGTACGGTCGGCACAAGCGGCTGTGCAAGGACCAGCTTGGGTGAATAGACCGACAGCGTGTCGTGCGACACGGAGAGCGAAACCTCCCCTTGTGCGGGTGGTGCGAGATGGAAGTGAAGGTCATACCGGTGGGATTCGTCTGCACGCAGGAGATCGAGGATGACCCAGTACTCTCCGTTGATGAACAGCACCTTCCGTCCATGAATCGCCGGATACTCATAGCTACGAGCTATACCATGCAGATAATCCAGCCCGGGCTTGCTGACAAATGCGACCATCGATCGATCAGGTTCGGGACCTGAAATCTTGAACCGACTCTTTTTCCACTCGTACCGAGTTTGATTTCGCCCATCCACCAGCACGGTGTTGTGAGCAGCCGTGTTGCGAAAACGGACACGCCAATTGACTGGTCCTGATTCATCATAGGTGTAACGGCCTGGATCTATGATGAGCGGTGTGCCGTAGGCATAGGCTTCGAAACTGAGCAGATCCAAATGCCCATGATTCCCAGCACCCAACGGGCCGCAATCGAAGATCAGGTAGCGTTCATCCTGATACGCTTCAGTCTGGTCGCCCCAGCCGCTTCGCAACACATAATAGCCGCTATCGGGAAATCCTTTTGATCGCACAGTCGGAGGCTGTCCCTGTGCGCCTCGTGACGCGACATACAAGAGAGCTTCCCCTCCGTAGAGATCGTAGCCTTGCTGCAAGAGGTCCAGGAAGCAACGGCTATCGCCGTCGCTGAGAGCGGGGATCAGGCCATCAGGCCTGTGGGCATAGAGTGAAAATTCCAAAGCCTTCTTCACTAATTGCTCAAACGGCTCCGGCATCTCGATCTGGTTGAGGCGCGCAAGCTTGGTGATCCAGAGATAGTTCTTGAGCACCAGGTGATGGTAATCGGTGGATTGTTCGCAGTGGACTCCGTCGGGCTGGAGATCAGACTGAATGTTCCTCACCAGCTCGGTTCTGGACCAGGCGAGCCATTCGCGAGCCTCGGTGAATTCTGGAAAGACGACGGCGGCCAGGAAGACCGCACAGAGTTCCAATGTCCGATGATTTCTGGCCGGCGTGACATGGTCTCGTAAATATGAGACCTGGTGGTGTAGCGAGGACAGAAAGGAACGGTAGAAGTCTGGGGTAACGCAGCTTGCCCGGGTCGTGTTCACGAAATAGTAATGAGCGAAGATCCAATTCTGGATGCGCCGTCCTGCGACGTCGCTGGGGAGGAAATCGAGCGGAACGGTTCGAATCCAGGAGCCGGTGATGTCAACCCATGCCTTGGCGTATCGAGGATCATTCGTCTCGTGATAGGCCATGCCGAGCCCGACGGCGTAATAGAATTTATGGAGCAGGATCAGCCATTCCTGGTCGCTGCTGAGATTGGTGAGCCAGAGTGGGGAGCCGGAAAAGATGTGACGTTCGCCGTTAAACTCAAATTCATTCATCAGGATGGCATCAATCTTCTGGCGTGCCGTTTCAACCGCATCCGGGACCGGGAAATAGTGGATCGCCGTCCTGGTCTGGAAATGGTTCAGCAAGGCGTCAGCGGTCAAGTCTTGGAAGGGTTCCGCAAAGAGATGCCGGGAGTCCATCTGTTCACTCGAAGGGTGCTGACTAGTGGCAAGCCGCATGGGTTTCCTGGTGAT
>DIHK01000001.1:0-19598 GCA_002420115.1 Nitrospira sp. UBA5698
AGTTTTCAATCGCTTGCAAAGAAACAGGAGGATTTAGTCTCGCGATGTGCCCAATCACGCTCTTGCGATCAGGTGTATTTTACGCGTGGACTTCTTGGGCTCTATGAAAGTCGCGAAGTTGCAGCGAAATACTTTGAAAAAGTTCTGACCGTTACTCCAACAGGACCGGTTGCAAGGACGAGTAAAGCCTGGCTGCAAGTCATCAAAAACCCCGTTGTTTCTGGGCAGAAGGGATGGCCGGGATCCGTACTGACTGCCTCTGCGATTGCGGACGCGCACACATCATTAGCGATGGTGGCGGATCGTCTGGTTCGGAACTTGCTTGATGAGCAGGTGTTAATCCAACAATTCCATGCCTCGAAGGATGATGAGTCGGAGGCGATGGAGGCGTTGCAGCGGGAGTTGGCGGAGCGAGATCGCAGAATAGAGACGCTCCTCTCCAAGAAAGATTCGACAAAGGGATCGGTAGATCCTGTCGCGCTGCAAAAACAATTGGCTGAACGAGATAAGAAGATTGAAGAGCTGTCTTCTCAACTTGAGGCGTTGAAACGAATCGATCAAGAAATGCGCGAGAAAGTTCGTCCGATCCGTCCCCCGTTGACGACGGTTCCTAGTCCAGGTCCAGAAACCACACCCTAAATGAAAGCCAGAAAGATTAGGTAATCATGGAGTCAAAAGACATGGAGCGAGAGAACATTCTTGTCATTGATGATGACGAGGGGTTGTTGCATTTGCTGAAAATGCGGTTGTCCGCGATGGGGTTTTCCGTCACATCTCGTACCACGGGACAGGAGGCGGTTGAGGCAACGAAACACACGACGTTTGATTTGGCGATTACTGATCTCCGCCTTCGAAATGAAAATGGGTTGGATGTGACCGAAGCGTTGTTGCAAAACCAGCCGGGACTTCCGGTCATCATTTTAACGGCCCATGGCAGTATTCCCAACGCGGTGGAGGCGATGCAACGTGGGGCGTTCGGGTATCTGACAAAACCGTTCGATGATAAAGAGCTCAAGGAGACGATCGATAAAGCGCTCACTCAACAGCGAATGAGTCGTGAGATCGATCGACTCAAATCGTTAGTCAAGGAGCTCTATGGACTGGAGAATGTCGTGGCGCGAAGTTCGGCAATGCAACAGCTCTTTCAACAAATTGGTCAGGTTGCTGAATCAGATGCGACCATCCTGCTCTTTGGCGAGACTGGTACCGGTAAGGAGGTCATGGCGCGCGTTATTCATGCGAACAGTCGCCGCAGTAAAGGTGCGTTCGTGGCGCTTAACTGTGCTGCCATTCCGGAAACACTGTTTGAGAGTGAGTTGTTTGGGCACGTGAAGGGGGCCTTTACGAGCGCCCATGGTGCAAAGCGAGGACTCTTTCAAATGGCCCATGGCGGGACGCTCTTTCTTGATGAAATCGGCGAAATGCCGCTCTCAATGCAGGTGAAGTTGTTGCGTGCCGTCCAGGAACGGGAGATCAGAGAGGTTGGATCAGAGACGTCCGTTAAAGTCGATGTACGCATTCTTGCAGCGACGAATAAGGATCTCGCCGAGGCAGTCAAGAGCGGAGCATTCCGTAACGATCTCTACTATCGGATTTCGGTGGTTCCTCTCTTCATTCCCCCGTTGCGTGAGCGGCGAGATGATATCCCGTTGCTCGCTCAGTATTTCCTTCAGCAGAGCATGAAGCGATCCAATAAGGATGTCAAAGGGTTTACGCCTGCTGCGCTTCATCGCTTGATGATCAACCCATGGCCGGGTAATGTGCGTGAGTTGGAAAATGCGGTCGAGAAAGCAGTGGTGATGTCGCAGCAAGAAATGTTGACGCCAGATTTGTTTCCGGCAGTCAGTGCGTCGGCTGAGTCACCACTCAAGCCGCTTACAGAGGCGAAGGAAGAGTTTGAACGCACCTACCTAAAGAATGTGCTGCATTTGACGGGTGGCAATATCTCACGTGCTGCTCAATTTGCGGGGCGATATAGGGCTGACTTCTATAAGATGCTCAGGAAGTATGGACTCCATCCTTCGACTACGAAGGGAAGACCCGAGGCAGAAGTCGATGAGCTAGAGTCCGAGGAGCATTTGACAGAAGCAGAACGATAAGAGTGTACAGTTTACAAAGGCCTCACTACTTTGAAGTTCTCAGTAGAAGTCGTTTCCTAATCCAGGTTCCTGGGCGCGAGTTGGTCCAACCTCAATAGTTATCAGACGTTCTCCCACCTCCTGCGCAGGAAGCCACAGGGGGTGTTCTCTGCATTCATCAGATCCCTATAGGCGGCGTGCTGCAGTCTTGGGAGAGGAGAACGTGCTGCCCGAATCCCCCTTTCTTCGGGCACAGTGATGTTTTCTGGGGAGGGTGTTAGGCTCTGATATGGTGAGGGCCTTACCCAGAACTCAGCGGCTAGGAATAGGTGCGAAGAGCTCGAAGTTTCGGTACCCCTATGGGTAGTTCGACATTGTGTACGGAAAATGGATGGCTTTTGAGTTGGTTGTGTTTGTGAGCGATGTGCTGGTTTGTCATTCTTTCGGATGATAGGGCGGTCTTGATGAAGACCGCCCTATGCCATGCTCGCTATCAGGATCAGTAGACGCTCTTGCTCACCTCGTTGGAATATCCACTTTCATTTCCCGCGATATCAAAGGCCGTTACGACAAAGAAGTAAGTTTTCCCGAATTGGAGGTTTTTCGCTTGGTAGCTTGTTACATTGCCACGAAGCATCTCGATGACATTTCCTTGGTCATATTTCCCCGAGATTGTTGAACGGTAGACCTTGTATCCCGCCAGATCTGTTTCGGTATTCGCTTTCCATGTCAATGTTGCAGATGAACTCGACGGAGGATTGAGTATCAGCGTGATTGTTACGGTCTTGATGACGGTTCCACTGGCCACTGTAACTGTCGCCTGGTTCTCTCCCTGAATTGCCTTTGAGGTGTCCACGTTGGCGGTGATGGTTCCACTGGCAGCTCCAGAAGTCTGACTGAGCGAAAGCCATGCGGCGGTTTTTGTTGCTGTCCAGGATCCACTGGCTTGCACGGCGATGGCCTTGCTCGCTGGGTTGGCCAACCCTTGGGTTGCCGTAAAGGCAAGGCTATCTGATGAGAGGGTCAAGGAGCCAGGTGAGAGCGTCAGCGTCACGCCGATAGTTCTTGTCGTGTTTCCTGCCGTCACTGAAATGGTAGCAGTATTGATCTGCGTTGAAACATTTCCAAGGTCAACGCTTGCGATAATTGTCCCGTTGCCGGAACCGGATGTCGTGTTCAACTTAAGCCAGGCAGCGTTGACGCTGGCCGTCCAGTTGCCATTTGCTGTGACGTTCACAGATTGGTTGGCCGGATTGGAGCCGCCTGACACGCCTGTATAGGTCAGTGATGATGGACTGAGTGTGATTGAGGTCGGTGCCGGCGTTACGCTGAAGGTGACGGGGATTGCAACGGGTTGCGCGCCAGGTGCACTGAGTGTGATGGTGCCGGTGTGGGTACCGACGCCGAGTGAGCCCAGCACGGGGGTAATGGTGACAGTGCCATTACCGGTGCCAGTCGTCGACGAGAGGGTAAGCCAGGCGGCATTGTCACTCGCGGTCCAGCTGAGCGTGCCACTGCCAGTATTGCGGATGTTCAGTAGTTGAGGAGCCGGGTTACTTCCATTCTGTTGAGCGGTAAACGACAGACTAGTGGAGCTCACGCCAATAGCGGGAGGGACAGGTGCCGGCGTCACGCTGAAGGTGACGGGGATTGTAACGGGTTGCGCGCCAGGTGCACTGAGCGTGATGGTGCCGGTGTGGGTGCCCACGCCGAGTGAGCCGAGGATGGGGGTAATGGTCACGGTGCCATTTCCGGTACCGGAGGTGGGTGAGACTGCCAGCCAACCAGCATTGTCACTTGCGGTCCAGCTGAGCATGCCACCGCCAGTATTGCGGATGCTCACTACTTGAGGAACTGGATTATTTCCACTCTGTTGAGCGATAAACGACAAATTGGGGGAGCTCACGCCAATAGCTGGGGGGACAGGTGCCGGCGTCACGGTGAAGGTGACCGGGACAGAAACCGGCTGTGCGCCGGGGGCACTGAGTATGATGTTGCCCGTGTGGGTGCCGACTCCGAGGGAGTCGTTGACAGGGCTGATGGTCACAGTGCCATTCCCGGTACCTGAGGCAGGGTTTAGGGCCAACCATGATGTGTTTGTTGCGGCACTCCAGTTCAAAGTTCCCCGACCTCGGTTGCTGACGGTCAAAACTTGTGGCGATGGTGTACTCCCCTGTTGACTACTAAACGATAGGACAAGAGAGTTCAGTGCGATAGCCGGCGACGGATTAGTTGGTGTAGTAAGTCGTTTCAATGCCGGCATTCGAGGCATCAGTCTCGAGTTGGGTGTTGGAGACGTCGTGGTGATAGAGGGGTCATCAGTTGCGGCAAAGGCATTAGAGATTCGCACGATCGTCGGGTCGAATAGACTGGAAACCATGCAGAATCCAATGGGGAACAACAATTGCCGAATGTGCTGGCGCATCGCTTAGATCCTCCTTGCGAGTGAATCGTGAAGCGAACGATTCACGTTGAGGCTGGATCTTGAGCAAGTCGAGTGCCGTGCTTGATGGCCAAATTGGTTCAGGCTGGTAACCACGTCTAGTGAGAGGATTTTCAGGCATTTGGCTACCAGAGGAGGTACAGGTCGTGTACAGGATCTCTATGTATCATTACTGAAAATCGAGAATGATACGGTCTTCAGGAGTGTACAGATAATAAAATAGTTCATGTATGTCATGTAAGTTATTGATATGTAATGTTGATATAGTCATTTTGGGAATCGTCTTATTCTGATTGTATTGATATATCTGGGCATCTTGATTGGTAATTGAGGTTCATTCTACGGAATCTATGGTATGTGTTAGGGGTGATAGCGACTGGAAGAGGGAAATCTCTATACAAGACCATCCACTTTCTTGACGATCTCGGTATCTTCTGCCATTGTTATCACCGTTCCCATTGTGGCTAATGTTTGGGAGGATGTGAAAGGACATGAATAAAGGGGAAGCACGCTCAATTGCAGTGGTCGGGTTGGGTTATGTCGGTCTTCCAATCGCCGTGGCGTTTGGGAAAATTGGTCCGGTTGTTGGATTCGACGTTAACAAGAAGAAAATAGAGGAATTACAGAAGGGAATCGATCGGACCGGCGAAGTGTCAAAAGAAGATCTTGGGCTTGCGCAGGTCCGATATACCTCGGAGCCAGCCGATCTGAAATCCACGAACTTTATTATTGTCGCTGTACCCACACCGATTAACGATGCGCTACAGCCTGATCTCACGGCGTTGCAGAAGGCCTCCGAGCTGATCGGGCGAAACTTGTCACGGGGTGCCATCGTGGTCTATGAGTCAACTGTGTATCCAGGTGCGACGGAGGAAATCTGTTTGCCGATTTTGGAAAAAGCTTCGGGCATGAAGGCCGGGGTCGATTTTAAATTGGGTTATTCACCGGAGCGAATCAATCCAGGAGATAAGGAACATACGCTTGCCAAGATCATCAAGGTTGTATCCGCACAGGATCAGGACGCGTTGGATGTCGTTGCAGATACCTATGCACTTGTTGTCACAGCAGGTATTCATCGTGCATCGAGCATCAAAGTCGCCGAAGCCGCCAAGGTGATTGAAAATACTCAACGAGATTTGAATATTGCCTTGATGAACGAGCTGTCGTTGATCTTTCATCGACTGGGGATCGATACCAGATCAGTTCTCGAGGCTGCGGGGACAAAGTGGAACTTTCTTAAGTTTTCCCCAGGCCTCGTCGGTGGTCATTGTATTGGCGTGGATCCATATTATTTGACTTCAAAAGCGGAATCAGTGGGATATCATCCGGAAGTCATTCTTGCCGGCCGTCGTATCAACAACGGGATGGGCAAGTTTGTAGCTGAACAGACGATGAAGCTGCTCAGTCAGTTATCACGCCCGGCCAATGAATTGCGTGTAGGGGTGCTTGGTTTGACGTTTAAGGAAAATGTACCAGACCTCCGCAATAGCAAGGTGCCTGATATCATCCATGAGCTTCACGAGTATGGCGTACAAGTCCTGGTCCATGACCCTATTGCTGAAGAGGACGAAGCCCTGGCAGAGTACGGCATCCATTTAGTTGAGTGGGACCAGCTGAAGGATCTTGATGGATTGATCGTTGCCGTTGCGCATAAGCGGTTTTCTGATTTGAACCTCCAGAGTTTATTGAGACCGCTTCGGAGCCGGAACCAAGGTGTCCTGATCGATGTGAAGAGCATCTTTGATCCGGTTCAGATCCCTTCGTCCCTAAAATATTGGCGATTGTAAGCACAAACCTGACTGATTGGCGATATCGATAAGATAATCTTCTTAGTATCCCCGGAAGGTCCCGCTTACATCAGGATGTGAGCGGACAGCTCATCCAGTTTTCCCTTCTTCAACTTCTGGCCTTTTCCTTTGAGCCCGTTTTGATCCGTAGTATAAGAAATTGATGGAGGGGTGAGGGCTCCCTTCGTTTTGCTCATTTCATCCCGTATGAGAGAGGTGTTGTGACGTCTCATCGGAAAGTGTGTCTCTATTTTCACCTCGTAGGCACTGTGCTGGGTTTTGCCGTCTTGTGGATCACGGGCTGCTCGCTCTTGGTCTCGTCGGACATCAAGCGTGGGGATCAGCACCTGGCTTCAGAGCGATGGGAAGAGGCGAGCCTTGCCTACAAGCAGGCGTTAAAGGACGATCCGTTCAATGTTGGTCTTCAAGGTAAGTATGCGCTGGCCCGGGAGCGTGCTGCAGCGGGGCACGCCGAGCGAGGACGCACCCTACTTAAGGAAAAACACTTTGATCTCGCGTTGGAAGAATTCGAGCGTGCCCTTGCGATCGAACCCTCGCGAGCCGAATACCAGGCTGGATTTCAGGACGCCACACGTGTGAAAGAGTCGCGGTCTCAGTATCGCGAAGCTGAGCGATTGGTGCAACTTGGACGCACTGAGGAAGCATTGAGCAGATTTGCTCGTGCTGCAGAGCTCGATCCCACATACCAAGAGCCGTTAGAGAGCATCAGTCGTCTTACCGAAGAACAACAAGTTCGTATGAGGGCTGAGCGTACGAGACAGCCTGTCACGCTGAAGTTCAAGAATGCCGGTATCAGAGAAGTTTTGGAAGGTGTGGCGAGGACGGGTGGCCTCACTCTGGTGTTCGATAAGGATGTTCGGAACGACCCGATATCAATCTCTGTTCAGGAGACACCGTTCGAGGACGCGCTGCAGCTGATTCTCAATAGTAACAGCTTATTTTCCAGGCAGGTCTCGCCAACGGTCATGGTGGTCAGCCCAGATACCAGGCAGAAACAAGAGCAGTATCAGGATCTGATGATCAGAACGTTCTATCTCTCGACGGCCAAGGCGAAGGATATGGTGCTGTTGCTCAAGAGCATGTTGGATTCAAAGCGGATGCATGCGAATGAACAGCTGAATGCCATTGTCATTCGTGACCAACCGGAGAAATTGGAACTTGCCGAGAAGATTATTCTAGCCAATGACCGATCCGAACCGGAGGTGCTCTTTGATTTGGAGGTGCTGGAAGTCAATCGGACAAAAGAACAGAGGTATGGACTCAGTTATCCCAAACAAGCCGGAGCCGGGTTAGTGGCTGCTGGGTTTGCAGGACCATTGGCGGCTGAGGCTGTGCAGATGACATATCGGCAACTGACCGACCTCGGACCCAGTAACTATCTCTTTAAACTGCCGACCACGGTGTTACTGGATTTCTTTAAACAACAATCTGACGCCAAGACGCTCGCCTCACCAAAGGTCCGCGTCATGAACAACAAGAAGGCAGAGATCAATATCGGCGATAAGCAACCGATTCTTCTTTCAACCACCAATGTGTTGCCTGGACAGGCCACGACCGGGGCCGTTCCAACGACATCGACGGTCACATCGATAGAGTTTCGAGATACGGGTGTCAAGTTGACCGTAGAGCCGTCGATCCGACTTGGGAATGAATTGTCGCTGAAGATGAAAGTCGAAGTTGTTCGAGTTGGAGAGAAGGAGATCCTCCAGGATGCTCCCCGCATTCAGCAATTCAAATTTGGCAACCGCTCCGCGGAGACGACGCTGAGCATGCGTGATGGAGAGACCATTGTTCTCGGCGGACTCCTGCAGGAGGAAGATAAACGAACCAGAGTTACGGCTCCATGGATCGGAGACTTACCGCTGATCGGAAATATGCTGAGCTCATTCGAGACAAAACGTGTCACCACCGAAGTGATCCTCACTATTACTCCCCATATTGCTCAACCTGCGCTTCCACCGGGAGGGAGTAACAGCGCGTTTTGGTCCGGTACCGAATTCAATTATGCGACGCGGCCCATTTTCCCTGGTTCATCTAGTAGGAGTTCTACGTTGATGCGAAGTGATGGTGGGAAGTTATTCTCTCGCGATGGGATTTTGGATAAGGGTAATGGACAGCCAAATTTTGCTCGTTCACTGGCTCAGCTGGCGATGCCCAGTCCTCAAGTGATCATCAAACCAGAAGACGCGACCGTTCAATTTGGTAAGGAAGTCACGATCTCCATCATAGACGGGCAAGTCCGTCCATCCGACGAAAGTGCACTTAGACTGGAATACGACCCAAATGTTTTGCAATTCAAGCGACTGAATGATGCAGAGTTGTTGACTAGGAAGGATGAAATTCTCAGCGACACCAGCGAAGACAGAGCCGGTACCATCATATTCCGTTTAGCTCGTCCAGCCGGGCGAGAACAGCGGACGGTGGGGGTCACCTTTCTCGGAAAGGCTTCAGGGGTGTCCCCAGTTCGTGTGGAGCTGATGGACTCGGGTCGTCCAGGGCAAACGTCACTCGGAGTTGTGGGGGCGGGTGTGGTGCGAGTTCGGTGAGGGAAAGCGGTCTCACTCTGGTTGAAATCCTCGTTGCCATGACAATTTTGGCCATTCTGGCGTCTGTGGCGATGCCACTGAGCAAAGTCTCAACAAAACGGACGAAGGAAATTGAATTGCGCCAACAGCTTCGAACGATTCGAAGCGCCATTGACTCGTTCAAGTTGGAATGGAATCGTGACGGGGATGTGTTACTGGGACCTACCTGTGTGAAAAATAGGTTGGTGTGTAAGGAAGTTTCCGGTCCATACGGCTATCCCAAAAACCTTGAGACCCTGTTGGGAGTCAAACTGACGGGAGAAGAGGCCACTGTTCGGGGTACGACGATGAGACGCTACCTACGGAGCATGCCGATCGATCCATTGACCGGGAAGGCGGATTGGTTGTTGCGATGTTATAAGGATCAACCAAAGCCAATCAGCTGGTGTGGTGAAGATGTCTACGATGTTCTGACACAAAGCGAGGCGGTCGCAATTGATGGCTCCAAATATCAGGATTGGTAGAATAATCGGATGGAATGCGAAAGGCTTCACGCTGGTCGAACTCATGATTGTTGTGTCCATCATCGGTATTCTCGCTACCATTGCAGCTCCGTCCTACCAGTCCTCGTTGATCAAGGCGAGGGAAACGGTATTACGACAGGATCTGTTCACGCTGCGTGATTTGTTGGACCATCACCGTGCGGACCAGGGGAAGTATCCGCCATCGTTGGAGGGGTTGGTGGCGACGGGGTATCTTCGAGCTCTCCCTAAAGATCCGTTCACGAATTCATCGAGGTCTTGGCAGGAGATAAGCGATCCGACCGAGGGTGGTATCTTTGATGTGTATTCAGGGTCGGATCTTGTTGGGACTAACGGGGTTCCCTATAACAAGTGGTAGTTCAAACATGAATTCCGACGGGCGAGCATTGCGTTACGCATGCCAGGCTTTCCGATGGAGTCACGTCTGCAGAAGTCTTGGCATTGGGTTGATTCTCCTTGATCTTGTCGCATGTCGTGGTCTTGATCTTCCTGGTGATCCCACGAGGTCTGATCTTCAGCTCACGGTCGATGTGCTCAACGGGTCGTTGAAAGCTGCGCAGCATGCGATGGCAGAATTGCATGCAGACCTTGAGGTACGGAATCAGGAGTTGGCTGAGACGCAGGTGATTCGGGCGCAGCTTGACGGGCGTGTTCGAGAAGCGGAACATCGGTTAAGCGAGGCTCGCCATGTGATTGGTTTACAACGGGAAGAGTTAGCTGAGTCCAGGGCTGATCGAGAGCGAATCGCACGGACGAGCGCAGTGCTCCAGGGCCAGCTCAAACAGCTGCGAAAACAACTATCAAAAATCGAGAAGCAGGCGTCTGGAGCTGCTTCTCCGACCATCATGGATCTTCCGGTAGAGAAGCAACCGAGGCCAGTGTCTGTAGGTATGAAAGAGCCCCTATCGCTCGGCGATTCTCCGGAAGGTCGTCGAGTCTTCTTGCCATTGGATGAGGCAGTGTCTGGCACAACTTCGGTTGACCGAGGAGAGATTCTGGATCAATCGTTGACCCTCACAACGCGCTCACGAGTGGTGATCAAGTATGGAGATACGTTGTGGAGCCTTGCCAAACAATATCGTACCTCTGTGTATCAGCTCATGGCCGCCAACGCACTCTCTACAGACTATATTCAAGCGGGGCAGAGCCTGTGGTTGCCGGAGGTGGGCACTGATGGATCTGAATCCGAACAAAGGTAATCATGTCGGAGGAATCCACCGATTGGCGCTGAAGGACCTGAGCTATGGCAGTATTTGCATACCGAGTCGCGCGACCTGACGGATCCATGATCCAAGGCTCTCTGGAAGGAGAAGAGGAAGCGGCCGTTCGTGCGAAACTAGAATCACAAGGATTGCTGGTTTTTACCCTCCACCGCAGTGGAGCACAGTCAAAACCAAGCCGGCGATCGTGGTCGTTCAGTGGCCTTCCTCTCGGTCAGTTCATGATTTTTAATCAGGAGCTGCTGGCGCTCATCAAGTCCGGGTTGCCGATCTTACGAGTCTGGGACTTGCTGATCGATCGAGCGGGGCATCCAGGATTTCGGCAGGTCTTACGAGAAGTGAAGGAAGATATCCGAAGTGGTGCCTCCGCCTCCGAGGCGTTGGCTAAACATTCCTCCTATTTCCCGAACCTATATGTTGCGACCATCAAGGCTGGTGAGCAGTCGGGCAATCTTTCGGAGGTGTTGCAGCGCTACGTAGCGTATCTGAAACTCATGATCGGGCTTCGTCAAAAAATGACGAAGGCGATTTCTTATCCGATCTTTCTCATCGTAATCGGCGTGGCCGTGATCGGGTTCCTGGTGGCCTATGTGATGCCGACGTTTGTTTCCGTCTATGGAGAGACAGGGAAGACCTTGCCATGGGCGACGCAGCTCTTGTTGCAGCTGGTTGCACATGCAGAGGTCTGGGGTTTGGCCACGATGATCGCCCTGGCCGGGTTAATACTTGGAATGCGTAGCTATTATGCGACTGCTGCAGGGCAGCTTATGATTGACCGTTTGATACTGACTCTTCCACTGGTGGGAACGATCGCGGTGAAACATAACACCGTGCAGTTCACGAGAACATTGGGAACCATTCTTGCCGGAGGAACCCCAATTGTCGATGCTTTGCAGGGGGCACGGGCAGCTGTCTCAAATCGTTTTATATCCTCTCGTCTGGCTGGAGCCGTTGAGGAGATTCGCGAGGGAACAACGTTAGCCGATGCCTTGGAGCGCTGTCAGATATTGCCCAAGCTTGTGATTGAAATGTTATCGGTCGGTGAGGAGACGGGGGCACTCGAAGCCATGCTGAAGGATGCGGCGGAATTTTATGAATCGGATCTGGATACACAACTTGGCCAGCTTACGACCTGGATGGAGCCTGCGTTGCTGCTTGTGATGGGAGTCTTGGTGGGTGGGATTGTGATCGTGATGTATCTCCCTGTTTTTCAAATGGCTGGAGCTGTGGGCGGGTAGACTACGGGGGGCGAGGGAGAATCGATGAGGCTTTGGGAGATCGTGTATGTCACGTAGCCTAGCGCGGCCGAGCTTGGCGGAGGTCTTGGTCAGTCAGGGTGTGCTTACGAGGCACAAGGTGGAAGAGGTATTCCGTCGTGTCAAGGGAGTACCAGCTGCACTCGGGAAGGCATTAACCGATGAAGGACTTCTGTCGGAAGACCAGCTTGCTCACGCGTTGGCCAGTCAATACGGGCTCACATACGATCCGTTGACGAACTTTCGGGTCAATCCTCAGTACTATGAGTCCATCTCAATCAAATGGATGCAACGCGTTCCGTTTGTGCCTCTGACCGAGCAGGCCGGCGTATTAACGATTGCTGTGGCGGAACCCCACAACCTGCTTGGTCTGGACGAATTAGAATTGCTGCTTGGAAAGCCCTTGGAGTTTGTTGTGAGTCCCAGAAGCGCCATCATGGCAGCGCTGGAACGCAGTGAAGGGTCGAGCCAAGTGCTCCGTGAGTTTGAAGCAGAGTATCGATCAGTCTTGATCAAAGAAGATGAGCGAGGGGAGGAGATACTCGCTCTGGATCATGCTGGAGAAGACCAGAGCCCAACGGTCAAACTGTTAGACTCGATCTTGCTGAACGCGATGCAACGCCGAGCGAGCGATATCCACATCGAGGCTGCGGATCGTACGACCAACGTCAAGTTGCGTGTCGATGGGATTCTTGTTCCGGCCACGGAGCCGTTGGATATTCGATTACACGCTCCTCTGGTGTCCCGCCTCAAAGTCATGTCTGAGCTCGACATTGCGGAGCGCCGTGTGCCTCAAGATGGAAGTTTCCGCATGAGGCTCGATCGAAAAACGGTGGATTTCCGCGTGTCCATCTTGCCTAGTGTCTTTGGGGAGTCCGTGGTCATCAGAATCTTGGATCGCGACTCCATTGCGACCGGAGTTTCAGACTTGAAGCTCGAGCGCCTTGGTTTCAATCTGGAAGATCTGAAGCGATTTCGAAAATCGATCACACGCCCACATGGCATGGTGTTGGTGACCGGGCCGACTGGAAGTGGGAAGACGACGACACTGTATGCCGCTATCTCTGAAATGAACACCCTAGAAGACAAGCTGATCACAATCGAAGATCCGGTTGAATATCAACTGTCGGGCGTCGTGCAGATTCCAGTCAATGAAAAAAAAGGACTCACCTTTGCCCGAGGTCTTCGGTCTATTCTCCGTCACGATCCGGATAAGATTATGGTCGGGGAAATTCGAGATGCTGAGACCGCGCAGATCGCGATTCAGTCCGCCCTGACAGGACATCTGGTCCTGACAACGGTTCATGCCAACAACGTTTTTGATGTCATCGGACGCTTTGCCTCGATGGGGATTGACGCCTATAATTTTTTGGCTGCCCTCAACTGTGTGTTGGCTCAACGACTGGTTCGAATTCTTTGCCCCTCGTGCCGGACTCCAATGAAAGCACAGCAGGCTCTGATTGAGGAATCAGGGTTGGACTATAACCAGTACAAGGACACGCTGTTTTACGAAGGATCAGGGTGTCCGCAGTGTCATGGGACTGGATACCGAGGGAGAAAATGTATCACGGAATTTCTGGATTTGACCGATGAGATCAAGGAGATGATTCATGCGGAACGCCCACTTTCTGAAATCAGGTATCGAGCGGTCACCGATGGGATGATTACGCTTCGGCAGTCGGCCCTCAAAAAAGTCTTGAATGGCGAAACGTCGCTTCGCGAGATCAATCGTGTGACGTTCAGCGAGGAAGGCTAGCGAGATGTGGGATTGGATGAGGAGTCGGCCACAGCGGTGTTTGAAATTTGGCACTGACTCGCTCGGATGGGCAGAGCGTGAGAGAAGCTGGTGTGGGCATCTTCGCCAGAGGTGCGGCATATCTCCTCTCCAAGTAGGCACGATGAAGTCCTCGGCCACGGTTGAGAACGTATCACACCCATCGATACTGGCTCCGCAGGTGCGTGCATTAACCGGCGCAGCAGGGAAGCATCTGATCAAGAGAGGAGCCTTCTTGTCCGAACTGCCTCGGCGTATTGCGATCTTGCTCCCTGACACGGCGGTGAGAACGGCAGTTCTGCACCTTGATCAGGTTCCAATCAGACCTAATGAGCGCGATGCGTTGATTCGGTGGCGATTGGGGCAAGAACAGATCTTCCCACTGAATAACGCGAAAGTTGTGTCTCAGGTGTTTGGTGATTATGGGGAAGGGGTGGAGCGAAAGTACACAGTTCTAGCCGTGGCCATTCAAGAGTCGATTCTCAGGCAATACGAATCACTCTGTGAGTCTGTTGGCTTGATTCCCTCCGAGGTGGGAGTCACCAGCTTGCGGCTGGTTGACCTCTGGAAAAGGATTTCAGGGGGAGCGAGCTGGTTCCGTCGCGACATACTATGGATCACATTGTCCGATCGATCGCTGACGATCATGGTCTTTCAGCGAGGGCGGATGGTGTTTTACCGATGCAAATTGTTGGGAGTGGATGCATCAGAGATACCGGCCACCGTCGATCTGGTGAACAGGGTCCTTGATGAGTGCTGTGCGTCTCTCGATGTTTGTCAACAGCAGTATCCTTCTATTGATATTCATGATGCGGTGCTCTGTGCTGATGGGGAGATAGCCCCGTTACAATCAGAGCTTCAGGTGCAACTTCAACTTGCCGTCCAAGCATTCAATTGGCAATCGGTCGAGGCACTTGGCTGGGGGGGGGAAGAGAGCCACCAAGGCATGGCCTCTCTGGCTGCAATAGCAGGGGTCTCATAGCATGGCAGTGAACAGTGTGTGGAGCAAATGGCCCGGTGAATTTCTTGCGCAGGTGCAATTACGTAATCATGCCGGTTGGCAGTTCGAAGTCAACTTATCCAGTCGGTACTGGGTAGGGATGGCATCATATCGGACGTGGTTGATCAGCGGATGTATTGGCCTGCTCTTGAGTATCGCTTGGAATATCTGGCAAGGGGTCTTGATCTATGAGGAGAGTCAGATCATTGAAGCTGAGCTGGAGCGAGTTCGTCAACTGGATCATACGGTGATGACTGAGGCCAAGAATGAAGGCATTGATCTGTCCGAAGGTGCATTGAAACGATTGTCCTCTGAGGTTGATCTGGCGAATCAGCTGCTCGCAAAGCGGACGTTCTCTTGGACCACATTTTTAACGGAACTGGAACAAACGATCCCTCCACGCCTCGCGCTCACGAGCATTCGCCTTGATCAGACCGGCAAGACCGTTCAACTCACCGGAACGGCGATGAACTTGGAGGAGATCACGGCGTTTACGGTTGGGCTGCAAAATCATGCCACGTTCAAGAATCCAGTCTTGGCTCAGCATCGAGTCGGGTCGAGTGGGCTGGTGGAATTTGATGTGACTGTGCAGTATCGGCAAGCCGGAGTGTAAAGAATGAGAGAACGTCTAGTCACTCTATTGCAGCACCCCGTTGCGCCGTTACTCCCATGGGGTGTCATGGCGATTGGGCTATTCGTGATGCTGATCGTCGTGCATGTTGTTGGACTAGCAGATCTCCAAGCCAAACGGCAATGGCTAGAGACAGAATGGGGGAGTGTGCGCCAGTCGTTGGTGCATCATCGAGAAGCGAGGAATGCCACAAAGGATCTGACTCAGGTGTGGGCGTTGCTTCCCGGTGAGCGAGACTTTGGCCCATTGGCACTGGGAATTTCAGATGAGGCCAAGCGTGAGGGGGTCGTGCTACCCGCGTTGTCCTACAAGACGGAGCCTACCACGGTCGCCCATACGACCAAAGGGCTGTTGCAAGGGTCGATGAGTGGGCGATACGAAGATCTTCGGCGATTCATTCATGACCTGGAGACAGCAGATGAGTTATTGTTCATCGAGGATCTGGAATTGAATCGAACCGGAGGTCTACAGAGTGAAGCTCTAACCTTTAACATCAAAATCGCAACCTATCTCAGAGTGGGTCACGAAAAGCGGGACCTACAGGAGACGATGCGCTAGCCATGGATGCAACAAAAAAGGTGATGATGGCAGGCTCGCTGATCCTCGTATGGACTGCGTTGGCCGTGTCGCAGTGGAATTTGCTGGAAGCGCCAGTTCGTGTCCCACTGACCAATGTCACTGGCCCCGCGACAGGGGGGCGTCAGGTGGATGGAAGAGGGGGGGGAGGATTGCATGTCAATCTGAGCCTGCTCAAGGTCACGGCGATGGAACGTGATGCCACCTACATGGTACCTCGGAATATTTTCTCAATGACACCTATCGAGGGAACACCTCCGGTGGATTCTGGCGTGGTCGCACCTAATCAGGAAGAGACACATGCAACGGAGACTCTCACGGAGCAAGGGGATGCTGTGGAGTCGAAGCCGATCAGATATTTGGGATTCCTGCGTATGGGGGAGGGGCCACAAAGTAGTAAGTCTGTAGCTGTACTTCGCAAGGATGACGATGTCTTGGTGCTCAAGGCCGGTGATCGGATTGACAACCGTCTGGTGCTCAAGAAGATCACTCCTGAGAGTGTGACGGTGCGGGATCCTGGTGCACAATTAGAACGAATAGTTGGGTTGTCGGATGAGGGGGACAGCCAGGAGTAATACAAGGATGCAGCGTTCTGCAGCATGGTTGAGAGGGACTGAGGCAGGATTTTCCTACCTCATGGTTATGATGGTCGTGACCCTCATGGGGCTTTTGATGACCAGTGCTGCGAAGCAGTGGAAGACGATGGTTCAACGGGAACTCGAGATGGATCTACTGGTCAAGGGGATGGAGATTCAAGCGGCGTTGGCACTGTACTCGGCAACGGCAAAGGCAGGAAGGGTCATGCCAGGCGAGATTTATCCTCAAACGCTCGCTGAGTTGACACGGCCACCGAAACCGTTTCTTAGAAAAGTGTATCTTGATCCAGTGGGCCATGGCGAATGGGAACTCGTACGAGCTCCGGCGGGGGGGATCATGGGAGTTCGAAGCAAAAGTAAACTCAGGCCGATCAAGCAGAACAACTTTCCATTGGTGGTTCGTCATTTCCAGGGCAAATCCACGCACTATGATTGGGTGTTTCAACATCCCAACCCCTCTCAGGGAGGGATGTTTGGAGCAACTATACCGTCCGGTGCAGGACCGGGACGGGGCCCTGTGGTGAATTAGGTTCCCAGTTAGACACCGTTAGGACTCTCCCGAGACCCTGTTGTCCCTATCTTGCAAACAAACTGGGGCAGCGGGCAGTTTCAACGTTCTCGTAAGTTGACAGACTCAATGGGCTGAAGGTCTTCTCAGGCATCGCACAGTTGTTGAACCCTTGACCTCATTCTTCTCCACGCGGTATTGTCTGCAACCCTCTCAGTTGTCGGTCACCAGTGAGAACTATGGAAGCGCAGAGTCAAGCCGTTTCAGCATCAGACAGTGAGCCATCGAAGCCATTATCGACAGTGGACTATGTCGTCGAGCTGGTTTCCAAGGCCAAACGGGCAGCCAGACGACTTGCCGCGCTACCAACGTCGACCAAGAACCTGGCACTGTTGGCTATGGCAGATGCGTTGGAAGCGAAATCGGACGAATTGATCACGGCAAATGAGGGAGATCTTGAGGCCTTTGGGACTACCAAGGACAAGAAGGCCATGGCAGATCGCTTACGGTTGACCGACAAGCGGATCAAGGAGATGGCGGCGGGGATTCGCGAGGTGGCGCAGTTGCCAGATCCTGTGGGGATGATGTCCACCATGTGGACAAGGCCTAATGGGATGCAGGTGGGACGGGTTCGTGTGCCGATCGGGGTCATCGGAATTATTTATGAATCGCGCCCGAATGTGACAGCTGATTCGGCTGCACTTTGTCTCAAATCAGGCAATGTTTGTGTCCTGAGAGGCGGCAGTGAAGCGATTCATTCCAATACGGCCATTGCAGCCATTCTGTCAGACGCGTCACAAAAAGCCGGTATTCCGCCTGGCGCGATTACGTTCGTCGATCGTGCCGATCGTGAGATCGTGCCGGTCTTGCTCAAACAGGATCAATCTATCGACTTGATCATTCCCCGTGGCGGCGAATCGTTGATGAAACTTATTGCCGAACATTCAACCATTCCCGTGGTCAAGCATGATGCCGGTGTCTGCCATATCTATGTCGATGCCGCAGCTGATGTTGCCATGGCTGAAGCGATTTGCCTCAATGCAAAGGTGCAGCGTCCATCAACCTGCAACGCCATGGAAACACTGCTGGTCCACCAGTCGATCGCGCGCACGTTCTTGCCGACGCTGGCGTCCGGCCTCCGGGCAGCCCATGTCGAAATCCGAGGGTGTGCCAAGACCTGTCAGTTGATCTCGGAGGCTAAACCAGCTAGCGAGAACGATTACGGAAAAGAATTTCTGGATCTCGTGTTAGCTGTGAAAGTCGTCAAGAACATGGATGAAGCCATGGAGCATATCGCGCAGTATGGTTCTCGACATACGGAAGCGATCGTGACGTCGGATTATGGGCGGTCGATGCGCTTTCTCAAGGAAGTGGATGCCAGTGCGGTGCTGGTGAATGCCTCCACGCGCCTCAATGACGGATATCAATTCGGTCTCGGAGCCGAGATCGGGATCAGTACGTCACGGATTCACGCACGGGGTCCGATGGGGTTAGAAGAGCTGACCTGCTCAAAGTTCATGGTTCTGGGGAGTGGCCAACTCCGCGAGTGAATGTTCTCGGATCCCATTGCATGTGCCCTGTTTACTCCTGGCCATCTTCGCTTTCAATCCACCCGTACGCTCGCTGAATCTTTTCACAAGGTGGGCGGATACGTTGAGACGTTGCCGACTGGGCATCTCGTCTTTTATCGCCCTGATGGCCGACGGTTTCTCGCCACTGATCCCACAGGCCAGCCTCTCCATGAATGCGAATGGGAATTGAATGCGAACGGGGGAGTTTCGCTGACACGTGCACGCGTGCAACTTGATTGGGGATGTTGGGTCGGAATAACCCCTGCCGGTTTAGTGAATGAAACCAAGGTGAATCTTGCCACGAAGCCCAATTGGCAACGAACCACACCGGAGGATCTTCGTGGTATGGCAGCGAGGGCGTTACGGATGCCGCTCGAGGAGGTACGGTGGTTTTATCGAGATGAAGATTTTGCCATTGATCCCACCGGGCTGGCGACGATCCACCAGCGAAAAGATGCCCTGTCTGTGTTAGACGATGGAGGGTTTGAAACCGCGCGTTTTATGTCCTGCATGGGTGCGATGCACTGGGATGAAATTGATTTCCTCCCAGTCGTCGAGCTGTTCAAGTCGCTGTTACCTGGGACAGGCTCTGCGGTGTTGGAACTCATTCGTGCGCTGTATGATGATCAGCAACGAGGGCGTTCGGCGCTCAGGCCGTTACGCTATCGCGGGATCCCGCCCTATCCATCAGAGGCGGCCTTTCGGTTGTTCAGCGCGTTCTTCACGCCCCAATCAGGAGAAGCTGGGGATCCATTTGTCGATTTCATGAATCCTTCGAAATCGCAAGTCGTCACCTGGCTGCCTGCCGATCATCCACCGGTCCGCTATTTTGATGGACGTCAGGGGGTATGTATCACGGTGAAAGATGGGGTTGCGCAGAAGGCGACCCTTACGGCTGATACGGGTGGGTTGGCCTACGTCAATCCGCTTGGCCGTCGCGTACTTCCGCTTGATCGCAGCCTGCGGATCGATGGTCAGCAGCTGATTCTTAAGGATCGTGAGCAGGAAATGATCGTCTCTTTACCGACCGGTCTTCATGTTCAGACGGCACCATCGCCCGAGCAACCGAT
>DIHK01000001.1:19914-49178 GCA_002420115.1 Nitrospira sp. UBA5698
TTTGGCGCAGTGCTCTTGTATCCGGAGGGCTCCGAGGAGATCAGCGAACTCGCTGCACAGCCCTTTGTGGCCGACTATCTGGACGATCTAGGAGAGCAGGATCGCGAGATCGGGCGGATACGATCGTTGGCGGAACGAGTGGCCGTGGTGAACGGGGATGCCGTCATTTCCACCTGCGTGCTCTTCGACCGGCCACGAGACTACACGGTGAGCGTTCACCACATGGCTTATGCTCAGCGCCAGGCCCAGCAGCTGTGGACTCAGTGTGCTGAAATCAATCGCTGGGACTGGTTGCCACGAATACGCATGGGCGCCGCCGATGTGATGGAGGACTCGATTGCTCGTCATGGTCCGTTTGATCTCCTGTATCTTTGGCTCTCCTATGACACATTTAATTCTTTGACGACCATGGCGACAAGCCTCGCACGTGCAAGCCAAGTGGTGAGGCGGGGAGGCGATGCATTTGTAGTTGGCCCCGTCGGCGTACAGGCGGCGCTGACATCGGAACCATGGCAGGTCTGTTGGAGTGAATCTGTGGCAGCGCTGCCCACGTTTGCCATGCACAAAACGATCTTGCCCAACGCCAGACTGAAAACAGGGCTTACGCTGTTCCATCTTAGGCGGGTATAAGATCCTTCGAGAAAGCTGTGGTGGTGCCGGTAGCGATCTTAGTGAGAAGCGGTGGCTTGTCGAGGATGAGTCTTGTAGAATTCAAAAGATCTGTCCCCCACGCGTTTGCGTAACGCTGTGGTGGAGTGAGCATGTGGACAATTGATGGAGGAGGAAAATTATGCCAAGCGTACTGGACAAGGTGATTGAGAGGGAATTGCGAAAAGAATTAAGGGATGCGCTGGTAAGGTTTGAGCAGCAATTACGGCAGTCCGGCGTGAGTGACGACAACATCAAAAACAGGATGCGAGGCGCCAAGCAGTTTGTCGCGTTTCTGTATGGGCGATACCTCGGATAATCATAGTTTGGTGGTCTTGGTAGTGGGCAAGGTCGGCCTATGAAAAACGTGCAGCCTATCTGGTTAGTGGAGGACCGTGCTCGCTCTAAGAGGTGAAACCGAAATGCCTATCGTGAGATGGGATATTCGGTTAAACCCTTTATTCGGTTTGATGTTCCACTTTGTTTATCGATGTCACGCCAAGCATAGTGAGCCGAAAACAGAATCTTGAGGGAGGAGCCGGACTGGCCCAGTGCAGTTGCCAGCAGGCCTGTGTCGTCACATCGTGACCGTTGGGTTGCAAATGCCTGATAGCAAGCGGATGCTCAGTCGTGGACAATGCGAAGGTGAAATACGAACGGGAGCCTGTGAACCTGGAAGCGGTACCCCTGTGCTAATCCTCGAAAATATTTGGCCATCGCCCACCTCTCCCCTAAGATGGCTGCATGTCAGCTGCTTCGGAGACAACCGCTTCCCAGCCATCTGATCCAATCTCATCACTGCTTGAGTCGGATGAGTCCGATACAGGGTTGCTCTGTCTCCTGATTCTCGCGCAGTACTATGATCTTCCTGTCAATGGCTCGCAGCTTCGGCATCAATTTGCCCGGTCTGGACAGAAGCTTTCCGAGACTGAACTGCTCCGTGCTGCCAAGAACCTTGGATTGAAGGCCGGTCTCGTCACGAGTGAGTGGAACAAGCTACAAGAAGCTTCCCTTCCCGCCATGGCCAAGCTTGTGGATGGGGGCTATCTGGTGGTGGCAAAAGTCGAAGATGAGAACGTGCTGGTTCAGAATCCCACAGAAGGCTACTCCCTCGTCCTCTCTCGTAGCCGGTTCGAGCTGATCTGGACGGGCGAGTTAGTGCGTGTGACGAAGCAGGTCACGATCCGTCTTCATGATCTCAAGTTTGATCTGACCTGGGTGATCCCAGGGATCGTGAAGTATCGCAAGTTGTTCGGCGAGGTTTTGATCGCATCGGCATTCCTCCAATTCGTTGCCTTCCTCACGCCGTTCGTAACGCAAATGGTGATCGATACAATACTTGTGCACAAGAACCTCACGACGCTCTCTCTGCTGGCTGGTGGCATGATCGCGCTGGCGGTCTTCGAAGGAATCCTCGGTGGACTCCGGACCTATCTGTTTGCTCATACCACCAACAGGATGACGGTCACCCTTGGTGCCAGGCTCTTTCGCCATCTTCTGGCGCTGCCTCTCGCCTATTTTGACAACAGGCGCGTGGGCAATGCCGTGGTCTTGGTGCACGAGTGGGAGCATCTGCGTCAATTTGTCACGAGCCATTCCATGTTTGTACTGCTGGAGGCTCCCTTTACCGGTATCTTCCTCGCCGGTATGTGGCTCCTGAGCCCCATGCTCACGCTGGTGGTCACGCTCTCGATTCCAATCTACGCGCTGTTGTTCTTCTCCATGACTCCGTCGATACGGGCCTGTCTGCGCGACCTGCTTAATCGAGGAACGGACAATCAGGCATGTGTGGTTGAGGCCGTCAGCGGCATCCACACAGTGAAAGCCGTGGCGAGTGAGCCGTCGTTCTGGCGAAAATGGGAGACACAGCTGGCCGGTTATGTGCAGGCCAGTGTTCGTGCCACCAGCTTGAGCACGATGGCTCGACATGTCGCGACCGGGGTGTTCCACATCACCATGGTGGTGGCCCTCTGGGTCGGGTCCTCTCGCGTGGTTGAAGGGCAGTTGAGTATCGGGCAGTTGATCGCCTTCACGCTGTTGTCGGCACACGTGACAGGCCTCATGCTGAGATGGGTCAATCTCTGGCAAGAGTTTCTGCACGCGGGTATTTCGGTCCAGCGACTGGGGGACGTATTAAACCGGCAGCCTGAACCTTCCTATCACCCCAATCGGATCACGATTCCACAAGTCCAGGGGCAGGTCCGGTTCGAAAACGTCACGTTTCGATATCGTCAGGATAGCCAGGCGGCTGTCCGCAGGCTGTCTTTTACGGCGGAGCCTGGTCAGGTTGTCGGGATCGTTGGACGGTCAGGATCAGGCAAAAGTACGATCGCCAAACTGCTTCAGTGTCTATACAGGCCTGAGCTGGGACGAATCCTACTGGATGGTGTGGATCTGGTGCAGGTTGACCCGGCCTGGCTGCGAAGACGGCTGGGTATCGTGTCGCACGAGAACTTTTTGTTCAACGGGTCGGTTCGGGACAACATCGCAATGACCGATCCTGGTCTGTCGATGGAACAGGTCATTCAAGTGGCAACATTGTCCGGAGCGCATGAGTTTATCGCTGAGCTCAGAGACAGCTATGACACCCAGATCGGCGAGCAAGGTTGTGCGCTTTCGAGTGGGCAACGTCAACAGATTGCGATAGCTCGCGCCATCGCCGCGAATCCTCGCATACTGATATTCGATGAAGCCATGAGCGCGTTGGATGACGCAGCTGAAACGATGCTTCAACAGCATATGGCTGAGATCGCTCAGGGTCGCACGGTATTCATCATGGCCAGCCGGTTGAGTGCGGTCCGTCAAGCCCATCGTATCTATACCATGGATAAAGGGGAGATTATCGAACAGGGCGCATATGCCGAACTGCTCGAACGCGAGAGGGCCTCTTCACAGCCCTTGGTATCTCACGTTGGGGTTCAATCATGAGGCAGTCATGGTCTTCGGCCCATTAGGAAGACAGTGGATCGTCTGGAAAGTGGCCTGGCAGGCTGAATCAGGTCAGCCTCCCAACAGGGCTGTTCCAGAGGGACCTGCCGTAGAGTTTCTTCCAGAGGCCTTGGACATTCAGGAGATGCCTCTCTCTCCGGTCGGCCGAGCGGTGTTGTGGACGATTCTGATCGCATTCATGACTGGAGCGATATGCACCACGCTGGTGAGAATCGACTCAGTCACGATGGCTCACGGAAAGGTGGTTTCGAGTGGAGACGCGATGCCTATTCAGCTGTCAGAAACGGGAGTCGTCACTGCGATTCACGTCCAAGAAGGACAAGCGGTGACGCAGGGGAACGTCTTGATTGAACTGGATTCGACCAGGAAGCTCGCGGAAACGGAGCCGCAGTCCCACATTCTGGTTTCAGAGTTTCAGTGGCCAGCACAAGAAGCAACGCAAGCGGAACAGAAAGTTGGCTTGCATCAGGTACGCTCGCCGATTGATGGGGTGGTGCAACGACTCGCCGTTCAGGCAGTAGGCACGGTGGTGACGCCGGCGCAGCCGTTACTCACGGTTGTGCCGTTAAGCCGCTTAGTGGAAGTCGAGGCGCAGGTCGAGAGTAAAGATGTGGGTGTCGTCCATAAGGGACAGCCGGCTGAGATCAAGGTCGACAGGTTTCAGTCGGTGTACCACGGGAGCATTTCCGGTCATGTGTTGAGGGGGCCTGATAACAAGACGTTGAAGGCACAGGTCGGACTTGTGTCTTCTATCAGGGTCGGTCTGGATCGTTCGACGATTCAAGTTGGAAGCACAGAGGTCAAGCTTCTCCCCGGTATGGCGGTGGCGGTTGAGATCAAGACCGGGCAGCGTCGCATGATCGAGCATCTCGTAGACCCCGTACTCGATTCCGCCAAGGAACGAGTGAGGGACTGGAACACACTCGTTGATGCTGTGCGGGGTTTCCTCAGTCGCCGAAATCTGTTGTGAGACTGAGAAACGAACGGGCGAAGGAGGCAGCAGTGAGAAGAAGACGGCAGGCTATGAAGCTGAGCGTTGGTATCCTGTTATTCGGGATGCTGCTGATGGTGGGAGTGCCCGGATGGGCAGCTGAGCCGGTGACAGGAATCGGCTCGCTCCTGGTCAATCCCAGCGCCGTGCATCGAAAGGTCGTCAAGCTGGAAGGGGTGGCGAAGAATGTCGTTGTCCATGCCGGAAGTGAACTCGGGACCAAGCAGTCATTGTGCGGGGCTGAATTCCAACTTGAAGACAGCAGTGGAACGATTACTGTGCTGTATCGTTCCCGATGTCAGGTCGGAGCGTTGCGCGCGACGGTGGTGACAGAACGAATGCTGTGTGTGGTGGAAGGGTACATGGAGGCACCGCCGACGATGGTACGAACACCGGACGGGAAGGACCTCGGCGTCCGTATCATGGCCCATACCGTGACCCCGGTACAGTAGGAGAGAGCAGCACAGGCGACGTGGTGATCCCTCAAGAAGCAAGTCAGTGAGCGGTATCGGACCTTGGATTGTGCATCCTAGTAATGGGACAGATGGCTGGTTGGGTTGATGTGAAAAGGTTCGTACCCCCGTACATGGTTGCCCGCTGAGCCGAAGTGCCAGGCATCAAGCCTCTTCCCTTGGGACGTTCATGTAGGCTATCAGCCACTGGCTAGGCGTGAGTGACTAGGAGGTACGCCAGGCTGATCACCATGGCGTCCGCGCTGCGCATATAGAGCAAGGCAAAGTTGGAATAGGCGGACACAGAGCGGCAAAGAAGGTCAGAGTTTGACCTCCGGTGGTGCTCGTTGCAGAACGTGGGGTGTTTCGGCGAGCCGTAACAGGGGCAGCGAACTAAGAAATCGCAGGTCAACGTGGCTTACCAGAGTTCACGAATCTGCCATTCCGCAACAACACACAGTCGTGACTTCAATTCTGTAATAGTCCCCCCTTGCGATTCAGTGTACTGGCAATCCGGCACCAGCTCACAAGCCACCTACAACCGCTCAACTACATACGATATTAGGCGTAGACAGCAGCTTCGTCCTAATGATAGTGTCCCCGGCCGTTGACTAAGAAGGACAACCCTGGCTCATTCTTTCCATAGGTCAGGCCTACTTAACCAGGAGGTATCAGAATGTTGCGTGGCGTGCTCACGAGTTTGACCGTCGTATCCGCCTTGAGTGCTCTGTTAATCCTCCCCCCTCTCAGTCACGCAATCCCCGTCGCGGGCAACTATGAATTCACGAGCGGCTTAACCGGTACGTTTACTTCTAATGGTACCCAATTAACATCATGGAGCTTCACCGATCCCCTCGACGGCCTATGGCATATAACATGGAACGCGACAGTCCGCACTATTTCTAACAACCCATCTTTGTTTGAACAAGGGGATTTTTTGGGCGGAAGATTTGGCGTTCTTATCTTTAATGTAAAGATTGATTGGAATTCTAACCATTTTGACGCCAGACGTTTAGATACCACTATCACTCCTCCGATCGATGGGTCCCTAAATGGAATCTATAGTTTTACCCCTGCTGGCAGTCCGGTTCCAGAACCATCCACTTTCGGCCTTCTAGTGGCAGGCCTTGTAGCATTGCTGGCCTACAAGCGGCATCACGCAGGGTTGCAGATCGGATAAGCCACCATCAGAACACGACACACCCAGGGCTGAGGGTTCACCATGACCTCGGCCTTGTCATTTCATTCCTCATTGATTGGCAGTTCTGCTACCACCCTGCTACCAGGGCTGGGCAAATTGATCCCATCGGCACCAACCGTGTCAGTGTCTTGAATTGTGGTTTCTTGTGGGGTTCCGTTGTCTGAGGGAGAGCTCTCTGAATTTTGTAAACCGTAGGTTAATGGTTCTTTCACGGTAACCGGTCGGCCGGTATCCCTTATCGGCCTCATGATCTTTCTACCGAACTCCTCAGTTACCTCTCGGCGATTCTGAGCCCCCGGCTTTTGTAGGATGGTGATGTCTATGGGGCGGACCGTATGCTGCCCCGCATGATACATCAGCACGAACCTCTCCCGTGGCGAGCCATTGTACGCGGGGTGATGCTTGTCACCGGCATGACCTTTCTGGCGGGCATGTTACTCGCTGCTCTTGGGATTACGCCCAAGATTGATCCTGGGATGTACCCGCTGCTAGCCCTGCTGGTGGGAGGGATCAGTGTCGCGGTGGCACTTCGCATAACAGACACCACCCGCCCCGTCTGTCTCGTCGCAATGGGCGTAGGCATCTGGCTCTTCAGTGGGATCGCCGTACTTGTGGGTGTGCAGTCACTCGCGGGGTGGTTTCAGAGCAGTCTTTCCATTGCCGCGACAATGCTTCTGGGGCGGCTGTTACTGGGGACCTTGAACGAACTCCCCGTTCAATCGTCCTATGCGCCCATTGTACGGAGCATGACTCAGACACGCCGAACCAGCTAATGCCGTCATCATCCGATTGATATATGACGAAGTACGCCAAGCTTTCGAAACCGCAGCGGCCACGGCATACACTCAAAGGCGCTCGGGGATCAGAAAGACCTGCAAAGCATCCTCCAGATACCAACCGCATCCCGTGGCTCCCTCTTCTTTCCAAGACCCGAACGGATGCTTAGCAGTTTGTTTACAAACTCTATGACGACTCAGAAGGGAAGCTTCGTGTATGATTATAGATGGAACCCGCATGGCCTGCAGGCTGTTCAGAAAGGCCGTCCAACAAGGCCGCAGCAAGTGAAGAGGTGAATCGTACTCTCCGCCGTACGTTGAGTCTCTGAGCGTTGCGAGAACGCCGCTGGCGGACTTTGTCAACAGCCTGCCAGAGGGTTCTCAGCCATCCTGGCCTTTAGCACTCGTTAAATAATCGAAGCTGGTTTGGGTGTCGTTTCACTTTCCAGGACCCCGGGAGTCGTCGTGTCTTCTTCGGCTTGCTGGGTGGCCTCGACTCTTTCAACAACTCCTGGACTTCGTTGCATGTGATCTGCTCAAAGTCGCCAAGATCAGTTTCTCGGAGACTCACGCTCCATTCTGAGACAGGACGCTTTCGTTTGCCGGCTGGTCGATTCAACCAGCGTAGCTGGAAATACCAGTTTCCAGACCAGTCGGTACCAATGGTGTACACGGAGCCAATCAAACCAGCTGAATACCCGAGCCGGGCAGTTGTCAGGCGAAGGTAGGTGTCTTTGACGATGTCAGACCGGGCGAGCATGAAAAGTAGCCAATGGTTACATGTGTGCTAATCGAAGTCAAGTTGGTACCAGAGGAAGGAAAGTGTTGAGAGAACCGCTTGACCACTCAAGCTCCAAGAAACTCGTTGCTATGGGTCAGTGCCATTAGGAATACTTGTAATATGTATATCCGAACTGATGATATGCCATCATTATGCCTTGCACTTTGCCGGTATAGCCCTTAAGATGCCGCCGTCCTCCAGAGCCTGACGGCGTCCTGACGCCATTGCAACACACCGTTATGGGTGTTTCATGCCACAGAAACCTATCAGGCCAGGTGATAGGGAACAGAAACGAAAGAAAAGCCTTCAGCGGCGAGTCTTGCAACACCTCAAACACCACGGACCTAAACACTATACCAATCTCTCTCTCCTGTTTGATCCACAGGGAACGGGGGACACCGGCCTAGCTGTGCAGGCCCTCAAGAAACGGCACTGTGTCAAGATAGGCCAAGACGGAATAGTCCGAATTACTGACGCAGGCTTACGGCTTCTTGAGAAGCAGAGCTAGTTACTCCCTGTCACAGGGGGTGAGAATCTTATCCGCCTGTAGCTTCAAGGCCCGCAGGCGTTTGAGGTGTCTGTCTGCTCTTTTGATGGGTTGCCGTCCTTCTCGGTGATCAATGTCCCATCATTCCCCCTCTTTTGACTACTGTCCCGTGTGGTTTGCATTCCTGTAGATTCCGGCAGCTTGGCGTTGGCATGGGGTTATGAACCACGGTTCTTGACAGCATGCCGACGGCCTCCTAGACTCACGCACCTTACTACTTAGGAACACACATGAAGCAGGTTGCTTCCATGCTGGTGTCACCCTCGCGGTCTGTCCCCATCACAAAGGAGTGTGAGTCTATGCGTGAATCAAAAGACACAATCATTGTGCTCAACGTCAGACGGAAATCTGCCGGACCGATGTCGCTGATGACAGTAAGCAGGTTGGGGACAGTCCTGATTGGTCTCGTGCTGGTATTGGCGGCTGGTGCTTCAGCAGGAGTGTTTGCAGAGGAAACTGTTGCAGAACGGTTTAGTAAGGCAATGAAGAAGAAGGCGGATTACTGCAGGACGCACAAAATCGCCCCGGCAAACCGGCGTTGCGACATTCTCAAGCTGAAACCGGCCGATCCACTCGCGACAGAAGAGGGTCGTTTTGCCCACTCGATCAAAATTCCGAACCCCGTTCCTGAGGATAGTGGTTACAAGCCCGGTATGACACCGGAACAATATTTCGACCATCTGTGTAAGACAGAAGCCGGGGAGTTTATCTACAAGACGGTGGAGAACGTGGAAGGGCTCTACATGATGCGGCCAAGGGAGGAAGCCACGGATGACGAGTTGAGTCATTTATACGCGTTGGAGGATCCGTATGGGCAGGTGCTCGGAGAAGATCGTAAGGCAGAGGACTCCTACGTCCAGCCAGCGATAGGCAAGTACTCATACCTTGAACTCCCCCAGAGTAGTCGCGAGACGAGGAACATTAGTCAGGCCCCGTACAAGCGATACTACCGCGATGAAAACGCCCACCCACGGAAGGACTTTCAGACGGCAATCAACGGACAATTTGTCAGGGTTCCTTACATCGTTGCACAGGAGGAAATCGTAGACCGCAAGAGTCGATTTGCTTACACCTGGCGAGGGCTCGCAAGACCCCACGATCGAGAATTGGGAATCGCTGGTGGTGAACTCATCGTGCTGAATCTGGAGACCAGAGAGATCTTGGCTGTTCGCCGTGGGTACATACGATCCGGGTGGATGAAAAATCTGACGGGGATTTGGTGGTTAACAGCTCGGGTCTGTCCCGGTTCCGGTAGTAAACGGGAACATTTGTTTGTCAAGGAAATCCTCAAGCCTGCCGCGACAACGAGTGTGATCAAGGAGAGGTAATATGACCCAGATCAATACGTGGCTTCAGTTCGCGTTGCAGCAGATGGCCGCTGAATCGTATCTCGACCGCGTTCTGTCGGGAGAGTTGCAATTGGAGCAAGCGCTTCGACTAGGTAATAATCGGTTATCTGCGGCCTTGGCCTCTGAACCCATCCTTCTAGGTAAGACGCGGATGACTGACCAGCAGATCATCGGCTTTAGTGTGCACTACGACATCATCGACCATCATGCCAACGACGCGACAGGGTTCTCAGCGACATTGATAAAAGATCTAAGAGATCCGACCGGCAAGACCTACACGCTCTCGTTCCGCAGTTTGGAGTATCAGAACCAGGCGCAAGGAGGCGATTGGGAGCGTGATGGGCAAGGTGGCGCGGCTGGGGAGATCGCGGGGGCTGGGTTTGCGCTCGGGCAGCTCGTGAGTATGGAGCGGTATTACGAAGAGCTAAAACGCTCGGGCAAGTTGCCGGCTGGGTCCACGCTCAATGTCACCGGCTACTCACTGGGAGGCCATCTGGCGACTGTGTTCACCTTGCTGCACAGTAATGACATCAATCACACCTACATCTTCAATGGCGCGGGAATTGGGCAAATCGGTGGAGTGACTTCGGTGGTGACCGAAGCGGACCGGATCGGGCAGCTCATTACTGCGATGGACGCGAAGTTTATTGAGTTTGATCCGATGGGCGCCCTCACCCGTAGCGGATCGAGCGCCAATGTCCAAAACATGTCCTGGTATCAGCCGGCGGTGATCCAGGTGGCTGGACAGTTTCAGACGACAGGAACGGCAAGCATGCCGACAGGCGGTCTCAATGGCGGTGTGACACGAACTGATGGTGTATTTCAGAAAATCATACAGCTATTTGGTGTCGGTGTTACAGGTGGTGACATACAACTAGTCGCCAATTCGGGGATACATGGGCCAGTTCACGCGGTGCTGATCGAAGGACAACCGCTTGTAGAAGGGCTGCCCAATCCCTTCCGTGACTACGGCAACGCTCATAGCATTACCTTGGTTGTAGATTCGTTGGCCCTACAGTCGCTCTTCGAGACCCTTGACCCGGATCTCACGCAGATCGATATCGAAAATATGCTCAAAGCTGCTTCCTCAGCACAGGCTGATGCGACGGCATTTTCTGTCGAAGAGCACGTTGCCGAAGGAGATACGCTTGAGTTGGCATTGGATGCGTTACGGACACTCTTTGTGCCGAATGCGCTCGATAAGACGACCGACTTCGATGACGATACCGGCGGGTTTGGTAACCTCGGCACTCGGACGGAGTTTTACACGCATCTGGCAGAAGTCCAGGCTATCGTTGCCAACCAAACCTTCTCCATCGAACCGCTGGTCCAACGTGACAGTCAAGGTCGTGTGGTGCCGCGCCTCACGGCAGCGGAGTTAGTCGCAGAAGCGCAGGGAAATACTGATCAAGGGTTGGCCTATCGTTATGCGCTGCGTACCATGAATCCATTTGCAGTGGTTGGGGTCGATTATGTTGGTCTTGGGCACGCTGCGAATGGAAAGTTAGCGTTGTATGATCCAGCTACCGGCTTCGGCGAGATGACGGAGCAGTATCTGACGGATCGTGCAACTTTTCTTCTTGCAAAGCTGGATCTGACCCTCAATAACCGAACGACCCCTAGTGATTCGCTCAGCTTGACGCACTACGGGGACGCGGCATCGAGATTTGATATCCCTGCTGGACTTTCCTCCTTTGCGCGCGAGTATCTCTTTGGCAGCGATCAAGCGGATGCCCTGACCGGCAGTCAGTTCGTGCCCACAGACGACCATCTCTACGGCGGTGGTGGCAGCGATGATCTGCGGGGTTTTGGTGGTGACGACTATCTCCAAGGCGATAGTGGCAATGACCGGTTAGATGGCGGGACGGGAGGCGATACACTTCACGGAGGTCTGGGATTCGACAGCTATGTTTTGACTGCGGATGGAACCGATCGCATTGAGGATGGCGATGATAGGGGTGTGATTCAGCTCAATGGCCGACTCCTAATGGGAGGGGTCCGTAAAGAAGGTGACCCTGACAGCACCTATAAAAGCCTCGATGGACAGTGGATCTTTGTACGGAACGGGAGCACGCTCACCCTCAACGGTACAGTCACCATTCAGCATTGGCAGCCGGGTTCGCTGGGAATTGAATTGCGAGATCTCTCAGCCTCCCCAACAGACCCCGGTCTCCCAACTGGCCCCTTCGCTTTCACTGTGATCAGAGGACCAGAAAATAATGACCTCGATCCTCCCGGAGCAGGGCCGAGTGCCCTCTATGGGCATGGAGGCGACGATATTCTGGAGGGCGACCATACGCCACTTCTGGGGGCCTTTGACGATTTGTTGGATGGTGGGGCGGGCAATGACACCTTGATCGCAGGGTTAGGCCACGACTATCTGCTCGGCGGGCCAGGCGACGATTACGCGTATGTGGACGACGGCGATTACTTTTTTGGCGGGGACGATGTCGACATCATGGCGGGCAGTACGTTCATCGTCAATTTCACGAACGCGACGATCAGCTCCGGTACGCATTATGGTGAGGGTGGCGAGGGGAACGATGTGTTGATGGGTGGCTTGGGCATAGATGTGTTGAAAGGTGATGCCGGTGATGACCAGTTGTGGGGGGAGAACCGCCCGACGGGGTGGCTTGGGCGTGTGGCGGATGGCATAGGCGGGTTTATTTCTGTGCCTCAGCAGGAGTTTTTTAGTGCAGCCGGTGCTGCGGATTACCTCGATGGTGGAGCGGGGGACGACTACCTCCGTGGCGATGGCGGCGATGACGTCATCATTGGCGGGGATGACAACGACCAATTGTGGGGAGACGATCAGCAGGTAGCTGCCGTGCAGGAGGGGGCTGATTGGCTCGATGGTGGGGCTGGAGACGATTTTCTCTGGGGTGGGGGCGGCAATGATCGTCTGATTGGAGGGAATGGCGTCGATACGCTCGTCGGGGATTTTCTCAATGATCCTATCGGTGGCGACGATTGGCTAGATGGAGGGAATGGTAACGACACGTTGATGGGTGGGCGGGGCGATGATGTCCTCTTTGGTGGGGCCGATACGGATTTCTTGCTGGGGAATGAGGGGCATGATGTGCTGGATGGGGGCAGTGGAGACGACGAGCTGCAGGGCGGCAGCGAGGCAGATGTGCTCTGGGGTGGAACCGGGATCGATCGGCTATTTGGTGATGATGGCAATGATCATCTATCCGGGGGCGACGACAATGATTTCCTATTGGGTGACGCCGGCGCTGATATGTTGGTGGGCGGTACTGGAGACGACCAGCTTCAGGGTGGTGACGGCGAGGATATCCTGATCGGTGGAGCGGGAACAGACACGCTCATGGGCGGGGCCGGTGCCGATACTTATGTATTCAATCTAGGCGATGGGGTCGAATCGATTCAGGACACACCGGGTGAGGGCAACAAGATCGTATTCGGGGCAGGAATTTTTGCAGAGGACATCAGTGTCGGCATCGGCTCTCTCGTGGTCTGGGTGGGACTGACCGGCGACGCGATTCACATTCAAGGGTTCGATCCTGCCACTCCCATGGTGCCGGTGGGAATCGAGACCGTTGAGTTTGCCGACGGAACCACGCTGACCCAGGCGGATCTTGTTACCATGGGGTTTGATCTTATCGGCACAGCTGGAAACGATACTTTAAACGGTAGTGAGACCTACAGGACCCTCTATGGGCTCGACGGGGATGATTTCTTGACAGGGGGAAACCTCGACAATGTGATCCACGGCGGGCAGGGCCGAGATGTCATGTTTGGCAACGGGGGGAGTGATCAACTCCTCGGTGGAGTCGGCGATGATGTCATACAGGCTGGGGCTGGCAATGATGTCTTGAACGGCGAGGCAGGGAATGATTCGTTAGAGGGTGAGGCTGGTGACGATGTGCTTGATGGCGGTGACGGAGACGACCAGCTGTCTGGTGGAGAGGGAGCAGACCAGTTGTTCGGCGGTGAGGGAGATGATTTTGTCGTCACCGATGCAGAGGACACGGTTCGAGATGGCGGAGCCGGCATTGATACGATCAGTTTTCAAGGCGTCTTTGGCGTCACCTTTGATCTTGGAATCTCCAATTTTGAGAATGTGATCGGAACAGAAGGCAATGATACGTTCACCGCCGCCTCCGCAGTTGGCCCGGTGCAGCTCTTTGGCAACGGAGGCAGCGATGCCCTGACCGGAGGCGCTGGCGACGATGTGCTCGTGGGTGGAGAGGTGTTTGTCGGCGAGGGGGCGGCCGATACGCTGATCGGCGGGGCCGGCAATGATCGACTTGAAGGTGGGACGGGCGATGATGCCTATGTGTTCAACCTTGGTGACGGGCAGGACCGGATTATCGATTCGGCTGTGCGTGAAGATCCGTTCGGTGGCGGCGAGGAGGCTGGCGGAGAAACAATTCTTGAAAGCAACCGCCTTATTTTTGGCACGGGGATCGATAGTCAAGCGCTACGGCTGAGCATTGGGCCTGGCGCGATTCCACTCATCGATGGAATTCCGACGGGCAGTCTGCGTCTGAGCGTGGGAGCGAGCGACTCGCTGATATTCTCCGACTTCGATGCAGCCGATCTCTTCAGCCGTTACACCATCGAATCCTTCGAGTTTGCCGACTCTCTATCGCTGAGCTATGCCCAACTAGTGGAAGAGCGTGGCTTCGATGTTCTCGGGACGAATGAAGATGAGAGTTTGACAGGGACGGCAGTGGCAGATCGGATCAGCGGATTCGACGGATCGGATGTGCTTCGTTCCGGGTTCGGGGCGGACACGCTCGACGGTGGAGCTGGTGACGATCAGCTGTTCGGCGGTGCCGGGAATGATTCGTATGTCTTCAGAGTCAGGGCCGGTCAGGACGTGGTGTTTGATCAGGCCGGATTCGACACCATACGAATGGGTGCGGGGATTGCGCCGACGGATGTGCGGGCTACCCGGGAAGCGAACGATCTCGTCCTGGCAGTACCGAGTACCGGCGATAGCTTGCGACTTCAAAATTTCTATCTGCACGCTGTCTTCCAAGTGGAGCAGGTGATATTTGCGGATGGGACGGTATGGGATCATGCGCGTCTGCTGGCGAGTACTCGGCGACAGGTCAATGGCACCGACGGCGACGACCTGCTGACGGGCGGCGTCACGGACGACACAATCATGGGCCTGGCCGGTGCCGATTCACTGAGCGGTCAGGCCGGGGATGATGTACTGGACGGTGGGCTTGGCGCTGATGTCATGACGGGCGGGTACGGAGAGGATACGTATCTGGTGGATGACATCGGAGATCTTGTGACCGAAGTGATCGGTGAAGGGACGGATACGGTGCTGAGCGGGATCACCTATTCGCTGACGTCCAATGTGGAGAATTTGATTCTGAGTGGGACAGCGACGATTGGTGGCACCGGGAATGAACTGGACAATGTGTTGACCGGCAATACCGGAGCCAATGTGCTCACCGGAGGCGCAGGTGACGACACCTATGTGATCGGGGCCGGCGACGTGGTGGTGGAGGCAGTCGGCGAGGGCATCGATACGGTCGTGACCGACCAAAGCTATCTGCTTGGCGCGAATGTCGAGAACCTCACGCTGACAGGGACGGCCGCGCATAACGGCACGGGGAATGGACTGGACAACGTGCTGGCCGGCAATAGCGGACTCAATGTGCTGACCGGAGGCGCGGGGAACGATACCTATGTGATTGGGGCCGGCGACGTGGTGGTGGAGGCAGCCGGTGAAGGCACGGATACCGTTGTCACGGATCAGGATTATGTGCTTGGGGACGCGATAGAAAACCTGAGCCTGACCGGGAATCACTCCGTGAACGGTGTCGGGAATGAGCTGGACAATAGGTTGGCTGGAAACACAGCCACAAATGTGCTGCAAGGTGGGCTTGGCGACGATACCTACGTGGTCGGGTCGGACGACCTCGTGGTGGAGGTGGCGGATGCAGGTACTGATACCGTCGAGGCCGCTGAAAGCTATGTCTTGGGAACACACATTGAGAACCTTACTTTACTCGATACATTTCCCACTCTTCGTGTTGGACTCACGCCAGGAACCAATGAAAGTGTATCGGTTGGGATGGAAAGTCATTATTCGGGAATCGGTAATGAACTGAACAACGTCCTGACAGGTAATCGTGGCGACAATGTGCTCGAGGGTCTTAGCGGAGACGATGTGCTCAATGGGAAGAGTGGTCACGATACGCTCAAAGGTGGTGAGGGGGCCGATACGTATCTGTTTGGAGTTGGAGACGGACACGATCGGATTGAAGACCAAAGCGTGAGCGGCGAGATTGATAGCATCCAACTGGCGCCGGGGCTGGCACCAAATCACATTGGCGTCGTGCAGTCGGGGAGCGATTTGGTTCTGCGGATGCCTGGTTCAGAGGATTCGTTGACACTCGCTAATTTCTTCGGCCTTCCGTCCGCAGCGCAAAAAAATGTACGATTCGAAGATGGCACCGTGTGGGACGAAGCGGCTTTGCGCCAGCTAGGTGCCGACCCTGGACAAGGCGTCACGATTGTCGACACGGACAGCGGCGACAATGTGTTGCTGGGCAGCAGCGGACATGATGTGCTCAGGGGGGGAAGCGGCAATGACATCCTGATCGGGGACGGCGGCAACGATATTCTCAGGGATTCGGCCGGGAACAATGTGTATGACGGAGGGAGCGGCGATGATACTCTCATCGGCAGTGCCGGTAATGACAGCTTCCGGTTCGGCCGCGGGTATGGTCGCGATGTGGTCCTCGTGGATCAACTCTTTAACGATGCCTTCACCACCGATACCGATCACGTTCAGCTGGTGGGACTGAACCGCAGCGATGTCCTCATACAACGGCAATCTTCCGCTTCAGGTCAGCTGAGCTTTACGATTACCGTGCTCGATACGGCGGATCAGCTGACCGTGCGGTTTCGAAACGGTATCTATGGGTTTGCTCCCGCACCGGTCACGCTGTATTTCGCCGATGGCACGAGTCAGGAGCTGGGGCTGTTTACCGATTTCCCTGCTGCGCCATCCCTGACGGTGTTTAGTTCTGTGGACTATGCGCTGAAGGGAGATGAAGAGCATCTTGTTCTTGTGGATAACAATAGCTCAGTGGTTCCGAACTCCCGCATAGGAGTCGGCAACGGCTTGGACAATGTCATGCTCGGAAACACCGCTGATAACGTGCTCGAAGGCGGTGCCGGGCATGACGTATTACACGGGGGGTTCGCACGATCGGTAGAGGGTTTCTTCTTCGTCGATTCCGGTAGCGATATCCTGATAGGCGGAGAAGGGAATGATACGCTCATTCCCTTCGGCGATTCGGCATTTGCCTTCGACTTTGGAGTCGGTACCGACCCCAATCCATTTAACACGCCGGACGATGTGCTTATTGGTGGGCCTGGAAACGATACCTACTACATTCGGCATGCCGGTCAGACTCTTGTCGAACTGCCGGGGGAGGGCGTAGATACAGTGCACAGCACGGTCAGCTATTCCCTGCCTGATAACTTCGAGAATCTCGTCCTCACTCCCACATTTCATGATGAGACGGGGTTTGCTTCGCTGACTGGGACCGGCAACGAGTTGGACAATGTGCTGGTTGGTGGTGCCGGCACAGATTTGCTTAGCGGTGGTGCCGGTCGTGACACGCTGCATGGAGGGCTGAATGCGACGTTTGACGCTGGCGATTCGGCAGGCTTCCCCTCCAGCGATACTTTGATCGGTGGTACTGGCGACGATACCTACCTTTTCAATCTCGGCGACGGCACCGACACAATTGAGGATCTTGCAGGTGTCGGCGAAGGCAACCGGATTCAATTCGGAACGGGGATTACCCGAAACGATCTCATCTTCTCGCAGGATGACGTGGCCCGGACGCTGACTATCGGCGTGGGCGCAAGCGGAACGGACCAGCTCGTGCTCACGAATTTCGACCCGACCAATGCCAATGGCTCGCTCGTGGTTGAAACCCTCGTCTTTGCGGATGGGAGCACGGCGAGTCTTGCCTCCTTGCTGGACGGGCAGGTCAACCAGGCGCCGACGGTGGTGACTCCGTTGACCGATCAAACGGTTTTAGAGGATGCATCGTTGAGCATCCAGATTCCCACCAGCACCTTCGTCGATCAGGACGCACACGATGTATTGGCGTACAGCGCCAGTTTAGCTGACGGGGCGGCCTTGCCAACCTGGCTGACGTTTGATTCCGTGACTCATACGTTTGGCGGCATACCAACGAACAGTGAGGTTGGTACACTTCATCTGGCCGTGACGGCGACTGACTCGGGTGGGCTCAGTGCCACAAGTTCGTTTGCACTCACCGTGCAGAATGTGAATGATGCGCCGACGATCGCGATGCCGCTTGCCGATCAATCGGTCACGCAAGGCAGCCTCTTTACCTTCATCGTGCCGGCTGACAGTTTCTCGGATGTTGATGCCGGCGATACCCTCGCATACCGTGCGACACGAGCTGACGGCACCACCCTGCCGACCTGGCTCACGTTCAATCCGAGTACCCGCACGTTTAGTGGGACACCACAAGGTCAGGATATCGGCACTATCGATGTGCGAGTCACTGCTACCGACAGCGGGACGCTGAGTGTCAGCGATGTATTTGTTCTAACCATTTTGCCGATCCTTGGTACCGAGGGGAACGATACCCTTGTCGGGGCCGGCGGCGATGACGTCATCCAAGGTCTCGCCGGGGATGATGTGTTGCAAGGACTCGCCGGCAACGATCTGCTCGATGGTGGAGTAGGGGGCGACTCGATGGTCGGCGGTCTGGGCAACGATGCCTTTGTCGTGGATGTGGCCGGTGATGTCGTCACGGAAGCCCTGAATCAGGGAACGGATACTGTTTACAGCGGTATCACGTATACCCTGGGTGCGAACGTTGAAAATCTAGTCTTGACCGGCACGGCCGTGCTTAACGGAATCGGCAATAGCCTCAATAATAGTCTCACCGGCAACAACGCCAACAATATACTCAACGGTGGAGCAGGCGCCGATACCATGATCGGAGGGCAGGGCAATGACATCTACGTCGTTGACAATGTAGGCGATGTGGTGACGGAGCTCGAGAACGAAGGCATCGATACCGTGCAGACCGGGCGCACGCATACCCTCGATGCAAATCTGGAGAACCTCACACTGACAGGCTCGGCCATGATCGACGGGACTGGCAACCTGTTGGACAATACGCTGAGGGGCAATAGTGCGGCCAACGTGCTCACTGGTGGAGCCGGGAACGATATGTATGTGGTTGGCACCGGCGATACGGTGGTGGAGCAGCTCAACGAGGGGGTTGATACCGTCCAAACTGCTGTAACCTGGACTCTGGCTGCCAATGTGGAGCAGCTCACTTTGACCGGGGCTGCCGCGATCAACGGGACCGGTAACAACCTCAACAACGTGCTCATTGGCAACAGCGCTACCAATACCCTCGACGCCGACGGGGGCGACGACACCCTCAATGGTGGAGCAGGAGCGGATATCCTGATCGGAGGGACCGGCAATGACACCTACATCGTTGACAATGTGGGCGACGTTGTCATCGAAAATATCAATGAAGGTACAGATCTGGTACAGAGCAGCCTGAGCCATATCCTCAGTGCCAATGTGGAAAATCTCACGTTGACCGGGACGGGCGCGATCAACGCGACGGGCAACAGCCTAAACAACGTGCTCACCGGGAACAGTGGGGCTAACATCCTTGATGGGGCTACAGGCACCGATACCCTGATCGGATGGACCGGTAATGATACTTACGTCGTCGATGACGCAGGGGACGTGGTGACCGAAATACCTAACCAGGGCACTGATACGGTCCAAAGCGCCATCACATACGTTCTAGGGACAGAAGTGGAGAACCTGACGTTGATTGGGGCTACGGCTATCAATGGCACCGGCACGAGTCTCAATAACGTCCTTATGGGCAACAGCGCCGTGAATACCCTGACGGGATTGGATGGTAATGATAGGCTCGACGGCGGGGCTGGTGCCGATACGCTAGTGGGTGGTGTTGGCAACGATATCTATGTTGTTGATCACGAGGACGACATTGTCACGGAGAACCTCAATGAGGGGACCGATCTGGTACAGAGCACAGTGAGCTATACCCTCACGGCCAATGTAGAACACCTCACGCTGACCGGCATCACTGCCATCAACGGTATCGGCAATGCGCTCAACAACAGGCTCACGGGCAACAATGCGGCGAATGTGCTCACTGGTGGGCTGGGTAACGATACCTATGTCGTCAGCGTCGGGGACGTCATTATTGAGGATACGAACGAAGGTACGGACACGGTACAGAGTGATGTGGGCTGGACGCTCGGGGCCAATCTGGAGCACCTCACGCTGATGGGTACTACAGCGATCGATGCAACAGGAAATACGCTCAACAACAGGCTTGCCGGTAACGACGCAGGCAATCAACTGGCAGGCAGAGCTGGCAATGACACGATGCGCGGTGGGTTGGGTAACGATACCTACCTCATTGAGCGTGGTGAGGGGCGGGATGTCATCGTCGAAAATGACGACACGATCGGCAACAGTGATCGACTTCAGTACGGGGGAACAATCAATCCGCTCGATCTGGTCATCAGTCGCCAGGTCAACGACCTGCGGCTGGCTGTGCATGGTTCAACCGATCAGGTCACGATTAAGGACTGGTACCTGAGCACCAATCATCATATTGAAACAGTACAGGCTGGGAATGGGACGCTGTTACTCTCTACGCAGGTGGATCAACTGATTCAAGCTATGGCCTCGTTCAGTCAGCAGTCCGGCATCACATGGGATCAGGCGATCGAGCAACGCCCACAGGATGTGCAGGCCATTCTGGCGGCGAGCTGGCAGTAGGCATGGAAGAGGTAAATAGTGAGGCGTAAGGGGTGAAGGAGAGGAAGTGAGAGTGAAAGGTAAGAAGTGAAACGTGAAATATGAAACCCGTAACATAACAACCCAGCAGTGAGACCATTCTAAAGGTATCCAACCGCCTTCATTTCAACGTGTTTGACCGGCCATGATTGTGCGCCGATATACATCTGAACTCTTACCCCTTTACGCTGTCGGATGGGGATGAGGGGAATCGAATAAGAGAGGATGAAGTGTGGGGGAACGGATTAGGGGGCAAACAGTTCCGTCAGAAGAGTCAGTGTACGATTGGCTGTGGCTGGGTCGATTGAGCCCAGGCGCTTGACTAGTCGAGTTTTGTCCACCGTGCGGAGTTGATCAAGGACGATCTGGCCCACCTTTCGCCGAAAGCGGACAGGTATACGGGTGGGATAGGGACGCCCCTTCGTCGTCATGGGAGCCACGATGACGGTGTCAATATGTCGGTTCATTTCATCGGGGGAAACGATCAGGCAAGGCCTAGTCTTTCTGATTTCGTGGCCCTCTGTAGGGTCAAGGCGAACGAGGTAGACCTCAAACCGATGGACTACCAGCGCCATTCGTCGCGGTCCCATCGAGATGTGGAAGACCCGGTCTGGTCGAGCAGCTGATCGTCTCCAGTGTGGTGCATAGAACGAAAGGCCTCATCCCACCCATCGCGCGGGCGTGATACTGAACGCACGACCAACTGGTTCCCTTGGACGTTGACTTCCACGGGGCCTTCGAGGCGACATTGATGGAGCAGCGATTTCGGAATGCGGATTCCCCGCGAGTTACCAATACGAATTATTTTGGTTTTCATGAGCGAGAGGCTTTCCTGCCATGTGAATACGATGTAATTACATCAGGCGGAGTGCATCTGTCAAGAAACGGGTCGGGTGACGATCAGCTGTGGGGAGAGAATCGACCGGACGGGTGGATTGCGCAAGTTGCCGACGGACAGGGCGCTTTTGTGAACGTAGCACAGACGGAATTTTTCAGCGCGACCGGGGCGGCAGATTAGAAGGGGTCGTGAATCTTTGTGAGTTATTCGTATACTTGGTTTGTGTGGGTCCCAGCGCAGGACAAAGCCATGACCGATGGAATCCCATGATCAGGCATGAAAATGAGGAGCTCTCCTATCGTCTGCTCCACCTGATCGATCAGTAGACCACACGAAAGTCTTTCTCAGCTGAATCACCTACTGTGCATCTGTTCCAATCCTTGAAAATGTTTGGCCATCAGGCGGCGCTATCCTAAGATGGCTGGATGTCAGCCGATGCTGCGCGGGTTCTCTCGTCTCCACTGGATAGCGAACATGCTGCCAGTGCTCTCCTTGAAACAGATACCGGCCTGATCTGCCTCCTAATTCTTGCTCGATTTCACGATCTTCCTGCCGACGGCGCTCAGCTGCGGCATCAGTTTGCCCAATCTGGACAGATGCTCTCCGATACGGATCTCCTTCGTGCCGCCAAACATCTTGGGTTAAAAGCTGGGTTGGTTAAGACGAAGTGGAACAAACTGCCCGGGATGCCCTTGCCAGCCATCGCCAAGCGAACGGACGGACGCTATCTCGTCGTGGCCAAACTCGAAGGGGAGAAGGTGCTGGTTCAGGATCCCGTTGAAGGACGCCCCCTTCTATTCGAACGACCTCAGTTTGAAGGGTGGTGGACCGGCGAATTGTTGCTCTGTACAAAGCGGGCCCATGTCCGGCTCCAAGACTTGCAGTTTGACTTCACCTGGTTCATCCCGGCGATTGTCAAGTACCGCACGCTGTTCGGCGAAGTCCTGATTGCGTCCTTCTTCCTCCAGCTCTTTGCCCTACTGACGCCGCTGTTTACGCAGGTGGTTATCGATAAGGTGCTCGTACACAAGGGGTTTACCACGCTCCATGTGCTGGCGATCGGGATGATCACGCTGGCGATGTTTGAGGCGCTTTTGGGCGGGCTTCGGACCTATCTGTTTGCCCATACGACGAATCGGATCGATGTCAGCCTCGGGGCTCAGATGTTCCGCCATGTCCTGGCGCTGCCTCTTTCCTATTTTGAAGCGAGGCGCATCGGCGATACGGTGGCACGAGTCAGAGAGCTGGAGCACATCCGTCAATTCTTGACCAGCCATTCCGTCACCGTAGTGCTCGATGTCCTCTTTACTGCTGTGTTTCTGACCGTGATGTGGTTCTACAGTTCGACCCTCACGCTCGTGGTGATGGCGTCATTGCCGATCTATGCGCTGTTGTCCGTGGCGATTACGCCGGCGATCAGGGCTCGGTTGCATGAGAAGTTCAATCGGGGCGCGGAGAATCAAGCGTTCTTGGTGGAAGCTGTCAGCGGGATTCAAACCGTGAAGGCCATGGCAGTGGAACCGCCGCTTGTACGGAAATGGGAAGAGCAGCTGGCCGGCTATGTGCAAGCGAGCTTCCGTGCGACGAGCGTGATGACGATTGCCGGTCAGGCCGCGACTGCCGTGCAGAAGATTACCACGGTCGCCGTGCTGTGGCTCGGAGCCTATCGTGTCATCGGCGGCGATCTCAGTATCGGCCAGTTGATCGCGTTCAACATGCTGGCGGCCCAGGTGACGGGTCCGATTCTACGGCTGGTCAATCTCTGGCAGGAATTTCAACAGGTCGGTATTTCAGTCGAGCGGTTGGGCGATGTGCTCAATACGCAGCCCGAGCCATCCTACAATCCGAACCGGACGACGCTGCCTCAGGTCACAGGGCTGGTGCAATTTGACGAGGTGACCTTTCGGTATCGACCGGACGGTCCGGAGGTCATTCGGAAACTTTCTTGTCGTATTGAGCCGGGCCAGATGATCGGGGTCGTCGGCCGGTCCGGTTCGGGAAAAAGTACGATCGCGAAGCTCTTACAACGACTGTATGTGCCGGAGCGGGGACGGATCCTTGTCGATGGCGTTGATCTTGCTCAGGTCGATCCGGCCTGGCTCCGACGACAAGTGGGGGTCGTGCTGCAAGAGAACTTCCTCTTCAATGGTTCTGTGCGGAGCAATATTGCGCTGACGGATCCCGGTCTGTCGATGGAGCAGGTGATTCATGCGGCGAAGTTGGCCGGCGCCCATGAATTTATCCTGGAATTATCGGATGGGTACGACACGGTGATCGGTGAGCATGGCTGCACCTTGTCGGGTGGGCAGCGCCAGAGGATCGCTATCGCTCGGGCGTTGGTCGCGAATCCCCGTATTCTTATTTTCGATGAGGCGACCAGCGCGTTGGATTACGAATCCGAAGCGGTGATCCAGCGGAACATGGTGGAGATCGCCAAGCGCCGAACGATTGTGATGATTGCCCATCGACTGAGCACGGTGCGGGCGGCTCATCGTATCTACGTTGTGGAACGAGGCGAGATTGTCGAGCAGGGAGCGCATGACCATCTGCTCAGCATCGGGGGTGTGTATGCGCGATTGCATGCTCATCAGGCCGGTGGCCAAAGATGAAGCGTGAAATGGAAGGCATCTGATGATCTCTTGATCTGCTGATCGGTCGACAAATGAGCAGATCGTCAGATGAACAAATGCAGCAATTTATTTGCAGATGACGAGCTGAGGTCACATGGCGTTCGGTGTGCTGTCACGACAGTGGACGGTGTGGAGGGACGCTTGGCAGGCAGAATCGCGTCAGATGTCCGGCACGGTCGCTCCGAGTGGGCGTGCTGCAGAGTTTCTGCCGGCGGTCTTAGAAATCCAGCAAGTCCCTCCCTCGCCGATCGGTCGTGCGCTCATCTGGACGATCGCGGCAGCCTTCACTGCAGGGGTGTTGTGGGCCTCATTCGGCCGGATCGACATTATCGCCACGGCACAGGGCAAGATCATCCCCAGCGGCTACTCCAAGATCGTCCAACCCTATGAAACCGGCGTCATCGCTGCCATTCATGTGCAGGATGGACAGGCGGTGAAGCAAGGGGATCTGCTGATCGAGTTAGATGCGACGCTCAATCGCGCCGACCGTGATCGGGCCTCGAATGAACAGCAGGCAGCGAATGTGGATGCTGCTCGGCTACGGGCTCTCATTAAAGGCCAGCCCACCTTCGATGCTCCGGCTGATGCCGATCGCACGTATGTCCTGTTGCAGCAACAGTTGTTGCGTGATCAGCTCGCGGAGTACCAGGCCAAGGTAGCCGCAGCCCAGCACCTTGTCGATCAACGCCAGGCTGCGCTGGAGCAAACCAAAGAAAATATTGTCCGCTTAGAGGCGACGGTGCCGATGGAGGTGGAGCGTGCTGAGGCCTACAAGAAGTTGCTCGAACATGAGGCCGTGACGAAGATGGATTTTCTCCAGGCTGAAGGGCAGCGGATCGACAAGGCTCAGGAATTGGCCGCACAGAAAAAGAAGTTAGCCCAAGATCGGGCGGCACTCGGGGAGGCGGAACAACACTATCGCGCCATGGTGTCGGAATTCCAACAGAACAAGCAGGCCGAGCTGTCGGTGTTGGAAACCAAGGCGGCCTCGCTCTCGCAAGAGGTGACGAAGGCAGGTCAAAAAGCTGGTCTGCAACGGCTGATATCCCCGATTGACGGAGTGGTGCAACAGCTCACAGTTCATACCGTCGGCGGTGTTGTGACGCCGGCTCAGCAGTTGCTCATCGTGGTGCCGCGTGAACATCCGGTGGAAGTTGAGGCGCAGGTTGAAAATAAGGATGTGGGTTTTGTGCAAGAAGGGCAGTCAGTCGAGATCAAGATTGAAACGTTTCCGTTTACCCTATACGGAACGATTCCAGGCCATGTCTTGACGGTGTCTCACGATGCCGCGCCTGTTGAAAAGGTCGGACTTGTCTATCTCACGAGAGTCAGCATGGACCGATCGACGGTCCACGTCGACGGCAAGAGGGTGAACCTGTCTCCGGGGATGGCGGTCACGGTTGAGATCAAGACCGGCGAGAGACGGATCATTGAGTATCTGCTGAGCCCCTTGCTCAAATCGGCACAAGAGAGTCTGAGGGAGCGCTAAGAAAGAGTGCCAAATGTGAGGTGTCAGGGGTGAGGGGCAAGGGGGAGGAAGTGAAGCGTGAAACGTGAGAGGTGAATGATGAAGGGAGAGAGGGGGGTACAAGAGAAACCCTGTCTCAGTGAGCGACGTGGAGTGATGGCCGTCGTCATGCTCGCCCTCGTGGCCACGACGAGCCCGGCTTGGGGGAGGGATGAGGGGCCTTCTGGTCAGCCGATACCGTTGCCGACCCTCTCGTTGACGTTGCGCGACGCCTTGTCGGCCGCGGCAGACAATAACCCCGATGTGCTGCTGTACAAGGAACGGGTTCACGAAGCGAAGGGCCAGGTGCAGACGCAGTTGGGAGCCTTGCTCCCCAATCTCTCCGCCGACGTTCGGCAGAGCAGGCGGACACAATTCCTTGGGACCATTGGTCTGTCTCCTGTGCGTACCGACCCCTTCAGCATTTTCGACACCCGGATCAGTGCGACCCAAAATCTGTTCAGTCTCAGCTTGATTCAGCGGTGGCGGGCTTCACGAGAATCCTTGCATATGACTGAACAGGAGGCGGAAGCCAAGAAGTTCGATACGATGGCCAGCGTAGCCCTGGCTTACATGGAAGGGCTGAAAGCCATGGCCTTGATCAAGGCGCATGAGTCGAATCAGCAGGTCATGAAGGAGTTACTTGGAACGATTCGACAGCGGCAGCGTGGAGGCCTGGCCACCGGCCTCGATATTGTGCGGCTGGAAGCCCAAATGGCGGCGGAGCGGCAGCAGAGTTCCTCGGCAGGGTACGAGCTCGATCATGCCAAACTGAGCCTCATCAATCTGCTCGCGTTACCGACGAATAGTTCCGTGGCGTTGACCGATCAGTGGCTCACGGATGTGCCGGAGCTTCCACTGTCGCAGAAGGTTGTCGAGGACGCGCTCGGTCACCGTCCCGAGGTTCAGGCGCAATACACCCGCGTCCGTGCGTCCGAATTGACCTATGCCTCTATGACGGGGGAACGGGTGCCGTCCTTGGTGGCACAGGGCGATTATGGGCTCGTCGGCAACCGTTGGAATAACACCCTCGATACCTACAGTATGGCGTTGATTCTTCAGATTCCCATCTTCGATGGTGCGCAGCGGGAGGGGCGTATTGCGCAAGCGCGAAGCCAATGGCAACAAGAAGCACTTCGGATGAAGTCAGTGCTCAACCAGGTTACCATGGAAGTTCATGATGCACTCGCGTCGATGACGGCGGCGAAGGAACAGGTGGGGATCGCTCAATCCGGTCTTCAGATGGCGACGAAGGAGCTCGATCTGGCTCGGGAACGCTATGCCGTCATCACTTCTGCCAGCCACTTTGAGTTGACGAATGGACTCTCGGCTGTCGCTCGCGCGCGAGAAAATCTTGTCAACGCCCTCTTTCAACTCAACGCCGCCCGTGTCAATCTGGCCCGCGCAACCGGAAGTCTGCAGGCATTGAATTAGCCGATCCCTGTCTGATTATGGGCTCTGTATAGCGATGGATGTGAGGGGCCTGATGCGCCCGTTGCGGAAGAGTCCATTTCCAACGGCATCGTCAAGATCTGCTTCTGGTGGGGCACGGTATGTGTGCGTGAAGCAGCACCGGCAGCTTGATTGATCGACCTCCCAAGGAGGATAATTTAGAGGAGAGGGGTGGTCCATGTCTGTATCGCGAGTTCGAGCGATGATTCTTACCGCCGGCATCGCCGCACTGCTCCTCCATTTTCCTACTGAGGTCGCACAATATGTTCTGTCGCTTGTTCCTCATCAGCTATCGCCGCCCTTCGAGCTGGAAAATCTAGCGTCGTTAGCTCCTGGCACTGTCAGCGAATTCACACCTCGAGATTCCGATGAATCAGTGTGGAAGGCCGTCCTCACTCGGGTCTTTGGCATGGCGTTGATCGGAGTGCCGGTTTGGTATTTCTTGCAACGGCGAGAACGCGAGGAAGAGCTTCAGCGGCTCGACAAAGGCTGGGCCGCACGCTTACATGCGCGTAGCGAAGAGTTAATGGCCGTCAATGATGCGCTGGTCAGTGAGGTCTCGAAGCGAATTGATACGGAACAGTCTTTGGAAGCCAATCGGCGGGATCTTCGGTTGCTTGCGTCCCAACTGCTTCGTCTTCAAGAAGAGGAACGACGGCGAATCTCGCGTGATCTGCACGACGATATCAATCAACGACTGGCGCTCTTGTCGATCGACATCGAAATGTTGGAACGGCAGCTCTCACACGCGGCCGTCGGTACCGTCCGAACGATCCGGAGCATTCAGGATCGTATTGTCGAACTATCCGAAGGTGTGCGCCGTCTCGCCTATCAGTTTCATCCGTCCATCCTGGATGATTTAGGTTTGTCCATCGCGCTCCGTCGCCTCATCGATGATTTTCAGGCCCGTACCGGTCTTGATGCCCGGTTCATCAGCAAAGACATCCCGCAGCACCTGGCGCAGGACGTGGTCACGTGCTTGTACCGTGTGACCCAGGAAGGGTTGGCAAATATTACTCGTCATGCCAGGGCAAGCACCGTGCAGGTTGAGCTGATGCGAGTGCGAGACGGACTGCAGCTTATGATACGGGATGATGGGGTTGGATTTGACATGAATCATGACGGTGGTCGGCGAGGAAGCCTCGGGTTATTGAGTATGAAGGAACGGGTCTCCTTAGTTGCCGGGTCGTTCACGATAGACTCGACACCGGGTGAAGGCACACGGATTTGTGCCTGGGTGCCGTTCAAACAGGAGCGCGCATGAGCAAGCCCCGGGTGCTCCTAGCCGATGATCATGCCTTAGTCCTGGAAGGATTCAAAAAGCTGCTCGAAGAGCATTGTCAGGTCGTAGGTTCCGTAGAAGATGGTCGGGCATTACTTGACGCGGCGAAACGTTTGCAGCCGGACATTGTGGTTCTGGATATTTCCATGCCCAAACTGAACGGCCTTGATGCAGCGCGTCGGTTGCGAAAGATGATTCCCCAACCACGATTGATTTTTGTGACGGTTCATGCGGATCAGGACTATGTCACTCAAGCCTTCAAGGCTGGCGCCTCAGCCTATCTGCTGAAGCGGTCGGCTGGATCGGAGCTGTTACAGGCCATTGATGCGGTGAAGAACGACAATTATTACATCACGTCGTTGATTGCCAAGGATCTGGTCCAGGCCGCAATCGCCGACACGGCGTCGGGGGCCGACGGCCAGGACCGTCTGCCGATACGACAGCGAGAGATCTTGCAGCTGGTGGCGGAGGGGTTGACACTCAAGGAAATCGCGTCCACGCTGGGGCTCTCTCCCAAGACGGTCGAGTATCACAAGGCCAAGCTGATGGAGCAACTTGGCCTCCATACCACCGCTGAACTGACAAAGTACGCGCTTGCCCACGGTCTCACGTCCTCCTCCGAGTAGTAGTCTGCCTGGCTTCATTTCTTCGCTCATCTCTTCCAGTGGAATTTCCCTTGCGACTTTAGGCATGTGCCTCATGGCACAGGCCCTGGGATCTTGCTACAACTAACAGTAGGCTGACGATGGATCCTACGAAAGGAGGTTTGTGGTGGCACCATATGGAGGAGACCTGAGTTTGTGGTGATGTTGACACTTCGGATCGGGCCTTCGTCAATGGGCATGCCATGTGGAACGTCTCGGCCTACAGATGCAAATGATCAAACGAGGAGGTCACATCATGGCGGCATCAAGTGAGCGGGGCTATGACGTTTCGCAGTGGTACGATTCGAAGCCGGTGAAGATCGGCTGGTTTTCGGTGTTGGCGATCGGGGGGTTTTGGGTGGTGGATC
>DIHK01000017.1:0-39988 GCA_002420115.1 Nitrospira sp. UBA5698
TTATCAAGCCGTTTGGCTCCACATTCAGCTTGTGGTGCGCCCTTCAACAGGTTCAAGGCAGCCGGTCGATGTCAGTGTCCTACAAGCAACAGAATACGAATCCTATTGGCTGGCACACTCCCCACTATTCAGATCCTTCCCAAGATAGAAGTATCTGCACAAGCAGGTTCCAAACTCATCATGCTCATCGCTCCGTTCATGGTGGAAAGGACCTCCTGATACCAGGGAGCACAGTCAAAACCATCGAAGAATGAACCATGGCATGCCGAAAAGAGTCGTAATAGATGCAAGCAGGAGAAAAAATCTCCTTGTTGTCCTCCTAATCTGATGTATAATCGTTCTTCATCTACTGGAAAAGGAGTGTTATGAATCCATCCCTACAACGTGCGGTCACCAGCTTCTATAACCTGATCTACGAAGCACAAACCTTTGCCACTGCTATGGCACGGATCGATACGGCGGAACAGGAGCACTACGCGGGACGTATTGAGGGTCTCAATTGGGTCCTTGATCGCTGCCAAGAACTTGAAGAGATGGATGCGAACCTCACGCCATCCTCCCTGCAACGCATTTTGGGTGAAGTGAAGTCCGACCTGGAACATGAATTATCGGTTCAAAGGCGGGAAAAAGGCCGCCGGGCTGATGGGCGTGAAGAGGCCCTCAATTTTGTTGCGGACTACCTTTCCAGCCTGATCACTGCGACTGAGATCGAGTCCGCCAAAACTCCTGCCTAAGAAACACGTTTCTTCTGAACGGGGCATGCATCAGCCAGCGATGTTGACTGGGGGCCCCGTTAATCTCTTTACTCTGTTTCTGGTAGCTTGTCGATGAGCACGCTTCACCCAGCTGGGCCATGGCGGGAGTGAACTCATAATGACTTGACCATGCCGCAGGGATCTCAATAAAATGAACCATGTTTCAACCGCCACGTAAACCAGGGATGCCCTGGGTTCCTGGTCGTCCCCCGGCTCAACGAAGTCGGCCTCGTCCCTCGACGGCAGGCCAGCAGGATCAGTTTGGGTCCTTGAATGCTTCGCTTCTCTATTGTCCCCGGTGTCGAGTGGCTACACCAACCAGAGAGCGCCTGCTTCTCGTTCTTCCAACCGGAAATCTCTACGAATATCTCTGTGCGCAATGTGGGACTTCTACTGGGTCAAAGACCGAGAATCCTGAAAAACCTGTTCACATTGTCGCACCATAATTCCCCCCCCCTTGAGCAAGGCTCACGCTACAAAGCGAGAGTCGCACATTCACGGAACTTGGTCGTGTGCAAGAGCCCACTCGTAGACGCCTAAGGATCAGCGACCCCAAGTCTTCGCATAAGAGTAGATTTTTAGACAGGTGGAATAAGCTCTGAACATCAAGCCACAGGAGAAGATTGCCGTTCGCTGATCGCAGATGAGAGGCCGTTCTCGGTATCGTGACGATCAGGCAGAGTTTGAATTCGAAAGGAACACTTCCGATGGGGAGGCCGTCACTGAATCTGCGTCAGGGGAATTCCCTCTTCAATCAGCATCACAGGAATATTGTCTCTGACGGGATATAGGAGTGTTCCGTCCTCACGGACTAGCCCTGCCTCAAACGGTTCCGTAACTGGTCGATTGCCCTTGTTTTTCAATCCACCTCGAGTAACTGAGGTATTTAACGCGATGATGACGGCGTCTTCTGCGACCGTCACTTTCTGTTTTGTCTCGGGGCAACAGAGGATCGCCAGCAGATCTGGGTTGATATTCATGAACTCAATCCTTCCCACGGTTGTCACATGATCTTATTCTGCATCATGCCACCAAGTACGATGAAGTCTCAAGACCTCTTCAGCGATGGCAAACTCTGCTACACTACCAACAACCGGTGGCCAAGAACGGAATATGATGATGAAAGCCTTCTGGAAAACCTGTGTGGCTGGACTCATTCTCATTGTGCCCGCCTGGGCCACACTGCTGATTCTCTCGACCCTCTTTACGGCTCTTGATGGTGTGGTGGGTCGATATCTGGTCTATCCTGTTCCTGGACTGGGCCTGCTGCTCTTGGTGCTTCTGCTCATTCTCGTCGGAGTCATCGGTGATCATATGATCGCTCGCGGCTTATTCGAGCGGGTGGAGCGGCGGATTGAACAGATTCCACTGGTACAAAGTATTTACCTCACCTTAAAAGGCATGACTGACTTGGTCAATTTTCGTTCGCGCTTCGGCCAGAGTCGGGTAGTCGCCTTTCCCTTTCCCCGGGATGGATGTTGGGCTTTAGGATTTGTCATGGGTACCGCCCCGCCGACTCTTCAGGTGGACCGGTCCCATACCCTTGTGATGGTGTTTGTTCCAACGGCTATTCATCCATTTACCGGATACTTAGCCTTCATTCCGGAACCCGCGCTCAAACCGATTAATCTACCCTTCGAGGAGGCCATGAAGATGGAATTCTCGGCAGGATTTTATAGGCCACGGGCTGGATGGCTTACGACGTCTCCCCCGGCTTTACCATAAACGATGAATCCAGACTTGATCGCCATTAGGCCAGCCACGGAGTATGATGTGCAGGCGATCCTCGAGTTCAATGCGGCTCTGGCACTCGAAACCGAACAACGCCGGTTGGATCTTGATCGCCTCCGAAAAGGCACGCTCGCACTGTTGACACAACCTCAGCATGGGTTTTACATCGTGGCAGAACCTTCCGCAGGGGCAATCCGAACTGCTGTCGGCCAACTCATGATCACATTTGAATGGAGTGATTGGCGGAACGGAGTCTTTTGGTGGATGCAAAGCGTCTATGTGAAGCCGGAGTGGCGCCGCCGTGGAGTGTATCGAGCGATGCATGAGCATATTGCCGCGCGAGCCAAGAAGGATTCGCAAGTTTGTGGAATCCGCCTCTATGTGGAACACCGGAATCACGATGCCCAAACTGTCTATCAACGTGTGGGACTCAGCCCCTCTGTCTATACTGTCTACGAACAGGACTTCATACTGGGCCCTCAGCGGCCGAATCCCTGAAAGGAGTACTCGACATGAAGATCGCTCGATCCATCTATGCTCTTCTGGTCATCACCCTGCTCATACAAGGGTGTGCGTTCAGCAGGGGGACGCTAGGGGACGACATTAAATCGGACACCGTTGCAGCGCTTCAAAAAGGAATCACCACAAAAGATGAGGTTCTTCGCCTCCTGGGTGCTCCAGATAGGCTGTTACCACTGAATGGTCGAGATGTCTTTCAGTACTACCGGTATGATGCCAAGGCGGGGAGTCTCCTATTGATCATCCTCAATTTCTCACGACTTTCCATTAAAAGTGATGATCTTTTCGTCGTTCTCAACCGTGATGGGATCGTCGAAGACGTGATCGCATCGAAACGCACCGACGCGTTGGCCTTCCGATTCTGGCCGTTTGGGGAATGACATGACACAGATGATCCGTAGAGTGGCAACGATTGTGTTGGGAGTACTAATTTGTCTTTCCTCGCTCGGTTGTAACGTCATCCGCGTCTCGCTCAATACCTCCCTTGTTCCGGAGGATGTGGCCTTCATCGTACCTGGAAAGACGACCTTGTCCGAAGTGGTCGCTCACCTGGGGGCGCCCGATTCCATCGTCGATTCTGATTCGGGGGTGGTCGCCACCTACCGATTCCTTGACCTGAAATACTCCAGGGTTAATTTTGGTTGGTTGGCAAAACCCTGGACACCGGTGGATCCCGATCTTATTTTTTCCCGCACGGGACTTGGGGTTGATGCCTTTGAGGTCTTGTGTGACGGGCAGTGGGTCGTTCGCCAGAAAGAGTTTCTTCGCCATCTCATCAGGCCGCCCTTCTACCCCTATCCGTTTCAGCAGTCAGGACGCTCAGCCCCCGCTGAATTACTACTTGGCACTAGCCCGGTTCGACCCGCTATAATGGCAAGTCATGAGTGAGGGAACGATAGATCCCGCTCCGTGGCCGACGAGTGATAACCCGTCTGCTTCCTATATCCCAGCCGATAAAGACACCGAGTTTCTTCAACGGGATGAATTGCGTCCTATTCGAATCGGTCTGGAACTGCTGAAGCCCGAACTCATCCAAAAAGAAGAACGGATCGAGTCCACCATCGTCGTCTTCGGAAGTGCCAGGTTGCATGAGCCGGCGGTTGCGGCCAAGGCGCTGCGGCAAGCAGAAGAGATAGCCGCTCTGGATCCGGCTGATCAGACGCTCCAACAACCAGTGGCTATCGCGAAACGCCAGCTCGAGCTCGCGAAATATTATGATGTAGCCAGAGACTTTGCGCGGTTGGTCTCGTCGACGTGCCAAGTGGATGGACATTGCGATTACGTCATCGTGACGGGAGGTGGTCCCGGCATTATGGAAGCCGCCAACCGTGGGGCGGCAGACGTGAGTGCCAAGTCGATCGGGCTCAACATTACGCTGCCGCACGAACAGTACCCCAATCCCTACATCACTCCTCGACTCAGCTTTCAGTTTCGCTACTTTGCGATCAGGAAAATGCATTTTCTCATCAGGGCGAAGGCACTCGTCGCATTCCCAGGAGGGTTTGGCACTCTGGACGAACTGTTTGAAACACTGACCCTGCTCCAGACGGGTAAGACGGACAAAGTCATCGTCATTCTCGTCGGGCGAGACTTCTGGGAGAGACTGATCAACTGGCAACTGCTGGTGGAGTACGGACTCATTGCACAGACGGACCTGGATCTTTTTCACTATGCGGAAACGGCTCAAGAAGCCTGGGACCTGATCGCACGCCACAATGGAGTACCCACCACATGAAACTCTCATTCTACGGGGCAGCTCGTTCAGTCACGGGGAGTCGTCATCTGCTGGAAGCTCCTGGCTTTCGGCTCATGTTCGATTGCGGAATGTTTCAGGGCCGCCGCCAGGAGGCCTTCCGGAAGAATCAGGATTTGGGGTTTGACCCGAAGTCGCTTGGAGCCGTACTGCTCTCGCATGCGCATATCGACCACTCAGGAGCCTTGCCGGTGCTTCCGGGGCAAGGGTTTTCAGGAAAGGTATATTTGACCCGAGCCTCAGCAGACTTGGCCGGTATTATGCTCGAAGATTCGGCTCGTGTGCAGGAATACGATTGTCGGTACGTCAACAAACAGGAGCGCAGACGCGGAAAGACTTGTGTTCAGCCGATCTATGATGCGGACGATGTCCGCAAGATTGTGAAGCGATTCGAAGGCACTCGGTATGGAGACCAAGTGAAGATCGCGCCCCGCCTCACGGCGTCATTCCATGACGCGGGACATATCTTAGGTTCAGCCGCCGTGCGTGTGAAATACACGGCACGCGGCAATACCACCACAGTCTTGTTCAGCGGCGATCTGGGACGATCCCATATGCCGATCCTTCGCGATCCCGAACCGCCACCAGCCTGCGATGTCCTCATCCTGGAATCGACCTACGGCGACCGCTTGCATGAACAGGCCGGCGAGGAGATGAAGAGAAAGGCGCAAGACCTGATCGAGCATGCCAGAACACATAAGAGCAAGCTCATCGTCCCGGCATTTGCCGTGGGACGCACGCAGGAACTGGTGATGCGGATCAAGGAGTTGGTAGGCGAAGGCCGAGTCGAGCCGATCCCGATTTATATCGACTCGCCATTAGCGGGAAAGGCTACCGAAGTCTTCAAGCGGCATCCCGAGTGCTATGACGAGGAAACCATGAAGACCTTTTCATCGGGGGGTGATGTCTTTGCTTCGCGCTATATTCACTTCGTCTCCTCGCCGGAAGAGAGCAAGCGTCTCAATGCCATGCGCGGGCCCTGTGTCATCATCTCGTCCTCCGGCATGTGCGAGGGAGGGCGCATTATCCACCATCTGAAACATGCCATTCAGGACGAAGCGAACGTCATCGTCTTCGTCGGCTTTCAAGCGGAACATACGCTGGGCCGTAAGCTCGTGGAAGGTTGGGATGTGGTGCCCATCTTTGGCATCCCAACGAAGCGTCGTGCTCAAATCGTCAAATTCAACGGTCTGTCGGCCCATGCCGACCGGAATGATCTGTTGGCCTACGTGCGAGCCATCAATCCTCTGCCCAGCAAGGTGTTTGTCGTCCATGGTGAGGAGAAGCAGGCCCTGTCGTTGGGCGCAGCTATTCAGGCAGAGCACCCCAAGATCGACGTGCGGGTTCCGCACCCGGCCAGTACACATGAACTCTAGCGCCCGGCACTCCATGCGAGTGGTATTAGTGTCTTGCATTGCCGCACTACTTAGCGGTTATCTCTCCGTCGCGATGGCTGAACCTGATCAGCCACGCCAACGTATTCGAGACCTCGGTATCGTCGTCGGCTCCTTCCCGCCTGGTCCGCTTAATGCGATTACCGATGTGGCCGGCGTGAAGGTTGGACACACCACACTCATCTCCGGTGAAGGAAAACTAATTCCAGGTCGCGGGCCCGTGCGCACCGGCGTCACGGTCGTGATCCCGCGTGACGACGTGTGGCACAAGAAGGTACCGGCGGGATTCTTCGTCCTCAACGGCACCGGAGAAATGACAGGCCTCTCATGGGTCGCGGAATCCGGCTTTCTCGAGTACCCCATAGCCCTCACCAACACCTTGAATATCCCGCGTGTCGCGAACGGCGTGATGAGCTGGATGATCAAGCAGTATCCAGCCATCGGGATCGAAGATGACACGCTCACGCCGGTGGTCGCGGAATGCGACGACGGAAGACTGAACGACATCCAAGGCCGCCATGTGTCGGAGCAAGACGTGCTCGCGGCTCTGGATAGCGCCAGCACTGGACCAGTGGAAGAGGGTACCATCGGTGCCGGCACCGGCATGGTGTCGTATGGGTTTAAGGGTGGTATCGGCACGGCCTCGCGAAAACTGTCCGAGAAAGAAGGCGGCTATGTGGTCGGCGTGCTGGTCAATGCGAACCACGGCCGCAGACCAGAGCTGACCATTGCTGGTGTGCCGGTGGGAAAACTCTACGAGCAGCCATCACCGGCGCAACAACAATCGCAGGCGCTCTCGCCCGGCCAGAGCGAAGGCTCAATCATCGTCGTAATCGCGACCGATGCGCCACTCGATAGCCGCCAATTGACCAGGCTCGCCAAGCGCGCTGCGCTCGGCTTGGCCCGCACAGGTTCCACGGCAAGGCACAGCAGCGGAGATTTCATGCTGGCCTTTTCCACTGCGAATGTGATTCCACACTATCCAACAGAACCTACGTACAGCCTCACGCACTTGGCCGACAGTCATATCAATCCACTCATCACCGCCACCGTGGAAGCCACGGAAGAAGCCATCCTCAATGCCCTCACCATGGCGACGTCTGTCACGGGCCGTGATGGACATCGGATTGAGGCGCTCGATCTCACCCGCCTCAAGCGGATTTTGTGGCCGCTTCAACGCTAGTCAGTCACCCGCCCGTCTCGTACAGTTCTCGATTACCGTGCTTGCATTTGCGGGATCCTCCTCGCTATTCTTCCGGCCAGCTGTGAACGAAGGAGATGAGGTCAATGGGCGACTACCAAATCGGTGGCGGGTTACAACTCCTGACGGCGGTGCAAAAGACGGAAGCCTTTGCTGAGTTCCTCAAGGCGCGGATGATTCAAGCCCTGGAAACCGAGGATCCGACGGAACTACACTATCTTCTTGCCCAGGTCGACGACTACCATTCGTACCTGTGGCGCTATTACAAAAAGCTTGCACAAACCCGAGCCCAGCGCATGGACCCCGGAGTCTGACTGCTGGACCGATAGCGGTCTATGCCATCCATTCACAGATCCTGTTCCTATTCTGCTTCACGTCGTAAGGCTTGTTCATGCAATTTGCTGTCGCGCTCTCAAAACAGACTGATACTGACGCTGCTGCGTTAGAGGTCGCTGCGGCTATTCGTACGAGCTTGGGGGGAACTCCCATCGATCTGGCCTGTGTTTTCTTCTCGGCACACCATACTGAAGGAGTTGGTCGGCTGGCGGAGGTGCTGACCGAAACACTTCGGTCGAAACTTCTCCTCGGCTGTAGCGGCGAGGGGGTGATTGCCGGAGCGGAGGAACTCGAAACCACACCTGCGCTCACCGTCTGGGCGGCTGTCCTTCCCGACGTCCATCTCCATCCGCTGCACTCCTCATTTTCACCGACCCAGGATCAATTCCATCTCACAGGATGGCCTATCCCCGGAGTCGACGATGGATCCTTCCTGCTGTTTGCCGATCCCTTTACGACACCTGTTCAAGACATCCTGGGGATCCTGGATGATCGCTATCCTGGCGCCCAGGCGATCGGTGGCCTCGTCGGGGGTGGCCAAGAGGTTGGGGCGAATCGCTTAGTGCTCAACGACCAGGTCTATGACGGTGGGCTGGTGGGCGTGCGGCTTTCCGGGGCCGTGGATATTCGGCCGGTGATCTCTCAGGGCTGTCGCTTGATCGGGGAGCGGTTTGTCGTGACCAAGGCAGAACGAAACCTGATTCACGAATTGGGAGGAGAACCGGCATTAGGGCGACTGCAGACGGTCTTTAGTTCATTGTCTGAAGAAGACCGACGAGGTGCCAATCGCGCCGTCCACCTCGGCATTGTGATCGATGAACATCGGAACCGCTTTGAGCGTGGAGACTTCCTCATCCGCAACTTACTCGGTGCCGACCAAACCACCGGCGCGGTTGCCGTGGGAGAGGTGGTGCAAGAGGGACAGACGGTGCAGTTCCAGCTGCGCGATGCCGCATCGGCCAGCGAGGAATTCAACGCGCTACTAACGGCCGATCATACGCGCCATCGCCATCCGCCGCTCGGGGCCCTGATGTTCAGCTGTTGCGGGCGCGGCCAAGGCCTCTTTGGGAAGGCCAACCATGATGCCGGGACTGCGTCGGCACGGTTAGGCGCGATTCCACTCGCCGGGTTTTTCGCGCAGGGAGAAATCGGCCCGATCGGCGGACGAAACTTTCTCCATGGTTACACGGCAAGTCTCGCGCTCTTTGCCGAGCGCGACTGCTAGCAGGATGGTGAACAATCCTGCCAGCTTTGTTCTCGCATCGCTCCAATGTGTGTGAAGCGTATTTCGCCCTTCGACCAGACTCGGGGCCGTGAGCATGTCGAACGGTGAAGCGTGAAGCGTGAAGCGGACAGGCGGAGGAGCGGAAAGGCTCTCATTCTGCTATCCTGGTTTTACCCACCCAACAGGAGCCAATGGCCCCTTAGTAACTGGTGTGCCAGGTTCCAGTTGACCATACCCTCCCTCCCATGCCATACAGTGTGAGGAGGAGATTCCTATGAAATCACCGTATCTTTCATCACTCATGGCGATCGTCGTGCTGACGTTAGCAGTGGGAGTAGGAGGTTCCATGGCCGAGAGTAATCAAGAAGTGACCACGCCGTCCGGGCTGAAATATGTCGATCAAGCGGTCGGGACGGGGGACGTGGCCGTTGTAGGAAAGAATGTGAACGTGCACTATACTGGCTGGCTCGAAAACGGAAAAAAGTTCGATAGCTCCGTCGATCGGGGACAACCCTTTTCCTTCCCGCTCGGCGCCGGGCGTGTCATTAAGGGCTGGGACGAAGGGGTGCAGGGGATGAAGGTTGGCGGCAAGCGCAAGCTGACGATCCCATCGGATTTGGGATACGGTTCGCGTGGGGCCGGTGGGGTGATCCCACCGAATGCCACGTTGATTTTTGATGTGGAGTTGCTCGGAGTACGTTAACAGGCTCCAAGATAATAAGCTGACAGGTCCGATCCCAATACATGGATACGCTTGTCAGCATGAATTGTTATGCAACAGACTCCTCTCATCGCACAACATCGCGCCGCCGGCGCCAAGCTGGTTGACTTCGCCGGATGGGAGATGCCCATCCAGTACAGCGGCGTGCTTGATGAGTATCACACCGTCCGTGCCAAAGCCGGTCTTTTCGACGTGAGCCACATGGGCCGGATTACGGTCTCCGGCCCAGGCTCCGTCGGGTTTCTGCAGTATGTGACTACCAACGACGTCTCCAAGATTTCCGTGGGCTCCTCGCAGTATTCGATGGTGTGCAACCCCAATGGCGGGATCCAGGACGACATCTTTGTCTATCACGTCAAGCCGTATGAGTTTCTCGTCTGCGTCAATGCCTCGAATCGCGCGAAGATCGTCGCCTGGCTCTTGGAAAAAGTCTCGCATGTGCAAGGCTGCAAGGTCCGGGATTGTTCGGCAGAGCTGGCACAGATTGCAGTGCAAGGTCCCATCTCGCGGGAGTTGTTGATTGACGCTGGAGTGGCTGAGGTTGCGGACGTTAAAGTTAGACAGTGCCGAGCAGTCACCGCGTTCGGCGGGTCCGTCATTGTTTCACGGACAGGCTATACCGGGGAGCTGGGCTATGAGCTCTATCTTCCCGCTGATCGTGCAGCTCAGGCCTGGGAGCAGCTGTTGAAAGTTGGTCAGTCGGAAGGCGTCAAGCCGGCAGGCTTGGGTGCGCGTGATTTGCTCAGACTGGACATGGGCTATCTGTTGTACGGAAACGATATAAGCGAAGAGACCAGTCCTCTGGAAGCCGGAGCGGAGTGGGTGGTGAATTTTGAGAAAGGTGAGTTTGTCGGTCGAGCATCCCTGTTGGCTCAACGGACACAGGGGTTGGCCCGTCGATTAGTCGGGTTTGAATTGCTTGAAAAGGCTGTTCCCCGTCATGGTTTCCCTATGCTTTCAGCCGACTCATCGAGGCAATCCATCGGCGAGGTCACAAGTGGTAACCTGTCACCGATCTTGCAAAAAGGGATTGGCTTGGCCTCTGTGGTGTCACGCTACGCCGAACCGGGGACGAGAATTCAGGTCGACATCCGGGGGAAGGCCGTACCAGCCATAGTGGTGAAGCCGCCGTTCTATAAGAAACTCAAGAACTGATGGCGTATGGCCTATAGCAGAAAGAAGAACGTCGATCCCGTTTGTCGACCTCCTTACGATAAGCCATTCGCTATGAGCCATCTACTCCCATGACACGAAATATCTACACCGGAAAAGTCATCACCCTCAACGTCGATACCGTCCAATTGCCCAACGGGGTTACGGTGGACCTTGAGACGATTCGCCACCCTGGGGCTGCGGCCGTGGTACCGGTCAAAGACGATGGCACGGTGGTCTTGATCCGGCAGTTCCGTCACGCAGCCGGTGGATTCATTTACGAGATACCTGCCGGAAAACTTGCTCCGGGCGAAGATCCGTTGCATTGCGCCGCGCGAGAACTCGAAGAGGAAGTCGGCTATCGAGCCTCTACCTTTGAACTGCTCTCCAGTATCTTCACGGCACCAGGGTTTGCCGATGAAGTGATTCATGTCTACAAGGCGACTGGCCTCACGAAGGGCCGGCAACACTTGGATCGAGATGAAGTGCTGGATGTCGTTGAGATGCCGCTTTCAGAGGCGATTACGAAAATTGAGGATGGGACCATCCGTGATGGTAAGACTATCGTGGGACTGCAGGCCGTCTATATCAAGGTTCACCGTTGATGAACTGTGCCGGCGTGAATCTATACCTCCCGTGCTTCTCGTCATGCATCTCATTGCCACGAATATCGGTGTAAACGTCCTTTAAAATCAGCGCCTTCAAAAACAAAACCCTCTGCGAACCGCCCATCCTGTCACATCAATTCCCATGGCAGGCGAGCCTCTATCGGTCGTGTACGGACTACATTCACATGGCATGACGAATCATGCTATGTTTCGCCGTTCAAACATGCCTGGAGTGCGGGGAATCGCCCTGGACAGGCTCTGGTCGAAGCCGGTTGAACATAGCGCTGGGTGAAAGCCAGTACCAAGCAAGAAGCGACTTGAATCGCTGAATACAGTCTAGAGAGGGAAGGAGAACTGTGCCCATGTTGCTCAACGGAAAAAAGGGGCTCATCATCGGTGTGGCTAATAAGCACAGCATCGCCTGGGCCATTGCCCAGTCTACTGCCGGACAAGGTGCCCAACTGTTCTTTAATTATCAAAATGAACGGTTGAAGCAGAATGTAGAAGAACTGACGGCCACGATGCCGGGGGCCAAAGCCTTTCCCTGTGATGTGAGCAATGACAGTGAGATTACTGCACTGATGCAGCAAGTGCAAAAAGACTTCGGCCAAATCGATTTTCTCGTCCACTCGCTGGCCTTCGCGCCCCGTGAGGAGTTGACCGGGCAATTTATCAACACCAGTCGACAGGGGTTCGCGATGGCGCTCGACATCAGTGCCTATTCCTTGATCGCCGTTGCCCGAGCCGCCTTGCCGTTGATGACGGCCGGGGGCTCCATTGTGACCCTCACGTATCTCGGCAGCGAGCGGGTCGTGCCTCACTACAATGTCATGGGTGTCGCCAAAGCCGCTCTCGAATCGGCCGTCCGCTATCTGGCCTATGATCTTGGACCTCTGAACATCCGGGTCAATGCGATCTCTGCCGGGCCGATCAAGACTCTGGCGGCTCGTGGGGTTTCGGGCATTACGAAGATGGTGGATCATCACAAGGAAGTGGCTCCGCTTCGACGACCTACGGAACAAGGTGACGTCGGCGATACGGCCTTGTTTTTGGTCAGCTCCCTGGGACGGGGAATCAGTGGAGAAGTCATCTATGTCGACGGAGGCTTCAATATTCTTGGGATGGTCGCGCCGAGTGACTAGCTCAGCGACGGTACTGATGCTTTGATCTCCAGACCGACGAAGCATGAGGGACGTTTCGGTCCCTGTATGAGCGAAGGAGAGTCATAATCTGTCCATTCCTCCTCGCTTCCGTACAAGAGCCGCAGCATTCTTGATATGATAATTTCATGTTATCAATCAGTTAAGCACGTCATAACTCGTGGCGCAGTGGCATTGGGTTTGCTGCTCTCACATCCATTTCCTGGAGGGAGCGGTATACCCCAAGGGTCACATCGTATGAAGATGGTGTCGCAGGCGCTTGCTGTTCTTATCGTTAGTGGAGCATCGCTTCTTGTCATTCCAGCCATAGCTCAATCTTCAGAGGGGACACTATCAAAACAGGCACTAGAACAGTGCCATCAAGGGAGATTGGCCAAAGATCGAGACTCGCGCGTCGCTCATTTTCAACAGGGCCAGCGGGTGGGCGAACAGGCGGTGGCTGAAGATGAAGGCAGCGCCGATGCCCACTTCGCGTTGTTCTGCAACCTGGGCGAATTGCTGCGCATCGATGGGGAAACCTTCACGTCTCTCTTCGGGCTTCGCCGGATGATGAAGGAGTTGGATCGAACCTTAGAGATTGCCCCCGCTCATCTTGAAGCCCTTTCGGCCAAAGGGACCTTGCTGGTGAAGCTCCCCGGCCTGTTGGGTGGAGACGTGAAAGAAGGCGAGCGCCTGTTACAACAGGTCATTCATCAGGCACCCCAAGCGGTCAACGCGAGGCTCGCGCTGGCCAAAGTGCGATGTGAACGCGGGCAGCATGACGAAGCCGCTGCTCTGGCGAGCACTGCCCTGGCTATCGCTCAAAGACAGAAGCAGGTGGACTTTATTCCCGAGGCGGAATCCATGCTTCAGCAGGCAACGGCTAATGCCGCCAAGAGCAAGGAGCATCGCTCCTAACCGAATCACCCTCGCGGAGACACCTCGATACCAATCATTCCGTCGTTCTTCGCAGTGCCTTCAAGCGCCCTTGCCGTTTCTTGCTGTCGATCCGCCGTTCGTGGGCACCCTTCGTGGGCTTCGTCGCCTTTCGCCTCTTCTTCGGGATCGTGATGATCTGAATCAACGCACGTAATCGATCTAAGGCGTCTTCGCGGTTACGCTCTTGTGTGCGGTGCTGCTGGGCCTTGATCGTGATGACGCCGTCGGCTGAGATGCGGTGGTCACGCAGGTTCAACAGGGCATTTTTGTGGAACGCCGGCAACGACGACGCATGGATATCAAATCGCAAATGGATCGCGGTGGAGACTTTATTGACGTTTTGCCCTCCTGCACCTTGAGATCGGACGGCGTGGATCTCAATCTCCTGATCCGGGATAGATACCGACGATGAGATCTTCAGCATGGTGAGTAGCTAACATAATCGAGCTCCGGGGGCAATCACATGAGCAGAATGACTCTCGTTACCGCCATTTCGGACTGGCGTTTCTCATTCTGGACAAGGTAAAAAGTCTGCGGAAGGTGAGCGGGAAACCTTTATTCTCAGTCTGATAAACCCCCATCCTGAGGTAAGGAGTAAAGGCAAGCAATCGCCTTCATCGAGGACAAAGGGCCTGGTTTCTCGACTATCGCATCCATAGGCCCGCACTAGGGAGGGGACATGCAGTGTGAAACAGGAAATCAAACCGTACGCAAGTGGGGACTGAGGGTTGCAATCATGGCCTTCTCATGGAGTCTATTGGCTGGAGGCGAAACCTTCGCCCAGACTCCTTCAACATTCAGCCAAGACTTTCGCCTGTGGGCACCTATTTTTATGACGGCGAAGCTACCGAACTCGTTTCTGGCCCATTTGGAGATCCAGCCTCGCTTTGCGGATCTGGATGAGGATGGCCACATCGATCAGCTGCTCATCCGGCCCGCAGTTGGGTACCAGCTGACAGAGAATCTCTCGATCTGGCAAGGGTATGCATGGGTCGGCAACTATAATCAGAGACATACCCCACCACAGTCCCCCTTCTTCGAAGAGAGCCGGATCTATCAGCAGATCCTCTATTCCCGGAAATTCGATTCCTTCAAGGTCACCAGTCGTACGCGTTTGGAGGAACGGTGGATTGAACATGTGGATGGTACGGCGGTGCGGTTCAGAACCGGGCTGCGAGGGGCATACACACTACCGATGGCCCCCGAATGGGCTCTTGTCGCGTCAGACGAAGTCTTTGTCCACCTGAACACGGTTGGTGCGCGAGGACCTCAGGCGGGTTTTGATCAAAACCGATTCTTTATCGGTGTTAACCGAACTTTCTCGAAGTATTTCAACATGGATGTCGGTTACCAGAATCAACTCCTCAATAGCCGGTCTATCCCGAATCTTGCGAATCAGCTGAATCACATGATTCTCATTCAGTTCTTCATCAACATCTAGAGGCGACGTCGAACCTCTTTCGCGCGACGCCACGACATGACGTCGTTCAGTCCAAGACCCTCGGTTGGCCAAAAGGTCAACCGAGGGTCTTCGTATTGAAATAGGAGATGATGGTTTACAGGAGTTCGGGCAGGCGATCGATGATTCGAAGTCTCAGGTCCTGGCCAAGTTGGATCTGCACCATCTTAGTCGAAAGCTTCTCGCGCATGTGCTGAATTTCCTCAGCAGTGAAGTGTACCTGCCCCCCGCATCGCTCGACCAGATGATAGATAAGTAAGGAGGTAAGGAGCTGTGCATCTTCGTCACTGGCATGACGGCTTAAGTTAAGGATCTGTGACATGCGGGTGCTAGTCTCCGATTGACGTCCGGTACTTATGGCCGAGCCAGCAAGGCTTCCACAATGACACGGAGGTAGGGGGCCTGATTCGCAAACGATTTCTGGAATCTTCAAAGGCATTTCTCAAGAATGATCAACGTGCGCTACCGCACGTAACGTGCGCTGACGCACTCCAAGATAGCTCAATGCATACAGCTCTCAGGACATATCCATCAATTCATTGAAAACTCACTCATAATATCAAATACTTCTGTGATAATTCTTCAATGGCCCTATTGTTGCTGTACCCATACCAGGTTTAACGGTACGGGAGGGCAGGACCATGGATGGTACCTCAGTTGTTCACTCATCGAACTCTATTTCCGCAGCCGAAAAGCAGACCTATTCTCAATTTGCACTGCCAGAATCTGCAGCATTCCAGGCCCAGTACGTCGGTCGTGATGTGGCCGCAGGTCTGATTACTGGTGTCATGGCTATTCCCCTCTCAGTTGGAATTGCCATGATGTCGGATTATCCAATCAAAGTGGGACTTGCGACGGTGGCGTTTGCCTGTCTCGTGGGATGGATCAATGCGTGGATCAGGCCTGGAAACTATATTGGCTGTCCAGGTATCGCGGCCGGCCTCGCGCCAGTGTTAGCAATTGGAGTGGCGACCTTTGGCATGGAAAACATGGCCTTCGTGGTCTTTCTCACGGCGGTTATGCAGGCGGTCATCTGGAAGTTCAACTGGCAGCGCTACATCTTACTGGCTGTGCCGGTCTATCTCGTTGAGGGGCTGCTTGCCGGGATCGGACTCAAGATCGCCTTAAAATTCTTGGATTTTACCTACGAAATCCCTGCCGATTTGGTAGCCGCCGATACGTTTTTTAACGGGGCACGAATCCAGATGATACTCATGTCTTTGGCGGGACTGGTCGGGTTTGTCTATCTCTTTACAAAGTTCCGCTACATTCAGCCGGCCGTTCCATACTTCGTCATTATTGTGGCGGGTGTGATCCTCGCTCAATTTCTTCAGGTACCGATGTTACATGTGGAGGATGTGCCTTTGTCGATCGCGCTCCCCATTCCCCACTTCGACAGTGGCCTGACATGGCTGTATGTCATAGGCTTCGCAGCCATGCTCGCAGTCATTGACGTGATTGAGCAAGTCATGAGTAACGCCGCTATTCAAAAAATCGATCCGCTCAAACGCGAGTGCAATAGCAACAACAGTTTACTGGCGATCTGGATCGCGAACATCGGCTCCAGCTTCTTCGGCGGGATGACGAACTTGGACGGTTTGGCCAAAAGTACTACGAATCGGCTGGCCGGTGCCTATACCAAATTGTCAGTCTTGATCGTTGGTTGCGTCGTCGCATTTTTTGTGGTCAATCCCGAATACTTGGAGCTCCTGCCGAAGTTTGCTGTCGCCATTGTCATGATGTTCACGGGATGGAAGATGATCGCGGGTCTCATGCATGTGACGCACCATGGTCCCTATGCCATGGCTTTGGCGATTCTGACTGGAGCGCTTGTGTACAAAGTCGGAATATTCGAAGGTCTGCTAGCGGCGATGAGCATCCATGCCCTGATCCATTACCTTCTGTATACCCAGGTTGACAAGCAGCCGGCACGAGTGGTTGTTGGCAACTATCTGGCGAATCTGAAGAAGCTCAGCACCATGTCCTGATTACAGGCCACCAGAGCTTGGAGTAGCGCACGCTAGCTCTCCAATCGATCTTGGGCGTCGCATGCCGTGTCGTACTCATCACATGAAGGTCACGGATCATCCTTAGGGCAAAAGTGGCTGAGTGCAGGGATCGAGCGGAATGGACGCGAGTCACCGTTTCTTTTGGCGTGTAGCACCACTGAGATTCGATTCCAAGACGAATCGCTTGTGCAAAGGCTGTGCTGGACGGGCATTATCATGGCCAAGGAGGGTGCGGAACCGCTGAATCTGCTCAGTGGAGACTTCAATCGGGTCATGCATCACCGCCCAAATAACTCCCTCGTGACAGGGCGGGGTGGTATAGGACCCGAAATAGCGATAGTAGGAGCGGCGCTTCGGTAAGAGATTCGCTGGGTTGATCATATGTGTCTGGTCATCGACAAACTCGCCGACCTTTTGAGGAGCGTGAGCTAAAAAGGTTTCGAAGAATGAATTATGTTTGCCGGCTTTCATAAAAACCGCCACCACCGCGGCTTCATGCCGTTCGTTGTGATGCACGAGGTGTAGTTCCAGCGGGTAATGTTGCTGATCGATGGTGTGTTCACTAGGAGCATGAAAGTGGAATTGTTCGAGAAGGTAGAGGTCGTCGTCAAACACGATGGTACTGTCCTTGTCAAAATGGAGGACCGTTTGACCGTGCTTGGGGTACCTCGACTTGACCGTTTCAGAAAGGGGTTCGAGTTCCTCCAGCGTATGCCCATTGTTAATCACATGGAAGGGTGAATCCTTATACGAAAACTGAATATCGTCCAGAGCAATCTTGTGCGTACGCAATAGATCGATCGGTGATTGAGCCATGCCCTTTTCACAGAGGGCAAATTCCGATCCGAGGCTTCCCCAGTGGTTCGGTCCAAGATCACCTTCATAGCCCCATGGGATAGACCCAGGCTCTCCGGCTTGTAGTCCTACAACAGAGAGCATCCCTACCACTCCCGCCAGTGCGCCCAGAGTGATGATCTTCACAGTGTCCTCCGTGTCAAAAGGGAATATAGCCTCAATCTTACACCAACTACGTACGGCATGATAATACAGGACAATTGTCAGAGCGAGAGAGAAGAGGGCTGACACATCAGGATGCGAGGGAGCTATCTCAGCAAGCACCGAGTCCGCCCCCCACTCAGGTATTCAGTGGGGGGCTCGACCCTGAGAAACCTTATTCCTTCGGCGGTACGGCGGACGAATGGTGGCTGGTGATCAGCCATTGCTTCCCATCCCATTTGTACGTGAAGGTATAGCGGGCCTTTACGCTCGCCCCTGTTTTCTTAAAGGTAAAGGTATAGAGCCCGGTGTCGATTGCAGTGTTGCAATCGATCTCAATATCGCGTGAGTCGATCCGTCCGACAGGTTGATTCTCCAGAAAATGGTGGAAGTAGTCCTCTTTGTCGAGAGCCGTGAATCGTGGTCGGCTCGATACTGTCGGCAACAACAGCGAGGTTGATGCGTAATGGCGGGACACCTTATGCACATCTCCGGTTTGGAGATCGAGATTCCAGCTGTCAAACAAGGCGGCAATTTGCTCCTCGCTAGCTTCTACACACTCTTCAGAATGTTGGGTAACGGCTTGATGGACATGTGCCGGAGGGGCATCAACTGTCGGTAGGGCAGACGAATGGTGGCTGGTGATCAGCCACTGTTTTCCATCCCACTTATACGTGAAGGTATAGCGGGCCTTCACGCTCGCCCCTGTTTTCTTGAAGGTAAAGGTGTAGAGCCCGGTATCGATTGCAGTGTTGCAATCGATCTCGATCTCGCGCGCATCCTGTGAGTCGATATGCCCGACCGGTTGGTTCTCGACGAAGTGGTGAAAATAGTCTTCCTTATCGTAAGCGGTCAGACGAGGCCTGCTCGATACCGTCGGCAGCAACACCGACTTTGGTGCGTAGTGGGCAGAAACCTTGTGCACATCGCCGGTTTGGAGTGAAGCGTTCCAGCCATCGAATAAGGCGGCAATGTCTTCTTCAGTGGCGGCGACACAGACTTCGGAATGTTTGGGAACTGTATGGTTGAATTTATGAAGTGAGTCAGCTTGTGGTTTCTCGGTGAGCGATTGTCCGGCACAACCGGCTATGGACACAGTCACCACGGCGGCAAGTAAAGAAAATGCCTTCATAACCCTTTCCCTCCTCTAGAGTTGATTTCTGCAAGCGCCTAGCTACACGACGTGATCATTCATAGTTTACGAAACGGCGCAAAATTGTATACCGGCGAGTATGCTGATCTCAACTTCAGAATAGTCAGTTGACTGGTGAGAAAACACAAATACACAGGTTTGCTAATTATGAGAAGTGGTCACGAAGCGTAACGCACTTACGAGGCAGATTTTCCGCCTTTCTTCCCAAAATACTCCTCTCGGCTGACGGCAACGTCCGCGACATACACGAAGCCAGAGTGTCGGTCGAAAAGGGGTTTCAAACCGGCCAGGATGGGTTCTACCTTCTCTTCCGGGACGACCGTGAGGATCATTTCGAGGCTTTCTTGCTCGCTGAACATGAAATGCGCCTCTCGCACTCCATGATGTCCTTTGCCGGAAATATTGCCGATAATCGTATACCCGCTGGCATGCACGCGATCCAACAGTTCAGTGACGAACGCCCGGTGTTCGCCCGCGATGATCACGCGAATTTCTTTCATCGGATGCAAACGTAGCCCAGCCATCGATCTACTCCTTTCCAGCCTCCAAGATGATCATGATGTCCCCATCGATTTTTCCCGCACGATCCGAGCCCAATCCCCGTTTGACCGATAGCGATACCAGTCTCCGACCTCTGGGTCGAGGACGATCAGGTGAACCCATTCATTGTGATAATAATGCTGAAGAACCTCATGTCGGGCAATCAGTTTTTCAATTCCGCGCCGAGGCGCTTCAACGATCGTGAGCAACCGCATCGGCTCATGGTACGGCATCTCACCGTTCATCACAGTTTGCTTCGCGAGTCCGAGTCGCAAATCGCTCCAGGGACCGGACATGATCCCAAACCGTCCAACCACATTGTGATAGATCTTGCTGCCGCTGCCATAGACTTCGTTGTCAACGGCAGAAAAATAATGTTCCATGTTGATCCATTGCGCAACAACCTGTGGGGCGGTCAGCAACACCTCTAGAAAACGGGTCGTCGGGTCCTCTCGATAGTCATACGAGTGCAGAAACATCCGGCCATTGAAATCCAACCCTTTCGTCAGTTCGCGACGACCGATCAGGAACGCGGTATTGCCGGAGAGCCCCCACTCGGGGCGAACTTGACTCCAGTCTACACTGCGCTGACGCACATGAGCAGTCGCCTGTGATTCGTCCAACGGCTGCTCCACCTCTGGAAATCGTCCGCATCGCTCATGGCTCGCCAGTTCCGCCGCTTCTCGCAGATCATCTTGAAGTCGCGCAAGATCGGCACGGTGAGTCGGAGGCACGTCCTCGAGGTCGAATAACCGCACAGCGTCGGTGGTGGTGTCCATCTGTCCGGCGAGGAAGTGGGTGTCGGAAGGGATCTCAATCCCGGCTTTTCCTAATCGTGCACGTACCTTGTCATGATTTGCCATCATGGCAAGGACTCGGGCATTGGGTTGGCCTTCATTCCCCCCGCACGCGCCACAGTCGAGCGCGGACTCGTAGGGATTATTGTCTGATGTACTACCATGCGCGCAGAATAGGATGAGCCGGGCGAAGTTCTTCGTCAGCCCCATCATCCGCAGGGCGGTTTCGACGGTCAAGGTTTGTTCTTCAAGAGTGAATCCGGTTCTAGTCAGCCGTTCCCTGTATCGCGATGACGCACGAGGGTTCACGTCGTACTCACGTTGGAGGACCAGGATGAACGCATCGAGCGCGTCTGCCTTCAAGCCGGCGACTTCCGCCTCGGCAATGAACGCGGCGTCGTGCGACTCCCCGCTTTGAAGGGCCCGCTGGCGTAGCCCCTCGATAAGCGACGGAGTGATATGGGTACTGCGTAATCCAAGGCGCTCCTGGAGCGCCACCCGCACCAGTCTTTGATGCTCAACCGTCAGCATCTCTGCGGTATCCGTCGGAGATAACTTATTCACTGTCAGGGTGGTCGGCAGCGACGGCACGAACTGCCGTTGCAGCCAGCGCGTGAGGCGCCGATAGAGGGACGGGAAAAGGGTCTTCCCAAAAATCGGCAGGCTGTAGAACCAGCCGATAGACTCAACCATGACATAGGGAGTAATGACGTTTTCCTTGAGGTCGTGCATCAATGTATGGCCTGCATGGACCCACTTGGTCCAGACCCGATGTTGCGAGACCTTGTGATCAAGGTAGCTTCGCGGGATCTCCCGCACTTCGTTCTTGGCCCGCATGATGACGGGGAATTGTTCCGTCTCGTGTTCTTTTCCCCAGGCGCGGTATCGGATAAAGGCGGCAAAGAAGCCGGCGAAGCCATAGGTCTCATGCGGACCGATCGATTCGAGGTGGCGGCGAAACGGCTCAGATCGTACGTCGATGCAATAGACGGACTGTGAATAGGGGCGAAGCGGAGGGGCCGTGGGTATATCGGTGCGCTCCCGTTGGTTCGCAGACATGAGCCGTTCGATCAGTTGCTCATGATAGCCGGCTTCAAAGGCCTTCAGCCAGATGATGCCATGGTGCGATTCTGGAAAGGCTTCGATCCATTCGATGACCTGTTTCAATGCCTGGGGCTCACTCTCAACAAGTTGCTCATCGAGCAACTGGAGTGATCGGCTCAATGCGAGGAGTCGTCGGGCATTTCCACGCCGACGCGCGGCTTGGTGTCTGGGAACCACCTCGGTCCGATAGCGCGTGAGCACCGTGTTCCAGCCCTGTCCCTTCCGATGGGCAAGTCGATCGACTTCTTCAGCGTAGAGTGCCGGGAGGTGGCCGGCGATCCGCTGTCGTCGCAAATAGTACTCTTCCGAATAGTCACGCATATACGAGACGATTTCGTCGAATCGTCCTTGGATATCCAGATACTCTCGACAAGCCGCCTGTACGAGCTCACGGGCGTACCACAAGCGAATGGCGAGGAACTTTACCAGACCAACCGGGTGGGCTTGTTGCCAGGGATAGTCTCGTTCTTCTCCTCGCCATTTGATAAAGCCGCCCCACCCCGGGAGGGCGGTGAGTTGGAGCGACAAGTAATCCTGCCGCAGTTCTATTGGAATGCCTAACAGGTCCAAACTTTCAAGCAGTGTGTCTTCCGGATGATCGGGGAGCGCAGCAATTTTACGGCGACTGTCAGGAATCCCGATGAGTGACCATTCTTGTGCGGCGAGGCGCTTCCAGGACCGGTACAGCCCCTCGTCACGGTCGGACATGGCCCACGCTGCATGTCCCTCGTCGAGAAAGGCCGAGCACCACTTGATCATCTGGTCATTGATGGTCTGGACGATGGAGGTGCCGAGCGTGTCGTCACACCAGTGAGACAGGGTGAGCCACCGGCAGAGCGCGGAGTGGTTGGTCTCGACGACTGTTTTGACACGCTCGTCAAGAGAAGGGGTCTCCAGGACCTGCTCCAACTTCCTCGTAATTTGTTCAATCTGATCCCGGTCTGGATCATCCAGCTGATCGTCGAGCGGTTCTCGCACAGGGGAACACAGCCCTTCCGTCAGGCACGCCCGCAAGACTTCCCTATGGGTTACGGAGCGAGATCCCAGGACGATCGATCGCTCGCTTGCCAAGGGCTGCAAGGCTGCCTCCAGGTGCTCCACGCGAATGCGACCGGATGTGACGTAGGCACGATACAGATCGCTCGGGAGATAGCCGTCTCCATTCAAGAATTGTTTGCCGCGCCGAATCGTTTCCTCGAAGGGAAGGTATTCCAGGCTGTGCAGCGGATTGTGGTGGACGAACGTCCGCATCGGCCAGTATTGCGCGATGATCTCACCCGCAAGGCGGACGATGCCGCGGAGTTCCATCCGTTTCGACTCGAGATCCATCGATTCATTCACTGGTGTCATGGAATCGCTCGCGAGAAAGTTCCGGCCATCGACTGCGTGGCCGTCGACGTCCACCACTCAATGGGAGCAAGTCCCAGCACCGTGAGGATGACGATCGTGATGGTCAGCGCCGCCCATTCTTGTTGCACGACATCGCGATACCGAAGATCTCCTCGCCTGATTCCGAACAACAATCGTTGGACCGCGCTCATGAGATACCAGGACGCTGCCAGCCAGGCCAACGACATGATCATCAGGCCAATGAGTGAGGGAATTGGTGAATGGAGCAGCAATCCCATCAGTCCGGCGAAGACGCCGAAGGGGGGAAGCCCCATCGCTGCCAATGCCAAAAGAGACAACAGCACGGCATAGCGTGGCATTGAGGAGGCCAATCCGCTGATCGAGGATGGATCAACATCGTCACCATATCGTGTCCGAATGATCTGCCAGGCAATCAGCAGTCCGCATGTCGCAAGACCGACGGAGGCGACGAAGACGGCAGCGCGAGACGTCGCCAGGCTCGCTGCCGAGGTATGCCACCAGAGCATGGAAAAGAAGGAGAGACTGGCATAAGACAGCATGAGTCGAATCCGAGTTTGTGCTAGGGCTTTGACAGCACCATACAACGCTCCGATGAGCGCGAGGAGGCCGACGATACCGGAGATCGCCGCGGGAATGATGTGTAGGGCTGAGGCCATGACGTGCAGGCCGACGGCGGGAAGAAGAAATGCCGAGAATGAGGGTAGATTACCGGGCAATCGTGTGAGCGCAATCACGTAGCTGGTATGGAACGGCAGGAGTGGGATCAATACCACTGCAGTGACCAGGGTCCCCAGCGATGAAAGCGGAGGAGTGGTCAGTGCGGCGACGACCACTCCAAGGGCAGCGAGACAAAATTGGCTGATCCCCCACCATGAAATCGGCCACAAGCTCGTATGGTGACGGATTAACAAGCCGGTCATGGTCACCAAGAATGTCAAGAGAAACAGCTGACTCAATGGAGCCGGATGGGCGATGATACCGATTCCCAGTCCGAGGCTGACCAAGGTCATGAGCCAAGACAGGCGGTGGTCCTTCTGCACCGGCTGTCCCAAGACGGAGATCATGGCCACGATCGGAAGCAGGCCGAGGAGCAAGGCGCCTTCCGGTAGGCTTGTGTGAAGGTTTAGAATCGGGACGACGGTGAGGAGGCACCAGATGATGCACGATTTCTTCAACTGCGGCACGTCGTCCCAAAGCATTCGACCGGCCAAAGCGCCGATGAGTGGGATGCAGGTGGCAAGCCAAGAAAAAAGAACCGTGCTCGTCATCGCCGCGACCACCCCTCTTCTTGTTTATCGACCCAGTGGACAAACCGTAGGACAACTTGTCCAAGCCGCCCGTAACATTCGTCGGCATACAATCTGTTGATGAGCGCCACATACACTCGGTGACGAGTCTTGTCGATCCATGCGGGTATCCGGACACTTCGTCCATGGGCCTTCAAATACAGATAGGCCCAGCCGAGGATGGTCAGGCCGGTCGCCCCAACAAGCAGCAGGTCGAACAGCCAGTCCGGAAGGTCGGCAGCCTTGTAGTAAGCGGCAACTTCGGTCGGATTGGGGTAGAGGAACGCGGTGAACGATTCCACCGCAAACAGGTAAATGAAGACGACGAAGAGCAAGGTCAACAGCATCGCGGACGATACCTTCCATGATGCAACGGCGCGTAACCGCGTGAGCGTCAGAATGGCTTGCGAAGAAGTGACCCAAATGAAAAAGAGGACGATGACGGTCCCCTGAGACTCCAACAGAGGAATGTGCAACACCCCGTGGGTGACCAGGAGAATGAGGAGTGGGATCACCAAGCTCGTCAACACCCCCGTCGACCAGGTGAGGTTTGACAGCTCTCCCTCCTCGTGATGAGTGTCGCCTGTATGGGGGAAATGTGGCTCGGCCCTGGCCTTTTGAATCACGTTTCCACAATTGAGAAAGACCGTGGCCTTAAACAGGCCATGTGCGATCAGATGGAAGACCGCCAGGGAAAATGCGCCGAGCCCGCACTCCATAATCATGTACCCCATCTGACCGATCGTCGACAGTCCCAACGTCTTCTTGATGTCGCTCTGCACCAGCATCATGGAGGCCCCCAGCACCGCAGTCACCGTGCCGACCACCAAGGCGACGTGCAACGTGACCGAACTCAAGCCGAAGAGCGGCGCCATACGATTAATCAGGAACCCACCGGCGTTGATGATGCCGGCATGGAGCAGGCCGTGTACGGGTGTCGGTGCAAAGAGCGAACTGGGTAACCAGAGGTGAAGAGGAAACTGTGCTGACTTTCCCATTGCCCCAATGAACATCAGTAAAGTAATGGCGGTGGCGGCGTCGATATCCATGCCCGGCCACAGTGCCACAGTATGGGCGGAGGCCCTCGCGCGGGCGAACAGCTCCGGGATTTCAAGCGTTCCGTACACCTGGTAGGTGAGGATGATCCCCATAAGAAGGGCCATATCAGCGACACGCAGGACCGTGAACGTTTTGTAGGCTCCGTCGAGAGTCTGACGGTGACTATGGTTGTGCGCGAGAATGTAGAGCAGGTAACTCAGCAGTTGCCAGAATAAGAACAGCATCATGAGATTCGCACTGGACACCATGCAGAGCAACACGAAGTCCGTGAGGCAAATCAGCGTCAGATACCGTCGGTAGTGGCGGTCCTGATACATATAGTTCACGGAGTAGGTGTAGATGATCAGACTGACGGCCGAAATCAGTGTCATCATGACGCCACTGAGTCGGTCGATGTAAAACCCGACAGGAATCGTGAGAGACGCAACCGTGGCAGGATTATAGAATTGAAGGGTGATCGGCCCCGAGATCGTCACGGCATACAGAGTTCCCGCAGCTCCCACACAGGCCGCTCCCATCAGAAGCGCGGCAATCTTGGCGTGGGCATAGCGGGTCGAGTCCTCTGCACAGACCACGACCAGTGCGGCGACCAGAGGAAGCAACGGGATGAACAGCGCAGCCCACATCGGTTCGGTACTACCTCAGAAAACACAAAAGCCAACTGCCTCGCGTCGACCCATGGTCAACCCAAGCAATTGGCTTGTACTGCGACCGGCCTCTCAGAGTGAAATGCGAGTCGCCCTACGGCCTATGACGGAAAGACAGGCGTCCTGCCCGTCCGCAAGCAATCTTGTGGAGAGGCAACACTGCGTGCTACTGATAATGCGGCCTCATGAATAATATGGGGCAACCTATAGCGTCAAGCTCGAAATGGTCGCACAGGTTTTCACTTCTGTCCTGCGGGAGCCGAAAGACTCAGCGCGGCGCCCATGATTGAGACGAAAGTCCTAGCCCACAGCATTCATGAACACTTCTACTGCAATCGCCGATCCGCTGTTTCGACGAGCCTTCGGCCAGCGGACTCGCCCGTTGAATCCTCGACGTCCTGCACGAGTACGCCTCGGGTTCTCCGGGCTCTGCGCGCCGGTCTCACGACGCGGCTTGGCGATTTCGCGACGAAGCGTCATGAATACTGCGGGCTATGGCAGTACTTGTTCGCCTGCCACGTGCGCTCTTATAATCACGGGAGAGGGGGCTATGGAAAACTCAATACGCAATGCCGTCATCAGGTTTGAGCAAGAATTCATGGGCCGTGGGCCGGATGAAGTACGAGCACTCGTCGCCCGCGATCTTGTGGTGGTCCGACTGAAAGGCGTCCTGACACCAGCCGAACGTCAGTTGGCGAAAACCACGGAAGGGGTCGAGATGGTGAAGCAACTCCGGCAAAACTTGATCGCGCAGGGCAGGGACAAGCTCTGTGAGCAAGTGGGCGAAATCACCGGGGCGAAGGTGCTCGGGCTCTTTACCGATATCGACGTGCAACTCAGCGAGCGGGTCTTTGTCTTTACGACGGATCGGGAGATCCAATATGGGACGAGGTAGCAGGCCGCCGGATGGCGGCAGCTTCGGCTCCATTACATGATCCCTTCGTTCATGAAGGGTTAGTGGTTCTAGGTCTCAGTATCCATCACTCTTCTGCTGCAATCGCCGATCCGCTGTTGAGACAATATGCGTCGATCGTCGTTCGCCCTTCGATAGAACTCAAGGCCATGAGCTTGCCGAACGGTGAAGCATCTCGGTCAGCAGTTTTGAGTTTGAGGTTTCGTGTTTCAGGTCAGGTTGTCCGGAAACTTGGAACATGAAACGTGGAACTAGAAACGTCCCCAGGCGAGTTCAGCGCGAACCGTTATGAATAATGCGGGCTAGTGCGCCGGGGTCTCGGCTGGTTGTGCAACAGAAGGCGTGGTGACCGGTGAATCGCCGCGTTTGGGACCGGGGTGCCAGCCCATGACCGCGAGTAGCACTAAGAAGCTAATAACGTACGCCACTGCGACATGCCAGCCGTGATACACCCAGCGCCCGACGTTCTTCGCATCCGGATACATGTTGGACAGCGCCACGCCGGCGGACGAGCCGAACCAGATCATCGAGCCGCCGAACCCGACGGTGTAGGCGAGCATACCCCAGTCATAGCCGCCTTGTTTCAGCGCGAGCGCGGTGAGCGGGATATTGTCGAATACCGCGGAGATGAACCCAAGCCCCATGGCTGATTGCCAGGATGCAACCGGCAACTTTTCCACCGGCATCATCGAGGCGCAGGTGACCAGGGCGAGCAGAAAAATCGTCCCTTTGGTCGCGTCGGGTAGCAGACTCCAATCCGGTTTGCGTACCGGCGCGGAAACCAGAATCGCCAGCGCCACGGCTACGCCGATAAAGGGGAAATGATCGGCGATCTCGGCGTGGACTAAGTTGATATACACGTTGGTGGAAATCGCCGTCACCAAGATGAACGCCACGATACCGACGCGGCCCCAGTCCACATGCGCGCCACCTGGCTCATAGGCCCTCAACGGCGAATATTTGTTCTGCTGCAACGCGGCCGGAATGCCAAACAGGACCAGTGCGACCACTGCGGCGACATATGCGTGGAAGACTTCGGCCGGGCTCACGCCGTCGATCCACATCATGGTGGTCGTGGTGTCGCCCACCACGCTGCCTGAACCGCCCGCGTTGGAGGCGGCGACGATAGCGGCGAGGTACCCGATGTGGACCTTGCCGCGAAAGACGGTGTGCGCCATGGTGCCCCCGATCAGCGCCGCGGCGATGTTGTCGAGAAACGAGGACAGCACGAACACCATCGCGAGCAGCGCGAACGCTCCCTTTGCTTGTCCCGGCAGGTACTTCGGCAGCACAGAAGGAATATGGCTTTCCTCGAAATGCTTGGACAGCAACGCAAAGCCCAGTAACAGACACAGCAGATTGGCAAGAATAACCCACTCATGGGCCAGGTGGCTCAGCAAGCCTGGTAGACCCTCGCCGGCCTTGAACCCGGTGAAGGCCAATTTGTACAACGCGATCGTGCCGAGTCCGGTGAGTGCGACCTGCAGCGTGTGGTGATGGAACAGTGCGACACCGAGCAGCGTCAGGGCGAACAAGATGAAGTCGAACGGGATGCCGAACGCGGTGGGTGGGTCGGTCGCCGCGACAGCGAACGACGGGACCAGCCATAACACGAACGCGGCTCCGGCGATGATCAGCTGTGGACCGATGCTCGTGCGCGAGGATGGAATCTTCTGGTCTTCAAGGCGCATGACACTCCCTCTGCCCATCGTTGGCTGAAAAACGGGTGCTCGTCTTTTCGGTGGATCGGAGCTTGTCCAACGGGAATTGTCGGTGTGCCGCCAAATAGTAGAGCTATTGGCTGTGGTTCAAAGTGACAACCGGACGATCCAGATACACCGGAAATCCAAACGAAAGCAGAAGCTACACAGGCAGATGAGTGAAAAGCAAGGCAAACTTTCTACGGAGTCTGTGTCAACGACAACTCGGCGAGGCGTCTGATCTGCATTTCAGTGATGATGCAAGACAGCGGACATCCATCACTCGGTGTTCCGTTCAATGAACGTGATTGCCTTGAAATGTTACGTCGAACCCCGAATCATTTGACCAACGTGACCGGGATCTGGGTCAGATGGACGACCTTGGTGGTGACCGAGCCCATCACGAGCCCAGCAATACGCCCGAGTCCACGCGATCCCATGATAATTTCTCCGGCCCCGACTGCCTTGGCGCACTCCACAATCTGTTCAGCGGCATCGCCTTCCGCCGTACTGCTCGTGAACGTCACGCCTGACGAGCGCAGCACCTGCTCCGCCGGTTCGAGAATCTCGCGGTTATACTGCGCCGCCATGTCTGCTGCTTTCTTCTCGCCCACATAGACCTGGATTTCGCCGTACACGCGGAGCGGAGAGTGTACCGTCACGAGATGCACGCGACCTTGTGGTTGTACACGTGCTCGCTCAACGGCAAGATGGAGTGCACGCATCGCGCTCTCCGAGCCGTCCATCGGAACCAAGATTGTGTTAGGCATAACGACCTCTTTCAAACCGGTTAAACAAATTGCATACGATCAATATATCTTCTATCTCGCAGATTCAAGTACCCAGTCCATACATCGACCGATGGCGTGGTTGTCCCGGCCCACGGCCCAGGTGATGCCCCGTACGACAGTGCAGCAGCTCAAACCCTTTCGTGACCGGGTCTATAGGATCACGGAGAATAACGGGAAGGAGTTCGCCGGACACCGGCAAACCGCCTAGAGTCTGCACGTCCACTCGTTCTTACAGCAGTTCTTTACCGGCAGATTGCAGACGGGCAAGACGTTCCGGGCAGGGCTTGTCGCAGCCGGCGTCGCACTCCAGGCCAAGGCGTTCAAGACCGCCACAACTGCCGCCGATCGGACGGCGACCGAGCATGACACCCACCGCCATCGCCAGGATCGCAATCACCATGACAAGAAAGGTCACCAGGAAAATCGTCATGACAGCTCCTGTTTCCGGTACCGTTGGAAGGTACAACAGACGCGCTCCTCAAATTGCCCGTCCCGTTCAATGACAAAGAGAACGGGAAGATTGATCCGTTCCGCGATGGCCATGCCACGTTCAGGCCCCAACACCTGAAATGCGGTGGCCCAGGCGTCGGCTCGCATACTGGTGTCCGCCAACACCGTGACCGACACCAGATGATTATCGATCGGCCAGCCGGTGGTTGGATCGATGGTATGGGAATAGCGCCGTCCGGCGATTTCAAAAAAGTTCCGATAATTTCCAGAGGTCGCGAGGGCGATGTCGCTGAGTGCCAGCATGGTGTGCACCGAGCGTTCGCCCGACAGCGGCTTCTCTATCGCGATCCGCCAGGGGGTCTCCCGCTCCTTGAGTCCGCGTACCCTGATCTCACCACCGATCTCCACCATATAATGGTCAATGCCGTGTGCGGTCATGAGCTCAGCCACCCGGTCCACCCCGTAGCCCTTGGCGATCCCTGAAAGATCCAGGAAGACATCAGGGCGTCGTTTGCGTATCGCTGACTGGGTATCACTGAGCGTAATTTTATCAAGTCCGCTGCGCGCACGGGCGGCGGCAATATCGCGTTCAGGTGGGACGCGATCCGGATGCACCTCGGGGCCGAATCCCCAGAGATTGACCAGGGGGCCAACCGTGATGTCAAACGCCCCTTCGCTCTGAGCTCCGATCTCGAGTGCGGCTTTGAGCACGGCACGGAGGGAAGTCGACGCGGGCACCCAGTCGGTGGTACGCAGACGGTTAAAGCGCGACAGTTCGGATTCCGGGTCATAGGTGGACATGGTGTGATTGATCTCGGCCAGCAAGGTGTCCACTTCGATCTGGAGGTCCTTCACTGTCGGAGTATTCGGGGTGGGGCGGTATTTGACGTTATAGGTGGTCCCCATGGTGCGACCACTCATGTGCAGTTCTGCGGGAGGCGACTCAGGGCGTAACAGGCTGAAGCCGGTACCGGCCGCCAGCAGAACGATCAAGGCAACCAACGCACGGGGTCGCGCAATGGTGGGAGGCATGGATGGTCATCCTCCGAAGTCATCGAGCATGATGTTGTCCCGCTCGACGCCGAGGTCCAACAGCATCTTGATCACGGCGGCATTCATCATCGGCGGTCCGCAGAGGTAGTACTCACAGTCCTCAGGCGCCGGATGAGTCTTGAGATACTCATTATGGAGCACGTTATGGATAAATCCGGTGTAGCCGGTCCAGGCGTCTTCCGGGAGCGCGTCGGACAGGGCGACATGCCAGGTGAAGTTGTCGTGCTCGGCAGCCAGCTTGTTGAAATCGTCGACATAGAACATCTCGCGCTTCGATCGAGCCCCATACCAAAAGGACATCTTGCGCGTGGTCTTGAGGCGACCCAGCTGATCGAAAATGTGCGACCGCATAGGCGCCATCCCGGCACCACCGCCGATGAACACCATTTCGTTGTCGGTGTCACGCGCAAAGAACTCGCCGAACGGCCCGGAGATGGTGACCTTGTCACCCGGTTTCAGTCCAAACAGGTAGGACGACATTTTACCCGGAGGCAGGTTTTGCGTGCGCGGGGGAGGCGTGGCAATGCGAATATTGAGCATAATGATGCCACGTTCTTCCGGGTAATTGGCCATGGAGTAGGCACGCTCGAGGGGCTCATTGACCTTGGATACAAGGTCCCAGAGATTCAGCCGGTCCCAGTCGCTGCGAAATCGCTCCTCGATATCAAAGTCCTTGAATGAGTGCTTATACGGAGGGCAAAAAATCTGGATGTACCCTCCGGCACGGAAATCGACATATTCATCCTGTGGAAGCTCCAGGACCAGTTCTTTGATGAAGGTGGCCACATTGTGGTTGGAGCGCACGGTACATTCCCATTTCTTGACCCCGAAGACCTCATCCGGAACTTCGATCTTCATGTTCTGCTTGACCGCCACCTGACAGGAGAGACGGTAGCCCTCGCGCGCTTCACGCTTATTGATATGCGAGGTTTCGGTCGGCAGAATGACCCCGCCCCCTTCGAACACTTTGACCCGGCACACGCCGCACGTCCCGCCGCCACCGCAGGCCGAACTGATAAAAATCTTGGCGTCTCCCAGCGCACCGAGCAGTTTTCCTCCGATCGGCGTCTCGATGGATTTCTTGTCGTTGATCGTGATCGTGACGTTGCCGCTAGCCACGAGTTTCGAGCGCGCACTCAGAATGAAGACGGCCAGAAGGAGGACGAACCCGGTGAAGACACCGACTCCTAGGAGGATCTCGATCATATGCAGTCTCTTATCTCAGACTCTAGAGTTGAATCCCAGAAAACGCCATGAACCCCAGGGCCATCAATCCCGCAGTGATGAACGTGACGCCCAGTCCCTGCAAGCCTTCGGGGATGTCGGAATACTTGAGCTTCTCTCGCACGCCTGCCATCGCGACGATCGCGAGCGCCCACCCGACACCTGAGGCCACCCCGTAGGTGACGCTCTCGCTGAAGTTATAGTCCCGTTCGACCATAAACAGGCAGCCTCCAAGAATGGCGCAGTTGACGGTAATCAGCGGCAAAAAGATCCCCAGCGAGTTGTACAGTGACGGGACATATCGATCGAGGAACATTTCCAGCACCTGGACGACTGCCGCAATGACGCTGATGTAGGTGATGAGCCCAAGGAAATCCAGGCTGATCTCAGGGAGTCCCGCCCATGCCAGCGCGCGATCCTTTATCAGAAATTGGTAGATCAGATTATTGATGGGGATGGTCAGGCTTTGGACGACGATCACCGCAATGCCGAGTCCGAGCGCGGTACCGATTTTTTTCGAGACGGCCAGGAACGTGCACATGCCGAGGAAAAACGTCAGCGCCAGATTCTCGACGAAGACCGCTTTGATAAACAGATTCACCAGGTCCATTATGAGGCCACCTCCGGACGGGGCGCGTGATAGATTTTGTATTCAGGTTGCTCCACTTGTGCCGGTTTCCAGGAACGCACCACCCAAATGATCATGCCGATCAGAAAGAACGCACTCGGAGGCAGGAGCAACAGGCCGTTCGGCACGTACCATCCGCCATCCCGATCAAGCGGGAGGATCGGATATCCGAACAAGGAACCCGAGCCAAAGAGCTCGCGTATGACCCCGACGACCATCAAGAGGGCGCTATAGCCCAGGCCGTTGCCAAGCCCATCGAGGAAGCTTGGGAACGGGGGATGTTTCATCGCGTAGGCTTCCGCTCGCCCCATGACGATACAATTGGTGATAATCAACCCGACGAAGACCGACAGGTCCTTGCTGATGCTGAACGCATAGGCTTTGATGAACTGATCAGTGACGATGACCAGCGACGAAATAATGGTCATCTGCACGATGATGCGGATACTGCTCGGGGTATGATTCCTAACCAGACTGATGGCGGCATTCGAGAAGGCCGTGACGATGGTCAGCGCGAGGCACATTGTGATCGTGGTGGAGAGCTTTGACGTCACGGCCAATGCCGAGCAAATCCCGAGGACCTGTAGGATGACCGGGTTATTATCGACGATCGGTTCGAAAATGATCTTTTTGTGTTGGTACGACATGAGCGTTAGCTCCTTTCCTGTCGCAAACGGGACAGATACGGCCCGTACCCTTTGTCGCTCAGCCAGAACTTCAGCGTATTCTCCACACCTCGCGAGGTGATGGTGGCACCGGCGAGGGCGTCGACCTGATGGTGACCTTCGGGAGAGGAACTGTCAACCGCGACTTTCGTCACCTCAATCTGAACCTTCCAGTTCTCGTCAAAGAGGACTTTGCCCGTCCATTGGGCGCGCCACTTGGGATTGTCGATCTCTCCTCCGAGCCCCGGGGTTTCGGCATGCTGATAGAAGCGGAGGCCCTGCACCGTTCGCAGATCCTCCTCCAATGCGAGAAATCCGTACATCGTGGACCAGAGACCGTAGCCGTAGACCGGCAGAATCAGTTTCTTGAACTCGCCGTTGGTACCGACAATCCGATAGACCGGCAGATAGCGTGGTTCTCGTCTGATCCCTGCCACATCCTCTCGGCGGGTGAGTTCGGTGGAGATCTCAGGATCTTTTCCGGCCTTCACGATATTAAAGGTGTCAGGATCGATCCCCTTCACCTCGTCACCGGTTGCTAGTTCAATCATGTGGGCGTCGATTCGTTTGAGCGCTTGTTCTTCCGTCAGCCCCTCCTTGAGCAGGCCGGAGACCGCAATCACATTCCGGATGAGGTCGGCCTTCTGATTCGTTTCCTGAATCGGTCGAAGGAGCACCGCTGCACCGGCCACCACCACGGAGCAGACCAGACAGAGGACCAGCGTCACCAGCAGCGTCCTGCGCGCACTCTCAACCGGCGCAGCGGATACAGCGGAATCTGATTCAGGCGCGGACATGGCGGCGGAGCCTCCGTTGGATGTTCAGCTGGATAACTGCGTAATCGATCAAGGGGGCAAACACATTGGCGAACAAAATCGTGAGCATCACGCCTTCTGGAAACGCGGGGTTTGCCACGCGGATCAGCACGGACATGGCTCCGATCAGTATGCCGAAGGCCCAGCGCCCGGCACTTGTCATGGCGGCCGATACCGGGTCGGTGGCCATGAAGACTGCGCCGAAGGCAAACCCGCCCAGCACCAGGTGCCAGTACCAAGGCATCGCCACCATCGGATTGGTCTCGCTGCCGATCATATTGAAGAGGAGCGAGGCCCCGACCATTCCTACAAAGCACCCGACGATAATGCGCCAGGAAGCGACCCCTGTGTAGATCAGGAACGCCGCGCCGAGCAGACAGGCCAGCGTGGAGGTTTCCCCCATAGAGCCGGGCATCAGGCCTATGAAGGCATTCCACCAGGTCAGGCCTCCCTTGAGGATCTCGTCGACGCCGCCCACTTTCCCAAGGCTGAGCGCGGTCGCGCCGGAATAGCCATCCACGGCCACCCACACCCGGTCGCCGGAAATTTCAGCGGGATAGGCGAAAAACAGAAAGGCCCGCGCGGTCAGGGCGGGGTTGAGAAAATTCTTACCCGTCCCACCAAAGATCTCTTTGCCCAGGACCACACCGAAGCTAATCCCAATGGCCACCATCCAGAGTGGCATATTGGGAGGCAGCGTCAGCGTGAAGAGCATGGAGGTGACCAGAAAGCCTTCATTGATCTCTTTCTGGCGAATCGTGGAGAAGACCACTTCCCATATACCGCCGACGAGTAAGGTTACCAGATAGATCGGCAGAAAATACAAGAAGCCATGGACCATATTGGCCAGAATGCTGCCGGCATCAAAGCCGATATGGATCGCTGCCAGTAGGTCGTAGCGCCAGCCGGTTTTGGCCATCCCCATCTTGGCGAGTGCCAGATTGGCCTGATAGCCGGTGTTGTACCAGCTCCACAGGATGCAGGGAATCAGTGCCACCACCACGTACATCATCAATCGTTTCAGATCGATGCCATCCCGCACGTGAGGCGCGTGGTGCGTGGTCTCGGGAGTTGAATACAGAAATGCATCGACCATCTCGAAGATGGGATAGTACTTTTCATACCGACCGCCCTTGGCAAACAGAGGCCGGAGTTGATCGAGATAGCGTTTCATACCTGCCATCAGCCCTCTCTCTCAATCTGGCTCAACACATTCCGTAGCACCGGGCCATAGTCGTTCTTGCCGACACACACGAAGGAGCAGAGGGCGAGGTCTTCTTCATCCAATTCCATACAGCCCAGTTGTTGCGCCATGTCGGTGTCGCCCACCACCAGGTAGCGCAGCAGCTGTGTCGGGAGAATGTCCAGGGGCATGATATCCTCGAAGTTGCCGAAGGGCACCATGGCACGATGACCTCCGTTGAGCCCGGTGCTCAGCCCAAACTCCTCCTTGCGGTGACGGAAGAGGCTCGACAGCATGACGTTGCTTTGGGAGAAGGTGTTCCGTCCTGGTGTGAACCAGCCCAGGAACGTGCGTTCGACCCCTTCCTGAATCACGGATATCTGAAGATGATGACGTCCGAGATAGGACGACCAGCCGACTGCCTGACGCCCTGACAACACCGAGCCAGAGATGATGCGATTTTCACCATCGTGCACTTCACCCTCGATCAACTCCTCGATACAAGCGCCGAGCCTGGTCTGCAGTAGGCGTGGCTGTTTCACCTGAGGTCCGCCGAGCGCGACGATGCGTCTGGTCCATAACCGGCCGCTGGTAAACAGCTTGCCGATCGCAATCACCTCTTGGTAGTTGAGATGCCAGACCACCTTATTGACGTCTACGGGTTCGAGAAAATGGATGTGGGTCCCCGGTAGACCGGCTGGATGCGGGCCTTCGAAACTCGCCTGACGTACGCGGGTGAGACCTTGTGGCACCGGCAGTTCAGCCGCGGGTGATTTGCATACCCACAGCGGCATGGTGCCAAGGCACGACAGCACTGTCAGGCCGTGGCCGAATGCTTCAGCCTCTGCGGTGATAATGGCAATAGGATTGGCGGCCAGCGGGTTGCTGTCCATTGCGGTCACGAAGATGGCAGCCGGACGAGTAGTCGGGTCGGCGATCTTGCTGTAGGGACGCGTGCGTAACGCTACCCACAGGCCTGATGCCAAGAGATTCTCCACCACCTGCACCTCGGTCAAGCCGGCCAGCTGGTCGGCAGGGTAGGATGCAAAGGTCTCCTCGTCTTCGGTGTCGTCAAGCCGGATGACGACTGACTGAAGGAGGCGTTGCGCTCCACGATGGATCGCACGCACGGTACCGGCACCCGGGGCCGTGATGCGTACACCGGGTAACTTCTTGTGTTCGAACAGCGCTTGACCGAGCTTGACCTTGTCCCCCTCAGCGACCAACATCGCGGGCTTGAGATCGACATGATCTACGCCGAACACGCCGACATGGCGGACGGGTTTGGCAAGCTGGACCCGCTGCTCCGGCTTCCCACTGATCGGCACATCCAACCCTTTTTTTATTCTGATCATCATGGCAGATGCGATGACAGTTACGCTGTCCTAATGGGTCAACCCGCGATGGTTAGGAGCTGATGTATTGTGTTCGTTGCTGGATGAGTCTGTTCTGTTCGTCAATCATGAGCCCGGCCATACGTAAAAGGGGCAGTACAAGATCAGAGGGAAGGGCCTAGTACAACTGTTTGGACACCGTGCTGTCAAGTCTTCAATTGGGGTCGTCTGGATCGACGGTTTCGGGTTTGAGGGTTCATGTTTTAGGTTGTCCAGAAACTTGGAGCCTCAAACTTGGAACCTGAAACTTGAAACTATCCTCGGCAGTTAGGTGGCGAACCGTCGTGAATGATGAGGGCTGGGACTTCACCCACCTACGCAGGAAGCCACAGCTGTAAAGCTGTGGAGGAATGCGCAGTGGGTGTCCTCCGAAGCCTTGGCAAAGGAGGACACGCTTCGGCGGGTTCCGCCGAAGACACAAAAGGGACCACGGCTATTAAGCCGTGGGGCTCCACATTGATCCTCCGACCTTCCGGTACTACACTGCCTTCCGGACATGGTTTCCCCACTCGTCAGATTCGGTACCTCGACTTGGACCTATGAGGGGTGGAAAGGACAGGTCTATCTCAAGGACTACCCCAAGGGGACGTTTACCAAGCACTGTTTGACCGAGTACTGGCAGTTTCTGCGCAACGGCTCACCGCTTTTCCGCACCGTCGGCAATGATTCCACGTTCTATCGGCCACCGACGAGCCAGCAGCTTCGTGCCTACCGGGATCAGATGCCTGAGCACAGGGAGATGTGTTTCAAGGTCTGGGAAGACCTCACGGTGCCGGTGTTCGCCCAGCATCCACGGTATGGAGTGAAGGCCGGCAAGCCGAATCCTCGTTTCCTTGACGCACAGCTCTTCAAAGATCTGGTGCTGGCTCCCTTTCGAGAAGCCCAGTTCCAGGATGGTACCGGCCCGTTTCTATTTGAGTTTCAACGTCATGATCTATCCGTGGGAGAGTTTACCTCTCGACTCGACACGTTCTTTGGCCGGCTCCCGACCGAGTTCAAGTACGCGGTCGAAATCCGTAACGCCGGCCTCCTTGGACCTGAGTATCGGAAGGTATTGGAAGCGCACGGTGTGGCGCACGTGTACAACCATTGGTCCTACATGCCTGCATTAGCGGAACAGCACAAACGGATGCAGGGGACGTTCACAGCGCCATTCACCGTTCTCCGCCTGCTCACGCCGCTCAAAATGAGTTACGCGGACGCCAAGAAACGGGCAGCGCCCTATACCAAAATTGTCTCGGAACTCCCGGAGATGCGTAGAGACACTGTGGCGCTTATTCAGCAATCGACCAGCCAAGCCAAACCGACCTATGTGTTGGTGAACAATCGGAGTGAGGGTAACGCGCCCAAAACGATTCAAGCGCTCGTGGAGATGTTGTAAGTCGCAGGGTCAGTCGGGTGTGAGAGGCCTGTTCAGTTGGCGCTGTTTTCTCCATGAGTGGTGTTTCTCCGTCTCATTGCCATCGCACTGACGTTACGTGATCTGTGCTTGTCCGTTTCTGGTGAACTCCGGCTCAAGATTCCCCTGGCCGTGCCGAAATAGACAGAGGATCCGTCCGTGATTCGTATGGCCGGATGGACAATGCGACCAAGGACATGCCTTGGTTGATCATCTATCCGCATCTCTTCTTGATCAAACCAATGACAAAGCCACTCTATGGCCCAATGGTATTCGGAGCGATTACCTGCTCCCTCTTGGGTCTCGTGGGATGGTTTCATGTCCAGTTCACTGAGGTTGAGCCACCGACACTGGATTCAAAAGACGTGTTTGTCTTCCCAGGGCTCACGGGACCGATGGAGAAGACGGTTGTCGTGCCCTCCAGTCTCTCATCTCCTCATACCTATGCCATCGGTGGTCCGAGTCGATTAGCCCTGTTACTGACAGAGGAGGGATCAAATTGGTTGGGATTGGCGCATGGGCTGAAGTCCATCGGTGTACCGTTCGTCGTGACACGAGACTATCGGGAGGCACTCAAGCATCGGGTCATTCTGGTCTATCCAACGATTACGGGAACATCATTTTCGCGTGAGGCCATTCGCGCGTTGGCCGCCGTTCCGCGTGATGGCGGTACCTTGATTGCCACTCAGGTATTGGGTGGGGGACTCGAAGAAGTCTTTGGCTATTCGGAGGTGGCGGAGGCATTGCACAATAAAGAGATCCGTTGGAATCGTGCGCATCCTCTTATGGAACGGATGACCGACCCAGCTGAATGGGCGACCCAACTAAACGGCAAGCAGGAAAATTCCGTCGGGACCTACAGCTATAGGCAGGCCAGGGGAGCGCTCGGCAGTTATCCTGACGGGTCGGTGGCTGTGACAGCAAAGGACTATGACAGGGGGCATGCCTATGCCATCGGCATCGATCTCGGTGCCTTGTTGTTGAAAGGCTATAATAACCGTGCCGATGGGTTCACGACCAGTTTTGACAATCGATTCGATCCAACGTTGGATGTCTGGCTCCGCCTGCTGAAAGGAATGTACCAGGCCGGTGAGCCCAACGCGGTGACGATCGGCACGGTGCCGTTCGGGAAGTCGCTCTCCGTCATGTTCACGCACGATGTCGATTTTACGCAGTCCATGGCGAATGCGGTGGGCTATGCGGAGTTTGAACGAAGCAAGGGCCTGACCGGAACCTACTTTATTCAGGCGAAATACATTCGGGATTATAACGACGACATCTTTTTCGATGAACAAGGGGTACGATATCTTGCCAGATTGGCCGAGCTCGGTATGGAGTTAGCCAGCCACACCGTTGCACACTCCGCCTCGTTCAACAGCTTTCCAATGGGGACAGGAGAGGAGCAGTATCCCGGGTACCGGCCGTTCGTCAAAACTCGCTCGAAGGCCTATGGTGCGACGATTCTTGGTGAACTGCGCGTCAGCAAATTTCTCATCGATCGGCTGGGCGGCGGCCGTGCGATGGTGTCATTCCGGCCCGGCGAGCTCTCGAATCCGTTCGGCCTGCCGCAAGCTTTGGTGGCAACCGGGTTTCGCTATAGTTCCGCGGCGACGGCGAACAATTCATTGACGCACTTGCCGTACCAGCTGACCTATGACCGGTTGTCGGAGTCAGAAGTCGACATCTTTGAATTTCCCGTTACCATTGAAGACGAGGAATTACCGCCGATGGGAGAACGTATCCCGCAAGCTCTGGTGTTGGCGAAGCAGATTGCTCGATATGGCGGCACGGTCGTGGTGCTGATTCACCCGAACATACTCGGTCACAAGTTGGAGTTCGAGAAGCAATTTTACGAAGCGGTCAAAGACTGGGCCTGGTT
>DIHK01000017.1:40066-40187 GCA_002420115.1 Nitrospira sp. UBA5698
CTGTGACCCTGGCGAAGCAGATTGCCAGATATGGCGGAAGCGTCGTGGTCTTGATCCATCCAAACATACTCGGCCACAAGCTCGAGTTCGAGAGGCAATTTTACGAGGCCGTCAAAGACTG
>DIHK01000066.1:0-5592 GCA_002420115.1 Nitrospira sp. UBA5698
AAAACGGCATCGACCGGCAGTAGGCACCTCACCGCATTCGGAGAAGGAGAGACGCACTATGGATAACAATCTGCCTCACGAAGTCCCAGGCACCACCGATAGCACCACTCCCACAGCACCGCCCGGCCCATCGCGGCGAGAATTTTTAGGGCAGACGGGGCGCGTCGCCGCCGGAGTGGGGGTAGCGGCGCTGTTAGGCAATCTGGGCCAGTACGCGCTGTCGTACGCGGCGGGGGGGCCGCCGATCAAGATCGGGATTCTGCATTCCTTGAGCGGGACGATGGCGATCAGCGAAGTGTCGCTACGCGACGTGGTGTTGATGGCGGTGGAGGAAATCAACAAAGCGGGCGGAGTACTGGGGCGACAAGTGGAGGCGAAGGTGGTGGATCCGGCCTCGAACTGGGACCTGTTTGCCGAAAAAGCCAAACAGCTCCTGCTCGAAGACAAAGTGTCGGTGGTCTTCGGCTGTTGGACCTCGGTGAGCCGGAAATCCGTGCTGCCGGTCTTTGAAAAGAATAATGGGATGCTCTTCTATCCGGTCCAATACGAAGGCGAAGAGTGCTCCCGCAACGTGTTCTACACCGGTGCGGCGGTCAATCAACAAGCGGCCCCGGCGGTGGAATACTTGATGAGCCCCGAAGGGGGCGGCTACAAGAAGTTCTATCTGTTGGGGACGGACTACGTGTATCCGCGCACGACCAACAAGATTTTGCGCGCCATGTTATTGGCGAAGAAGGTCCCGGCGGCCAACATCGAGGAAGAGTACACCCCGTTCCACCACCAGGACTATCAAACCATTTGCGGCAAGATCAAGAAGTTTGCGGCCGGCGGGGGCGCGGCCGTCATCAGTACCATCAACGGCGACAGCAACGTGCCGTTCTATAAAGAGTTCGGCAACCAGGGGTTGCGGGCCGAAGATGCGCCGATCATGGCGTTCAGCGTCGCGGAAGACGAACTGCGCGGCATGGACACCAGCGCACTGGTCGGGCACTTGGCGGCCTGGAACTATTATCAGAGCGTGGACACGCCGCAGAACAAGAAGTTCGTGACGAACTTCAAAGCGTACTGCAAGAAGAACAACCTGCCGGACGGGGAGAATCGGGTGACCGACGATCCGATGGAAGCGGCCTACTTCGGGGTCTATGTGTGGAAGCAGGCGGTGGAAAAGGCGGGGTCGATCGAGGTGGATAAAGTGCGGGCGGCGGTGTACAACCAGAAGTTCCTCGCGCCAGGCGGGGAAATCATGATGGATTGTTGCAACCAGCATACGCACAAGCCCGTGCTGATCGGGGAGATTCTGAAAAACGGCCAATTCAAGGTCGTGCACCGGTCCAAAGGGCTCGTGAAACCGGAGCCCTGGAGCGAGTACACGAATCCCGAGAAGGGCTGCGACTGGATTCAGCATCAAGGGACCTATCAAAAGTAAGACTCAGGACCCACACGAGCGCTGAGTGTTGCACGCCGTGCTGACACACAGGGACTTGTGTCGGTTTGGGAATGCGCCGGAACCTCATCATGACATACGAAGAGGTTCCGGCCTCCCTACCTTGACTAGGGATTGCCGAAGTGATTGTAGGGAGGACATCGTGCTGACAGGTCTGGATCGTGTTCCCTCCACCGTCATTGCCGTCGTGCTCGGGGCTGTTCTTTCGATCGGACTATCCGCACCGCCAGTGCGGGCGGCGGAGCAGCCGGAGTCCTCTGCGCCCACGACTGCGTCCGCCGTCAGCGCGCTCGACCAGGCGCTGCGCGACATCACCAGCGAGGAGGCCGCGATCCGGAGTGCGGCGGCGGCGGTGCTCATTGAACAGGGCGATGCGCGTCTCCTGCCGACCCTCGATGCGATTCGGGCCGAAGCGGATCGAGCCGTCCGCCAGACCATCAAGCCCGTGATCGATCTGCTCAAGAACCACGCCAATCTGACCAGTGACCAATCGGATACCCGACGATCGGCGGCCGCTGATCTCGTCGGGACCGGTCGACCGGAGGCCATCACCTGGCTGGAAGAGGCGGCGGCCAAGGAGCCGGTGTGGTGGGTCAAATACACGATGGACGAATCCGCGCAGCTGATCCGGCTGCGCGCCGACGATCCGGCGGTGCGGCTCGTGGCCGTGAAGAAGCTGGGTGAGCTCCGCAGTCAGAATAGCGTGTCGGCGCTCAAGGAATTCGTGGAGGCCGCCGCACAGAGCGGCGCAACCGAGGAGCAGCGTGCATTGGCGGACGCCGCCCAGGCCGCGATCAGCCAGATCGACGCCTGGGGGTGGTGGGCCAGCAGCCTCGAGACGCTCTTCCGCGGCATCAGCCTCAGTTCCATTCTCTTGATCATGTCGCTGGGGCTCGCCATCGTCTTCGGCTTGATGGGCGTCATCAACATGGCGCACGGCGAGTTAATGATGGTGGGCGCCTATGCCACCTTCGTCACACAACAGGCCTTCGTGGCCTGGGTGTCGCCGGAGCACTTCGATTGGTATTTCCCCGTGGCCTTGCCCGTTGCATTTCTGGCGGCGGCCCTCTTCGGCTGGGTGCTCGAAGCCACCGTGATCCGGTTTCTCTATGGACGCCTGCTCGAGACCCTGTTGGCGACCTGGGGCGTGAGCTTGATCCTCATGCAGGCGGCGCGGGTGTACTTCGGGGATTTGACCGCCGTCATCGCCCCGCAAGCCTTACGCGGGGGAGTGCAAGTCATGGTCGGGGTGTATCTGCCCTTTAACCGCATTTTCATCATCCTGCTCTCGATCGTCTGTGTACTGGGTATCTACTTCTTGCTCTTCCGCTCAAACCTCGGCGTGCGGGTGCGGGCCGTCACCCAGAATCGCAACATGAGCGCCTGTCTGGGAATCCCGACCCGAAAAGTCGATTCATATACCTTTGCCTTTGCGTCTGGGCTGGCCGGGATCGCCGGCTGGGCCTTGACCATGGTGGGCAACGTCGACCCAGGACTGGGGCAGAACTATATCGTCGATGCGTTTATGGTCGTCGTCACCGGAGGGGTCGGCAAACTGGCGGGGACCATCTGGGCGTCCTTGGGCATCGGGGGACTCAACAAACTCATCGAACCGGTCAGCGGGGCCGTGTACGGCAAGGTCTTCATTCTGGTCGGCGTGATTCTCTTTCTGCAATGGCGGCCGCAGGGGCTGTTTGCCGCGAAAGGACGCAACGCCGATGCCTGAACACGCGCATGGTCGTCCAGACAGCCGGGAGACCGTCTCGTTGTACGTGGTCGGGCTCTTCTTATTGGTGGTCTTGCCGGGGTTGAACCTGCTCCCGGCGGAGGACTCCTGGCTGCATCTCAGTGACTTTCGGCTCAATCAATTCGGCAAGTTTTTGGCCTTTGCCATTCTGGCCCTGGGCTTGGACCTTATCTGGGGCTATTGCGGCGTGCTCAGTATGGGGCAGGGGGTGTTCTTCGGGTTTGGGGCCTATTGCATGGGCATGTACCTGACCTTGCAGATCGGGACCGAGAGCGTCTATGGGAGCGAGCTCCCCGATTTCATGGTCTGGACCCAAGTGAAGGAACTGCCGCTCTTCTGGTATCCGTTCAAGAGCTTTTTCGGGGGCTTCTTGGGCGCCATCCTCGTGCCGGTGCTCTTTGCCACCCTCTTCGGGTTTCTCGCGTTTCGCAGCCGCATCAAGGGCGTGTACTTCGCCATCATCACCCAAGCCTTGGCGTTTGCCGCCTGGTTGGTCTTTAATCGGAACGAAACCCGATTGGGGGGCACCAATGGATTGACGGATTTTAAACAACTGTTGGGGTACCGGCTGTCCGATCCGTCGACCCAACGCGCCCTCTATCTCATCACGGTCCTCGCCCTGATTGCCGCCTATCTGCTGTGTCGGTGGATCGTGGCCTCGCGCGCGGGCAAAGTCTTGATTGCCATTCGTGACAGCGAATCGCGCGTCACGTTTTCGGGCTACACCCCCTGGATGTTCAAACTCTTCGTCTTTGTCGTGGCAGCCGGATTAGCGGGATTGGCCGGGATGCTCTACGTCCCGCAGGTGGGCATCATCACCCCGGCGCAGATCGGGGTCCTGCCGTCGCTGGAGGTGGTCATCTGGGTGGCGGTTGGTGGACGGGGCACGCTGATTGGGGCGATTTTGGGAGCCGTGGCCGTCAACTATGGCCGCAGCGTTTTGACCAACTATTTTCCAGAGGCCTGGCCCTTTATCCTCGGCGGCCTCTTTGTCGTGGTCGTGACCATGTTCCCTGATGGCCTGCTGGGCATGATTCGGAAGGTGACGGATCGCAAGCCGCCCTCGGCCCCGGGGCTCCAGGCGGACGGGAGGACGGCGGCATGACGGACGAGCAGCTCATTCTCAACTGCGAAAACGTCGTCATGGACTACGACGGCTTCAAAGCCCTCAACAATTGCAACTTCAAGGTCCACTATAACGAGTTGCGGGTGGTGATCGGCCCGAACGGGGCCGGCAAGACCACGCTGCTGGATGTCATTTGTGGCAAAACCAAGCCGACCTCCGGCACCGTGTTGTTCGGCAAGGGGACCAATTTGGTCGGCAAGAACGCCGAAGATATCACCAAGCTGGGCGTGGGCCGTAAATTTCAAGCGCCCTCGATCTACAGCAACCTGTCGGTCTGGCAGAACTTGGACCTGTCGCTCAAACGGGCCAGCAAGGGCGTCTTTCCGACGTTGATGGGGCAGTCCTCCCCGGCGGAGCGGGCGCGGATCGAGGAGGGACTGGAGACGATCGGGCTGACGGACCATGCCCATGCTCGGGCGGGGTCGCTCTCCCACGGGCAGAAGCAGTGGTTGGAGATCGGCATGGTGATCTTGCAAGAGCCCTCGCTACTCCTCGTCGATGAGCCGGTGGCCGGCATGAGTGACAAAGAAACGGAGCAGACCGGCCAATTGCTGACGAAACTCTCGGAGAAACAGGCGATCGTCGTGATTGAGCATGACATGGACTTTGTGCGGCAGATTGCGAAGATCGTGACCGTCTTGGCGGAAGGGACCGTCATTTGCGAAGGGACGGTGGAGACCGTGCAGGCGGATGATCATGTGCGGGAAATCTATTTAGGCCGGGCGAAAGTCGCCCATTAGCGAGGGAGGAGGCACCGCACCGCAATGGCACCCGATACACCGCCGATGACGTTGGTGCTCGACCACGTCAATGCGTACTACGGGGAGAGTCATATTCTGCGTGACGTCTCCTTTACGATCGAGCCGGGCGAGGTGGTCTGTCTGATGGGGCGCAACGGCGTCGGGAAGACGACCACGCTGAAGACGTTGACGGGCTTGCTCCCGGTGCGATCCGGGACCATCTCCTTTGTGGGCCAGGACATTACCCATGCCAAGACAGATCGGCGTGCGAAGGTGGGGTTGGCCTATGTGCCGCAAGGCCGGGAGATCATCCCGCACTTGACGCGTCTATCAGAACCTGCAGCTGGGCTACTGGAACCGGCCGGCGATCCGGGGGGATGTGTCGGAGCAAGCCGCGTTTGAGGAAGTCTATCACCTGTTCCCGAAATTGACGCAGATCTCTCAACCGGCCGGGCGGGGTGCTCAGCGGCGGCGAGCAGCAACAACTCGCGATCGGGCGGGCCATCCTCTCCAGCCCCAAACTGCTGTTGCTGGA
>DIHK01000066.1:5795-14674 GCA_002420115.1 Nitrospira sp. UBA5698
CTCAACGCCGACATGGTTCGGCAACATCTCACGGTGTAGTCGGTACGTCGGACATCAAATGTTTTCTCTAGCACATTGTCCCCGATAACTCTTCCTGCTCTGAAATGAATGAGCCGGTGGTGCCGTGCGGTCGTAGAGTTCCGGAGATTGCAGCAAAGGTCGGTTCTCCTTCAGCTCTTTTTTTCTCCATTGAGAAAAATATCAAAGCCGAGACTCAGCCCGCTTACTGGAGGTTAGGCCGGCTTTCGCGACTGAAGCGACTCCATGCTGCAGCTCCATGTCCAAAAATTGTGCTCCTGCTGTAGGAAGTGAGGAAGTAAGGGGAAGGTATGGAGTCTCAGGGAAAGGATGATTGAAATTTGGAATCAATTCGGCTACCGTCCCGACTGAGTAGTTGTATCGGGCCATTTGGTTGGGCGATTCGTTGTTCTGGTATGCACTCCGCGCAGGGTCGGCTGCTTGTGGTGGATACGGATAACCATAAGCGAGCTCCCAATCTTGTATGGATGAAACGGAATTCTTGACCTTACTCGGGGTCGGTTTCCTTCTTGGGCTGCGACATGCCTTGGATACCGATCATCTTGCGGCGGTGTCGACCGTGCTGGCTGAGCGACCCTCGCTCCTGGCATCGGGTGCCGTTGGATTGTGGTGGGGGATCGGCCATACCCTGACGCTGCTCCTCGTCGGATCGGTTGTGCTCGCCTGGGGACTACACATTCCTGAAGAGTTCGAAATGATCGCCGAATCAGGGGTCGCCTTGCTCCTGATCATTCTCGGTGGGACGCTGGCCGGAAGACTCTATCGAGAACGGTGGCATGTGCACAGCCATCATCATCACGACGGCGAGCGACATGTCCACTTCCATAGCCATCAACAACAGGAAAGCCACAGTCATCAACATTGGATCGTAGACTCGATCCGTCCGCTCTGTATCGGGATGGCGCACGGGCTGGCTGGATCAGCGGCATTGATGCTGATGATTCTGGCGACGACAACTGATGTGGGCTCGGGACTCTTCTCGATCCTGATCTTTGGCATCGGATCGATCCTGGGCATGATGATGATCGGGTTGACGATCAGTGTTCCGGTCATTTACTCGCGTTCGATCAGTCAACGACTATTTACGGGAGTACAAAGTTTGGCCAGTCTTGCCAGTGTGTCGGTCGGCCTTTGGATGTTGATCAAAATGGCCCGGTCGATTGCAGGATACTGATGCCCGATCGTGGCTTCTACCATCACACAGGATGCCGGTCTGGTTTCGAACCGATGCTCGCTGAGATGAGGAAAGAATTTCAGCATATGAAGGAGGAGGGCTCATGCATCTGACTCCAAGAGAGCAGGAAAAGTTACTCATTTATGTTGCGGGGCAGTTGGCTGCCGATCGGAAAAAACGAGGCCTCAAGCTCAACCATCCTGAGGCCGTCGCCTACCTAACGGCGGCTGTGTTGGAAGGCATTCGTGACGGGAAAAGCGTCGCTGAGCTGATGACGTACGGGACGACGCTACTTACACGTAAGGATGTGATGCCTGGGGTGCCGGAGATGATTCACGAGTTTCAGGTCGAGGGGACCTTTCCGGATGGGACCAAGCTCGTGACCGTCCATAATCCGATTCGATAGGCACCTGGATAAACATCATCACCCATCTAGAATCCCTGTAGGAGGGAAGCATGCCGAAGAAGACGACACGACGCACAGGCAAAGCTCGAAAGTCGCCACAGAAAACGAAGGGATCTCTGAAGGCAATGATCAAGGCTGAGTTGATCAAGCCCGTCATCCCGGGGGAGGTTCTTCCTGCTCCCGGTGATATCGAGGCCTTCAAGGGCCGCGAGACAAGAGAACTGACCGTGAAGAATATGGCTGATCGACCGATTCAGGTTGGTTCCCACTGTCACTTCTTTGAGGCCAATCACGCACTCACCTTTGATCGGGAACGGGCGTTCGGTTTTCGGCTCTGTATTCCAGCCGGGACGGCGGTTCGGTTCGAGCCGGGCGAAGAAAAACGTGTCACGGTGGTGGCTTTTGCCGGGAAACGAGTTGCCCATGGTATCAATGGATTAACCGAGGGCCCACTGGACGATAAGCAGATCAGAACTCGCGCGCTGTCGCTGGCGGGTGATCGCGGATTTGCAGGAAAAGGAGGCGCACGGTGAAAATTCCACGCAAGCAATATGCCTCGCTCTACGGCCCGACAACGGGCGATCGTGTCCGGTTGGCGGATACGGAATTGATCATCGAAGTTGAGCAAGATCTTACGACGTACGGAGAAGAGTCGGTGTTCGGCGGTGGGAAGGTCATTCGGGATGGCATGGGACAGTCGCCTCGAGCATCGAGTGCGCGCGGTGCGCTTGATACCGTGATTACGAACGCCCTCATTCTGGACTATACCGGCATTATAAAAGCGGATATCGGGATCAAGGACGGGAGGATTGTGGGTATCGGCAAGTCCGGCAACTCGGACTTGATGCCGAATGTGACCACGGGGATGGAGATCGGAGCTGGAACGGAAGTCATCGCCGGCGAAGGCCACATTGTCACGGCCGGCGGCATCGATACGCACATCCATTTTATCTGTCCGCAACAGTATTGGGATGCGTTATCCGCTGGCATAACCACCATGATAGGTGGTGGGACAGGTCCTGCCACGGGAACCAACGCTACAACTTGCACACCAGGGCCCTGGAATATCTATCGCATGTTGGAGGCGGCAGATGGCATTCCGATGAATCTTGGATTCTTGGGGAAAGGGAATTCATCCCATTCCGATGGATTGAACGAACAGGTCGAAGCCGGCGTCATCGGTCTTAAACTGCATGAAGATTGGGGGACGACTCCCGCGGCAATCGATACCTGCCTCAGCGTGGCGGAGCGTTACGATGTGCAGGTGGCTATCCACACCGATACGCTGAATGAAGCGGGGTTTGTCGAGGATACCATCAAGGCATTCAAGGGACGGACGATTCACTCGTTCCATACGGAAGGAGCTGGAGGTGGGCATGCACCGGATATCATCAAGGTCTGTGGAGAGCTGAATGTACTCCCTTCCTCGACGAACCCGACCATGCCGTTTACCGCCAACACCATGGATGAACATCTCGATATGCTGATGGTGTGTCACCACCTGAATCCTCGCATTCCAGAAGACGTGGCGTTCGCCGAGTCACGAATCCGCCGCGAAACGATCGCGGCGGAAGATATCCTCCATGATTTGGGTGCGATCAGTATCATGTCGTCGGATTCGCAGGCTATGGGTCGAATCGGAGAAGTGATCATCAGGACCTGGCAAAACGCGCATAAAATGAAAGTGCAGCGTGGGCATCTGGCACCGAAGGAGGGAGCAGGTTCATCCCAGAACGACAACTTTCGCGCCAAACGGTATGTGGCAAAGTACACGATTAATCCCGCCATTACACACGGCATCGCTCATGAAGTCGGCTCGATCGAGGTCGGAAAGTTTGCGGATCTGGTGATATGGAAGCCGGCGTTTTTTGGAGTGAAGCCGGAGATGGTGCTGAAAGGCGGGTTCATCGCGCAGGCCCAAATGGGTGATCCTAACGCGTCTATCCCTACCCCGGAACCGATCATCAGTCGTCCCATGTTTGGAGCGTTTGGAAGAGCGCTCGCCAGTACCAGTCTTACATTCCTTTCTCAGGCGGGGCTGGACCGTGACATTCCGAAAAAGCTTGGGTTACAGAAGCGTGTTGCTGCCGTCAAGCGTTGTCGAGGCATCACGAAGCGAGATCTCAAACTGAACGACTATCTGCCCAAGATTGAAGTCGACTCAGAGACGTACGAAGTTACGGCGGACGGAGTAAGGCTTACGTGCGAGCCGGTTGCCGTCCTTCCGATGGCACAGAGGTATTTTTTATTTTGATGAGCTGACAAGAGGCGAGCCGCAGGCTGACATGAGGACTGACTCAGTCTAGCCGTGCACGCCTGTCAGCTTGAGCCCTGTCCGCCTATCCTTATGAATACCCCCGCATTGCTTGAAGGATTACGGTTCGTCGATACGTTTTTCCCCTCCGGAGGTTACGCCTTTTCCTCAGGGCTGGAAGCAGCGGTACAGGGCGGAGCCGTCAAAACGTCCGATCAGCTGACCAAATACGTTGAAGATTTACTGCGTGGAGGGATGAGCCGCCGGGAAGTGCTTGCCGTTAAGCAGGCAAATCGTGCGGCTTCGAAGGGGTCGCTGGAGAGTGCGGTCCATATTGATCGGGTGCTCGAGGCGACCAAGCTTGGCCGTGAATCGCGCATGGCCAGTCGCCAGATGGGCAAACAAGTGATCAGGGTTGCGGCGGATCAGATTCGAGCCAAGTCGATCTTGAACGAATATCGTGATGAGGTGGAAGCCGATCGCGCTCCGGGGCATCTTGCGGTGACGTTCGGACTGACTATGGGTAGCTGCGGCTGGAGTCCAGAGGAAACTGCCGGGGCCTTCTTGTATCAAACGGCCGTGGGGTTCATCTCCTCGGCGATGAGGCTGAGTCCCATCGGTCAACATGAGGGACAGCGCATCCTGGGCGAATGGCTTCCATTGATTGAACGGATCAGTCGGGAGGTTGACCTCGATACGGCCATGAGCTCATGGTCACCGATCCAAGATATTTATGCGATGCGTCATGGGTCTCTGGAGTGGAGACTGTTCAGAAGCTAAGAGCGTATGGCTGAGGGCTTATAGCAGGAAAGGAGAGAGACCGATTGATTCTGGCCCATGGGCCAGAATCAATCGGCTCTTCGTTTGTCTATGCATGATCTGAATCGTGAACATAATCACAATTGGACTCCGACTCAGGCCAGGAAACAGGGCATTCCGGTCATCGGTATCGGCGGCCCCGTCGGATCGGGGAAAACGGCACTGGTGGAAGCCCTGTGTCAACGGTTGCGTGATCGCTTCAGCCTCGCTGCCGTGACCAACGATATTTTTACGAAAATCGACGCCGAAATTCTGACCAAGCGCGCCGCGCTTCCGGTCGATCGGATTCTTGGCGTGGAAACCGGGGGCTGTCCCCATACGGCGATCCGTGAAGACGCGTCTCATAACCAGGAAGCCATCGATGATCTGCTGCGCCGGCATCCGGACGTGGAGTTGATCTTCTTGGAAAGCGGCGGGGATAACCTTGCGGCCACGTTCAGCCCGGAACTGGTGGACTATGTCATCTATGTGATTGATGTGTCGGGCGGTGACAAGATCCCACGGAAGGGTGGACCGGGGATCACGCGATCTGATTTCCTCATCATTAACAAGATGGATTTGGCTCCGCATGTGCGCGCCGATCTCTCTGTCATGGATCGAGATACCCGTAAGATGCGTGGTGAACTTCCCTTTGCCTTCACCAATATTCTGTCCGGGGAAGGAATGGATGCGGTCGTAGCGTGGCTTGAACAGCGCATCCCGCAACGTGCCACGCGCTCGTAATCATGGCGATTCAGACTGGACGGAAACAGCGGACGTCTCGGAACGCCGGCACGTCTCCAAAAAGAAAACCTGCCGGGAAACGAACACCTTCTTCAAGAAAGAAGGCTCCTGGACGGTTTGCAACGGAGTTGGTCGGGCGGGTCGGTGAGCTAAAGCTGAACTATACGAAGCTTGATCAACGCACGGTGATCTCTCATTCGTATTTCACCACGCCCTGGAAACTGCTGCCTCCCATCTATCTGGATGATACGGGAGCGGCCTACACGTTGCTGGTCAATCCATCCGGCGGTCTGGTTGGGGGAGACCATCTCTCCATCGATATGACAGTAGAGCAGGGTGCGCATGTCCTGATTTCTGCGCCCTCTGCCAACCGGGTGTATCGAACGGAAGGCCCGGTCTCTGATCAGCATGTCGTCATCGCGGTCGAGCCTAATGCAATTCTCGAATGGTTTCCCGAACATACGATTCCCTTTGCCGGATCTCGGTTTCGGCAGAGCCTCCGGGCCACGGTTGGACCTGGTGCGACCCTCTTCTTGTGGGATGCGCTTGCCTCAGGCCGTATTGCCAGGGAAGAACGGTGGGCCTTTACCGATCTGGAAAACGAAATCCTAATCACGACAGCCAACGGGAATTCGCTGCTCGAGCGATATGTCCTTGATCCGGCCACGGACTTAGGGACGGTCGGTCTGGCCGAAGAATGGGATTATGTGGCCTCGTTCTATGTGGTGAACGACGCGCTGGCCGCAGAGGTCTGGACCGGATTGGAGTCGACCATTGCGGCGCTCTTGGATACCAAGCCAGGAGCCGTATTAGGTGGGGTATCAACCCCACCGGTACCCGGTCTCGCCGTCAAGCTATTAGCCCGAACAGCGCCGGATCTCTTGGCGATGATGGAGGCCTTATGGGCAGCCGCTCGCGAAGCTGTGTTAAAGCTCCCGCCTATCTCATTACGGAAATACTAAGCAGGCAATCTTTCCCGGTTCTCTTTTTTGATTGAGCGGGGTTCGGTGAAAGATTACAGGTTTGATGCCTGAGGATCCGCTGCGTTCGCTGTCCGAAGTGACCAGGCTAACCCCAGGAGGGAAAGCGTGAAGATCACCCACTTCGATGGGTCGAAGTTATACCAGAGGGGACCATTGCGGTAGTCGGTTGGATGGGTGTGGTGGTAATTGTGGTATCCCTCACCAAAGGTCAGCAGGGAAACTGCCCAGCTGTCTCGGCTTGAATCAGCTTGGCCATGGGGTTGGTCTCCCCACAGATGGCAGACTGAGTTGATACAAAATGTCGAATTCAGTACGGCGAACGTTCGGCCGATACCGGCCAACATAAAGCAGCTCATCCCCCCGACCCAGCCGTTGTAGAGACAGCCCACGAGGAACGGAAATGCCAATCCTGAAAGGAAGATGAGGGTATAGTATCGGTGTTGCCACATCACGACCGGATCCTGCCGAAGCCTGGTCGCATATTTTTCGTCCGAGTACTTTTTGTCTGCAAAGAGCCACCCACAGTGGCTGTGCCAGAACCCAAGCTTGGCGTTGTAGGGGTCGGCATCTTGGTCGCAGGCCGCGTGGTGGCGGATGTGATCGGCACCCCACTTGAGTGCGGATTGTTGAAGCGCCCATCCTCCGGCGATGAGTAAGACGGCCTTGACCCCATCAGGACAGCTGAAGCTTCGGTGCGAGATGAGGCGGTGGTATCCCACGGTAATGCCTAATCCCGTGACCACATAGAGGAGTGCGAACATCGTCCAATCGAACCACGTATATCCATAGAGGAACCCAAATAACGGTACCCCGATCACGGCAGTGCCCACGATAATGCTGAAGAGCATCACCGTCACATAGACCGGGTAGGTACGTTTGAGCCCACCGGCAGGGACAGTTGACGCGATCATTGTGGTCTACGCGAGGGATGTGGCATGAGTCGGAGGTTCACCTAGGCGTGTAATTTGTGCCAAATGTACCAGGACGATGTGGAAATAGCTACTCTGGATGGCCCATTCAGGTCCCTCTTGTTTCGGTTGACAGCGGACGGTAAGATTTCATATACATACTCGTTCTATCTAGACTTGCCATAGTGTGATCGATGGTGTGAAGGGTCTGAACCAGAAGAGCTTTGGTGGATGAAAACCAGAGAGATAGGTCAGTTCGGAGGCAGGATGTTCGTTAATTACAAGGAGGCAGTCCAATGAAGAGTGCGTTATCAATGATGTTTGGCGTAGCAGCCGTCGCCTTGGTCGCGGCGCCTCTCACCTCGTACGCGGGCGGAACGATTGCGGGGAAGGTGACATTTGCCGGCAAGGCGGAGCAAAAGGAATTCCTCTTCTCCAAGTTCCCGAACCCGAAGTTCTGTCCCCAGATTCCTGACAAGAGCAAGGTGGATGGCGACAAGCGGTTCTTGAAGCAGATCGAAGTGAGCAAGGACGGCGGATTGAAGGGTGCTGTCGTGGCCGTGGTGGACATCGAGGATAAGGCCTGGATGGACGGCTATGCCGGAACGGAAGTTGTGGCAGCGTTCTGTGATTTCCAGCCGTTCAGTGGTGTGGTGGTGAATACCCGCCCATTTAAAGTTGAAAACACCGATGCCGATGCCGATGATCCTAAGTCCGTGGCCGGTGTGCTGCACAATCCCCATAGCTTTACCGTGAAGGGGAGCTCTTCCGCGACTGGTTTCAATATCGGTCTCGCAAAGAAGGGTGATAAGTTGGACAAGCCGGTGACCTTCCGTGGCGGTGCCGAGAAGGAAGGATATTTCCGCTTACAGTGCGACCAGCATGAGTTCATGCAATCCTTCTTCCTCCCGGTATCGAACGCCCACTTCGCCGTGGCGAAGGACGATGGGTCATTCGAGATCAAGGATGTGCCGGCTGGCAAGCACAAGGTGGTGGCCTGGCATCCATTCGCCGGTAAGGCCAAGAAAATCGAGTTCGATGTCGATGTGACGGACGGCGGAACCGCCAAGCTCCAGGCTGAAATCAAGTAAGCCGGTTTCATCGATGTGTTCTTGACGGGCAGCGGAGTAATCCGCTGCCCGTCGTGTTTGTAGCCCTTTCTCCTCCAGTACTTTTCTTCGCTGGCATTCTCGTTTCAGGGTTTTCTCCGTCTCCGCTCTTTGATGTGATACATAGTGTGGGCATGACCGGATTGGCCTAGTGAGAGGGGCGGTTCATGACCTTCCATCCCCTCATGGCCGGAGGTGTGGATCACGTGCTGCGACGAACGAGGCTTGCTCTCCCGCTGCTCCTTGTCTCCACTCTTCTGTCCAATGCCTCCTGCTCCGTCATTGATGGGGCGTTCTCCGTGCTCAAGGGAACCTTTTCGGTTGCCAAGACCGGCTATCGCGTTGTGAAAAAGACGGTTAAAGGTACGATCTGGGTGGTGAGCGGAGCGTATGAGTTGACGAAGGGGGCGACCAGGCTGGTCTATCACATTGGGAAATTTACCTTTGAAGTGGTCCAGGCTCCA
>DIHK01000066.1:15016-23561 GCA_002420115.1 Nitrospira sp. UBA5698
CGTCAAGGGCCAGCGGTACGTGCCGATGAACATGGCGAATGCGCAGACGTACGAGGAAACGGGCTTGGCTTCGTGGTACGGGGAGGAAACCAGGCGTCTGCCGGGCGGCCACATGACGGCGAACGGCGAGCTGTTCAATCCCAGCGGACTGACGGCAGCGCATAAATATTTGCCGCTGCCGATCCATGTGCAGGTGACGAATCTGGAAAACGGCAAGTCGATCGTTGTCCGAGTGAACGACCGTGGTCCCTTTCCGAGTGATCACAACCCCGATTCCGGGACGCGAATCATCGATCTTAGCCGAGGCGCCGCCGAGCAGCTTGGATTTGTCGAACAAGGCACCGCCAGAGTTCATGTGGAAGTGATCTCGCTGGAAGAAGCGTAACGGGTGGTGTATTCCCCGATGACTACCGTTTCACCAAAGCCAGTTCTTTAGTAGTTTCCAAGGGGATTTCAAAGTAATCAGGTTAGCCTCAAGCGGCAAATGCCCCGCCTTGTCTTTTCGTTTCTGATCTAGGTAAGATCCTATGTTTCTGGGCTATTTTCTCTGTCCAAGAGGGGTAGTGTGTCTCGAGAACTCTCACTCGCGGAAGTCTTCCAGCTGGGTTACTACTGGGAGACCAAGATTTTACTCACAGCCGTGAAGCTGGATGTCTTTTCGGCCATCGATGAACGGCCGAAATCTTGTCAGGACATTGCCGGACGACTGCAGGCTGATCCTCCTACCCTGGGCCTTCTCTTAAATGCGCTGGTCGCGATGAAGCTTCTGACGAAAGAAGCGGAGCTGTACGGGAACTCATCGATTGCGATCAAGTATTTGGTCCGGTCGTCGCCGCAGTATGTCGGCCATTTGCTGCTCTTACACGATGCAGAGTGGAACAACTGGGGCAAACTGGAAGAGACGATTCGTACGGGGAAGCGGACGGTGGATCGCCATGTGTTCGAGACCGACCCTGAGTTGGGAAGCCATGTGCTGGCGGTACTGAATCGTATTGGCCAGCAGAGTGGTCCTGATTTGGCCAAGCGGTTGAAGTTGGCTGGGCGTGAGCGGATGTGTGATCTTGGCGGTGGCGCCGGGACGAATGCGATTGCGTTCTGCCAGGTCTATCCCGACCTGCATGCGACGGTGTTCGACCTTCCGGAAACGCTGAAACTGACGGAAAAAACAGTGAAAGAGGCGGGGCTAGAATCACGGATCGCTCTGCACCCCGGTGACTTCAATCGGGATCCGCTCGGTGGACCCTACGATGTGGTCCTGATGTCGGATATTCTACATTATCAAACCTTTGATATGAATCAGGATCTGGTCAAGAAGGTCTATGGCGCTCTGGCGCCGGGCGGGCGGTTGGTCATTAAGGATCGATTCTTGGACGAAGCCGGGACAGGCCCCGCCTGGACGACGGCCTTTGCCGTCCACATTCTCGTCAACACTCAGAAGGGGAGCTGCTTCCAAGCCAGTGAAGCGATGCAATGGCTCCATACTGCCGGGTTCGGCTCTGTGGTGGAACTGGAGAAGACGGCGGTGGTGCAGGGGGTGAGATCGCGTGAAACGTGAAGCATGTGACCCAACGGTTTCGAGTTTCATGTTTCAGGTTTCAAACGGTAGGCTTCGGCACAACATGAAACTTGGGACTTAAAACTTGAAACGGTTTACCAAGGCAACGAGAGACAGTACGAAGGATTATTACGGTGGATTGGTTACGAGAACCAGGGTTCTTTGGGACTCATGCAACGGTCGGAGCGGATCTCAGTCAGCTGATGGCCACGCTCTTTACCGGACTCTTTGTCATCGGATGGTTTCAGGCACGCAAGCGAAAGGCCGATGCGCACCATTGGCTGATGTTGGGCGGCATGATCGCCATGTTGAGCTTCTTTATCGCGTACTATCTCTTTCGGCAGCTTGGGGTTCTGGCTTTTGAGGGCAAGGAAGGGTTCGGCGGCTCACAATCACTGTATGACTACGTCTTCATCCCGGTACTGACCCTCCACATTATCCTGGTCATCATCGGGCTGATCATGGCGGTGTATATGATGGTGTTGGGGTTTCGTTCTCAGCAATTCATCGACGGGGTGCGGTCGCTCCGGGAGTCACGGCTCATGACCACGTGGAAGAAGATCGGAATCGTGTTCGCTGTCGTGGCCGTGATCGTATTGGGGTTGTTTTTTTCGCGCGTGGCAACCGCCGGATTTTCGATGCGCAAGATGGAGGTTTACCTGATCTTCCTTGCGCTCGTCGCCTTTGTGTTTGCGGTTGAGATGACGATCCAGCGAATCTGGCCAGACGGCGCACGGCGGCATCGGGCGTTGGGCCGATTCACGATGGTCATCTACTGTGTGCTCTTTATGACCGGAAGTTTCACCTATACGATGTTGTACATCTTGTATCCGGGCAAGATCGGATGACTCGATGAACAGCCCCTTACTTTTCGCCTTTCACCCCTCACGAGAGAGATCATGCTGACCTGCGGTTGTGGTCGCTGGATGCATACCGAGGGGATTGAGGAACGTGGTGGTGAAGCTGGTGCGTTCTGGTTCATTCGCTCGGAGTGCCGAGGCTGTGGGTTGAAAGTCGGTGTCGATGTGCCGGAGGGTCAGACACGAGGGTTCATTGATCGATTATTCTGGACCGATGAGGCGCTGCATCGATTGGCCCGCATGCCGCCCTATGTGGCACCGTTGGTTCGAGATGAGGTGGAGCAACATCTCCGTAGCCAAGGAGAACGAGTCGTCACCTATGACACGTTGCTTCGTCCCCGTACGGGAGAACGCATCGAATGGGACCCGGAAGCGGAACGGCGGTTGGACCGGGTGCCAGCGCCGGTTCGCGCGATGGCACGAGTTGAACTTGAACGAACCGCGGCAGATCGTGGATTGTCTCGCATCACCGTGGCGCTGATGGAAGAGATTAAAGCGAAGTACTTTGGAATGGCAGCTCAGAAATAGTGAAAAGTAAGATGTGAAAGGTGAAAAGTAGGAGGACAAGAATGATTCACCTCTCACCTTTTACCTTTCACGTTTAACGGGTTCAGCATGCTTCATCGAATGGCGTTGCGGGTACTTCCGAGCTTGAGTTTGGCGGTGACGGAAGAGGCCGTGCGCAAGAGAAAACGCATCGTGATGTTTGTGCCGGGGTTGATCGCCTTCGGAGTCTATCGGCTTGCCAAGCATCTTATGCCGATCGCCGAGCCGCTGGTGCTCTTGGCCGTGAGTGCGCTGGTCGCCATGGTGACAGCGGCCTTGGCCTATCGGGTCGGGCGGGCTGCGCCCTGGGCGGAGATTGTGCGCCAGGATGGCGCACGGTTGCTCAGCTGGCTCGTCGGATGGATCGGCGCGGTCTATGGGATTCAGCTCTCGCTGTTGGTGCTGACTCTCTTGTGGATCATGAGCTATAGCTATCTCCAGCATCCTGATGGGCCGGCGATGATGGCCATCATTATCTCCTGTACATCCGTCGCACGCGATGCTTTTGAAATCGGGCATGTGCGTCGGCTTATGCAGATGGGGCGACCCTTTCTCACGTTCCCGGATGGAGCGCCACTCCGGGTCTTGCTGCAGCACAAGGCCGGGCAGCTGGGGCCGTGGGTCCTTGCCGGACTTGCGCTTGGTGCGCTGGCATCAAGTCCTGGGCTGCTCATTGCAGACGTTCAAGGGGGGGCGTTGGCCCAGTTATTCGCCGTGACCGTTCTTGGCGGTGGAGTGACTCTCTGCGCCTATTTCGGCGGACTCTATCCATCTACTCCGTGGGTGCAGACGCTTCGCCGGACCGCACCGGGTGAGCTAGTGAAATATTGGTGGTGGCCTGGGATGGCCTTTGCCTCGACCTATTACCTGGTTGCGATGGGGTTGCTGCTGTTTGTGATGAGACAGCCCACGATCACGTTAGGTTCGGCCGCGGTGATGGGGGCGATCGTGACCGCCATCATGGCTTTGTATGGGTATTATCTGGGTGATCGCCGTCACGTTGAAGATGAACAGGCACCCCAACTGTCGAGTGGCATGTTACGGTGCCCGTTTGTCATGGGGATTCTGGGCAAGACCATCGGTTCCACCGATGCAACCGGGGAGTTGGCACTCGGTAAGACCGGGATAAAGGGGTAGGTCCATGGGCCAAGGATTCAGGATGAACAGCTTTCTGTTTCGCGTGGTGATGTGTATCGGATTCGTCTTCATCGCCCTTGGTTTTCTGGGGAGTGGCACTGATCTGTCCTTTGCCGACTCATCCACGGACGTGTATTTCGGAACCGAGGGAATTCCGCAGGGGCCGGCGGCTCCCACTCCTCAGGAAACGGTCTATCCTCAAGTCGGTTCACTGGATAGTCGGTTGCTGGTGTGGTTTGTGACGCAGCAACATACCTATTTCGGCGGATTCGTTCTCGCCTTGCCGTTGTTTTGCGCCTTACTTGAGTTTTTGGGGTTGATCACGAAAAATCCGGCCTTGGCTCTTCGTTATGATGGCTTGGCAAGGGATCTTGCGAAGGTGGCGGTCCTGGCTATGTCGGTTACGGCACTGATCGGTAGTCTGATGTTGACGATGTTCATCACGCTCTATCCGAGTTTCATGAAGTATATGGGCGGGACATTCAAAGGATTCATGCCTGCCTACGCCGCCGTATTTTTCGGAGAAGCGCTGCTGCTGATCGTCTACTACTACGGTTGGAACCGGATGACAGACCGTGGCATGAAATGGGTTCACGCCGCGATCGGGATTCTGACCAATATTGTGGGGACCGCCCTACTAATGATGGCCAACGCCTGGTCTGCGTTCATGATGTCGCCCGCCGGGGTCGATGCGCAGGGGCGATTTCTTGGAAACGCGTGGCATCTGCTGCACTCTGCCCTCTGGAATCCTCTGAATGTCCATCGCTTCCTGGCGGATATGATGTCCGGCGGAGCGGTGGTGCTTGCCTATGCCTGTTACCGATTTTTTACCAGCAAGACCGACGAGGAGCGTGCCTACTTTGATTGGGTCGGCTATGTGTTCCTGTTCGTCACGGTCTGCGCCCTCATTCCCATGCCGTTCGCCGGGTATTGGCTGATGAAGTCGGTCTTTGTGTTTCGTCAGACCATGGGGGTCACGATGATGGGCGGCCTGCTCACCTGGCTGTTTGTGGTGCAGGCACTCTTGATCGGTGTCTTGTTTTTGGGGATCAATTACTATCTGTGGCAGAGCATGGCGCGGATTAAGGGAGGAGAGCGGTATCAGCCGTATTACCAAACCCTTCTGGGCGTGTTGATGCTCGCGCTCTTCATTTGGTTGACGCCGCATACGTTGCTGACCTCTGCCAGTGAAGCCAAGGCCATGGGAGGTGCGCAACATCCGGTCATCGGCAACTACGGGGTCATGTCGGCCAAGAACGGAGCGGTCAATATCCTGATCCTCGTGACCGCGCTGAGCTTCCTCTATTATCGTCGCGCGAATCGAACCATGACGATCTCATGGATCAAGACCGGCAATATCCTCATTACGGTGCTGTATGTGGTCGGCGCAGTGAACATCATTTGGCTATCGATCTATGGATTCTATTTGCCGGCGAAAATTCGCGTCGGTCTGTCCGCTCCGCAGGCGTTCACCACGTTCACGGTTATTCTGGTCGGAGTGGTGATCAATCGGTTGATGCTCAGGCGTGCGGTGGTGCATGGCCCGATTCAGTGGGGAAAGATTCCGCTGCGGGGCATGGTCGGCTTATTTGGATTGGCGGCATCGTTCAGTTGGGTGATGGGGTTGATGGGATACATCCGTTCCTCGGGGAGACTATCATGGCACGTCAGCGAGTTGATGGCCGATGTCTCGCCCTGGGCCTTCACGCCGGACCTCCAGTATGCGACCAAAATGGTGACACTGAATATGGTGGTATTCTGGGCGGCGGTTCTCGCGCTGTTCTGGATGTGCGAACGGGGACAGCAGCCGGTGATGGTTGAGGATGCGAGTGAGAAAGAGTCGCCATTGCTGACTCCGATTCCATCGCAAGAAACATAGAAAGGGAATCAGGGCATGATACGGACTGTGTTGATGGCTGCGGCAGCCGTGCTCGGCTCAATCCTTCTCGTGAGCGGGGGGGCACCGACGATTGCAGGAGAACCGACCTTGGTTTTGGAAGACTTCCAAGCAAAAGAGGCGGACGGGTTTCCATCATTTTGGGAACACGAAAACCAGCGGAGCCAAACGAAAGGCCGTGACGCGTACAAGGTGCGGACGGAAAACGGGGCAAGCTTTTTGTCGGCCAAAGATGCGGGGCAACGGATCAAGAAGAAGAAAATCGATTGGGATCCCAAGACCTATCCGGTTCTGACCTGGCGCTGGCGTCTGACCAAGGCCGCGACCGGAAACGAGCCACTCGCGGCCGTCTATGCCTCGCTCGATACGGATCTCCTGTTTATTCCGGTGTTCACGAAATACGTCTGGAGCGAATCGAAACCGGACGGCACCTTGACCGAAGGTGGGATGTTCAGCGGATCGGAGATCGTTGTCCAGTCTGGGACGAAGGAGATTGGACAGTGGTTTGAAGAACGGGTCAATGTGTACGAGGATTTTAAGCGGATTCATAAGCATGAGCCGGCCGAGAAGGCCTGGGGGATTTCTATCATCGCCGCGCCTGGGGTGGAGATAGATTTTGGCCCGCTCGTCGCCCTTCCGGGGAAGTGACACATGCGTAGGCTCTGAGAGATTAGCGTGATGGAGCGTCGCAAGGTCGTAGATATTGTCCTTGGGATCGTCGTGATGGGGACTGTCGGAACCCTGATTGGGACGACCATGGGTGGGGGGCTGATGCCGGTTGCCGTCCTCGTTGGGCTTGGCCTTGGAGTCGTGATCGGCTTTCTTGGTGGTCGCCGGTTTCTCGTGAGTATTCTGGCTGGCACGGTCATTGGTGGCCTGTTAGCCTGGGTGTTGGCTGGTCCTGACCGGATCTGGGTTGGCGCTGGGGCTGGAGCCGCCATGGGCGGCTTTCTTGGCGTCCAGATTTCAATGTTGCTCGATGTGCGTGCAGCGAAGAAGGCGGCGGAGCAGGCTGAAACCTCGCCGTCATAGGGTCCATGGGTATTGATTGTCGAGGTATGTGTGGAAAATAAAGGTGTCTTAGTCGGCTCCATTATCTTCGTGTTTGCGTCATTTTTTCTCATGATCGGTCTGTTGGCCTACGAATCCTACAAGGCCAAGCAGATGAAACAGCTTGCGGCGTCAGTGCAGTCCGAAGCGCGACCAACTGCCGGCAGTCTGCCCACTCAGGATTTCTCCATGTACAAGACCAAGATCGGAGACGAAGGGCGGGAAATGGTTCAAGTTCCCGAAGGGCCGTTCACGATGGGAAGCAATGACGGGGATCCCGATGAGGCGCCCGAGCATCAGGTCTATTTGAAAGGGTTCTATATCGATCGGAACGAGGTGACGCAACAAGAGTATCAGCGGTTTGCCAAGATGACGAAGCGGGGGATGCCGAGGATCGAGGTGTTTGACGACGATCAATCAAAAATCTTGAAGCCCGAGTTTGTGGCGATGAGTGTCTCGTGGGATGAGGCGGCGGCCTATTGCAAATGGGCGGGGAAGCGTCTGCCCACGGAAGCGGAATGGGAGAAAGCTGGTCGGGGTGAGAGTAAGCGACGATATCCCTGGGGAGACAAGTTTGTCGTCAATGCGGCCAATGTCGATGGGACGGAAGATGGCTATAAGTATTTGGCTCCTCCCGGATCCTTTGAGGCCGGGCGAAGTCCCTATGGCATTCACGACATGACAGGAAATGTGGCGGAGTGGGTTGAGGATTCCTACGACGAGAACTACTACAAGAAATCTCCGTTTCGTGATCCCAAGGGGCCTGAAAATGCAGATTTGAAAGTCGTGCGGGGGGGATCTTGGAGGGAGACGGAGCATCAAGCAAGGTTGTCCAAGCGGTTTGCGGCTAAGCATTGGCGTACTGATGTCACGATCGGTGTCCGCTGCGCCAGTGATCTGGATCCGGCTTCAACTGGGAGCTGAGTGATAGGACGGCATGCTCGAGTCAAAGTTTAAACTTGTCTTCTTGTTGGTGGTTTTGGCCTGCGCGACTATGCCCATCGTAGCCATTATGAGAGGGACGACGGTCACACCGTATGAGAAGCCGACGTCTGATACCACTGCTGAAGTGGTGTCGATGGCGGATAGTGCTCCCGGGGAGGAACCTCTTTCTGGTGAGATGGTCACGATTCCGGCGGGGCCGTTCGTTCGTGGAACTGAGGGTGGAGGCTTTGATGAACGTCCGCAACGAACCATCTATCTGGATGCGTTCGCGATCGATCGGTACGAGGTGACGAACTACCAGTATCAGCAGTTCGTTGTGGCCACGGGGCATCGAAAGCCAGGACTCCCTTCGCGCTATGCCAAGAGTGGGGCCAAGGTGCGTGGGATCAATCAGCCCATCGTTTATGTGTCCTGGGAAGACGCAGATGGGTACTGTCGTTGGAAGGGTAAGCGACTTCCTACTGAAGCTGAGTGGGAAAAGGCCATGCGTGGCACGGATGGAAGGCTCTGGCCATGGGGGGATAAGGAGCAGCCTGATGGGGCCAATTGGGCTCG
>DIHK01000066.1:23667-73502 GCA_002420115.1 Nitrospira sp. UBA5698
TACTGTCGTTGGAAGGGTAAGCGACTTCCTACTGAAGCTGAGTGGGAAAAGGCCATGCGTGGCACGGATGGAAGGCTCTGGCCATGGGGGGATAAGGAGCAGCCTGATGGGGCCAATTGGGCTCGTGTGCAGGATGGGTACGAAGCGTCGGCGCGTGTCGGCACATTCCAGAGCGACAAGAGTCCGTATGGAGTGATGGATGGTGCCGGCAACGTCATGGAGTGGGTGGCTGATTGGTACGATGAGACTTACTATAAGAGCTCACCGGATCACAATCCGCCGAGTCCTGAATACGGCACCTATCGAGTGCTTCGCGGGGGAGGATATACGACAGCAGGTGGCGATGTTCGGATTACCAGTCGAAGCAAGATGATGCAAGATTTTCGAGATGAAACGATCGGATTCCGCTGTGCAAATTCGACTGCCGGTACGATGGGAGAAGAGAAGGAAAAACCAGAAGAATTTACAGGAAATCAAAGTAGTACAGGATCAAAAACACGGCCAAAATGATATTGACAACCATTCCAGCCAAAACTATAATGTCAAACACTTTTGAGTTTTTCGACACAATTTCCTCTCAGATTCGCGTTAGAAGTTGAGAAATTTTGATAACACAGGGCAGGATGCCTGTCAAGAAAATGCAGTAATTCTGAATTTCATACCTTACCAACTATCTTGATCGGGAGTTACATGACGATGGCAACAGCTACCCCTGATAGCGAGCTCAAAGTAAAAATTGGGAAGATGATTTTTTACATTACTTGTGCTGTCGGATTGTGGTTTTTCTATTGGTTTGCTGGTATTCAGTGTCCTTGTTGAATTGTGAGCGGGGTCTACCCTTGTGTGGGAGGGGTTACCTGGCTTAGCTGATTGATGGCATTGGTCGACAGAAAAAGAGGAAGAAGAAAATGAGCGCCCTTAACAATCCCGTCATTGCACTTGTTGTTTCTCTTATTATTTGTGTTGGCTATTTTGTGATGGTTGATCACTACCTCATGGATATGCAGGGGCTGGACTTTTGGTATCTCTTCAAAAACTGAGCCCTCCTGAAGGTGTTGTCGGGTATTCTGAAAAACATACATTTAACGTAGGGTATTAAGGAGGTATTCCATGGGCCTTTTAGTCGGCAAGCGCATATTTTCGATCGTGGCGCTCTGCATGATGGTCGGCCTCCTTCTGCTTCCGGTCGTCGTGGCGCTGCCTTCACTGGCCATCGGTGAAGAGACTCATGCGGGCGATGCGGCAAAGAAGGATGGGGATAAAGTCGAAAAGGGTCGGGATGTCTATTATAAGACCGAGGGCATCGTGTCCGGTGCTCCCGCTCCTAAGACGACAGATGGCGTGAAGGACTATCCGAGATATAACTTTGAAAGTCGTGTGTTGCTCTGGTTTGCGAATCAGCAGCATCTCTACTACGGCAGCTTCGTGTTGGCCGTCCCGATTTTCTGTATGATCATCGAGTTTATGGGTGTAGTGACGAAGGATAAGGCGCTTGCAAAGCGCTACGACCAGTTGGCCTATGACTTTATTAAGATCAGTCTGACAGCCTACTCGCTCACTGCTATTCTGGGAGGTATTCTGATCTTTACCTTCCTGACTCTGTATCCGGCCTTCTTCTCGTATTTGTCGGGCATCTTCCGTCCTGTCATGCACATCTATGCATTGATGTTTGTGGCGGAGAGCGGAACTCTCTACATCTACTACTATGGCTGGGACAAGATGAGAGAGGGGTTCTTGAAGTGGATCCATTTGAGCATGTCGGTGGTCTTAAACGTCATCGGAACCTTGCTCATGTTCCTCGCCAACTCGTGGATCGGTTTCATGATGTCGCCTGCCGGCGTCGATGAGCAGGGGCGATACCTCGGGAATATTTGGCATGTAATTCACACCGCGCTGTGGAATCCGCTTAACCTCCACCGAATCCTGGGTAATATGGCGTTCGGCGGTGGTGTGGTCGCGGCGTATGCTGCGTACAAGTTCTTGGCTTCAAAAACGGATGAAGACCGAGCTCACTATGACTGGATGGGCTATATCGCTATGGCATTGGGCGTGGCATTTCTGATTCCATTGCCATTTGCCGGATATTGGCTCATGCGTGAGGTCTATGCCTATCGTCAGCAGATGGGTATTACGTTAATGGGCGGTCTGCTTGCCTGGTTGTTTATTATTCAGGCGACCATGATCGGAATCCTATTCTTGAGCACCAATTACTATCTCTGGCAGGCCATGGGTCGTATGCGTGGGGCAGAGAAATATCAGCGATACATCAAGTACCTGGTCTTCTTGCTCGCCTGTGGCTATATGGTCTTTATCACTCCGCACACCATGGTGATGACTCCAGCGGAGCTGAAGGCCATGGGAGGTCAGCAGCACCCAGTGTTGGGTAATTATGGGGTTATGTCTGCGAAAAACGGAGGCATTAACGTCATTATTACAACCACGGTGCTGAGCTTCGTCTGGTATATGCGAGGCAATAAAGTCTCGACTGTATCCTGGGCGAAGTTCGGGAACATCTTTATGGGTGTGTTCTTCGGCTGTGCCTATTTCAATATTATATTCCTTGCGGTGTACGGATATTACATTCCGGCAAACGTTCGGGTGGGTCTGTCTGTTCCTCAGGTGGCGACGACTCTGTCCTGTCTCTTCTTCATGTTTGCGCTGAACAGCTTCATGATGAAGGGGGCCAAGCAAATGGGGCCGATTGAGTGGGGTAAGATTTCCGCTCGATCGCAATATGCTCTTATTATGTTGGCCACCGCGTTTACCTGGATGATGGGATTGATGGGCTATATTCGCTCGTCAGTCAGGCTTTTCTGGCACGTCAATGAGATCATGCGAGACAATTCTCCATGGGCCTATACCCATACGGTAGGATTTGCCGCCAATATGATTTCAGCCAACGTATTATTTTTCTGGATTACGATTCTCTTTGTCTTCTGGTTGGGTAGCTTAACGGCGAAGAAAGTTCCAGTTGAGTCCAAGGCTGGAATTCCTGGTAGCGTTCCACAGCCGGCACCCAGTCATTAACCTGTGTCTTCTTGGCTAGTCGGCACAACGAACAGGAGGGGCTATCTCCCCTCCAGAGTTGTAGCTGTAGGAGGTCACGACCTTGGGTAACTTGATTGCTGAAGCACTGTCGATGGGTTGGATGGCTCTGGCCATCCTTGCGGGTCTGCTGGTTTATTTTCAAGTAAGTATCAGCGACCCTGCTGCGAAGAAGCGCGCAGTATTTAAGACGTTCATTGGGATTGTATCCTGCTTCCTTCTCTTCATGGCGATCGCCAATTACAAGACTAACTTCTATGGCGAAAGCCGGTTGCTCCCTGTCTCATTGGTGATGATTACCGTCACGACCTTCATCATGGCGCTGTATTTCACCAATCTCAGTGCCCTGCTGAAGATCGGTGGCATGATGTTCTTCGTGGCCGCCTTTCTTTCTGGATATGGAAACTGGCTTCCTCAAGTGGAAGGCGGTTTTCCCCCGGTAGAGGAGAAGGTCACCTGGGAAACTATGTCCACTCAGCAGCTGGCTGACAAGGGTGAGGAAATCATCTTTGGCGGAGTCGGAAAGAATAAAGAGCAAGGTGCGATTGGTAAAGGGCAATGCCCGCTTTGCCATGCGTTCCATGCGGGAATGCTCGGCGAGCGAGCACCGAACTTGTTGGGTTTGCCAACTCGTAAGGAGCGCTTAGAGGATCCTAAGTATTCTAAGGGTAACCCATCAAAGCGAGAATATTCAGTGAAGGAGGCATTCCCTGGTTCAGGTACTGCTGAGACTGTGCAGGAATATATCGCGGAGTCGCATGCCTGTCCTAGTTGCTACGTTGTTGCCGGCTATGGGGTCAAGGGGACGAACGATAAAGAAAGCCCGATGCCGTCGATCCATAAGCCACCGATATCTCTCAGTCTTGCAGAGCTTGCAGCGGTTGACACGTGGATGTATGCCCGCGAAGGGGTTGAACCTCCTTCATTCGATGAAATTGTGAAGTCGTACGAGAAGTTCGTTCCTGAGGCAGAGCGTCCTAAGCAAGCGGATGACAAGCCTGCTGGGGCTACGTCACTGCTGGCAGATGGTTCAGAGCCGGTGGATCAAATTTTTGCCAAGGCTCAGTGTGTATCGTGCCATACCATCCCTGGTATTCCTGGGGCAACAGGCACGATTGGTCCGAAACTTGAGGAGGGGACAACGGCCCCGCAACGAATTAAGGATCCAGCCTACAAGGGTACGGCAAAATCAGCTGCTGAATATATTATGGAGTCCATCGTTGATCCGAGCGCCTATGTTGTGAAGCCATTCCCGGATAAGACAATGCCGGCGATCTTTGGCCAAAAATTGAGCGCAGGAGCATTGAAGAAAATCGTTGACTACTTGTCGCAAGTGAAAACCGGCGCGCCGCCACCAAAGGTTTCCTAGGAGTCGGTTGTCTGTTATGCGGAGAGTAAAGGGAGTTTGCCGATGAAAGCATTGATGTCTCTTGGTGCCTTGATAGGAGTAGCGGGGCTGCTCCTGTTGGGTGGAATGATCTTTGATGTTGTTCCGTCCAATACTGTGCGATTAGTCGAAGGGTATATGCCGATCCAGTTGCTGCTGGAAGTGGCATGCTTCGTGATCGGTTTTACAGGGTTGAGCTACATGATGAATGCGATGGGGATGGCTCTCCCAAGGTTTTGGCAAGGGATCGGTTTCTGGATATTTCTGATGGTCTATCTCAAGTATCGGGTCTATCCACCAATCCCTTTCAGCGTGCGTGCGATGTATGGAACGGTGGGGCTTGTCACGGTGTTTATGTGGGTGTCTGCCAATGAAGAGGACTGGAGCAAGTTTAAGCGGCCGATTATGAACGTCCTTGATGCCCAGACCGGCATGAACAGGCTTCTCAGATACGTGTACCTCGTGCTTATTCCAATTCTTATCGGGGGATTTTCCTTCAATGCCATGATGCCGAAGTCTGAAGAGCCTATCGAACTTCGGACGGTTCATCCTGCACCTCCTGCCAGCACGAAGGTGCATGGGAAGACATATACGCTCCAGACTTCTCAGAACCCCTATCGGGTTAATCCTGATGGAAAGTACGATCAAGAATTTTCCAATGCCAACATTGTTGAGCAGGGAATGGGCCGTTTGATGAAACCAAATGCCAATCCCTGGGATGAAAAAAACCAAGGTTATCTGAAGTACGTCAGAGAGGGTGGAGAGATTTTCTTCCAAAATTGCCATTTCTGCCACGGGGATAACCTGAATGGTCGAGGGCTCCACGCCTTTGCTTTCAATCCGATCCCAGCAAACTTTACCGATCCGGGTACGATCGCACAGCTACAAGAAACCTTTATCTTCTGGCGGGTGTCGAAGGGCGGTATTGGCTTGCCCAATGAAGGATTCCCTTGGGCTTCAGTCATGCCCCCATGGGAACAACACTTGACCGTGGATGAAATTTGGAAAGTCGTTTTGTTTGAATATTGGCACACCGGCTACTATCCACGGACTTGGGATTAGTCGCCATATCACTTGAGAATGCCAGACCAAACATAATGAAGATTATGAGGCCAAACATGATGGACAGTATGACTCAGAAGGCCGGGATCATCGCGGCTGCAGCCTTCGGAGTGGTGTTAGTGTCTACCTCGGGATATTCGTCGGTTTCAGCGCAAGGACTGCCTGAAGGCTTCAAGAAAGGTGAGCTTGCAGCTGAACCTTCGGCAGAAATGATTGAAGCAGGGAAACGAGTCTATTTTACCAAGTGTGTGTGGTGTCACGGGGTAGATGGAGCCGGTGACGGACCTGGTGCCGATCGTCTCTGGCCTCGTCCGCGCAATTTCAATCAGGGTACCTTTAAGATTCGGCATACGGCCAGCGGTGAGTTGCCATTGTTTGACGCCAAGAAGCCGATCCCTGGTCAAAACGATCTCTTCGAAACAGTGACGCATGGTCTCCCAGGTTCTGCGATGCCCCCGTGGGAAGGTATCTTGAGCGAGGAGCAGCGGCAGCAAGTCCTTTCTTTTGTGACGACCCAACTCGTCAAAGATCGGAAATTCACCGATAAGCAGTCTGAGAGCCAAACTGTGCTGCAGTTGGCTGATTTGAAGCCAAAGCCTGCTACCGACGAAAGTAAGAAGCGCGGTGGTGAGTTAATCGTCGAGAAAAAGTGCGTGGAATGTCACGGGATGGAAGGCCGGGGTGATGGAAACGCCTTCAACCTGAAGGACGACTGGGGCTTCTCCATTCAGCCGGCCAATTGGCATAAGTGCTGGAATTTCCGTGGCAGCCGTCAGGATCCGTACAATGTGAGCAATATTTTTCGAACCTTCTCAACAGGTGTCAACGGTACACCGATGCCTTCATTTGCTGACAACACCAGCGTAGACGAGCGTTGGGATATTGCAAATTTTGTCAACTCTCTCTGTGAGAGAGATCCATTGGGTAACCCTTTACCCATTGATCCTCTGACTGATAAACCGAAAATCAATTTCGTCATTCCATCAGATATGGTTGAAGGGGAAATTCCGACCGATCTTGAGCATGAGGCCTGGAAAAAGGCTCCAAAGCGATACGTGGCAATGGGTGGGCAGATTACCCACAAGCCAAGAAACTTTGTGAATCGTCTTGACGATATTTGGGTCCGTTCACTCTATAACGATAAGCACATTGTCTATCTGCTTGAGTGGGATGACCGGACGAAGAGCGTGGCAGAGGGGAAGCTCCCTTGGGCTCCTACGCAAGTCAATATCGATATTAAAGAACAGGATCCTAAGACCGGAGAAGAAGGATCCATCGCGGCTCATCAGAATAACTATACGGTCTATAATGATGCGATCGCCATTGAAACCGCCGTCAAGTGGAAAGAGCTTCCGGCTCCGATCAAGCCACGATACTTGTTCGGGACGAACGAACAGTTTCCTATGGACATTGTGAAGTGGGAAGCAGACGGATCTCTTCGTGCCTTCAAGGGGACCGGCTGGGATAAGGACTTTGAAGAGCGTGATAATTACGAAGAGGCTATGAAGCTTCTGAAGGCAGAGTGGAAGAATGGCCGGTGGTACGTCATGATTCAGCGGCCTGTGGGAAATAAGAAGGATCAGGATTACGATGAGGATACCTTCTTTGAGGTGGGCCAGTATATCCCCACCGTCTTCTTTGCCTGGGATGGGCATAATGGTGATGCAGGCCGGAAGATGGCCGTGTCGGCCTTCTACTACACCTTCATGAATCCACCGGTTCCTCAGGAAACGTATATTTATCCGGTCGTGATTGCTGTCGGTGTGGTTCTCCTTGAGGGGTGGGTCCTGACCCGCCGTTCAAATAAGAAAAAGGGAAAGACACTGTAGTTTCCTTTGAAACCCAAGTATGGGTTGTCAGCGTGAAGGGGGTGGGGTAACCCACCCCCTTTTTTATTTTGGACGGCGATGGATTTATGATCTCCGATGTCACAGGGGTCCTTTTGGCAGGTGGGAAGAGTAGGCGGATGGGAGCGGACAAGCGATTTCTTACTGTGGGGGAGCAGACCCTCCTGGAAAGGAGTCGCAACATCCTTTCTCATATTTTTGAACGTGTCTGTATCGTTATTGCTCAGGATAGTGAACCTCTAGAAACTCCAGTTCCAGTCCTTCGTGATCTGATTCCCTCGTGTGGCAGTCTCGGGGGGATGTACACCGGTTTGCATCAGGCTACGACGCCGTATGTCTTCCTCTCTGCTTGCGACATGCCCTTTATCCATGCAGATCTCATACGGTATATGGTTGACGCAAAAGACGAGGTGGATATTGTACTTGGCTATTGGAACGGTCGACCTCAACCGACTCATGCAGTCTACAGCCGAAACTGTCTGTCGGTCGTGGAAGCGCTTGTTCGAAGCGGTGATCTCAAGCTACAAAAACTGCTTGCAACCCCTGCACTCCGTGTTCGTCTGATCACGGAAGATGAGATTCGCAAGATTGATCCAGATGGACGATCGTTTCTGAATGTCAATACACCGTCCGATCTCGAGCTTGCTCGCACGCTCTGCACTGATCGAAGAGAAGACCGAGGCGGTGCTCCCCCGGAACACACATGACACGGTCGTTGGTCATTGTGCATCCGGGCGCTTTGGGAGATGTCCTATTGGCCGTACCGGCAATCCAGCGACTCGGAGCTCGGTACAACGGGCGTGAGATTCTGCTGATTGCCCAGGGTTCTATCGGTCGATTGCTTGTCACGTGTGGCATCGTCAATCACTGGATGTCGTGGGATGGACCAGGTGGGGCCGGGCTCTTTTCTAGGGGCGCTCCACTACCGGGTGAGCTCACAACGTGGTTGAATCGATGTGATGCTGCAGTTGCCTGGCTGGATAACAATAAGGACGCTCTTCGCGCCACTTTCCGGGAATTCCATATTCCACAAGTATGGGTCCAATCTCCTTCCTCTCCTGTCTTACGCGCGAAGCATCAAAGCGATCGTTTTCTTGAAATAGTGGATGAACCCGTCGGTGATGGGTTGTCAGAGAGGTTCGTCCAAGTCTCTCCGGGTATTGTGGAAGAGGGCAGTGCCTGTCTTGAGCGTATCGGGATTCCAACGGGGCGGCCATTTGTGCTGGTCCATCCTGGAAGCGGCAGCACGCATAAGTGTCTCCAGCCAGTCACCATTGCGGATATTATTCAGGGGCTTGATCATAAGGGCCTGTTCCCGGTTGTCATCGAGGGACCGGCTGATCAGCATGCGGTTGAGCACGTCCTGGAGGTCATCAGGCCAAGACCTCCAATTCTTCGAAATCTTGAACTCACGGTGCTTGCCGGAATTCTGGTGCAAGCCAGATTCTGTCTCGGTCATGACTCGGGTGTGACCCATCTGGCTGCTCTCCTCGGTGTCCGTACCGTTGCCGTCTTTGGACCAACCGACCCGGCTCGGTGGAGACCTCGTGGGGATCACGTGACGATTGTGCGAGGACCGTCCTGTCTCTGTCCATCATGGGATGACGTGCGAGACTGTCACGAAAAGCCTTGCTTGGATGTGCAGACGGATCAGATTTTCACAGCGCTCGAAGCCGCTGGATTAACATAACTTTCCCCAGAACCCCTCGGAATTCAAAGTAAACCGCCTTGTCTCTCGCTGTCTCATAATGCTAGAGTGCTCCGTTGATTTCCGTCTGTTAGTCACGGCTGAGGAGAATTATTTTGTCGCCAGGTATCGTGCAAGGAAAGGTCGTCACCGCTCTGCTCACGGCTCTCAATGGGGCAAAGCAAAAAGGGCAGCTACGGACACCGGTCTGGCCGACGCTGAGTCTGGATGCTCCGAAGCGACCAGAATGGGGAGATCTGGCCTCAACCGTGGCGATGTCTCTGGCGGCTTCTGAGCAGAAGGCACCTCATGATATTGCTCAGATTATTGTCGACAATCTCCCTGAGCGAGACCGATTGTTTGATCGTGTGGAAATCATGAGGCCGGGGTTTTTGAATCTCACCGTCAAGCCGGCTCTTTGGCAGGAAGTTGTTCGAGAGATCGCGGCGCAGGGCCGATCATATGGCCGGACAGATATTGGGGCCGGACGTCGAGTATTGGTTGAGTATGTGAGCGCCAATCCGACGGGTCCGTTGCATGTCGGCCACGGTAGAGGAGCTGCGGTTGGACAGGCCGTCGTCCGATTATTGAATGCGATCGGGTACGATGCCGTGGGCGAGTATTATATCAACGACGCCGGACGACAAATGAAATTGCTGGGCGCGTCCGTCTATGCTCGGTACCAAGAATTGTCCGGACGGACGATCGCATTTCCCGAAGACGGCTATCACGGTTCGTACATTACAGCGGTGGCCCAGCAGATCAAGGCCCAGCTTGACAGTGTTGCTGAAAAGCTGACTCCTGCTGATCTTGAAGCTCGCTGTCGGTCGCTTGCGTATGAAATCCTGCTGGGATTTATCCGTGAGGATCTTCGGTCGTTCGGCATCGAAATCCAATCCTGGTTCAGCGAAGCGTCCCTTCTTGAATCCAAAGCGATTGAGCAGGCGTTGGATGAATTGAAAGTCAGGGAGCTTGTGTTCCACCAAGAGGGTGCCTGGTGGTTTCGGGCGTCCCTGTACGGCGATGAAAAGGACCGTGTTGTCAAGAAACAGGATGGTGAGTATACGTACCTGGCTTCCGATATCGCCTACCACTATGACAAGCTGCGGCGTGGCTATGATCTCCTGATCAATGTGTTCGGTGCCGACCACCACGGGTATGTTCCACGCATGCAGGCCGTCATGCAGGCTTACGGACATCCGAAAGAGCGTCTTCAGGTCGTGTTGGTCCAGCTGGTGAAGCTGCTCCGGGACGGCGTCGAAGTAAAGATGTCCAAGCGGACCGGTGAGTTCATCACCATGCGGGAAGTGATTGATGAAGTTGGGGCTGATGCGGCGAAGTTTTATTTTCTCATGCGGGATTCCAAGACCCACTTGGAGTTTGATTTGGAATTGGCCAAGCAGCGTTCCAGCGACAACCCGGTGTACTATGTGCAGTACGCGCATGCAAGAATTTGCAGCCTCTGGCGTGTCGCCTCTGAACGGGGCATCGTCCGTCCGTCCGCGAGTGACGTGGATCTCACGGTGCTGACGGATCCGGACGAGTTGGGCCTGATCAAGAAGTTGGCTGCGTATCCCGAGGTGCTTCAGGCGAGTGCCCTGGCCTTTGAGCCGCACCGGGTGACGTATTACCTTCAGCAGTTGGCGGCGCTCCTGCACACCTTCTATAACAAGCACCGGATTCTCCCTCCGGCTGGTGAGCCAGATGCTGATGCATCGGTGGCGGCTGAAGTGCTCACACCCAGCCGCACGGCCGCACGGCTGGTCTTGATGGCAGCGGTCCAGCAGGTGATTCACAATGGGCTGGACGTGTTGGGGCTGTCGGCTCCTGAACAGATGTAGTCCACCACCTTCCACGAACGATGATGCAATACCACATTCACCACCCCGACCCACATAGCCACGGTCGCATCGGTGAGTTGACGACAGGGCATGCCACGATTGAGACGCCGGCGTTCATGCCGGTGGGATCCCTGGGGCCGGTGAAGGGGCTTGAACCGAAGGATCTGCAGGAGTTAGGGTTTGGCTTGATGCTCAATAATGCGTACCATCTGTACCTGCGTCCTGGGCACAAGATCGTCGCAGACATGGGCGGGCTCCATGCCTTTACCGGCTGGGCCGGGGCCATCCTCACGGACAGCGGAGGATTTCAGATTTTCAGTTTGGCGAAATTGTGCGCGATCACGGATGATGGCGTCACATTTCAATCGCATATCGACGGGTCGACGCATGTCATCACACCGGAGAAGGCGATCGAGATTGAGGAAGCGTTAGGGGCCGACATTATTATGGTGCTGGATCAGTGCGTGGCGCTTCCTGCAGGCCGAGAGGTTGTGCAGGAGGGGGTACGCCGGACCAGGCTCTGGGCAGAGCGCTGTCAAGCGGCGCGTCGTCGGACGGACCAGGCCTTGTTCGGGATCGTTCAGGGTGGATTGGAGGCTGACGTACGCGTCACATCGGCCAGGGATCTGGTGGCCTTGGGGTTCGAGGGCTATGCCATCGGGGGATTGTCCGTCGGTGAGAGTAAGGCGGATATGTACAAGATGCTGGATGTCACGGTTCCGGAGTTGCCGGAGTCGAAACCTCGATATCTGATGGGTGTGGGACTTCCGGAAGACTTAGTCGAGGGCGTTGCTCGAGGGGTCGATCTCTTTGACTGCGTCGTTCCGTCGCGTCATGGGAGAACGGGGTCGCTTTTTACCACATCAGGGCGGGTTGTGATTAAGCAGGCGAAATATGCGGATGATGAACGGCCGATTGATCCCGATTGTGGGTGTCCGGTGTGTGCCCGGTATTCTCGGGCGTATCTGCATCATCTGTTCATGGTCAAGGAGATGTTGGGGGCTCGACTCAACACGATCCACAATCTTTGGTATTTCTCCGAGTTGATGCGCGGGATTCGAGACGCCATGCGGGAGAAAAGGTTCCCGGCATTCCGCGAGGCCTTTTATCGTCACCGTGATCAATCGAGCCCAAGAGAAGATTCAGGGGACGGTGAGTCGAACGCTCACCGCGAATGCGAACATAGTCATCAGACATAGAAGGGAAGATGTGCGATGTTGATGGAATCACTGGCATGGGCGGAAGGAACGGGCGGGGCAGCTGCGGGTGGCGGAGCAGGAGGGTTTCTGTCGTTGATTCCCTTTCTGCTGATCTTCGTGATTTTTTACTTTCTCCTCATTCGGCCGCAGCAGCAGAAGCAAAAGCAGCAACAGGCGTTGTTGGACGCCGTCAAAAAGGGCGACAAGGTGGTGACCACTTCAGGTATTTGGGGAACCATCACCAATCTTGGGAAAGATACCGTCACGCTGCAAATCGCCGACAATACCAAGATCAAGATGCAGCGAGAGAATATTTCCCGACTGCGTACGGAAGATGAAGACAAGGAATAGCGCTGGGTTGGCCAAACAGGATAAGGGGTTGGGGGCGAGATGAAAAAAGTAGGTGGGCGCTTATGGTTGTTGGCACTGGTGTTGGTGGGATCGTTCGTCTCATTTCTTCCTTCCTACCCGCCGCTCTATCAAGCCATGCCGAGCTGGTTGAAGGCGGTGCTGCCGAATAAAGGCATTACGCTGGGTTTGGATCTGCAGGGCGGTATCCACATGGTCTTGGAGGTGGATGAGAATCGAGCCGTGGAAATCGCGGTCGATCGATCGGTTACGGCATTGCAAGACCTCCTGACGGAGAAGAAGATCGCCGTTGACTCGGTCAAGCGGGTCGGACATGAACAAATTACGATTCAAATCCCGAATGCCGAGGCTAAGGCATCCACTCAAAAGCTGGCCGATAGCTTTCCGAGCTTCGTTGAAAACGAATCGGCGGAATCGGCGGCGACGGTCGTGTGGGTGTTGCGCGAGGCGGAGACCAAGCGCATCAAGGATTCGGCGATCAATCAAGCATTGGAAACGATCCGAAACCGAATCGATCAATTCGGGGTTGCGGAACCGATCGTACAGCGGCAGGGCTTGAAGCAGATCGTCGTCCAGCTCCCGGGCGTCAAGGATCCCAAGCGCGCTAAGGATTTGATCAAGGAAACCGCGTTGCTCGAATTCAAGATGTTGGATGAAGACATCCGGCTGGACTTGCCGGGGCATGTGACGAAGGACAAAGAGGCTGAGGTGCTACAGCAGTTTGAGAGCAAGCTGCCTGAGGGCGATCAGATCTTGTTCGAGCGGGTGGTTGATAAGGACACGGGGGTTGAATTTCGTGCTCCCTACGTGGTCAAGAAGCGCGTGATGTTGACCGGCGATGTCCTGAGCGACGCGCGGGTGGCCATCGGCCAATTCAACGATCCGTACGTGTCGATCACCTTCGATTCCAAGGGTGGGCAAGAGTTCGAGCGCATCACTGCGGAACATGTCAAAAAGCGCATGGCTGTGGTGCTGGATAACACCATCTATTCCGCGCCGGTCATCCAAGAACGAATTGCCGGAGGGCGGGCGCAAATTACCGGGACGTTCACCACGCAGGAGGCCAACGATCTGGCCATCGTGCTGAGGGCCGGCGCCCTTCCGGCACCGTTGAAGATCGTTCAAGATCTGACGGTGGGTCCGTCGTTGGGGCAGGACTCCATCGACAAGGGGGTGAAGGCGACCGTGATTGCTGGGGTCATGGTCGTCGTGTTCATGATCGTGTATTACCGTCTGTCCGGCCTCATTGCAGATTTTGCGTTAGCCTTGAATCTCATCTGTCTGATGGGGGCGTTGTCCGCCTTGACGGCGACGTTGACCCTCCCGGGGATCGCGGGCATCGTGTTGACGATCGGGATGGGGGTCGACTCGAACGTCTTGATCTTTGAGCGCATTCGGGAAGAGCTTCGAAGCGGGAAGGCGGTGCGGTCGGCTATCGATGCGGGGTATGACAAGGCCTTGCTGACCATTATCGACTCACACGTCACGACCTTGATTACGGGGGTGGCGTTGTTTCTCTTCGGGACCGGGCCGATTAAGGGGTTTGCCGTCACGCTGTGTTTAGGCATCACGATCAATCTCTTTACGGCATTGGTCGGGACGAAAGTGATTTTTGATCTCTTGTATCAGAAGCAGAAGGTTGAAGCGCTGAGCATTTAACCATGACGCCATCGGTACTGACTGTCCAGGGTGAGGCTCAGGGCTATCAAAAGGGAGCGCGCATGTTAGAGATTCTAGGGAAAACCAACATTGACTTCATGGGAAAGCGCCAGTTTGCCTTTCTCTTTTCTGGCATCATGGTGCTGCTTGGGCTGATCGCGCTCGTGCAGATTGCGCGAGGGGCGGCCAATCTGGGGATCGACTTTGCCGGAGGAACCGCGGTTCAGCTGAAGTTCGACCAACCCGTTCGGATCGATGAAGCTCGAAAGGTTCTGGAGACGAACGGACTTGGTGATGCAGAATTGCAGGAATTCGGGCAGGACAATAAGCTGCTCATTCGAGTGAAGACCTCCACCACGATTGAGGAAAAAGTTGCGGAACGTGTGGTGGCGATCTTCTCCAAGGATTTCCCCAGCAATAAGTTTGTGGTCGACTCCACCACCGAGATCGGTCCGACCATCGGCAAGAAACTTCAAGAAGATGCGCTCGTGGCCATCGTCATTTCGTTCGTGGGCATCATTCTCTACATCGCGGCTCGATTCGAGCTGCGTTTTGGAGTTGCAGCGGCACTGGCGACCTTTCACGATGTGCTGGCCGTCGTCGGCGTCTTTTATATCTTGGACAAAGAAATCACGCTGCTGATCGTGACGGCACTCTTGACGCTGGCCGGGTATTCGCTGACCGACACGGTGGTCGTCTTTGACCGGATCAGAGAAAATCTGAAGCAGCGCCGACGAGAGAGCGAGGAAGCGACGATCAACAGCGCCGTCAATCAGGTCTTAAGCCGGACCATCGTGACCAGCTTGACTGTGGTGCTGGTCCTCATTCCCTTGACCTTCGCAGGAGGAGAAGTTCTCCATGATTTTTCGCTGGCCCTGCTGGGGGGTGTGATTTTCGGGACCTATTCATCGGTCTTCGTTGCGAGCCCGCTCTTGCTCTTGTGGCCGGGAGCACAGGGCCGACTCTTGAAACGCAATTGATCGAATGGCGCAATCGAGCGGCGTTGTTCGTTCCGGAGGGTAATCGCTGATTGCAAGTTTCAGGTTTCATGTTGTCCGAGAGCAGCTCCGAACGCGTGAAACGAGAAACCTGCAAGTTGAAGTCTTTGAATCAGGACACTTCTCCGTTCGAGATGCTCACGCCCTGAGCTTTATAGAAGGGCGAGAAACGCGTCACCCCTCACAGGTTTCCGCATCCTGAGCGGATCATCCCTATGACGATCTGGAGCCGGTCATATAGTCTCCAGCAGAAAATCATCGGCGCGATCGTCATGGTCGGCCTCCTCCCACTTGCCCTCCTGCTTGTCCTGATCTATGCGGAAGAACGACGAGTGCTGCGTGAGACGACGGGTGCGGATTTCAAGGAAGTCGCCGTCGAAGCTGCTCGCCGGATCGAGATGCAGATCACGCGAGGAATGAGCGAAGCCCAGCAGCTGGCGACCACGCCATTTGTCCGCACGGCCGTCTTTGAGGCAAATCGGACGTACGAAGGCAAGGACGCACGTAGCATTTCGGAAATCATCAAGGAGTGGCAGCAGCGATGGGGACAGCGGGCGAAGCGAAGCGAGTTTCCGCTGTTCGTCAACCGGATCGTGACTAACTACTTGATTCAGTGGCATGAGATTCGAAAGTCCGACTATATCGGCATCTTGGTAACCGATGGGCAGGGTGCGTTGGTCGTCAGCTCGATTCCGCAAGTGGACTACTCCTATGCCAAGACAGCCTGGTGGCAAGCGGTCGTCAAGAATGGTGGCCGACGACCCTATGTGAGCGACATCACCTTTGACCCTGCGTTTGGCACGCATGTCGTGGCTGTGGCCACCCCGATCCTGGATGATCACCGGCAGACGGTGATCGGAGCCGTCACAATCCTGTTACGGCGCGATGCGCTCTTTCAATCGATCGCGGAGAAGTCCTTTGGAGCGACCGGACATGCCATGTTGGTGGCGACAGATGGGGGAGTCGTTATTTGTCCGATCCTTGCGCCGGAAGCCCATTCGATCGATACCGAGTTTCTTGACACCATAACCACTACCAAACCAGGGTGGCTCATTGCGGCTGACGATTGGCACGGCAACAAGGATGCACTGATTGGGATAGCACCGGTGCGGTTTCCCGATCTTCTTGAACCAGGGAGCCTGGGCGGAAAGCGTTGGATGACGGTTGTTCGCCAGGATCCAGCCGAAACATTCGCTCCGTTGGGCGAATTGATCGCCAAAGTACTCGTGTTTGGTGTCGTAGTGTCGTTGGGGCTCGGCGGAATCGGAGTTCTCGTCGCTCGCCGGATTGCAAAACCGGTTCGTCTGTTGCACGACGGAGTCCAGCAGATCGGAAGCGGTCGGTTGGACCAGCGGGTGGAACTGAAGACCGGCGATGAAATCGAAGGGCTTGCGCGGGCGTTCAATCAGATGGCCACCAATCTTCAATTGTCCTTTGGCCAATTGGAACAGCGCATCGCCGAGATCAGACAGCTTGAGGAGAAATATCGGGACTTAATCGAGCATGCGCCGGAAATGATTTGCCAACTGGATCGAGGCGGACGGCTCGTGCATATCAACAAGACAGGGCTCGATAAGCTCGGGTATAGCCGTCAAGAGATGTTGACCATGAAATTGTGGGAACTGGTGCCCCAAGGCCAGGAAGGCCAGGTGTTGCACTATCTCGAACAGCTGGTGTGTCGAGGGCAGAGTTCAATCGAGACGGTATTACTGACGAAAGACGGCCGCCGGATCGATGTCGAAATTCATGCGACCGCACTGTTCGACCAGGAACGTGGCGGATTGGTGCATTCTCGTGCGTTTGTGCGTGATGTGACGGAACGACGCCGATTGGAGCAGGAGTTGCAGCGGTATACCGTGGGATTGGAACAGGTCGTGTCGGAGCGCACCAGGCAGTTGACGGTCTCCCAAGCTCGCTACAAGGCCCTCTTCGATGTGGTGGCGGATTCCGTGTTTATGGTCGACGTGACGGGAGCGGTCGTCGCGGTGAATGAGCGGGAGTCCCAGGTCCTAGGGTATGCGGAATCGGAGATTGTCGGGAAGCCTATCCGCGATGTCCTGCTTCCGGAATATCAGGGAATGTTCGAAGGCTGGCTGGCCGATGTCTGTACGGAGCAACGGCAGGTCACGACCCAGGAGATCGCCGTGCGCCATGCCGATGGCCATGAGGTTCCTGTGGAAATGGACCTGATTCGAGTCGGTGGAACCGACCCGCTTCTCGTCATGGTGCAGCTGCGGGACATCACCGTTCGGAAGAAGCTCGAGCGCCAGCTCCAATCCTATCGTGAAGATCTCGAACTCAAAGTCAGCGAGCGGACGCGAGAAATCGAGGAGACGAAGCAGTATCTGGAGAATCTGCTTGAGAACGCGAATGATGTCATCTATACGCTCGATCTGGATCAACAGTTCACCTACGTCAACAGCAAAGTCAATGCATGGGGCTATCGCAAGGATGACCTGATCGGCCGTCCCTATCTCTCGCTCCTGTCACGGCGTCATCGTGGGCGCCGGCTGAAGAGCACATTGGATATCGGTGCCAAACAGGTGTACGAGGTTGAAATTGTGACTCGTCTGGGCGAGCTGCGCACCGTGATGGTCAGTGTCTCGCCGTTGCATGGGGTGGACGGTCAAATTTTGGGAGTGCTCGGTATCGCGCGCGACATGACGGAGACCAAGAAGCTGGAGCGACAGATTCAAAACGCGGAAAAACTGGCGTCGATCGGCAAGCTCGCGGCCGGCGTGGCGCATGAGATCAACAATCCGCTGGGTGGGATCCTGAACTGTCTCTACAACCTTCGAAAAGGGACACCCTCACCGGCACGCCAGGAGGAGTATTGGACGTCGATGGAGCATGGTGTTCGGCGTGTGCAAAAAATCGTCCGGCAATTGCTCGATTTTTCGCAACAGCACGAGCCGGCGTTCAGCCAGGCCGATATCAACCGAGTCGTCGATCAGGTGCTGACGCTGACGACCCATCTGTTTGCGCCCAGTGGAATTCGCCTGGAGATCATCCAGGGACAGAGCCTTCCGCCTGTCATGGTCGACCGGCACATGATCGAACAGGTGCTGATGAATTTGATCCTCAATGCCGTGCAAGCGATGAAACAGGGCGGGGTCCTGACCATCCGGACTTCCGTGTCGGAAGGCGTCTGCCGTGTGGACGTGCAAGATTCCGGGGCCGGGATTCCGGCCTCGGTACTCCCGCGTATCTTCGACCCCTTCTTCACGACCAAGAGCGAAGGAGAGGGGACGGGGCTGGGTCTCTCCGTGAGCCTCGGCATCGTCGAGCGCCATGGAGGAAAAATTTCGGTGGAGAGCGAGGTCGGGACGGGCAGTACCTTCACCTTGTATTTGCCCGTGTCGCGAGAGCGTGTCTTGGCGGAGAAGGATGTATGAAAGGTTTGGCTGTTCTGCTGGTCGATGATGAACCGCTGATGCGCCTGTCGATGCTGGATGCGCTGGAGGCAGTCGGGTGCGATGTGCAGGCTGCGGCGACCGGCATGGAAGGGATCGAGGCTATTGAAAAACGCGCCTTTGATCTCGTCATCACTGATCTGCGGTTGCCGGGCGCCGATGGGCTCACGGTACTCAAGACGGCCAAGGAGAAGGCCGCTCAAACGGAAGTGCTCATGATTACCGCCCACGGGTCTGTGGAAACCGCCGTCGGCGCCATGAAGCTGGGGGCCTTCGATTACATTACGAAACCGTTTCAGATGGATGAATTGCTGCTCATCATTGAACGGATCAGCGGGGTTATCGCCTTACGGCGAGAAAATCAGGACCTCAAACATCAACTCGAAGACAAGTTTTGCTTTCACGGCATCTTGGGGGCCAACAGCCAGATGCGGGCGGTCTTGGACAAGATCAAGATGGTGGCGGAAACCGATTCCACGGTCCTCATCGTCGGGGAAAGCGGCACGGGGAAAGAATTGGTGGCCAATGCCCTCCATCAGAACAGTCTGCGCAAGGGATCGCCCTTGATTAAGGTCAGCTGCGCGGCCTTGCCCGAGACGTTGCTGGAGGCGGAGCTCTTTGGGCATGAGAAAGGCGCGTTTACCGGCGCCTTACGCCAGCGACGTGGGCGGTTTGAAATGGCCAACCGGGGGACACTCTTTCTTGATGAAATCGGAGAAATCTCTCCTGTCGTACAAGTGAAGCTCTTGCGTGTGTTGCAAGAGCGAGTCTTTGAGCGGGTCGGCAGCAACGAGCCGATTGAGGTCGATGTTCGGCTGGTCTGTGCCACCCAAAAAGACTTGCGCAAGGAAGTCGCGCAGGGCCGGTTTCGGGAAGATCTTTTTTACCGGCTCAACGTCGTGCCGATCCTCGTGCCACCGCTTCGGCAACGGCAAGAGGACATCATGGTGATTGCCCAGCATGTCTTGGAAACCTGTTCGCTGAAACTCAATAAACAGCTGCGCCGATTTTCCCAGCCGGCACGAGAGTTGTTGCTGCGGTATTCGTATCCGGGGAACGTGCGAGAATTGCAGAATCTCGTGGAGCGGGCCGTCGCCTTGAGCCGAGACCAGACGACGGTTCAACCGAACGACCTCTGTGGATTTCAGTCCTGCCCCTATTCTGGAGGAAGTACACAGGTGGATTGCGGGTTCTGTCACGAAGGGTTGACCTGCGAGAAAAGAAAGCAAGCGGGCTCCATGACCTCCTTGGCTACGGCTCGAGAAGGATTTGAGAAAGACTATATCGTGTCTGTGTTGGAGCGCGTTGACGGGAGCCGCACGACCGCCTCAAAGATTCTGGGGTTGTCCCGAAAGGCCTTGTGGGAAAAGTGTAAGCGCTATGGGATCCCCTCGGCGTATAGCGAAGGAGACGATGAGGCCTAGCAGAATGCTGAAAAAGTCCTCCAGCGGCGTTCTTGCGTCGTTCAGAGGCTCAACGCTGTAGAGACCACTGGAGGCAAAGTACCTATCCGCTCGCATGTGATCGAAGCGAGCGGGTCAAGCGAAGCTTGGTATGTACCTCCTCGCCCCTTCGCTCGCTGCGACCTTGCTGGAAGGCCTTTTTGAGCATTCTGAGGTGTAGAGTGCCACAGTTCTTTCTCTCATGGTGCAACGGTGCGTGATGCAGAAACCGAGTTTTTCAGTAAACTGCTTGCTGCTGGTCTCATATCGGTTGGGTGGAGTCTGACGCAAGGCAGCGGACAAAAAAAGAGTCATTGTGTGAGTCACTCATTCATGAAGGGAGTAGCGTGATGAATGTTCGATCTCAGGCCATTGTGATTGTCTTAGGGGGGCTTCTATTCTCAGGGATTGCCGTAGCTGCGGAACCGGCGGACGTTGAGAAATTCGTCAACTCCCGCATTGAGATCGGCGAGATGATGACGAACTATTTTCAGGGTGGAGCGGGATATGGTGGCGGCCAGCGGCCGTCTCCTGAACAGATGAACAAGATGCGCGATGATATCAATACGAAGCTGACTGCGGTACTGGCTAAGCATGATCTGACGCTCGACGAATATCGGAAACGGAGCCCTGAGGTATTTGCGGATGATGCAGCGATCAAGCAGTACCTGAGTGAGCATCCTGATCTCAAGCAGCGTTACGAGGCGCTGCCGCTTGACCGGATGGGGCGTGGAGGCAGCACCGGGAGAGGGTATTAAGGACGTCGGCCTGTCTCTATGGGGAGTCCCGGAGGAATTTTAGTCCATGCAATACTGCCATCTCGGTCGCTCGGGGATCAAAGTCAGTCGGCTCTGTCTGGGCACGATGAATTTCGGGCCACAGACGACTGAGCAGGACAGCTTCGCCATCATGGATCGAGCGCTAGATCTCGGCATCAACTTTTTTGACACCGCCGACGTGTATGGCTGGAAGCTCGGTGAAGGCTGGACTGAGCAGATCATCGGCCGGTGGCTTGCTCAGGGTGGAGGTCGTCGAGAAAAGGTGGTTCTGGCCACCAAGGTATTCGGTCGCATGGGGGAGTGGCCGAACCAGTCGCGCTTGTCAGCCCGCCATATCAAGCTGGCTTGCGAGGAGAGTTTGCGTCGGCTTCACACAGACTGGATTGATCTGTATCAGATGCATCATGTCGATCGGGAGACGCCCTGGGAGGAAGTCTGGCAGGCGATGGAGCAGTTAGTAAGAGAAGGCAAGGTTGTGTATGTGGGCAGCAGCAACTTTGCCGGGTGGCACTTGGCTCAGGCTCAGGAATCTGCACGCAATCGAAACTTTCTCGGCTTGGTATCCGAGCAAAGTCTATACAATCTCAATGAACGCACGATCGAGTTGGAAGTCATCCCTGCTTGCGAGTCCTATGGGATCGGTCTGATTCCCTGGAGTCCGCTGGGGCGAGGGCTCTTAGCCGGAGCCCTGCAACCAGCCGATAGCGGTCGCCGTGCGGACGAAGATGTAAAGAAAGAGATCGAGAAGTCGCGCGCAAAATTAGAAGCCTATGAAGCCCTCTGCAAACGGATTGATGAACGCCCGTCGGATGTTGCCTTAGCCTGGTTGCTGCATCAAAAAGCCGTCACGGCACCGATTATTGGGCCACGCACGATGGAACAGCTTGATGGGGCAATGCGAGCGCTGAGTCTCACACTGAGTCAGGAAACGATGAAACAACTCGACCAGCTCTTTCCAGGACCTGGTGGCACCGCCCCTGAAGCTTACGCGTGGTAGACGCCGGATGTTCCGTGTCGGATTGGGCCTGGAGTCTCAGCTGAGAAACGGCAAGATTGACTGTTCGGGATGGCCGCTATCGGCCACAAGCGGATGTTCGGCAGCGAGATCCCCTCGCCATAAAGCGGCCCTCAGCCCTGTCGTATTAATGTTCGCGTTGAGCAGTACGGAGTTTCATCACGCATCCGCTCTCGAACGCGTTGTTAGGAAGCGCCATTTTGGAATTCCCATTCGACAACGCGAGTACGCACTCCAGTCTTTGCGGCGAAACGCATAAACCGCTTCTGTTCAGGACTCGGTTTATCCCAGTGTGGGCACTTCACTTCAACCAGCCGAACAGCTTTCTCGCTCCAAATAACGAGATCAGGGCAACCCCTTCGTAAACCCGATGCCCTGTAGATCAGGCGCAATGTACTGGCCACGAATTCCGGCAGCGCAATGCGTTGTGTGCGAAACCCTGAAGCGGTGCTTTTGTCTGGAATGAGATCAGCGACTCCGCTCGCGAGGCCACGTGAATTGAGCCATACGCCTGACTCGGCGCTCCTAAGCTCTACGGCCAGAACCACAAGCTCGGCGGGAAGGGCGTGGCGACCAAACTGGACAAGTGGTTTACGCCACCATTGCTTTCGTGCAGTTTTAAGACGAAGCCGTCGCATCTTCTTTGGTTTGTTCTACTTAATGTGAAGTTGAGGGGCGCGCCGTGCGAGTTAGACCACGAGGACCTGGCTCCTCGTATAAAACGCCGTGCAAAAATATGGGTAACGACAGTATCTCCTTTCTTGGTTGATACTGAATTGTTCCATGTATCTGCTAAGACATTTTTTGCTTCACCATAAGAAACAGCCTTTGTAGGCCTCATACATTAAAGGCTGGTGCGCACCTTCAATATATTACTTTAGCGTACCGCATTTGCCACTTGACTGTGATCGAGAGGAACCGCCGTCTTACTGGCGGCATCATGCTTCTCTTGATCTGAACCGAGCCGGACCAGACCTGCCCCTCACAATAATCCCGATAGCGAATCCAACTGAGGCGAGGACGAACAAACCAACGCCGATCTCTCGGTAAGTGTCGAGCCCGTGCCATTTGAACACGACAGCGATTTCGTAGCTTGCAAGACACAGCCACAAGAATAACACGTAATCCGCCAGGGCCATGGCCAGCCGGCTCACCGAGTATCGCCTAGCTGAGAGCCAGGCTCCTTTGTCCTCGCGTTCTTCTTCTTGAGCATAAAGCGGGCCAATGACCAGCTGTTCTTCGCGTTGCACCTTCTGCTCCCATGCCTCATGCCAGTACTTGCTACCGCGATTGGCAAGCGTCCAAGTCAAGGAGCAGATAAACCCAAAACAGGCTATGGCCAAGGCAATCTCCGGACGAGAACCAAGTGTCGATGAGCCGATGCCCACGAGAGCGGCCGCATTAAACCCCCAGAAGAAGAGACTTCGCTGCCAAAACAGACTGATCTCAAATCGTCTTCCTTCCACGGCCATCTGCAGACGCAACCTAGCCGTCTCGTCTTCCTTGTTCGAATTGGGAGCCTTTTCGGTGGCCATGTTCGGTTTCGTTTCGTTGGCCTAACAATGCTTAGGCCGACCCGCATAAGATCCGAATCTGCCATTTTCTGTTCGTGGGAAAAACCACTACAATTTAGTGAATAATACGCTACGCCCGACGTTGGTCCAATGAATTGCGACAATGGGACCATGTGTCATAGGTTCTGATGCAGATTGGTATAAGTTCCTCTCTGATAGCGGACAGTCGTGTACTTCTGCGTTGGGTTGGAGACCGATGGTCGAAGACGGCCACGAGTGGAAGTTCAGTACCGAGATCGTTTCACCGTAAAGTGGTCCTCGGCTCTGTTGCAATAACGAGTCGAGTTAACCGACGTTGTCGAAGCGGTCGGGTGGAATGAGCCGAGAATTCAAGAATGCTTGTGGGAGATGGAGAGCAAAGAGGTAACGTTTGGGTTGAACGATGGGTTAAACCTCACGATTACGATGATCAAGAAGGAAATACTGAATCTATTGCCGAAAGTAGCTTGTAGGCATTATCCGCCTCGGCTTGTACCGTTTTCATTTCTCCAGAATCAAAAAAAGCCTTTTCGTGAACGAGTTCTTTCCTTGACTTTCTGAACCGTTCAGCTGAATGCAAGAGTGATTGGTCTGTGCAACCGAGGAGACGAAGCTTTTCCTCGTAGGATTTGAAATCGTACTCTTTGAACTTGTCGACACCATGCTTGCTGACAATCAATAAGTGCATCAGTGCTTCTAGCCACATGCTGGTGAAGACAATAGCGATCATCGCTTGCTTAAAGCACTTCTGCTCCGGATCAAACGTGATAATCCATCCAGGGGTGCCATCCTCTTTTGGTCTTCGGCCAGAGTTGAGGAGTTCGGTCATTTCGCGGTGTGCACCGATGGCGATCGCTTTATAGGTTGAAACATTGGTGATTACCAATTTGTTCATGCTGCTGTTAGATAAGCTCTTCTCATTCCTCACTGAAGTAATCGGAATCAATCTTCTTGACCTCGTACGAGCGAGAAGTGGACACCCCAACATTGTGGTCAATCATGTGCTTAGCGAGTGTCGCTCCGTCAATGAGCACGATCTTGCTTTCGATACGCGAGGTAAACTCCATGGCATCTCCAGAAAACGACGAGGTTGTTATGAATACGCCCTTGCGTGCCCGGTGTCCTTGTAGCGCCCCGGCAAACTTCTGAATCTCAGGACGGCCCACAGTGCCATCCCAGCGTTTCGCTTGGATGTAGATCAAGTCGAGGCCCAGACGATCCTCCTTGATGATGCCGTCGATTCCTCCGTCGCCGCTCTTGCCCACCGCTTGTCCGGCATCTCGAAGAGTGCCTCCGTAACCCATTCGAACGAGCAGTTCGACAACCAGGCGCTCAAAGAATGCAGGAGAAGCCGCCTTCACTTGATCCAGAAGTTCGGATTCGAGGTTCAGTCGGAGGCGTTGGTAGGCTGAGTCAAGTGCCTCCTCTGGCGTGGCATCACTAGAAGGACTGGCCGTCGTCGCAGGTTCATCCGGCCGCTCGTGACGCAGTTCACGGAAGGTCACGAACTCCGGGAACCGCTCCAAATACTTGACGTCGATTCGCTCAGGCTTCGAGGCAAGAACCTTCTTGCCGCTCTCGGTGATACGGAAGAACCCACGACGAGTCGAGGCAATTAGGCCAGCTTTCTTCAGGTAGGTACGTGCCCAACCGGCGCGGTTCCGAATGACAGTCTGCTGGCCACTCCCGAGCAGTTGCTGACTCTCCTTCGCCGAGAGGTTGAACTTCTCCACGAGCGAATCCACTACCTCGCCAATGTTGTGCTCCTTCTCGTCTTCCAGGAAACGGAGAAGTGGGTGCATGACCGTCTGGTAGTCAGGTATCGCCATCATGATCTCCTACTCGATGCATCTGCAGGGCCGTCTCACGTTAGGCATTACCCGCCGCCGAAAGGCTCGCGCTGCTCGCCTTTCGGCGGTCGGGTGCATGCACTTGTGAGGCGAGGCCTAGCCGTTTTCGGATAGACTCGCATTGCTTTTTGCATGCATGATGTCTCTAACATGCTTGACAGACATTGGCGCAGCTCTTTTCATTCTTAACTCGTCGTGCTTCGCCAGTGCCGGTTCAACAATCGCAGCTTCAAGGCACGCGACCAGGTTCTCATATGTGTCGTACACAATCGGGTTGAGTACCCAATGGTACTTGTGGTGGAGATCCTTGAACATTGAGAATGGCTTTTGGCCTTCTTCTATGATAGGAGCAAAGGGAACCATGTAGTTTGGCACAGTTGCTTGCAACTCAAGTGGCGTCGCCTTCGGATTTGTAATATCCGCAATAACAAAAAGAGACATACTGGCCAATGTCATTATCGTTTCAGTGAAATCTCTTTGTTGTGAGCCCGCGAAATCAAACATGATTGGTAGCAATCCCAAGCTCTGAAGCTTCTTCTTTACCGCATCCAAAACGAGCTTTCGCTTGGGAGTAAATCGACCCAAAATGAGTACTGCTCTCGATGTAACTTCATCGATTACATCGCGAATCTTCTCATTGTGAAGTAGTAAATAAATAAACTGTGCGACTTCAAGGTTGTCTACAGTGATTGCGGGTTCTGCATTATCACCATAGGGATATGTGATCATCAGGTTAGATTGCTTCGCTCGGGCTAGGTTAACCCGCCACGCGGATACACCAAATACCTCACAGGCTTCGAGTGTGGCCCCCTCTAAGTTGGCGTCGACAAGAACCGAATTCACCAAATCTGTTCGACATAGCTTTGCTTCAATGAGACAAGCTTGTCGTAAGTCGGCTCCATTCAGGATTGCATCAGTGAGGTCCGCAAGACTCAGGTCGGCCTTGTAAAGCTCCGCATCTCCCAAGTTAGCCTGGCTAAGATTCGCTTTCCCCAACGTGGCCCAGCCAAGGCGAGCCTCAAAGCAGGAAGCGTTTGAAAGGTTCGCGGAATGAAGATTTGCCTCCTGCAGATTAGCGTTGTTAAGATGTGCCCTCGAAAGATCGGCCTTATACATGTTTGCTTTCGACATGTTCGCGCCTCGTAGGTTCACACCTTGAAAGTCGATTCCAGGCTGATGGTGATCGAAAAAACTCAACACAACCTGCGATAGCGAAGCGTTACTCAAGTCCGGCTTGATATGGGGGTTGTCAGCACGCCATTGGTTCCAAACGGCAATGCCTTGCTTCAGGATTTCCACATGGTTTGGATCAGCCATTTTGGCCCCTCTTATGATCGCCTAGCAATATTTAGGTGGATCCATATAGGAACTGGATCTGCCACTTTCTGTACGAGAAATATACCCTCAATGATCGTGGACAATATCCCATAATCGACGCTGGCGCAAATGGCCGCTTTTCAATTGGGTGATCGGACGGTTTGGGTCGAGGACTGTCATCGACCACGAGCGGAGGTTCGGTGCCAAGATCGCACTGCCTGAAAGCGGTTCTCAGCACATCGACGTCGTACAGGGCCGCAGGAACCACGATCGGCCCGAGGCCCCGCACGTGCAACTCTTACCCGGCGGGGGGAATTCAGGCGTCGTTGACTTGAACGAGGTGCGTGGGGGGAGTGGCAGTCAGAAGTGTGGGCGTAGACAGATTGTTAAGATCGCAAAGCCAGACTCCATCCATTGTATGCGCAGAATCGCATAAACATGGCCAGTAGTGGTAGCAGGCTCTAGACAGCGGCAAAAAACGCCAGCTCGCGGTCGGTGAACGTCTCCTTTGGTTTTCCTGGCGGGCGAATTGGGAAGAAATTGTGTATCAGCTCACCGCGTGCATCGAGGATTGGCTGATGCACCAGGAAAGTCATCCGCGTGCCTTTGCAGAAAAGCCTCCCGGCAGACGCATTGTGCCGAAATGTCCACGTATGACCGGCGACCATCTCGGCAACGGAACTGTAACCGTACCGCACGTAACCGGGCCAGGCGTGCGTGGATTTAAAACGTGGCTCTGCTTCGAAGTACGCCACGAGCGCAGCTCGTCTGGCGCTGTCGCTGCCCGGATCCTGCGGCACGTTCACGGGAATTTCACCAAGAACAAACGGCTCCTGCTCCACGCGGAAAAACGCCACGGCGAGGACATCACGGCCCGCGTGCGAAGAGCGAAGTTTCAGCTCCTTATGGAAATTTTGCGGGGCACCTTTGGGCACCCACTGCGGCCACATTTTATTCGGGATCGGTTGTCCGGTGTAGTCCTTGAACCCTTTCGCTATGAATGCGTTGACGACGTCCTGGTCTGTTGCAAGCGGAGTCGGGCTGAACACTTCAAACTCGTAGGCCAGAAACTCATACAGCCCTTCGCCGCCCGGCCCGGAGAAACTGCCGAGCGCGTGCTCGTATTTCGGCGCCACCACCTGCAACGCGCCACCAAGCGCTTCCTTGAGTTTGCGCAATACCGGCGTTGCTTCCCCAATGGCGCAGCCGCGGATGACAAATCGCGCGGGCACGTCCTGCTGGTTGACGTCTTTAGGCCGAGGTTGGAGCACTTCAGGCGGGACAATCAACGTCTTGTTCGTAACGGCGTCTTCCAGCTTTTCGTAGTTGATGTTTGCATCAGTGCCCGGAGTTGGCGCGATCGAAAACCCACCATGCGGCGAAGCATGCGCGCCCACCATCAGATCGCGTACCGGATACTTGATCGCCGAATCGCTCTTCACCATGTCGATAAACTCTTTCAAAGAGCCGCTGCTCGGTTGCAGCCGGATCGTTTGATCCCGGATGTCGAAGAATCTGGCCAAACGATGGATGTGCGTGTCGTCCGGTCCCGCCGCCGGAGCGACCAGGGCGTAATCACGGTAGGCTGCGGGGAAATTCGCGATCGCCTGCCTGGCTGCAGCGCATGGCGCGGGAGCGGGATCGGGGAGATTCACCACGTCGTCGCGACGCAGCGGCGTTATCGGGCCGTCAACAGTCAGGTCAAGGCGGGCCTGATGCCGCTCGACGGTCACGCCGCTGCACGTAATGAGATAACGGGCGCGCCAGGGCTGCACGCCATGGATGGCGAGGACTTCCTCAAGCGTGCCTGGGGCCCCAACGATGAAGCTCGCCATACGCGCCGCTCAGGCCGTTGGCATCGTTTCGTTGAACGCGATGTCGAGCGCGCTGGTCGGCGTGTAATCGAACCAGCGCGCGATGAGCGACGCCTCGGCCCAGCTCGTGATGTCCGCGTCATCGCCGACGCCGCCTTCCGCGCCGTCAGCGCCTTGCGACCATAATTCAAAATCGGTGGCCTTGCCCGGCGAGCGGTATTCGTAAGCATTGCCCCACGGATCCGCAGCCGGCACGGCCCCAAACGGCGCGAGCGCTGCGAGCCCCTCGGCGGTCGTCGGATACCGCGCGTTGGCCGCTTTGAACTGCTCGATTCTCCCAATGATCGCTTCCATCTCGCCCCACGCTTTTCGCTGTAATGGTGATAAAAGTGGACGCGCCTGAGGCACCGGATTCGCCGAGCGAATGCCGGGATAATTTGTTTTCGCGTGTGCCTCGATTTCTTGCGCGATCGTGACGTACGCATTCGGCTCGCCTGGTTTGTGAAAGCCGCCGCTCTCGACGAATTCGACGAACTCCCGCTCGAACCCCGGACGTACGGTGAGCACCACGCGGGCGGCTCCCGCCTTGAGAAAGGCGCGATGCAGGAAATCGGGGTGATCGAGATACTTCTTTAGTTCCCAGCGCGCGGTGTGCGACCAGAAGTACGGGTAGAGAAAGTACGTCATATTTTCCCACTCGATCGCGTGATGCAGGAACTTGGTGATCTCGCCCTGCGCGAGCACGTGGCTCCAGATGCTGTCGGTGAGTACGGATTGGTCTGAGCCGTAAACATTAGCCGGCAGGCCTGGCGCGACGAAACTAAAGCTCGGGCCGAACAGCCAGCGCAGCACGCCTTTCATGACTTCTTCGCGCTCGTTCTTGCGAAGGCTCAGCGGGTCCTGGCCGCCGATTTCCTCCTGGAGTCTGGCGAGACGTTCTTTGATCAGCGCACGTCGCATCTCGTATCGCGCGAGTGCCGCTTCGCGCAGCGTGTTCCATGCGCGCATTTGCCAGGCTTGAAACATCGCGTCTTTCAATCCGGCGTTGATGTTGAGCTCGATGTCGAGCGCCGCCATGTACTTGACGCTCACCGCCAGCGTCAGGCGTCCCGATGCCCCGATCCATTTATTAAAATCCGTTTTAAGCTGGTGTCCGGCGCCGCTCTCATCGAATTTCCAACCACTGGTTCCCCATGTCAGGCTCCAGATTTCGTAACCTTCCGGAATTTCGACTTCAAAGCTGATAAATTGCCCGTACTCGGTGTGGTCGGGATCGGGCCAGTTGCGGGAGAACGATTTCGGAATCACGATCGTTTCCGCTGGCGGCGGTTCAATGGACACACCGAACTCGGCTGCTCTCGCCTCGTAGTTACCGCGATCGATATCGTCTGGCACGAGTTCGAACCGCGCCCATGCCGGCCCAGTCTTCGAGGTGTTGAAACCTTCCTGCAACAGTCCGCGCAGCGTATTTAGCTCGATGATCTTTGAGAGAATGTCGGAGCCCGGCTCCGGAATCGTGAGGTCGTAAGTCAGTCGCACACCGTACCGATGCAGATCGACCTGCCACTTGCGCACGAGCTGATAAAAATCGATCCGGGTCGCCTTGTCATCGAACGGATTTTTGATCTTGCGCACCGCCTGGTCCTCGGTACCCGCCGCCGACGCGACTTTAAAGCTGACCTTGTGTTCCTTACGCACACGCGAGGCGGCTTTTCTCGTGACGTCGCTGCTCTGCTGCCGGGCCACCTGCTCGGAGCGGTTCGACGATTCGGCGACGTTGTAGCCGAACGCCGTGGACACCGACACAGGACCGTAGCCGCCGGAAGCCGTGACGCTCATGTTGAAGCCAGACGAGTGCTGATTCTGCGAGTTGGTGGATTGCGACAGCTCGGATTTTTCCGTGACACCTTCCTCGCTGTACGCCTCGAGAAAATCGCTCACGATGCGCTGGAATTCCTCGGACGTATTCGACCACTCCTTGTGCGAAATGTTCACCTCCTCACCCGGACTGAGCGGCACCGAATGCATGAGCTCACCGCGCTCGATTCCGGCGGGAATGAAGTTCAGCCGTTCGAGGTGCAATAAGCCCACCGGCTCGATCTCGCGGCGCGCTCGGAAGTATTGATTAATCTCCCTGATCCGCTCGACTTCCATGCGCGAGATTGCCAGAAAACTCGCCGGCGTGAGTTCACCGTTGAACGTCGTCATCTGTTGCATCGTCTGTACCAGCGGCGCCGCATTGACACCAAGCCGCGGCGCGAGTTGCAACAACTCGTCGAGACTCGGCAGCGCGCCGGACTGGCGCGTTTCGATGCGGGCGGCGGAGCGTTGCGGACGAACCATCACGATCGACTCCCGTATCGTCGGCTGCTGGATTGTCCGCGCGCCTCTGGCGATCTTGCCCACACGCTGTCGCTCCTGCTCGCCAGCGGCCTCGCGCCCCGCAACACTCGTTGGAGTTTCAATCGTTTCGCTCAAGCGATACACCCTCGCGTCAGGGAACCCGGGGGGAGTCAGCTCGGCATCAAGGACGTGTCGGGGAGTAATAGCTGCCGCTTGTGCGGAAGAGGGCGTTTGTTGCTCGCTCGAAGCTTGCGCGCGAGCGGCGAGCAGTTGGGCCTGCACGGCGGCTGCCTCGTCGAGCGCTTGTTTGCGAATGCCCAGCAACTCATCGCCGATGCGTTGGAGAAGCGTCTCGGGAATGTCGCGGAATTTCTCCACGCTCTCGAAAGGCAGCGTTGGAGTTTCATCTGATCCTTCAATCAGAGTCTGGAGAGTCGCCAGGTGCTGGCGCTCATTCTCGTTCGCATTGGGAAACCGCTGCGCAATCTGCCGCACCTCCTGCGGTCTCAGCGAAAGGGCGGCGACGTAACTCCACTTATCCCACGCCCGCCCTTCGACCGGACGATCGCGTCGCAACTTGATCGGCGTGTAAGTGGCGCGTTCCGCAGTTCTTTTCGATCCGTGTAGCTCTGCCATGGCAGCGAATATATTGGTCCGGCACGAAGGTGTCAAGGCAGCGGCGCCACGTTGTCAACCCAATTTAGAAATGTCCGGTTTTAGGTCATGGTCGCTGCCACCTGTTGTCCTCGTTCATACACGGCCCGTGTTCGATTCATACGCGGAGAAAAGGGAACAGGCTACGTTTCAAATGGTCTCAAAGACTATTCAAAAGTAGCTATCCCCTTTTCTTTTCTGGATCCTACTAAGACGCTTCAATTCCTTCTGTCTCGCTTGGTCACTTTCCCCTCGGCAAGATGCCCTTCCGTTCTAGTTCCTGAATCTTTCCTTCTGCGAGTTCCATCAAGAAATCCTTCACCGTCTTTCCCTTGTGGGCTGCCGCCATTTTGACCTTGTGCTCAGTCACGATTTCCCTCCCCGAGGTTGCTTCGTGAGCGACCAGAACAACGCGCCCACCCAGCCTATCACGGTCCATCCGAGCGAGAGATTCACGATCGCAAGCAGGAAGAAGTTGTGGTGGCCTCGTGCGAGGGCGAGAAAGGTTGGAAGGAAATACAAGAACGTCGCACCCAGGACATAGAGGACAGAGGGGAGATCATTGTCCATGGGACGCCTCCTTCATGCGGGCGTAAGGTGTTCTCTTCTACTTCTTCCCCTTCGGTAGCAGCCCATCCTTCTCAAGTTCGGTGACGTGATGATTGAGAATCCTCGTCCCATACTTCTTCAAAGATGCAAGTTCTAGCGCTGCAGCTGCTTTGACCTTCGGGATTGAGTCCTTTGGCATATCCCTAAGATTCAGCACGCTTAATTCAGCTTCATGGTCTTACTTCACGAAAGTCAGGGTACTCAATCCACCGGTTTCAGTCAAACATCACTTGGCACCATATGTTACATAACGGCCGTCTGTACATATCGTGCACGTAGGTGAGGAGTTATCGATATGCAAATGCAACGGCTCAATATCCAGCTTTCTTCAGTCCTCAAATCCAAGCTCGACGTGACATAAATATGGGGTCAAGTCTTGCTTCGTGCATCGTCGTTCTCATAGCTATTCGCACTGCGCTGAATAGATGGCCCGGGGCTAGGCCGAAGGGGCAGGCCCCGCACTCGCAACTCTCACCCGGAGGGGGAAATCATGTGATCGTTGACATGAACGAGCTGCGTGGGGGGCATGGAAGTCGGAAGTGTGGGTCTAGGTAGAGTATTAAGACATCAAAGTCAGACCTCATCAACTCATCAAACGATCTGGGACGACAGCTTGCCGATACGGTTGCAGAGCAGCTATGCTGCATCACTGGCATGACACGACCCGGCGTCCTATTTTATCCGTTCCATCTGTGCCACGAGCGCACCCTGCAGTGGCTGCTGGCGCGGTATCAGCAAGTGCATTTCCGGGACTATATGGCTATACAAGTCAGTCCGTTCTGCGGGACAACGGCTTTCCCTGAACGGATGGGCGATGCCTTCCCCGACCTCCTGGCCAGCCAGCGACTGGTGCAGGGGTACAACGTCAGCGGACCGCTCACGTCGGACACCTCTATCGCCGTGGATCGTGATCTCACCGATTCAACGTGGCGCGGGCTCTTTCATCGCGCGCTGGTGGAGAATCGTCGATTCCAACGCGGTCTGTTCGACGGCACAGACATCACTGGGCGTCACAACGATGGCCATGCCGAGCAGCCCTTGATGGTTCGTTTGAAAGATATCTCATTCGAGACGACTCCCTTTACGGTGGCGGGGATCCGTCAACTCAGCCGCCGACGGCTCATCGGCAGAGAAGCGGATCTCTTCGACTATGGCCTGGCCCTCCTGAAAACCTCCGCCTCACTGGTGTATACCATCCAACTGGCGACGGCTGAACAGCTGGCCGTTGCGACTGACTCGCGCGCCCATTTCACCTTACTCACGCGGCTGACAGAACGAATGGGCGTCACGATCGAGAATGGGTTGGTCGAACAAGGCACGTCTTAACCCGTACGCTCCGCCCATGCCTGCACCATCAACGCTCCAAACAATTCCGGATGTGACTGAAGGCATTGAGACCGGCAGCGGATTGGGGAGAAGCCGGGATAACGGACTATTCGATCAGATCAGAGCAAATGACGCCGTGTAATTCTGCTTTGGGTCGGGTGGTGATGGTCGTAGAACGGCCACGAGCGGAAGGTCGGAACCAAGATCGCACCACCATACAGCGGTCCTCATCCCTGTCGCATTAACGTTGGAAATCAGCGGCTACCGGGGGCGGTCTGCTGAAATGAATGGTTGGGCCTAGCCATCGACTCCACAGCCAGTGGGTTGAAGGTTCTTGAAGTGAACCTTCCATATAGCCTCATCCTTCCCGTGTGTGAAGGTAACTGTATAGGCTTCGTCGGCGAGGTAGTGATCATAAGACTCAAGGCCTTCGACGTTGAATCGGGCTGCGTCTGCCTTCCAGGCACTGAGGTCCATGTTCGCGGGTAGGAAGACCAAGGCATTTTCGACGAGTTGCGGAAAGTTTTCATAGGGTTCACGCAACAGTCTAAGAATGAGTTCGCTTGGGTATTGCTGCGAACTTCCCGCCCCAATGTGTAGGCGGGCGGTGCCATGTCCGTAGGGGATAGTCCCCGTCCACCCTTCGGAGTCCGCGTCCCAGGTGAGGCGACCGAGCACGGTATCTTCCATAGGGGGAAGGGGTGCTGCTGGCGCTCTCCCGAAAATGCGTTGCAGGAAGCTCATAGCACTTTTCTAGGAATAATGCTCGGGTTCAGGCGCAGCGGTGCGTCAGAGCCGACGTCACCTGGAATCCGTTCTTAGTCTTGATTCGCATACTTGTCTGCCGCCACCCAAAAGCCACCATTTTCTTCCTCTATTTCGGCAGCCATTGCATCTTCATATTCTCGAATGGGAATTGCATCATCACCAAACTCCTCACGAAAACGCTCAAATGCGTCTTGGCGAACAAGACGTTCTCTTGGGTAGCTTTCACCAAAGAATGTCATTGCTTCAGACAATAGTGATGCGCATTTTGGCATTCCCAATGCTTTGAACGCTTCAACCGCTTCGGGGGCCAATACTCCAGTGTCGTTAGTAAAGAACTGCCCTAAACCGCCATTCATGATTTCAGATTGAGCCCAGTGAGCCGCAAAGAGTATTCTTTGTTTTTCAGAAACCTCACCAAAAGCCCTGAGAAATACCTCGCCTCCGTTATAGATACTTACAGAGTCCCAGATAGGCTCTACACATCTCCAGTAACCATTGCTCATCCAGTTCCTCCTGCACGGCTAATGTTTGAGCTGAGCGCCGCCGTCAGGCGTCCGCTTGAGCGAATGATTAGGCCCCGCCGCGGGTGCGCTACGCAGAACCCACCAAGCGGCAATGCTAGCCGCGACGGCAACGGCGAGAAATGCAAGCGGCATTACAGGCCACGCTTGGGTGCCAACTACTACCTCGCGAACGCGTAGAGCCGGGACAACAGCTCTTGGCGCAAGCTCATGAATTCCGAAACCCACTCCGAGACTACCGACCAGCGTGGCGAGATAACCAACCACTGCCCGACCGAAGTGGCCACGTGCAAAGACTCCTTGAATGGCGAAGACAACGGTTTGCACGACTAACGAAAGAATGAGCGGTGGCACAAACAGGAAGACAACAACTGCGACGAACTCGCCTGGGAGCATGTACAGAACGTCTTGCATGAGGGGCCTAACGTTTGAGCTATGTCGCCTGTGCAGGGCGCCCCCCGGAGCAGGTCGGCTTGACCGAAGGGTTAGGCGTCGCATTCATGGCACAAGCGTGCTACCGCACAGCTCTACCCAATGGGGGCCACAGAACCGGGCTCCTAGCGTGTGTTCCTCGTCCCACGGTACGCGATAGCAAACCTCAGTTGCTCGCATTCCATCTCGTTCGACCATCACGACAGCCTCAACTTCGGCAAAACCGAGTGCCTCGGCGCCGCTGTTCACTCGTGGGAAGGGGTTGAGTCCTACCTCCGATTTACCTTCGCGGACTGCCTCGGCATACGGTTCATAGTGTTCGAACAACGCCTGCGTTAGTTGCGGTGCGACGCTCTGAAGATCTCGGTCCAGATTGACAGCGTGTTTCAACCCCTCGTGGACTGGCCCCTTGCGTGTGCCTCCGACTACGAGAGGCACAACCGTTCCGCCGGGAAGTGACAACGTGCCACGCCGAGCACCCTCGGACCCGCTTGAAGGTGCCAAGGATGGGGTGCTGGAAGTCTTCTGTCTTGAACAGGCCGAACATGCGCAGTGAATCTTTCCACGACGCCTAACAATGTTTAGACGGATCCGCGTAAGAACTGGACCCGATCATTTCTGTCCGTATAACACGCCACTACTGTTCGTGAAGAATACGCCATGCTCGACGTTTGTCCAATGAATTGGGACAATGAGACCATGTATCACGGGTTCTTATGTAGCTCGGCGTAAGCCACCCCCTCTGATAGCGGTCGGCCATGGACTTCTACTTTGGGTCGATAGCTGCGATGCCTCCGACAGCATCTGCCTGAACAAGGCTAGACTTCTCGATAACTTTATATCGCTTCACTCCTGCGCTCATTGCGCCCAGGGTGCTGTTGTCAGGTGTGAAGCCTGTCCTAGCGCCCGTGCTTCGCCGACAGGCACGATGCCGTGGGCCTCTAAAAAAAGGGGGGGCGTGCCGAACGGCAGGCCCCCCTCCTCATGATGCAGTCTGTAGACTGAATCGATTACTTTAACGCTTCAATGCCGGCACCGAAGTTAATGTGAAACGCGGCGCCATTCATTACCAGGGCCGGTACTGACTTGACTCCGGCTGCTTCCGCCTCATTGACCCGAGCCTTGTTCGTGCCGAGATGGACGTGTTCCACGTCATATTTCGACGGATCCAGAGCGTTGGCCACGCTCTGTTCGGCGGCAACGCACACCGGGCATCCTGCGTGATAAAAAATCGCTTTGCTTTTCATCATGGTCTCCTTTCAACTGGAACGGTTTTGGGTGAGATTGAATTATCTGCGACAGGGTAGAAACAGCGCCAGGCTCAAGATGGCAGGCACGTTGGGTTCCCTGGCCACTTCCGGATAACATACTGACGGTCTCACAACGAAAGCAATACGAAAATGATCTGGGTTCGTGAAGGCCTCCCGGCTTTCGAGAAATGCCACTGGGGTCGGAGTATATTTTCTGAGCACGGCTTGTGAACAATGGGCCATGCCGTACTCTCAATGAATAGTCAGGATAAGACCATCTCTCACAGGTTCTTCTGCCAACCAGCTAAACCGCCTTTCCCAAGTCGATTCACCTAACCGTCTGGAACGAATTGCCTGGTCCGATCCCTATGTCCTGTCTCGAGCGGAAGTTCATCGCCGAGATCGTCCCGCTATCAAGCGGTCCACTGCAGCGACGGGGTAGCCGGCGTCATGCAATGGGCGCCATATGACGAGCCGAAAACTTTAGGTTGGGAGCCCGACGCGTTGATCTAACCGAGGCCGGCTTTTGCGATTATGTCGCGTGTATCACCCTGGATGCTGAAGTCACAGTATTGGGGAAGCGCCTTGATGTCACGGTCGGCAAGAACCAATGCCGAAAACTGAGCTTGACCAACCCAGCCGAATTTCTCGCCGAGAGGCCCGAGACGTTCTAGTTGTTCGATAGCAAATGCCCGTTCGGATTCTGAAAAATCAGAGTTCACTTTTGCGAGTATGTCTTCGCGTGAGAAGGAAACATCCTTATAGTTGGCTCGATTTCTGGACGCATGCCCAAACAGTGATCCAAGTACGAACAATAGCACGACGATACTGAGTGCGATAACGCCGAACCATTGAAGGGCGGACATGGTGCACCTGTGTCTGAGGCTTGATTGTAAGACCTAACAATGTTTAGGCCGATCCGCACAAGAGTGGGATCTGTCATTTTCTGTCCGTATCACACGCCACGACCGTTCGTGAAGAATACGCATGTTCGTCGTCGCTTCAAATGAGTTGCGACTTGACCGGCGAGCACGAACCACCACCTGCTGCTGGTGGATTGCGTGCGGAGCGGCAAGCCAGGTGCGTCATGTCGTAGATTGGGCGTTCATACCGCCAATGGGTTTTGGTCGTCCGTCGCCCAAGCGGATTCGAAATGCCTCCCCTTGAAGCCGTTCATCGTACCTCCTCCACGACCTCACTTTCGACAAAGGCGCATAGCGGAGTGGACTCCGAAAGAAGACCTGCGACCGACCCCGAATGATCGTGATGATGGCTGACTACCTAGTGGACCTCCACGAATCGCGCAATCGACGGTATGTCACAATCATCCAGAATGAATAGCATGTAATATCCGGGGGGAAGTAACCCCGGACCCTCCGGTATATGAATATGCAGGTTGCAGGAGCCGTCCCGTGAGAATTCCACCGGTAAATAACGCTGCTCAGAATCGGTGTGGTGAGTTGGCGCACCCGGGCGCACGAGTGCCACTCGCCGGATTCGGCAGGCATCCGGTGTGGTGACGACCAGGTGCTCACCCCTACGGACGCTGTTCTGCCACGCTGTAATTCGAGGTCGCGGACCACGGAATAGGTACGGCGGGCTATAGACTTCCATGGACAGCAGATTCGTTCCTCCACCGCTTCCGCCAACGCTGCCAGCGTTCAGCACGCGTCCGTCCGGCAGCAGCAACGATGTAGAGTGATACTGACGGCCTTCCGTCATCACGGCCCCTCGTTTCCAGGTCAGTGTCTGTGGATCAAAGATCTCGGATTCCAACACACGACCAGGGTCTGGATCCCACTTGAATCCAGTGATTCCCGCACAGACTAGCACTGTGCCGTCTGCCAGGAGTACGGCGTTGGGGTTCACCCTCCGGTGGTGCATGTCAGCGATGCGTTGCCAGACAGGTGCGTGGTCGGCAAGATCAATCACTTCCGCACTGACACGCTCCGCCGGGCTGCCACAGTCGCCCCCGAAAACCAGTACGCGCGAGAGGGTGCCGGGAGGTGGCATGGCTTCCCCGTGCCCGTGGTGATGCGCCGAGCTGTCGCGGGGCGGCAGCAGGATGGACATGCCTTCAGTGCGATTCGGTATTACGTGCGCCCCGACGTCGCTCCACGTGTTCGTCAGAGGGTTGAACAGGGCTGTCAGTGGGGGAGCCGGCCACGGGCGCGGACTGCTGCTGCCTCCTTCCCACCGTGTGCCGGTATAGAAAACCTTGCCGCCTGCCATCAGGTGCAAGCTGGGGTAGATGTCGAGCCCCTTGTTGGCGCTGCCCGGTAGCGTCGTCCACGAGTTGGTCGAGGGATTGAAACGCTCCATCTGGGCCACGACGGGACCAGCAGCGCGTCCTGAGGCCACCAGCACGCGGCCGTCATCGAGCGTCACCGCCGTTGGGTACCACCGGGCGAAGGCCATGTCAGCGTGTTTGGTCCATGTCAACGCTGCTGGATCAAAGGTATAGGACAGTGCTACGCCTTGCCCGTGCGGGCCGTTGTAGTGGGAGCCGCCCATCACAAGCACCCGCCCATCGGGCAGGATCACTTGAAACGCACAGAACAGGTCATCTGCAAAGACTTGCCCGGTGAATCCGCCGGTGAACGGATCCCACACGCGCGACTCGCGAGGAAGCTGGTTTTCTACCCCGCCGGAGAAGAGCAATACCTGGCCTGTCCGCATCAGTGCGGTATGGACCACGAACACTTGCGACGTGTAAGGGAGTAGGTGCCATTGTCCGACGGCGGCCGGGTCAGGCGCAGCAAACGGTCCGCACATCGTCAGCGCCGGGCCTAGTCCCGCATTGTCGTTCGTGACGACGATTTCCACGTGGTCGCCGCAGCAGTAGTCCCACCGCGTGTTGCAGGCGATACTCGGTTCGTGCACGGTGCGCCACACGCCGTTACACTCCTGTTCCACCTTGAAGTATAAGTCTGGGCGATCGCCGTAACAGGGGTACGAGATGTCCGTATCGAAGCGGCCATTCTCGTCAATGGGCGCTGTGGTTAGGCAGTCCACGTCATACTTCTGGTACAGCTGCGCGAATCGGCACCAGTGCTTATGGAGAATGCCGATATGCGCTAAGAGGTGTGCACGAATGTCGGTCACGTCATCGATGATGTGGTGTGCCGCCGCAGCCGTGCGTAGGGCGATGCCCGTGGTGAGGCCATGATCCATGTGGCTCGTGTGGCGGTGTTGTTCGTGCTCAATCACCGGAATGTGGCTGACGGCCGATGGTGGTGCCGGAGGCGGCTGGGGCAGACGAGGCGACAGCAGGTCGGCTGCGTCGATCTCGAGCTGCCGAATGAGGTCGTTGGGCAGCTGTTTGATGATGAGCCGTGGGCTGATGTCTACTTCACAGATGACGATCCGTGCGTTGCACAGTGGCCGTGTGACGACCTGGCCGTTCGGCAATCGGACCTGCCGGGTGACCCTCCCACGCACTCGGCAACAGGATCGCTTAAACCAGTGCTTGGGAATAACAATGTTACCGAGCCACAGCCCTTTTCGCGAGTCATCCCACGGCACGCGTACGACGGTCAACCCTCGGTCAAGCATGTGTGCTAACGTGGGAGGCTTGCGACCTGGCTCCGCAGGCGCAATACCAACGGTCACGGTCTGTCCGAGTAGGCTTCGCGGCAGCTCGAGTTGCCCGCTATGACCCCTGGTCTGACAATGGCACATGGCATGTCCCTCGTCATCGAATACATAGAGGGTGAGAGCCTGCGGTTCGCTTGAGGGATCTTCGTACTGGAACGATGCCCGAACGCGGACACGCGCCAGATCTCCGTTGGCGGGCATGTGTCGGGGCTTATGTGGACGCCGAACAGCAGTGCCGCGGGCACTGGGCAGCGGTGCCTCGTGGCGTGTCGTAAGCTTGGCGGGTTTTGCTCGATGTGCATGAGACGTTGAACGTCGACGTCTAGGCATGGTTGTACCTCCTGGAACAGCTTAGGAGTAAGACGCTTCTTTTCTTCTGGTGGAAGTTCGTTGGCTGTACCTGAATTCTGCAGGAGCCAGTCACAGCTAGTGTCTCTCTTGTGTGAGTTCACATCCGTACCACAGCAAGCTAGATGCCAGCATGCAATGGGACTGTTGAAACATCGGATGTCATCCTCAATCTCCTGCAATTTCAGCGTTGGACGTGTTGCCGAGCAAGCATGTATCTATCAGTCCATCTCCTGATCACAGTCGCCTGTATCGAAAGCGATACGTAGGGTGAATCAAATCTGATTCACCAAAAGGCTCAGCAGATGTGTGGTCTGGCTGCTGACTTCATTTGGAATGATCGTTTCAGAAGGTGTCCACCGGTAATCCGGGGGGCATAGCCAGATCACCACTGTTGCCACCAATTTCAAACCACTATCGTCGTGATGATCTCAGGCGATGGGATTTAGGAGGAGGGATGCGATGAATATATTCCAGTTACCCATTATAGACAGGGTAGATGCTCGAGGACGAGCGGTGGCCAGCGAGCAATCGATAACAGCTGTATGGTTCGGTCTCGATGGGAGTGTGACGTTGGTTTCGATACCGTCATTCGATTGGACCATACTGTAGCGGTTGGCCATGGACTTCTACTTTGGGTCGATAGCTGCCGGTTGCCTCCGACAGCATCTGTCCGATCACGTCTCCGTTTCTACCCAATTTATATTGCTTGACTCCTGTTCCCATTGCGACCAGGGGATGCTGTCAGATATGAAGTTCCGCTGACTGCCTATTTCTCGCGATTCCTGACCTTTCCCAGCGTGACCGATTTCCCAGACTTCCTCGCGTTCGTACAAGCATCTTCGTGGCTCACTGATTTGGACCAGCCTCTCCCAGGACTGAGAGCGCTGCGCCCGAAGCCTACGCCTGGTAGTCCGTTCCCCCGCTTCATGTTCGGTTTCCCACTTGGCTCCGTTCCATCCGGTCCGGAGATAGTGATCTGATAGACCATCTGGCCTGTTCCTGAAAAACATGGTCAGGGCATGTGTTCTGTGCCATGTGGACCTGGTTGCAGAAGTTTCGTCCCTAGGTCCTCTTTGGCGTATTTTTGACCATTCTTTCTTGCTCATCCCTCTTGACAGAAACGAAACCGCGCTCCTGCTGCTGAGAGCCGTCATCCCCAGAAATGTGGTGAACCTGTGGATAACCATAGGATTAGTGACACGAGCATCGTGATGAGGGAGTCTTTCATGAATTGTGTCAAGATTTATTTCTAGGAATATGCAAGAACGCAATGAACTCAGGCTATTACCACTATTACTTGTGGTGATGTCAGGATGAAGCGGATGCCTAAAAAATAGGCAATTTGATAAATATACACGCCATTTGCACCGTCTTTTATTGAATTCAGCGATTTATGCACAGAGCTATCCACAGAAGGTGTGGAATGTGAATTCTCGTGCCACTTCTCATTTTAACGACAGGATTTTGGGCACCCATCTGGAGTTCTTAAGCTTCTGGTGCTGATGAGCCAGTGGTCTTTCGTGCGAGGGGTTTATGTCAGACGATAAGACGAATTCTCTTCCGGGGTTGATCTTGGTGACCGAACAGATTTCCGGAAGTTGACGTGCAACATGGGGTGTCTTCATGGCCTCTCAGGCATAAGGCGGAGCATGGCCCGGCTTCCACTTGATGCTGCAGCCTATGCTGGGTTTCTGGTTACCATCGACGGGCTTTCCGGTCAGCACGGCTTGGATGGCTGCGCGGAGATCTCGACCTGTGACCGGCTTGTTGTTACCGGGGCGGCTGTCATCGAGCTGCCCATGATAGGCCAGACGGCGATCTCGATCAAAAAGATAGAATTCCGGAGTACAGGCGGCCCGATAGGCTTTCGCAACATCCTGGGTCTCGTCGTGACAGAATGGAAAGGTAACGCCCAGGCGGATGGCCATTTCCTTCAGCCTCGGTGGTGCATCATCGGGATAGTTGATGGGGTCATTGCTGCTGATGGCGATGATCCCGAGATTCGTGCCTTGATAGTCCTGTCCGAGCCTGGCCAGCTCCTGTTCCACATGCACCACATAAGGACAGTGCCGGCAGATGAACATGACGAGCAGACCTGTCTTCGCAGTGAACGAGTCGAGCGAGTAACGTTGTCCAGTCACGACGTCCCGTAAAACGAACGGCGGTGCTGTGGTTCCAAGCGGCAGCATGGTTGAAGTCATGGCCATGAGAGAGCCTCTTTTAATGTGTTCGAGGGAGAAGATGCCGCATGTGTTCAGCTAGGTCAAGTGGCAATGGTCGGGCATTTCTTGCGTCGTTCTGAGGGTGAGATTATGCTGAGCCGTGGGGCTCTGAAACTTGCGGGAAGGGGTCTGTGGTCGTTGGTGAAAGGAGGTGGCGTATGTTGATCGTTTGGCTATTGATCCTATTGGCGGTTCCCGTTGTGACGTTGGCTCATGATGAGACAACGCCTGCGGCATCAACTCTGACTGTCAGCGAAACCGGGATTGTCCCGCACGCACCGGATATAGCCTTTGTGTCGTTCGGCTTGGAGACTGCCAGTAAGTCCCTCGCTGATGCACAGAAGCGCAATAGCACCGTCATGAGTAAAGTCATGGACCGGCTGCGGGACTTACAGATCGACAAGGAGCGAATCCAAACGTCCTCCTTTACCGTATCGCCGCAATATCGACCGCCATCGAACCGTCCTACGGACGTCTCACCTGCGTCCCCGGAAATCATCGGCTATGTGGTCAGCAACATGGTGATTGTGGAAATCCGTGCCCTGGACAAGGTCGGCACGGTGATCGAAGAAGTCTTAAAGGCCGGGGCGAACAGCTTTCAGGGGTTGCACTGGGGGTTACGCGAAGAGCAAGCAGTGCGGCTCAGTGCCTTGAAGCAGGCGGCGGCCAAGGCCCGTGAGAAGGCATCGGTGTTGAGTGAAGCACTTCATGTAAAGCTTGTGCGGGTGCTGTCGGTCAATGAAGGGGGCCAGGTCGTCAGGCCTGCGGTGGCAATGGCACGCATGGCGATGGAGGCGAGCGCCGGCGATGTGCCGATTTCATCCGGTGAACTGAAGATCGAAGCGACGGTGACGCTGGTCTACGAAATCGCGCCGAAGTGAGGTGATCAGGTAGGTGCACTACTCCCCTGATGCAGCTCCCCCCTCCCACAACTTCACCGTGCGATCCCAGGAGGCGCTGGCGAGGCGCTTGCCGTCGGGAGAAAAGGCCAATCCGCGGACTGGGCCACTGTGGCCTTTGAGGGTTCGGAAGTTTCGACCGGTGGACAGATCCCAAAACTTGATGGTTTGGTCGTCGCTCGCGCTGGCCAAAACTTTTCCGTCCGGGGAGACGACCAGACTACGGACCCAGCCCTTGTGGCCGGTCAACGCTTTCTTCTCGACCACCGTCGGCATCTCAAAGAGCTTGATGGTGGTATCCCGGCTGCCGGTGATCAGGATTTTTGCATCAGGGGTGAAGGTCATCGCGCCGATCCAGTAGTCCATCGGCTTCTGGAATCCGCCGTCGTCTTCAACGAAATAGCCACGGGTCTCGGTTGAATCCACGTCGTCCTTTCGCCAATGACCGTCGTGGAGGACCTTTTCCTCGCCGCTTGGGAGTACTTCCCATACTTTAATTTTCCCGATGTCGGTTCCGCTGGCGAGATGGATGCCGTCGGGTGAGAACGCGACGCACACCGACCAATGGTGATCGTATTCGTCTTTACCTAAAAGGGTCATCAGCTCGGTGCCGGTGGTGACTTCCCAGATTTTGATGTCTTTATTGTGGCTCCCACGCGCGAGCATGAGTCCATCCGGGGAGAGGGATAAACTGCACACGCTATGGTCGTATCGAGTGAAGAGGAGCTTCACCGGTTCGCCGGTCTTACCGTTCCAGAGCCTGATGGTGCGGTCTTCGCTCGCCGTTGCGAGGATTTGCCCATCCGGAGTAAAGACGATGGCGCGGATATCGTGGGTATGGCCGCGAAGGGAACGGAGCAGCCGACCGGTTTCAATGTCCCACATGCGGACGAGGCGTTCGGCGCCACCGCTCGCCAGTACGGTTCCATCGGGTGAAAAGGCAACCGTCCACACTCCATGTGAATGACCACGGAAGGTGTTGATCTCCCGGCAGTCAGTTCCCCAGTACTTCAGGAAATCAATCGGTGGGGTTGATGTGGGTTCTATCCGAACGGAACCGGGTGTGAGAAAAGGAGTCATCGTTGGATCGGACATAGGTCGTGCGTTCCCTTGGCTGCCTGGTCCTTGATTGGTGAACAACCCGGCCAGTATAATTTCTTCGATAATTCAGATCGTAAGAGATGCCTCACGATCAAGTCAACTCTTCGACGAGTCTCTCTTGTGAGAACAGCAGCCTCTGGGTCGATGTCGAGGGTGTGCAGCGGACGCCGCTGAGAGCTCACGCTGATTTTTCCGACTCCCTTGCACCCGAACGGTCCGGCGGGTTGTATGGCAATGGCCTCATGATGTGATTGAGAGTACTTCAATGGAAATCAGGTTCCAACCAGCACTGCTTCAGGAAGTGATCGACTCGTTCGTGGAAAAGACAGAACGAGAGGGGGATCCGACTTACTACAAGGAATTCCACGAGTACGCGGATCCGATCTACGAGAAGTTCATCCTCGAAGATCGAGAAGCCGAATTTAAGAAGTTGTACCAATTTCTCTTCGGCACCTGGGGGTTTTCGGATATCGTTCGTGATTCATTCAATGAGTATCCGCTGTTGAAGGAGAAGGTGGGGATCGTCCTCGTCAAAGGGGTCTTGAAAGAAGATCAGGAAGGCGTCGATATCCTCAGAAAATGGGGATCGGTTGAAAAGGACTTGGCCAAGGAATTTGAAGAGAAGGGAATGAAGGGGGTCGGGATTAAGCTGATTCCCCGCCGATTCTATGACCCGGCGCTCACTCGGTATTGCCGCCATGAAATGATGCATGTCTCCGACATGATCGATCCGTTGTTCGGCTACGATCCGGACACCAAGGTCGGGTTGAATCCCGGGGAAGAGACGCTCATCTTACAGCGCTATCGAGTGTTATGGAGTTTGAGCGTGGATAGTCGGCTCGTTGCGGCGGGCAAGGAGCCGATGTTGAGCAAGGAGGATCGATTCAAGGAGTTCCGGTCCTGGTACCGAAAGATTCCGCCTCCTCAACTGAAGTCGGTGTTCGAGGGGCTCTGGCAGACCTCCTATTTCTCCCACTCCGAGTTAATCGAAATGGCCGCGGATATCCTTCGCGTGATGGACCGGGCGGTGGATGTCGAAGGCGGTGAGGTGCCGGAAACTCAGAATAAAATCATGCTGATGCCGGGGTTCCCGTGCCCGCTCTGTCGGTTTCCGACCTATTCGTGGGTCGAAGATATGGGGACCAAACTGGAATCCTACGTGCTGGACTTCATCCGTGAGAATCACCCTGGGTGGGATGTCGAATTCGGAGCCTGCGACCGCTGTGTGGAGGTGTATAAGTTGCGTGCCGACGGCGTCATGTAATGCGAATGGTGAAAATAGCAGCCAGCTTTGTTCTCGCTTCGCTCAAGGCCTCAACGTACATACACCGTACGCCTCGGCCTTTCGCTCGCTGCGGCCGTGCTGGACAGCTGTTTTGACCATTCGCAAGATCCTGTGTGCTTAGATGGCAACAAATCCCTCATATGGCCGGCGAGCATTCCTGAAAGATTCCGTCGTCTCAACCGTCAGGGCGGCACAGGAACTCGTCAAGCACGCGGAGGCTTCCCCCAGCGAGGCTGCTGTGCCGGCAGTTCGACCGGACTGGTTACGTCCTCCCGGCGCTGTGGCGGAGGCAGTGTTCCTGGACCGTTGTACCGCGTGCAATGATTGTGTCACGGCCTGTCCCCCAGGAGCCATTACTGCGCATCCTGGCGATGGTACCCCGATTCTTTATGCTGATCAGTCCCCCTGCCTGTTGTGTGAAGATTTTCCCTGCATCACGGCCTGCCGAACGGACGCGCTCATGCCGGTCAGCGGGGTCGATCAGGTTCGAATGGGAACGGCGGAGATCTCACATCGACTCTGCACGGCTGGTCAGGGTTGCTACGCCTGTGTCTCGAAGTGCCCGACCAATGCCCTCGCTCTGGATGTGGCCTTGCTTTGCCTGTTAGTTGCTCCAGAAGCCTGTGTGGGGTGCGGGATGTGCGAGATGATTTGCAAGACGGTGAATGATCGTGTCGCGATTCGTGTGATCCCAACCCGGCAGATGGTGAGGGCCGCCCCATGAACCGGAGGTGCTTCACTCATGGGTGGATCGACGCGATCGCATCATCAGGGACGCCGGTGAGTTCTCCCTTGACTTCACACCGGCCATTTCATATACATACATGGCTTTTCCGTCACACCTTGGAACGTCATGGTTGTGAGGCAGGGTGATGATGACGGACAGGAGGCGATTTCTATGACGAGTCAACAGCCGATGCACAGAGTCTCTGCATCAGCAGCCGCCACGTTGCCGAACCCTTCCACACTGAAAGATTCTCCGGCCGTTGAGCGAGCACTCAGTCGCAGCAAAATTTATCTGCTGATCTCCTGGAGCCTCCTCTATCCGGAGGATGAGGAATTTCTTGACTATTTGCGGTGCGGAGAGTTTGTCGAAGATGGTCGGACGGCTCTTGATGCGCTGGGCATTGCCCTAGGCGCCGATGGGAGTCAACGTGCCAAGGACAAGCTGGTTGCGCTGAAAAAGCAGTTGGAGATGGTCGAGGGGCTGATCTCTTCAGAATGCGTCAATTGGCAACTGAGTGATCTCCAGTCGGAGCATCGTCGCGTGTTCAGCAACGTGATTACGCTCGATTGCCCTCCCTATGAAACCCTGTTCGGGAACGACCACGTGTTCGCCCAGTCTCATGTCATGGGTGACATCTCGGGATTCTACAAGGCGTTTGGAGTCGAACTCTCGAAGGACATCCATGAACGGCTCGACCACCTCAGTGTGGAGTTCGAGTTCATGCATTTCCTTGCCTACAAGGAGTCGTACTCGCTCTGTCACGATGGGATTGAAAAGACCCAGATCGTGGTGGAGGCACAAAAGAAATTCGTCAAGAATCATATCGGCCGCTGGGTGCCCTTGTTCTGCCGCATGTTGGCTAAGAAGGCAGACTCAGGCTTGTTCAAGTTGGTAGCCGATATGACTGGTGATTGGATGGAGTTTGAGGCGGCGTTCTTAGCCGTGACGCCTCAACCCTATACGGAAACCGATTATCGACCTGCAACGTTCAGTTCGCCGGAAGGTCAGACCTATGAGTGCGGCGCGCAAGACCAAGGGAATGAGTTGAGTATGTTGTTGAACGAAGTCGGGGCCCAGTCCTTCATGGATGTGAAAGAGAAGGACAAGGATCAGGAAGAGGGCCGGCCTTCTGGAACCGCGTGAGTCACTGTGGAAATGTTTAGTACGGTTCACAAGTAGATGTTATCTTTCATTCAATTTTCACGAGGAGGGAGTAATACTATGAGGGTAGCGCAGACGACCAACAAGAAATTGGTGTTTGCCATTCTTCTCTCCGCCCTCACTGTCGGCCTGATGCTGACGTTGGGGCGAGTACCACTCGCCGTCAGTCAGCCGGTGACGATACCGGCCAAGACGGTTAAGGGCTCAATTCCGATGGACGGTGCCAACCCTGTCTGGGAGAGCGTGCCGGGAGTTGTCGTTCCTCTGAGCGGTCAGCTGATCACCACCCCGATGCACCCGAATATTTCGGTGAAATCGGTGTTTGTGAAGGCGATGACGAACGGCAAAGAGGTGGGGTTACGGTTGGAGTGGATCGATCAGACGAAGAATGATACGGCGATCGGCCCGCAAGACTTCCGCGATCAAGTGGCGCTGATGTTTCCGGTGAATACGGCCGGAGCTCCGCCGTTCCAGTGTATGGGGCAATCAGGCGGAACCACCAACATCTGGCGTTGGAATGCGGAGTGGCAAAAGGACATCGGCAAGGACAGTGCCGGCATCTGGGATGTGGACGATCAGTACCCAGGCATTTTCTGGGACTATTACTTTGAAGAACCGGCGGGAGGCGTCACCTATCCTGACCGTATCGGCCGCAGCCTCGGACCGTTCAATTCCGGCATCTGGTCGGGGAATATCATGTCTGACCCGACGCTCCGTGTGAGTTCGGTTGAGGATTTGAGCGCCAATGGTTTCAGCACTCTCACGACGCAAGCTCACCAGGATGTCATCGGGAACGGTGTCTGGGAGCCATCAGGGTCCGTCAAGGGCGGTGGGTATACCGGACCAACCTGGCGTGTTGTTGTGAAGCGGACGTTAGAAACCGGTGACGCGAACGATGTGCAGTTCAAGGCGGGGATGTCGGTACCCATCGCGTTTGCGGTGTGGGACGGCGCCAACATCGAGCGAAACGGGATGAAGTCGTTGTCAACCTGGTTTACGCTGAAACTGTAGCCATCTGATTCATGCGAGGCAGCTTCAAGGCTGCCTCGTTCTCGAAGTTTAACAAGGCCTCGGATCGATGCCCTCACAGGAGGGAGCGGTTCGGGGCCTTTTTTTGTGCCGTGATCTGCATCCATCCGATCGATTCACCCAAGTAGGATTGCATTTCGCCTTGAGCGGAATGTATAAAATTCAAGAAATAGAAGCCACTGATTTTCAAGAGCAAAAGGACATCTCAGACTATGAACGTCTCGCTCCTTTTTCCTCCGACCTGGCATCCCTCACAGCCTTACCTCAGTTTGCCGTCCCTGACGGGATTTCTGCATCAAGGTGGGGTTTCCAACGTTACCCAGCGTGATCTGGGTATCGAATTATTGGACACCATACTGACCAGGGGCTATGCGGCAGAGGTGTACCAACAGTTGATGACCAAGCAACGCGAGTTGGAGCGGAGTCAAACGGGGGAGACGGGGCCAGGCAGCCGTGAGCACTATGGAAAGGTGACGGATTCGCTCGATCGGTTTGGGTATCTGGTCGATCGGATTGAGCTGGCTAAAGACACCCTGCGGAGTGAAGAGTTTTACGATCCCGATGCCTATCGTGCCAGTCTGTTCATGATCGATAAGTGGTTGGAGGTCGTGTCCTCGGTCTATTTCCCGACCCGATTGACCGTCGTCGATAATCAGTTTGGGAGTTACTCGATCTATTCTTCGAAGGATCTGATGCGGGTCGTGCACGACGAAGCGCAGAATCCGTATCTCAGCCTTTTTCGCGACCGCTTTATTCCGTCGATCGTCGACAGCCGTCCCGACCTCATCGGGGTGTCGATTACCGCGACATCGCAGATCATTCCGGGCCTCACACTCTGTCGACTGATCAAGGAGGCGGCTCCCGACCTGCATATCACGATCGGCGGCAGCATCTTTACCCGGTTAGTGGACAACATTCGCCGATGCCCCAGCCTGTTCGAGCTCACCGATGATATCGTCGTATTCGAGGGGGAAACAGCCTTGCTGGAATTGGTCAATCAGCTGGCCGGTAAGAAAGATTACAGTAAAGTGCCCAACCTGATCTATCGGCAGAACGGGAAGATCACGGTCAATCAGCCCTTCTATTCTGAGAATGTAAACCAGCTTCCAGCCCCGAATTATGACGGATTCCCGCTGGATCTCTATCTCTCGCCCGAACCGGTTCTCCCTGTTCAGTTTTCGCGCGGCTGTTACTACAAAGATTGTGCGTTCTGTGCGTTGACCCTCGATCACCAGAATTTCAGGCAGAAGGACCCGGGCCGTACGGTCGAAGAATTGCAGTGG
>DIHK01000066.1:73786-118287 GCA_002420115.1 Nitrospira sp. UBA5698
GTGGATCTGGGGATCGCCGTGCACTGTTATATCATCGTCGGGTTCCCCACGGAGAAAGAAGAAGAAGCGCTAGAGACCATGAACTTCGTCGTTGAAAATAAACGGCTGCACGAGTCGTACGGGTTTTCGTGTCAGCCCTGTCTGTTCGACTTGGAAAAAGAAGCGCCGATCATGAGCGATCCCGGTAGCTATGGCATCCGCCGGATCATGCGGCCGTCTGCGGAAGATTTGAGTCTCGGGTTCTTCTACGAAGTGCAAGAGGGGATGACCCCGGATGAAGCGGAGCGGTTGTACCAGTACGTGTACGGAAAGATCAGCGAGGTGGTGTGCGAGCTGCCGTTCAATTATGCGATGGCGGACGGGTTGCTCTACATCTCGAGGGCTAAAGCAGGAGCAAAGCCGGCGTCGATGGCCGCGCATTGACCCTCTTTTTCTACGGCGGCTATAATATCGATTCCTATGGATACCGTGATGAAACCGGCAAGGTTGAGCGAACGGGTGATCGGGAAAGTATCGGACTTTGGTCCGTTGTTTGACTATACGGTCAAGCTCGTCCTACTCGCATCATTTCTCGAACTTGTGTTGTACCGGTTGTTGTCGCGGCTTGGGATGCATCTCAGTAAGATGGCCGCCACGCACCCATGGATTACGCCGACATTTACGGCCTTGACCGAAGTCGGGGCGTGGCTCCTCAACATCGTCGCGGTGTTGTTGCTTTTGGCCCTGACGCTCACCATGGTCAATCGTTGGGGAGGGAGCGACAACAGTCGGCTGGTGAAACTGGGGATCATCGGGACAGCTCTGTTGTTGGTGCTCACTCTTGGGTTTCTAGTTGTGCCGCCGGGGATGTTGGGTGCCATTGTCTACAACGGATTGACCCTCTTGGTGCTGACTGTGTTTGTGTCGGACTATGTGATGACGCATCGTGAGCCGGCTCAACGAGCGTTGGCGGTCACCTATTTCTTGGGTATGTCCGGCTGGCTCTACTATCAGATCGTGTCGTCGACGTATAGTCTGATGGGAACGATCGTGCAGCCTCCCCTGGTGTATGAATCGCATCGTATGGGCGAGGCGTTGATGGTCCTCGCCAGCTTCTGTGCCTTTCTGGCCTATGGCAAGAGTAAGAGCCTCTCACTGCGAACGAAGAATCGGCAGCAACGCAACCGAGCCATCTGGTTTTGGGCGGTCACGGGCGCGACGTTTACGACCCTCCTTGTAATCGATTATTTATTGGATCGCATTGCTCCAGGATTTGCCTCAGGGTTTCGGCAGGCCTCGCAAGGTATCGGGTGGATCTTTCAGTTCGGGATGGGCTATACGTTTTATCTCCCCTTTGCCCTCTATGTCGGGGGATTACTCTGTTGGTCCTATACGGTGGTGAAGCTTGTGACCATGGGGAGACTGGCCGGCTATGGTCTTGGACTGATGTTTATCGCAGGCTATGCGCTGCTGTTTTCAAATTTGACGTTGATGGTAGTGCTGGGGGTCATGCTGCTGGCCTGTGATCGGGTCAAGGTAGCGACTGCTGAAGCACTATCGACGAGTGCCGGTCCGATAATGCCGGCATCGGATGGATTGATGACCGGTCGGGCGTAAGGCCCAGAACGAGCTGCATAATGGACACACCCACATCCACGCCCCCGCAAGGGGACACGGCGGTTGATCTCGGGGATCAACCGCTCACTCCGGAAGAAGAGATTGCCGGGATTGAACAATTGTTGGCCAGTGAGCCCGACGATTTTCAGGCGCGCTGTCGATTGGGGGAACTATATTTCAGCAAAGGGCGTCTCGACGATGCATTGGCGGAGGTCAAGAAGTCCATTGAGATGGCGGAATCCCTTCGTGCCGAAATGAACCGTTCGCTGGCCATGTACTATGCCAACTTGGGCACGATTTACGCAACCAAGAATATGGCCGATGAAGCAGCGGCCGAGTTCCAACATGCCCTACAAGTCTTTCCTCATGATGTGCTGGCGCTCTTTAATCTGGGCAGGCTCCATGCGGACAAGAAGCAATATATGGAGGCGAAGGGGTACTACGAGCGTCTCGTGGAAATCACGCCGGATGATCCGATCGCTTGGTATAACCTCGCGGGCGTCTACATTGAGCTGGATAATCCCCAGGTGTCCGATTACAACACCATCGACATGGGGATCCAGTGTTATCTTCGTACGTTGGAGTTGGACCCCAAGCACTTGGAGTCGGCCTTCAAGCTGATGGAGATTGCACTGAATCATAAAAAGACCGATTTGGCGATTCGAGTCATGGAAAGTGCGGTGGAGCACAATCCCGACGAGCCGTTGGCCTATTACAATCTCATCAGTGTGTACGACAAGTGCAAGATGTTTGAGCAGGCCGAAGAGGCCAGGAAGCGGCTGAAAGAGCGGTTTGCCAAGAAGGCCAAGGATGGTCCGAGATCCTGATGGGAGTGTGTCGTCCGTACCGTGTGGAATATTTCAGCTAGCGCGTTGGCATCAATTGGGTTTTCCGCAACCTGTTAGAAGAGGTGTCCTATGTTCGGCAGTCTAGGGTTCACCGAGCTGATCCTCATCCTCATGATCGTATTGATCATCTTCGGCGCCGGGAAACTTCCACAGTTAGGCGAAGGTCTCGGGAAGGCGATCAAGGGCTTTAAGAAGTCCGTGCATGAGGCGGAGGCCATCGAAGCCGAAGCCCAAGCAGCAGCCCAACAGACCGCTGCTCCACAAGTGGCCACGGCCGCTCCGGCCCAGAGTGCGCCGTTGAGTCAGCCCGCAGGGGCCACGGTGCAGCCCGCGCCACGCGCCTAGTCGGATGTATTGGAAAAGTCCCCCAGCGATGTTCTCGCATTGCTCGGAGGCTCAATCTTCCACCGGGTAGAGCAGCCGGAGCAGCTCAGGGCGGGTGGGTGAGAGCATAGGTCTATGTGAACCTCCTGTGTCGAGCGTCGAACAGGCGCGAGCCGTCAGATCATCTTTTAACAGCCTCCTAGAAAGTATCGTACGTATGGAAACCGAAGTTGGATTGGTCGCCGGCTACATTGAAACCTTTGCCGGGAACGGGAAAGCTCGAAGTACGGGCGACGGCAAGCGCGCCGTGAAAGCGGGAATTCCGCTTCCTCATCACGGGGCGCTCGATCGGAAAGAGCAGTGGTTCTATTTCGCGGAATCGGGATCGGACCGCATCCGACGGGTGAATCTCCACGAAGGGACGGTCCACAACTTCGCCGGAATCGGGGAAACTTGTTATAGCGGCGATGAAGGTGTGTGCGGAGAGGCCGGGCTCTATTTGCCTCTGGGGGTCGCTTTTGATTCGCAGAACAATCTGTACATTTGTGACTCCGGAAGTAATCGGATTCGGAAAGTCGATCATGAGACAGGCATCATCACGACCGTGGTCGGGACCGGTCAGCATGGATTTAACGGGGACGGACCGGCGCGCGAGGTCAATCTGACGTGGCCGGCAGCCATCGCATTCGGCCAGGACGATCGGTTGTATATCGCCGACACGCAGGCGCACAAGGTTCGGCGGTACGATCCCACGACAGATCTGGTGACGACGATCGCGGGAACCTGGACGGCTGAGGACGATGCGCGTGAACAACCGCTGGTGGCGAGGAACCTCGTGGTGCTGTCCGGTGATGCGATCGGGATTGATTTCAGCGATGATCAAGGATGGCTCATGCCGGTCTGTTCGGATGGGCTCGATATGTCCATGTATCTGGATGACGGAAAGCCTGCGATGGACGCGCGTCTTTACGACATCGTCGGGATTGCGGTCGACGACAGGGATCATGTGTATGTGGTCGATAAGGGAAGCAATCGAGTCAGAAAAATCGACGCCCAGACCGGTGTGATTTCGACCGTCGCCGGGGTCTGTCGATACGGATACGACGGTGACGACAAGCCGGCTGTTCGAGCCATGTTGCATGCTCCGGAAGCCGCGATCTTTGATCGGGACGGCCATCTCTATATTTCCGACACCATGAATCATCGGGTGCGGAAGGTGGACGGCAAGACCGGCGTGATCACCACGGTCGCAGGAAATGGAGACAGCGGCTACGAGGACAAGAACATCGGTGGCTGCGGAGCGGCTCGGTTTGTCGCGAAAGAATCTGCCGGGCAGTTGAAGCACGGTGACGGTCTGTTGGCTGTCGACGCGGTGGTGAATTCTCCCGTCGGTTTGGCGCTGGACTCACAGGGCTATCTCTATATCTGCGAGCGTGGAGAAAATAAGATCCGCCGCCTCAAACTCTCGTAACCCATCCGCCGGTACCTGTCCTCTCCTCACATTTGTCTCGATCAGGTTTTGTGGTATTCTGAGCGCGGTCATTTCTCGGAGTACAGTGCTGTGCGAACGACGTCCATTGGTAGCGCGCGGTTTCATGTGCTTGGATTCTTATCCGGACTGATCGTTATCGCGAGTGTACTCGGCGCCTTCGGGGTTCCGTTAGTGAGTTCCGAGGGGATGACGATCCGATCGTTTTTGATCCAAGGCGAAATGCCGAAGACAGCCGATGATATGGCCTGGCAAACGGCCGCATCGATCACCATCCCGCTCAGCGGTCAGGTTATTACCAGGCCGGTCTGGCCTGAGCCCACAGTTCGTGCCTTGACGGTGAGATCCGTCCACAATGGGACCGATATTGCCTTTCTCTTGGAATGGCAGGACAACACCAAAAACGATCGGCTGACTCCTGGGACGTTCCGCGACGGGGTGGCGATCGGGTTCCCCCTCGGTGATGCCCCGGCGTTTTTTTGCATGGGGCAGTTGGATCACTACATCAATATTTGGCATTGGAAGGCGGACTGGCAGAGCGATATCGATCGTCGGGCCGCGCGCACTCCGGAGAAAAAAGAAGGTGGCGTGCGAACGTTCGAAGTCATCCCACGGCGAGTGTCTTCCGTGGAGGACCTCATCGGCGGAGGCTTCAGCACGCTGACGACGAAAGACAAACAGGGACGAGTGCAGGGCCAAGGGTTTTGGAAGGACGGTGTGTGGCACGTCATGATGCGACGTCCGCTCCTCAGCGAGGAGCAGGAGAACGAAGCGACACTCGTTCCTGGACGAGTCCAAACCGTGTCATTCTCCGTCTGGAATGGAGAAAACAAAGAGCGAAACGGGCAAAAGGCGGTGGCGCCGTGGTTTCAGTTACGCATCGATCCCGTCGAGAAACTGTGAATCAAAGAGCTCATGGCCTATGGCATAGGTATGAAAAGAGTTTGAGCAGATTGTTCTCTCTCTTGCTATACGCCATACGCTATCAGCTCTTCTCTCGACGAGATACGAATGATGGCCGGCTGAAGCGGACGACTTGGGGGTGGACGATTTGCCTGATCAGTGCACTGCTGGCTGTTGCTACGGCAGTTGCACAGGCTGAGGCGCAATCCGGTGAAATGACGGAGGAAGAGGCATCGAGGTTTGGCGAAGAATTCGGGATCGTCGTCGGCGCCGTCGATGAAGCGATTCAGAAAGAACTTCATCTTGAGAGGCCTCAGGGGGTTGCGGTCTTCGAGGTCATTGGGAACTCCCGTGCAGACTATGCCGGTATCAAAGTGCGGTCCGTCATCAAGGAGATCAATAAACAAGAGATTCGAAATATGGCGGACTTCGGACGGGCCATTAAAAAGGCGCTGAAGGAATGCAATGTAACCGTGGGAACCTATGAACCGGCTGATCCCGGTGATCCGGTCGGATGGGGAGTGAATTTTCACTTTGTCGGGTGCAAGCGGGATTGATGAAGATCGGTAAAAGGTGAAGGGTGAGGCGTGAGGGGTAAGGTGAGTGGAGGCGGCGGGAGATCGTGGTTGGAACGAATTGCTGCGGCGGTGCGTATCCTGTCGCTCATCATCCTGCTTAGTCTGCCGAGCGGTTTGTATGATGGTCAAGTGATGGCGGAAGGCACGAACGAACAGGTGTCCAATGATTGGGTTGCGGAAATCGAAAAAGTTTTTATCCGGTCGGAGGACTGCAAACAGTGCCATGAGCGGCATTATGAAGAGTGGAAGGGTGTCAGAGAGCAGACGCCGGATTTGAAGACATTTGGTCGTGTCGATGCAGCGCTTTTGCACGGGACATCGTTAACCTCACCGGTCTTTCGAACGGTGCTCGGCCTTTGGAAACAGACGAACCCGACAGCGGATGAGCAACGCCGATGCTTGTCGTGCCATGTACCTGCCGTGACGGTATTCCCTGAACATGCCGAGAAGGTCGTCGGCCAAGTCCTGAGTGGAAAATCTGGAGTGGAAGGGATCGGCTGTGCGGCGTGCCATCTGATGGCGGGGATAGATAAGAGCGCGTTCTCGCCGCCGACGTTTGCCCTACAGCCAGGACGAACTCTCTACGGCCCCTACGCCAATCCGGAGGAGAATCTCGTCCATCCTGCTGTGCAGTCGACTCAGTTTCGAGAAGCCAGCTTTTGCGCCTCCTGCCACTTCGATAAAGTGAAAGATGTCATGCAGAAGAATCTGCCCGGCGAAATCCTCGAAGGGACGATCTGTCAGGATTGCCATATGGAGCCTTCTACGGGGAGCTCGACGTCACGGCGTGGCGCCATGACCCGATCCATCGGCCGCCATTGGTTCCGCGGGGTCGTCGTCGCCGGGACGATGCTCAAGAACCGGAACGTGCAGGCCGAATGGATGCCACGCATTGATCTGGAAGTGACGAAGATCGGCGCGACCGTGGAAGGAAGAAGTCTTGTGAAGGTCGGCAGCCTGCCGCATAGCTTTCCCGATGGCGATCCGGTGCTCAAACAGTTCTTCCTGACCGTCACGGTAAAGGATGCAAAAGGGCAGAGCTTGGCGGAAGAGACGCAGCAGTTCGGATTATCCTACGACCAGCTTCTCCGTGGTCCCATTCCGGATCCCTTCATTAAGGGTGGGAATACGAGGAAGGTGCCGTTCGTATTGACGCTTCCAGAGGGAAAGGCTGCAGCGTCGATCGAAGCCGTTTTGAGCTATGCGCTGATTCCCACCCCTGCGCCTATTCTGCTGGAGAGATATCTGGCCACCTTAGCGACCGATGCCGCGCGAGACGAGGCGAAGAACATCGTGCAGGAATATACACAACGGCATTTTCTGACCTACCGGGTGAAGGTGCTTTCCTGACATGGCAGCCCTGATGGGACGAGGACAGGGTAGGCAAGCGATCGGGCTCAGTGTCTCGCTGATGGTCTGCATTGCGTTCCTGCCGGTTGGGGCAATCCACACGGTGCAGGCGCAAACAGTTCAAAGCCAGTCCTTGATCGAGAAGACCTTCCCCCATTCCAACAAATGTAAACGCTGTCACGAACGGGTGTACGAAGAGTGGGAAACGTCGCCGTTATCAAAGTCCATCCATTCTCCGGCGTTTCGTACCGCCTTGGATGCGTATCTGAAGTCGCCCGGGGGAAAAGATCAGGCGCTGTGTTTCCGATGCCATGCGCCGCATGTTCGGGAGTTTTCCGACCATGCACAGCTGTTTGTGGATCAAGCCAAAGGAGGCGATCCCTCCTTGGATGGTGTGGCCTGCAGCCAGTGCCATTTGATCAAGCACGTGGATCGCGCGAAGCATCCTCCCGAGCCGAAGTATGAGGTCGGCGGAAAAACACTCTACGGACCCTACAAAGACTTTGTGCAGAATTTGGCCCATCAGTCGATGGAATCGAGTCTGTTCCAGAAGTCCGATCTCTGCTTGAACTGTCATCAGTCTGTGCCGTCGGCGGCGAATCTGGGGAAGGCCAACGACTTGTTGGGGAATTGGGACCAGAGTCGGGCCGTGAAGTCGGGTAAGGAATGTCAGACCTGCCACATGCCACAACAAGTAGGCGAATCGGCGAATGGGGAAAAGAAGCGGACGATCGCGAACCATAGTTTTCCAGGGCGTCTCGGCAAGCTTCGCCAGGAGGCGGCGAAGTTAGCCGTGCAGACGAAAGTCGATGGTGAAAAAACCACGGTGACGGTCAAGGTGCAGAGTCTCGTTCCGCACAACTTGCCGGCGACCCATCCGGCCTGGGCGTCGGTGGTGTTGAATTTGGAGATCAAGGGCAAAAACCTCAAAACCGTCTTTTCAGACAAGCGGGTCTATGGTCGGATATACCAGGATGCCCAGGGGCAACCCACAATCTTCGATTTTGAGGCTGTCAAAGTGGCCGAGGATACAGTGCTGAAGCCAGAAGAGACGAGAGAGGAAACCTTTGCCTTCCCCACGCCCAAAGATACTAAGACGTTCGATGTTGAAGTCGGCTTGAATTACGCTCCACTGACTGGTCCTGCCTCATTCCTCCAGCTGGTCGAAGCCGAATCCTCCCAAGGGTCACAAGATCCCGTCTTCCAGCCGATTGAGATCGTGAAACGAACGGAGAATGTTCCGGTGGGGAAGTAGCTAGGTATGTATGAAAGGTAACGGGTGAAGCGTAAAAGTCAGCTGCGAAATCGGATGAATTTGAATCTGTTTGGCACTGAGGTATACTGAGGCCATGTCTTTTAACCTCCCTCTCAAAGAGATGACTCTCCACGAGAAGCTTGCTGCGATGGAGTCTCTGTGGGAAGACATAGCTCGTACCCCAGAATCCATCCAGTCCCCTGCTTGGCACAAAGACATCCTTGATGAGCGCCGCCAACGACTCGCCGATGGTCAATCCCAATTCACCGATTGGGAGACCGCCAAAGCAGATATCCGAAACAAGATCTCGTGAACATTAAGATCCTGGACGAAGCCCAGGATGACTTGGTCCAGGGCTTCCGCTTCTATGAAGCTCGGGAGACTGGTCTTGGGACTTACTTCCTTGACTGTTTGTTCTCAGATATCGATTCCCTTCTCTTGTACGGCGGGATCCATCAAGTCGTCTATGGTCATCACCGATGTCTCTCCAAGCGTTTCCCGTTCGCCATTTACTACAGCGTGAAGGAAGACCTTGTTCATGTGTATGCGGTGTTGGATTGTCGTAGAAATCCATTGTGGATTAGGAAACGGTTAAGGAGAGAGGGCTAATCGGACACTTCAGCTGGTCGAAGCCGAATCCTCCCAAGGGTCACAAGATCCTGCCTTCCAGCTGATCGAGATCGTGAAGCGGACGGAGAATGTTCCGGTTGGGAAGTAATTATCGCTTGCAAAGCATCTCTCGATCGGAAAGACGCTGATGGCGTTTGGTGCAATCATTAGTAGTAGCTACAGGTCGGTCAAGTCTTAGCGATAGATAATAGCCATAAAGGAGGGTGACGATGGCAACAGTTGTACCAACTGTTATTGAGTACATCCATCCCTTAGACAAGAACGGCAAAATATTGCCGGACTGTTCACCGTATCTCCACGAACTGGCACTTTTGGTGGTGGCCTGGAATGAGCTGCATATGGAACTCTCTCAACTGTTTTGTATAGCTGCAGGTATGCCAGATATGGGAACAGGTCTACGTATTTGGCACTCTACGGGTAACGACCGGGCTCAACGCGAGTTTCTAAGGGAGGCGCTTCACGGGGATCTCCAACATCTACGCAGAGTAAAAGAAAAAGGGAAACTATTCGCAGATAAGGCGAAGGAAGAAATCAAGTTCATCTTGAAGACGGTGGACACGATATCCGGGCCAAGGAATGACGCGATTCATTCTAGCTATCTCTTCAAGAGTGATGGCAAAAGGATTACGATGTGTGCAGACGACTTCTTTATGAGCCCCCGTGCAAAAAACCTAAGTGGTAAAGATTTGCTTGTCGAATTTCAAAGGCAGCGAAGTATCGCCACCACTCTTTCAATATACTCACAAGGAATACGACTTGCTCTTTACCTGGTTCCTGAGCCTCCATGGCCTGCTCGCCCGAAACTCCCAACTACTAATAAGGCGCCCCAGAAAAGTGTTTGACGCCTCCCATGTAGAGAATGGCACCGATCCAGTGCCGTGCATCACTAATTGTGAATCCTCTCCAATGTCCCAGCGGTCCTTGAAAATGGCCATGAGATATAAATCGGTGTTGCTGTTAGTCGCATGGGTGATGGTGTTATCCGGCTGTGGCTCCGATCAGGAGGGCCAACTGATCGCGGACCATCAGCGGGCAGTCTATGAGAGCCTGGCGCTGCAAGATCAGCTTCAGCAGCAGGGTGGTGGGCACGCTGCTGCTGATCTCGGAATTGGGATCTCGAATCGGGGCATGGGCAAGTTGCTGTCGCTGCTCAAGGGACTTGTCATCAGTCCGACCCAGCCGCCGAAAGGGTACGAAGATCTGTCTGTACGGATCGAGGATATTCAACTCGTCAGCAGGGCTGGTCGGAGTGAGTTGGAACTGGAGTTTTCTCTTTCAAGCCCTGCCAACTCTCTTCAGTTTGCAGCCACGATGACAGGTGATCTCCTGTTCTTGCCGCCGGAACTCGATACCAACACACCTGAAGATCAGCTGGCCTTCCGGATGAAGGTCCGAGAGCTCCATCCACGTCTTTCCTGGTATTCCTTGCCGCTCCAAAGCATTTCGACGATGCGCGACTATCTCCGGAATCGATTGATTGAACAGGTGGAGAAAAGTCTTGTGATGAAAGTGCCCACGGCCAAGCTGGACAAGCTTGTGTTGGGGCTGTCGGGAAGCGAAGTGATGAAGGATGAGGAGAAGGGTTTCCAGATCAAGATCGCCTATGCCAGTCCGAAGTTTGAGATGCCGCTTGTCGCTCGGTACTCGCAGTTCCTGATGACCGATTCGGGGTTCTGGATTTTTGCGCGGTACGGCGACAAGGCTCCCTCTATTCCCAAACCAGTGGCTCGTGTACCGAAGGAACAACTGGAGTCTGAAATCGGGCGCCTGACGTATGCCCTTCGGGCTGCCGCAGCCGGCTTGAATTTCTGGTCCGGTGATTCTGCGATCATTGTCAGGAAGCCGCTTCTTGAGAAACTGATAGTTCAGTTCAACGAACGCTCCAGCGATGAGCGGACCGTGTCGTTTCAATCCACCAGATCCCGCGGAAAACTGTATGAGAAACAATGGCGGGACAATCTGCTCGGGGACGGTGGGCTGTCCGTTGAGCTGGATAGTCGTGATGCGGCTTGGGGAACCGTCGTCCTCAAGCAAGTCTCCTCGACTTGGAGCGAAAAGGGTTTAGCTTATTCCGCTTCGATTGATGTTGAGGCCAACACCATTCTGTATGTCCACTTTGATCCCTTGCTTGGAGGCGGTGTCGGGAAACGCGCCACGTTGGAAGGGACTGCATCCCCTGTGCTGGCCGGGATATTGTCCTTTGCGATTCGCACGTACGCCGGAGTGCCGGTCCTGATCGCGATGAATCACCTCGACTGTTCGAAGTTTCCACTCACGGTACTAGATGACGGCGATCTCTCGGTGGGTGTGACAGTGAGTCAACTCGTCGGAGGGGGAAAGCCTACTCTGATTCCCGCGTTGATGGGTCTGCCCAAAATAGTGAAGGCGGATCAGGTGTTTCGAGCAATCAAGGGTGTCAGCGTCACGGCGCCAAAACCGTTTGCGGCGATCACTTATGCACCTGCACAGTTCCTCGCTGATGCGAATGGGTTCCGGGCTGAGTTTGCGACATCGGCTGCGTGGAGTGAGGGTGAAGATGTTGATGCCGAAGAGCGAGTGAAAGAGATCATGGCACTACTTGGAAAAGACGAGACGTTCCCATCTGCTCCGGATTGCGGTAAGCCGGACTCGATCAAGGTGCATATTGCCGGCATTGCGTTCGAGGGTGATCTTGGGCTGGGGCGGGTTATCACGTCTCTCGTCGATGGGGCACGGACAGGCACGAAGGGTATTGAGAATTTCTTGTCGACCGCCGGACGCAATGCGATCAACCCTTCGCCTGGGTCGGTTCTGCGCAAGCCGCTTGTTAATCCACTGGGGACGCTCAAGTGCCTCGGGACATTGCTGCAGAAGTGCGAGTGATTTCTATGGTGAGACGTGTGAACACAGATGAAGGATTGCTGTACCAGCTAGACTTCGGGGTGATATCGTTGGCCCAATAAGCCGGTTTGGAGTAAAATGCGTCCATGAGTATTACCGAACTTGAAGCCGAGGCGCTGAAGCTCGATCCAAAGTCCAGAGCCCGCTTGGCTGGAAAATTGTTGGCGAGCTTAGAAGACCTATCCGAAGAAGAAAATGCCAGGCTCTGGGCTGAAGAGGCCCAGCGTAGAGCCGTGGAGATGGATGTTCAGCCAGAGTCCGCAGTTTCGGCGAAGGACGTGTTCCGGGAAGCGAGAGCCAAGCTGAAGTGAATGGAGCGGATCTCGTACCATCGATTGGCCAGCCGTGAATTGAACGAAGCCGCTCAGTATTACGAATCAGAAAGTCCTGGTCTCGGAGCGGCGTTTCTTGATGAAGTCGAGGATTGTACACAAGCCATTGCGAATTTCCCTGAAGCTGCTCCGTTGATCACAGAGACGATTCGTCGCCGACTCCTTCTCCGATTTCCTTACGCGCTTCTCTATACCATATACCATCAATCAGATCGGGTGCATGTGCTTGCAGTCATGAATCTGAAGCGTCGCCCCATGTATTGGGTTGGCAGAGAGTAACGGAAGAAACAAACAGAGCAGGGAACTGGTCGGTCGGGGTTGACCCAGGCTCTGCCTTAACGGATCTTACCCCTGTGCTTTGGTCCTCATTCCAGCACGGTCTCTCTAATCAGTTCCGTAACTATCTGCCCATAGGCGCAGTGAATCCTTTTGGATTCACTGAATCGAAAAAGATTCACCTTCAGAGTCTCCTACCTCGGAAGCAACAGCGCAATCCTTCCAAATTGAGGCCATTCTCATAATTTCCTTGCGGCCCGTTCCTTGCTGAGGAGTGGGCAGCAGTGGAAGGGTCCTCATTGGATAGGTACGTAAGTACCTATTGACGATGAAGCGTTACGGATCTATAAGGTTGCTCCGTTCTGACTTATTCCAAAGAGGAATCGTTCGGGTGGGCACTGCCTGCTATTGTCCTGCCCCCAGCACGATGGAGTAACGGTTGAAGGTGGAGTGAAAATCATGATTGATACCAGGCTGTTAGAGCAGGGTAAGGTTGCCCCGCATGCGTCGTACTCTCGTACCGGTGCTCATCTATCTGCGAAACGGCTTTTCATCTCGCTCCTCACTATCGGTGCTTTGTTAGGGACAGGGTCTCTGGCTTGTTCGGCAGAACTGTTTCCCTACACACCGCCCTCGACGACACAGCAGCGTCCAATGGTGCAAAGACCCAGTCTGGCCCCTTCGCTATCAGCTGAAGAACGTGAGCGTCTTGCGGATCTTTCAGCCCAAGCGAAAAAGCTTTCCGTCCCAGAACAACAGCAATTGAAAGAAGTCTTGAGGAAGAGCCTTGCGTCGGCAGGAAAGGCAAAAAACTTGGCGCAGGTGCAGTACTACAGCGAAGCCTTACGCCAGCTTGAGTGAAGGGTGATAGGGTGATTATGTACAGACTGACAATCGGCGTGGTTATGCTTGCTGCACTGTTGGCTGGCTCTCTCTATGAACAAGTCCATGCAGAGACGGTATCTACTCTGGCACAACAGTTTACAGCTGGAGCCCCACGTGGAGCACCGGAAGTTGCGAGTGGGGATGAAGCAGACTTGGCCTTCTCGGCGCTTAGGGCGGCGGAAGAGGATAATCGCCGTCTCCTGGCCCTGTGTATTATGGGCACGGCGATCCTGGCCCTCGTCGCAGTACTGGCAATGCTGTACAAGCGAGGGGCCTCTCCGGAAAACATTGTGACAGGAAGCGGCCTCGTCCTCGTCATCTTTGCCACGGTGCTCGTTGCCACCCTGGCAAAAACAGACCAGCAACTCACTGCTCCTATAGGAATTCTGGGCGCTATTGCAGGGTATTTGTTTGGGAAGAGTTCCAAGGGAACGGAAGCTGAGCAGAAGCCGCAAAAGGTGGGTTCACCATGAGAAAATTACAACGTGAAAACCGATCAACGAAGTGTGAGTGGAAATAGATTCCGGCACTTTAATTCTCTGGCCTATGAGCTTTCCATAAATTTTTGCTCACTACCGAGGTCCTACAATGTATAGCAAATCGACTGTTCGCGCTTGCTGGTTGTTTTTGCCTATGGCTGTCAGTCTCACAACCGGTTGCAATTCCATTCCACAAAACGTGGCGCTCGGAGCGGTGATTGGCACGGGGGTTGGGTCCATCATCCCTGGTCATGATATCGAGCAGGTGTATTACCTGGGCTCGTTCGATCCTCAAGAACAAGTTCCACCGGCGCTCTATCGCGTGCGTGTGCGGGGGCAAGCCAGTATCATCAGCTGGATGCGCTTCGGTTCTGGATGGGTTCCCGCCGACTTGATCGATTCGTTGGGTAGCTCGGTGGAGATTAACAAAAAAGACGGCAAGATCACCATGACCAAAGCAGGACAAGATGAGCTGTCCAAGCTGACGATCGGACGCCGTCTGATGCAATTCGGCCCGGAGGGATTTCGAGAAGTGCCGAAGGATCATCGGTTGGTGATCATGATGGGCTCCAGCCCAGAAGATTTCTTCAACGCCATGGACAAAGCATTGGGTGCGGTCAGCCAGGCCAAGCTCGATCAAGACAGCCAAGTGCTGAATGGACTGCTCTTCAAAGCCCTCACCAAGGTGCAAGCGGAAAAGCAATTGGTGGAGGCGCAGCTGGACGTGGCGAAGGAACAATTTCGAGAGGAAAAGGGGAACAAGCCATGAAGGTCTCGTCTAGAGGCATCGGCATGAAGGGACTGTGGCTCGCTCTCGTGCTCGGAGCAGGACTCGCCGGCTGTGCCGTCTTGACGGTCGACGTCGATGTCTACAAGGGCGCATTGGTGAACGAAGAGGAAGTGCAACTACGCCAATTGGTTGCCTTGACAACGGCGGCGAAACCAATGTTGATTCAGCTAAGAGATATTTTGGAATGGCCTGGTACTGACGGGAAACCCTATTCAGAGAATGAAGATGCAAAATGTAAAGAAATCAACCTAAGAGTCAAGAGTTGGTACAAATCTAAATATGTATCGTCGGCAGACAACTACTTACCTGAGGTTGAACCTCGATCGGTACTTTGGAAAACGTGGAGATGGATTACAGAGTTTGGTAAGGGTCCACAACCATCATGCCAGCCACATTTTGAAAACCCCTACGCTCGGAGCGTAAATATCGTCCTGAGCTTGTACGAAGACTTAGGTTCAGCGGATTTTGATCCCCATGGTAGGAAGTTGAGAGAAGCGGTGGCTCAATTGGATCGAGCACAAAAGATCTATGAGTTAGACGTGCAGCGTGATCAAGAGATATTTAACGCTATCTCAAAGGGCCTGCGGAAAAATGGGCTTAGTTCGGAGCTTCAAGACCTGTTAGCAGCGTATAGAGACGATTTGCTTAATCCTCAACGGGAAATCCCTGGTCAACCCATACGACGTGTGGGCAAATTGATGTCTGTATTTGCAAAGCTGGCTCAAAGTGAGATGAGCAAGAAGCAACCGAAGGGTGAAATAGAATCTATCCTCATTGCTAACTGGGGACCCGAGCTGGAGAAGGCTAAGGGGCAACTCTATGATGAGAAGTTGGGGCCCAGAGCCGTATGGAAGCTGTTGGGAGAAGGGAAGGACAACGCGCTGCTTACTTGGGTGACCGGACAATTGTGCGTAGATGGCACAGTTGGACAGGAAGCTTGCGATGAACTCAATAAGAGAACTAAGGACCTAGCCGATGCTTATTGGGGGGTGAGACAAGCAACTCGCGAACTATGGGAGGAAAGCTTGGGGTTGCTGGTGCGGATCGAAAGATTGGAGCGGGAAAATTCTGGCCGATATTACGCCCTCAAAGAAAAAGTGATTCAGGTGGTGGCCGAAACTACCAGTCCACTTCTCATCGCCTCGGCCTTGGAGCGTCTAGGCTATAACGGTACATGTTCGGTGTTGAAGAATACGCTACTGCATGAATGGACGAGGATGTGCGGCGATAATTCGATGAAAATGGCATGGACGCCAGATAATGTAAATCGAGATTCTTTGCTTTTCACAAGGATCCTAAAGGAAGCGCTGTTTAGCACACCGTCAGATACAGCTCATTTCCTTTTGACCCTTGACAGCCTAGAGAAACATGCCGCCCCGAAGGCTAGTGTAGCTAAGACATTGGTAGAAAAAGTTAATCAGGTTAATTCGAAACGAGTAGTTCAGCTAGGACTCATCAATAGCTATATAGGTGAGACGACCAAGCTGGATCTCCTGTTTCACTTTGTGGAAGAAGTGAGCCAGGATTTGGCAAATGGATTGGGACGTGGGCGATTATCAGATGGCTTACACACGTTAACAGAGGACTATCTGAAAGCGCATAACGACGCAAGGAATGGTGTGGTTTCCAAAGCACAGAAACAGCTTATCGAAAACTTAGTAGAATTCGCTCAGAAGATACTCTTCCTGGCCAACCATGAAGGTTTGGCTTCACCGCCTCGGAGTGAAGGCCTTGTTATGGGGGGTAGTGAAAGCATTCTTCGAGGGCTGTTCGGTGACGAAATAATGGATGGCACCGAAAAAAGCAATATATTTACCCAATCAAGCGTACCGAGAGCCATGACAAGACGGTATGTTCGTGTATTGCAGGCTGTTGGTAACTCGATCCTCTTTTCAGCCAATGAGCTGCGTGAACGGGATCGCTATCGCGAACAAGGCCAGAAGAAAGTTGCAGCGGAAGTAACCGCAGCGAGATCTGTGTACTCGCCGGATTCAGCGAAGGTTATCACGGATCTCCTGGCTGAGCTGGAGCATGACAAGCAAGCCGCGCAGACAGCACTCGACGCTGCCAAAATAAGAAAACAGAAGCTTGAGGCGGAGCTCGGTAGCGACACGACAAATCCTAAAACCGGACGATATGCTGACCAGGAGAAGGCCAAAGGCGAACTGGCAAAAGCCGATAACGTGCTGAATGCCTATCGCAATTCACTCGATACGCTCAAGGCGATTCATGCCGTTTTGACGCACGACGTGATTCAAGAGGTCATATCTGAATGGGGAACGAACTCGCTTGGCGCGGCAGATGAGGGAGACTTTTTAATAAGTGGTACCCTCTCGTTAGAGGGTACACTCCGCAAAGTTCGCAAAGGGAACACCGACTGGGATGATGTATTGAGGTATCTCGCCTCTTCTGACACCAAGCAGGATTTTATTGCCTATCGTAAGCTGGTAAATAAGGCGTCTCGGGAGCGGCTTGAGCTCTTCAAGGACTTCATCGCACAGATCAAATGGCTGATAGCCCAACGGGTACCGCGCAATGAATGGCAGGCGAAGCTTGATCACAATACACAGAGGATTGACACGTTAAAGAAGGAAGTAGCCGACCTTGATCAGCAGATAAATAATACTCTCCCTCAGGACAAAACTGATTTGGAAACCGCCAAGATCAGAATAGAATCCGTCAAGGCTGCCGTGCTGAAAGAGATTGATCAGGAGAGACCGTTCGCTCCCTCTAAGGAAGTGTATGCACGGATCAACATCCATTTGCAGAAAACGAACACGACTGACGACCAGACCGCTCAACGGATCCTCGCCTCTCGCACGCCACCTCCCGACATGCCACCGTTGAATCCCAAGGACTACAAGAGTCCAAGCGATGTCATGGATACGGTGATCGCTCTCCTGCGCCATCGACAGATGGAGGCTGTAGAGCGATTCGGGAAGGATTCCAAGGAGGCGGAGCAAGCGACGGAAGCAATCGAGAATGCCTATCGACATCGAGCGGGGATGATCTATATCCGGCCGTCCTCGGCCTATTTGCGGACCAGTTTTCCCTCGACCTCATTGCAAGATGATCCAAACTTGGCCTGGGACAACATGCTGCTGAAACAAGGGCTCCGCAATCTGCCCTTTTCTTCCGAGCTGCGGGATATACTCAACCCCTCGGTGAAGCAAGATCAGGTACTTACCTCCGAGCTGGATAAGCAGTACTGGCAAAATATTAATCGCGTACGGGTATCCGGCACCGGATTTACGAATCAGGCGCTGGTCAAAGACGATGTGGGCAATTGGTATGTCAAGCAGTATTTCGGGGATACCGAGCGAATCTGGGAATCGGCCAAGAATCTCGCCCTGTTCAGTATGAGCGCTAAGGTACCGATCGATCTTGCCAAACAGTTGAACAAGGCTTCCAAGCCAGAGGAGTACGCTGAGAACAGCAAAGAGACTCCAACACTCCAGAAAGTGCTGGAGAAACATCAGGGCGCTTATAAGACCCATACGGACGAGATCAAGGCCAAACTGGAGCGTCTCCATGATAAGGAGCTGGAGGAGACCTTGATTGCGGCGTGGGACGCGCATAAGGACCTCACGGAAAAGGAAGATGCGAATTTTCATGCCCAATTACAGCAGGCATTAGCAGCGGAAATCGTCGTGTGGAATAAGGCGTCCACAAAATTAGCATTAAAGGAGAAGCCTGACCAGGATTCTGGACAGGCGATTGTAAAGGATGTGGGTGCCCTTTCCAGGCTTGGCAAAATGCTCTCGGCGAGCATTGCAAAAATACCCTCCTCGGATATCACGCGAGAGGAGAACGAATTAGAGGGGCAGCAGAAAAGCCTAGAAGAGTTAGAGGCAAAGAAGGAGCTAAAAGATGACGAGAAGAAGACGTTGGATCAACTGAAGGACACCCTACCCACCAAAAGGAAGAATCTAAAGACGAAGAAGGAAAAATTGGAGGAAAAGAGGAATATGGCGGTGTCTGAAGTGAATAAGATTGTGGGTGGCCAGGTAAAGGACATCTTGGACGATCGCAACCGCATACTGGCTGAATATGAAAAGGCGATCGTGTTCATCGGCGATGCCGCAAAGCAGGAGGAGACCAAACAAAGCAAGTAGACCAATGAAGCTGCTACATAATAGGACGGCAGGAAATGATGTACAGCACCAGAGAGTAGGCATTGTCAATAGATTGGTGCTTGGTGGGAGGCTCTTGTCAGTGAGCGCAGAAGGCCGGTAGATATCCGCAGTTCACCCGTGAGAAGACTCGGATACGGTGATCGTTATGACAGATACTCAAACATCAGCCGATAAACTCCTACCCTTCTGTGATCTGGTTATGAAGGGCGGTATTGCCAGTGGCGTAGTGTATCCTACGGCAATAGCGGAGCTTTCCTGCCACTATCGTTTCCAAAGTATTGGAGGGACTTCCGCCGGGGCCATTGCCGCAGCTGTCACGGCAGCCGCAGAATATCAGCGGCGCGAGACTGGCTCGCTGCAGGGGTTTGGACTCTTAAAAGCTCTTCCTGATGAGCTTGGCAAATCAATTGTCCCAGGCAAGAGCAAACTGCTCAGTCTCTTTCAGCCGCAGGGTGAGCTGTCCCGTCTTTTTTCGGTGCTCGTAGCATCTCTCAATCGAGGAACGACAACATCGCGCATCCTTCATCTCATCATCGGGTTCATGAAGGCGTACTGGCTTGCCACCGTGGCAGCCACCATAGCAGGAGGAGCCGCTGCTGCGGGCGTTGGCTTTCTCTACTGCAAAGCTTTCGATCCTATTACGATCGATGTAGGGTTGTACGCGCTTCTCTCTGCGGCCATCCTCTTCATGCTCGTCTTCACGATTACAGCCGCTGGGTTGATTGGCTGGTGGGTCTATCTTGATATCACAAGACGGCTCGTCGAGCACAACCTGGGTCTCTGTAGTGGCTTAGGGAAAGGGGCACTCACTCCTTGGCTGCATAACCTGATCCAAACTGCAGCGGATCGAACGATAGAGGATGCTCCTCTGACCTTTGGTGATCTGTGGCTGGCAGAGGGAGCGGACTCCTCCACGCCACATTCAATCGACCTTCAAATGTTTTCCACGAACCTCTCCCATGGGCGACCGTATATTTTCCCATTGGAAGAGAAGGAACAGCTCTATTTTACCGAAGAGGAAATGTCAGAATGCCTTCCTGACAAGGTCGTGACTTGGATGAAAGAGAAGTCGCGATCCAGTCACATGACAAAAGACGAAAAATGGCTCCTGGAATTACCACCTCCTCAAGACTTTCCTGTGCTATTAGCGGCGCGTATGAGTTTGTCGTTCCCGTTTCTCTTTACAGCCATTCCGCTCCATTGCCTTGTCAAAGGCAAAAACTTTCAAAGGTGCTGGTTTTCAGATGGTGGCATTAGTTCTAACTTCCCCATACACCTCTTCGATGATTTACTGCCACGGTGGCCTACGTTTGGTATTACGTTAGAGCCAAAGAGCGATGGCCAAGCCGACGTCTTTATCGCGAAGACTTATGATGAAGGAAAAGAAGAGCGATGGAATTATTTACCTAAAGAAGTAGAACAGAAGAAGGGGGCTGGCATGTTGGGCTGGTTCATCGGGGCGATTGTCGGCACGATGCAAAACTGGAACGACAATTCGCTCACGCGCATGCCAGGGGTGAGAGACAGAGTAGCCCGAGTCAGGCTGAACAAGACTGAGGGTGGGTTAAATCTCAATATGGAAGAACCTGACATTAGGGCTGTTGCTGCTCGAGGGAAAAATGCCATTAGACAATTGTTGAAAAGGTTTAACTTTGGTCAAAATGGGAATTCCGTAACCGGATGGGACGAGCATCGGTTCGTCCGGTTACATATCTTGCTGAAGATGCTCGCGGCCAGAGCGCCGGGAGTCGTTTCCTCCGTCGGTCTCAACGACGAATCCAGTACGTATGCGACGGACTTTTGCAAACTGCTTAGCGATATGCAGGTTGCCTCAGCAAGTGCAGGCCCGCCTGGGTATGCCAAGCAGATGACCGACCAGAACTGTAGTGATTTGCTTGTATTCGTGCAGCGGCTTGCGAGCCTCGCCCAGGATATGGAACCCCTGGATAAATCGATCCCGTTCACGTCTATCCCAACTCCTGAGCTGAGAGTCCGTCCGCCCCTCTAGTCTCTAGAGCTAGGGAACCCAACCAAGGAGAAGGAATTTGGAGATGTCGATTGTGCATCCCTTCTCATGGCTCCCGCAGTCGTATCGGTGGTATATGCTGGCCGTATTGTTTCTCGCTGCCGCCACCTTGGCTTGGAAGTTGTCATCGCAAGGTACACCTCTGATAACAGCGGGCGTACCAAACGGCATCTTGTCGTATGAATTCAGTTGGGACAAATTGGGTGCAGAAGGAATCCTTCATTCTTGGAACGAGCTGAAGGATGTCGCACGAGAACAACTCCTGTGGGACTACCCATTTCTGATCGTCTATCCGCTCTTGCTTTCATTAGCATGTGGCATGATGGGAGATGCTTTAGGTAATGCCCAGGCCGTTGTCGGGGGATTCGCTGCATGGGGGGTGTTACTTGCAGGCCCGCTGGACGCAGTAGAGAACTATGCACTCCTCAGGATGCTTCAGTCTGGTGCATCAGAAGGTATGGCCAAAGCGGCGTGGTGGTGTGCCGGAGTCAAATTTGTGTTGGTATTTTCAGCGATTGGCTGTCTGTGGGTCGGTGGGACCGTCATGCTTGTCTCAAAAGGCTAGGGAGTGTTGAGGAGAGAAAGGAGAACATTGCAGGAGCAAGACATAAGGGGGCGGGAGTCATTGTGTGATGCGGGGGCCGTGAGTTCCCAGTTCGGATCGGATGGTGTTGCCTGCCTTTATGGTGGTCCTTTCACTCCCTTGGATCGGAGATTCAGGAGTTTCGGGGGGGATCCGTTGTTTCGGAAGGCGTCTCGATTGCCTGGCCACGCTGGTCTTTGACGTAGACGCTGCCTTTCATGGCCTTCGCTCCCTTCTTCAGCTCTGACGCAATCTTACTCACATCGCCGGGATGGGCAATAGGATTTCGCTCGTTGGTGACGACGGCAATTGACAAGCTCATGATGGGGAACTGTTCCTTATTCCCTCGACGGTCGACGGAGTCAATGCAGAGTGGCATCAGTCTGACTCGGTTGCCCGTTACTCCATACGTCTCGTCGTGAGTAGTCTGACCGACACTCCCAACCTCCTGGCTTCCGCGGCGAGTCGGCGATCGGCTGTAAGAATGGAGATCTCGGCGGTCTGCGCGACCGCGAGATGGAGTGCATCCAGCGTCCGGAGTGTTCCGGTCAGTTGCCCAAGCCATGAGTGAGCCAGGTGATAGTCACGAGCCTTCAGAGCTAGGACCTTATAGTAGCCCTCCGCAAGGTGGGGTTCGAACTGTGTCATCAGTTGCACAGCGCTTTCTCGAGAGAATGTCTTTTCGCGGACCTTTCGGGAGATTGCTGACGCGAACTCGACCAGGGTGAGATCACTGATCATCGGAGACGATAGGTTTCTAAGGGCGTGCTCGGCTGCGGAACTTAACGGCTCGGGGCAGTAGTAGGCAGCGAGGATACTTGTATCGACATAGGCTGTCACGCTCGCTCATCCAACCGGGAATCAGCGACAATACGACTCAAGGCACGCCCTTTTGCCTTAATCGACTTGCGCAATTGAATGAGCGATGGAAGTCGTCGTGGGTGACGAGCGGGAGGAACCAGCCTGGCAACGACTTCGCCGCGCCGCGCGATCGTAATCGTTTCACCACGTTCAGCTCGATCGAGAAGAGATTTGAGGAGGCGACGAGTTTCTTTTACATTGACAGTCCCCATGGTGGTCTCCTGTGTACACCATAAGTGTACATCAGGCATGTGAGATGTTCAAATTGGAGTGGGTTACCAAGGGTGGATGGATATGATGTTCGGGAAACCATCGTAGTCCGATGAGATGCTTACCGATAAGAACGTGAGATGCTGTGTTCATCCGTTATCATCACTAGGCAAGCCAGGAACGGACATGGCGAGAGTAGGTGCGGAGATCTTCGTGTTATGGCTTGGTAGGAGGCTGTGTGATGGAATTGGCTGTTGTGGAAGGCGCTTCGGCGGCCTGGCCGCGTTGGTCTTTCACATAGACACTGCCTTTCATGGCCTTGGCTCGTTTCTTGAGCTCTGACGCAATCTTACTCACATCGCCGGGATGGGCAATAGGATTTCGCTCGTTAGTGACGACGGCGATCGACAGGCTCATGATCGGAAATTGTTCTTTATTCCCTCGACGGTCCACGGAGTCGATGTAGCCTTTCAGGCGATCCTCACGGTCGTAGAAGTCTGGGATCACCAGATCAAATCGCTTGATGATAGTCTCGCAAATTGCGTCGATGGTATCCGGTCGGCTCATGAAGACAAAGTCATCCCCTCCGACATGGCCGACAAACCCTTCCGATCCCGCCAACTCACTGACCACTGTGGTGAGGATGCGGCAGGCCACTATCAGCACTTCGTCTCCACGTCCATAGCCGTAGCGGTCGTTGAACGACTTGAAATTGTCGATGTCGATGTAGGCGAGCGCGAAGAGCTGCTGGCTGTGAATTCGAGCGGTGGTTTCACAGAGGATGGTGGTGTTGCCCGGCAGGCGGGTGAGGGGATTCGCGTCGAGTGAACGAGTGAGTCGGCTGAGACAGAGCCTGATGCGATGCACGACATCTTCGGTACGATAGGGAACGGTGATGAAGTCGTCTACCCCTAACGAACCCCAGTCGATATCATTGAGGCGACTGTCCCGGACGAAGACGATGAGCGGCAGACGTCCGAGGAAGGCATCCAGCTTGAGATTGCGTGTGAGCGTTTCCACGGAGTGCCCGTTGGTTCCTTCCGCAGCCAGGACGAGACAGGGGGGATCGTGGACAAGTTCATGGAGCGCGAGCTCGGGTAGATGGCCTTCCATCACTTGGAACCCGGCTTTCTCCAGGGCCGAGGTCAGAGTCGGGGTTGAGGTCAGCTCATTGTGCAGCAGCAGAATTCTTCGTCTGGCACTGGAGTGGTTCATAGGTAATCATCAATGGTCACAAACTCTTGTGAGGCCTTGTCGATGCATTCCGCCAGACTTTGCTTATCCAACCCGACCTGGTCCCAGGCCGGCCGGGACAGTGGTGGAATGAGGTCATCGCCGGGATTGCCACAGGCCAGCCCCTTGACCAAGATATCAGCCACATGGACGATGGCCGTCTGCAGCATGGCGTCCTTGGCCAGGGTCGGGTTGTGGTGATAGAGGATCGGTTCGCGGAGCGTGACCGGTAAATGCCATGCGCCTGCCAGGTAGCCGCCGATCTCCGCGTGTGACAGCCCTGTCAATTCCTGTTCCACGTCGAAGAGTGAGCGATCGGTGCAAGTCTTCAGCGCATCTTTGATACTATTTCCGACGTCAGGCCACTTTACGTAGAGCACAACCTTGCCAATATCATGGAGGAGGCCGGAAACGAACAGTTCTTCAGGGTTCTTGATCTCGAGCTTCGTTGCGAGGAGGTTGGCGGTGATGGCGACGCCGAGCGAATGGCGCCACAGCTGGTCCATGCCTGCGTCTTTCATGATAGTCAGCGCCGAGGCGCAGAGCGTGAGCCCCTTCACAACGTTAAAGCCCAGGACGATCACCGCGTGGGAGACAGAGCCGATTCTTGACGGAAACCCGTAAAACGGGGAGTTTGCCAGTCGAAGCACTTTGGCAGCCAGCACCTGATCCTTCTCGATGATGGTGCCGATCTCCTCAGCCGACACGGTGGGACGACTGATCATAGCGGCCAGCCGTTGGACGACATGGGGAAGCGTGGGAAGGTCCCCCAGCTGCTCGATCCGGTTGCGGAGGTCTGTCGGATTGAAGAGGGTCATGCGGCCTCCGGCTTCTCGAGGTCCGGTCCCATGCCATGGGTGGCGCGCAAGTGCGTGCGGAGCGTCTCGAGAATCAGCTGCTGAATGGGATCATGTGTGACATGTCGAAACCGGTGATCGAGTTCGGCTTCCAGCTCTTCCAGAGTTTTTCCACCGGCATCCAGCGCATCGCCCTCAATATAGACTGAGGGCAACCCCAATTCTTGGAGCCGTTGGATCAGCGCGGCGTTCAAGACGGTCCCGGCTGCGACAATGGAGAGTCCGTTTGCATTGGTGACCGGTCTCGCCAGCACCATATCCGGCAGGAGCTCATACACGACCACGCGTTTCATCTATTTGAAGCTCCTCATATTTCGGTCACATTTCATTGAGCGTCAGGTGACTCGGCAGCAGGTCCGGTGCAGGAGCGGCCATAGGCTGTCATCTCCTTATCGGAATCTTCGTACCCGTTCTAAAGACGATCTTGAATCGATGGGAGGAATAGATCAGCAGGTTGTTGAATGCCTATGCTGGCATCAGGGTCTGACGACACAATATATGCTGTTGGATATCACAGGAAAGCCACGCAGGATGTTCGACCCGTTCGTTCGGCGAGGCCGCGCGCTCGGGCCTTGTTGTTCGCATCACGTCTCTCTTGAGCGAACGACGTTTCGCCGTTCGACCTGCTCACGGCTCTGAGTGTTATCGAAGGGTGAGAAACACTTCACTCGCTTGAATGCGCAGCGTGAACGAAGGTATCAGGCCGTCTTAACATTCCGTCGAGATTACTCGAAGACGATGCGGGACCCGGGGGATTTCATCTTGAAGATTTGCAGGGCATTGTAGATGCCTTTTGCCGGGTGGTTCAGAATCAGGCGTGAGTTGGTGATGTGGGTATCGAGCAGTTCATATTGTCCGCCGCTGTAGTACAGATCGCAGTCGTCGATCTGGCAGTTCTTATAGACATGGTTGTCCAAAGCCAACTTGGTCTTACTGAAGGTCTGTCCGTCGATAACGATATAGTTTGGCTCAAGTCCCATAGTCGTCAGGTTGGCGAACTATAGCAAAGTCAGCGCGAGTCGTAAACCGGCTCGACGGGTGCATCGTCACGCATCGTGGGAACGGTTTCTAATTTGGGACGATCCGAAACACCGAACCGCTCAGCGTCATCAGATAGAGCTCTCCAAGGCCATCTTGGCCGAAGCTTGAGATGGAGGGAGCTGCCAGCAGCGGCCATTCGGCTTTCTCAATGACCGAGCCGTTGTTCAAGCGGAAACTGCGGACGAACCCGGCACAGAAATCGGTGTAGAAGTAGGTCCCTTGGATGGCGGGCATGACTTGTCCTCGGTAGACATAGCCGCCGATGACGGAGCAGGCTCCCTTGTCGTGTGTGTATTCTAGGATCGGGAGGGTGAGGGTGCCAGGATCGCAGCTCGATGTTGGATTGAAACAGGCTGATCCTTCCATGAGCCGCCAGCCGTAGTTCAGCCCGCGGCCCGCATGAGGACCCGTAGACACATTGATCTCCTCTCGCGCACCTTGGCCGACATCGCCGATGTAGAGATCCTCGCCGTCAAACGAAAATCGCCAGGGATTGCGCAGTCCATAGCCCCAGACGAGCGGATGGCCGCTGCCCAAGACGAATGGGTTGAGTGTTCCATTGGTGCAGGCAGTTCCAGTCGCGGGATCGACCCGGAGGAGTTTCCCCAATCGGTTTGTGAGGTGCTGCGCATTGTTGCTCGGATCCCCTGCACTACCCCCATCGCCGATTCCAGCATACAGACACCCATCCGGTCCGAATGCCACCATACCCCCGTTGTGGTTGGCGAAGGTCGGATGGGGAATGGAGACCAGGATTGCCTGTGAAGCCGGATCAGCGACGTTCGGATTCGTTGCCGAGGCTAGAAAGCGGGCAATGATGATCGTGCCGGTGGCATCTGTATAGTGGACGTAGAACCGGCCGTTGGAGTCGTACTGTGGGTCAAAGGCCAGCCCCAAGAGTCCTCGTTCCCCTCCGCTGGTGATACCGGTTATGGTCAGAAACGTTCCCAGCTCGGTTCCGCTCGTCCTCTCGAGAATCTTGATCGTCCCTCCTTGTTCCACAACAAACAGACGATCAGCATCCCCGGGAGGCGCAGTCAGGAGTATCGGGGCGCTCAGATTCTTCGTAACCGTTTGAAGTTTGAGGCTAGTCAGAGCTGAGGCCGAGTTCCTTGTCGGGTTTTCGCTGCCGCAGGCAGTGAGTACGCTGACCAGACACAAGCACTGGATCATCAAGATGGACAGTCTCATGTGTAACCTCTTGTTCTATATGGAGATCAATGGGCTCTCTCCCTCTCGATTCGGCAGCATCTCTATCGCCCCTAATAGATGTGAGAGATCTCATGTATCGGTCTCCCAGGGCATATTCGAGCAGCGGCTGCCAGTATGGATCAGATTGGGGAGGTGTTTGCAAGGTGACCGTATTTGGTCTTGATCCCTTCCGTGGGACTCCATTAGAATAGCCCAGCTTTTCGGGTGGCTCGCTTCGAAATCGACTCTGCCCACCTTAGGATTTACCCACTCGCGCATGTACTTTGGATGGGTTGAAGCCACGGAGAGCCGTGCGACATCAGGAATCCGTTTAACCAGTAGGAGGATCTCCCGTGAGTGACTCAGCGATTATCACATTTGCCCTTATCGCAGCCGTGGCGGGCATTGGCTATGGGTTGTACCTGGCGATGTGGGTATTCAAGCTTGATGCCGGTAATGCAAAGATGCAGGAAATTGCAAAAGCCATTCAGGAAGGCGCCGGCGCCTACATGAATCGACAATACAAAACCGTCGGCTATGTCGCGGCAGGTCTGTTCGTCATTCTCGCAGCCGCCGGAGCCGTGTCGGATAAGTTTGGTCTACTCACAGCGGTTGGGTTCTTGGTCGGCGCGAGCGCATCGGCGCTCGCCGGCTATGTGGGCATGATCATCGCCGTTCGAGCCAATGTGCGAACGGCCCAGGCCGCGCACAACGGACTGAATGCGGCCCTGGTTGTGGCGTTTCGTGGTGGCGCGGTGACGGGCCTCTTGCTGATCGGCCTCGGGCTGCTGGCCATTACAGGGTTCTACACGATTGCCGAATCGATGGCCGGTCAAGAAAAGGCCATTCATGCGTTGCTGAGTCTTGGATTCGGAGGCAGCTTGATCTCCGTGTTTGCACGGGTCGGTGGCGGGATTTATACCAAGGCTGCAGACGTCGGAGCAGACTTGGTCGGCAAAGTGGAGGCAGGGATTCCGGAAGACGATCCACGGAACCCGGCGGTCATCGCGGATAACGTGGGTGACAACGTCGGCGATTGCGCAGGCATGGCGGCGGACCTGTTTGAAACCTACGCCGTCACGACGGTCGCGGCGATGGTGCTGGCCTTTACCATGTTCAAGGGAGCGACGGCTCCGATTCTGTATCCACTGATGTTGGGCGGTATCACGATCTTTGCGACGATCGTCGGCATTCTCTTTGTCAAGGTTGCTCCGGGTGGCGATATCATGCCCGCTCTGTATAAGGGGTTGTTTGTGGCTGGAGGGATTGCCGCATTAGCCTTCTTGCCTGTGACCTTTATGATCATGGGCGGAGTTGGTGGTGTCGGTGGATTCAGCTACTACATGGCCGCATTGTTTGGCTTAGCCGTCACCTTGGCGCTTGTCTTCATCACCGACTACTACACCTCGAAGGAGTATGAGCCGGTGAAGTACATTTCGAAAGCCAGTGAAACCGGCCATGCGACGAACATCATTGCCGGTTTGGCGGTGGGCATGCAGTCGACAGCGGCTCCTGTCGTGGTGATTTCCATGGCGATCCTCGGCAGCTACTGGGTCTGTGGCGGTGCTGAGTCCGGTGGGCTGTACGGTGTGGCGGTGGCGGCCGTATCCATGCTCTCGATGGCTGGAATCGTGGTGGCAATCGATGCGTTTGGCCCGATTACGGACAATGCCGGCGGTATTGCCGAAATGTCGCATCTGGGAAAAGAAGTTCGGGACATCACTGATCCATTGGATGCCGTGGGCAATACGACGAAGGCCGTCACCAAGGGTTATGCCATCGGGTCTGCCGGGTTGGCGGCCGTGGTGCTCTTTGCCGAATACTCGCGGGAAGTCGCAGCACATAATCCGGCGCTGGCCGCCTTTGATCTTTCAAATCCGAAAGTCTTGGTCGGTCTCTTTCTGGGCGGGATGTTGCCGTTTATCTTCGGCTCCATGTGTATGAGGGCCGTCGGTGAGGCCGGAGGGTTGATTGTAGAAGAAGTGCGCCGTCAGTTCCGGACGATCAAGGGAATTATGGAAGGCACGGGCAAGCCGGAGTACGGAACCTGTGTCGACATCGTGACTCAGGCCGCGATCCAAAAGATGATGATCCCTGGGTTGATCCCGGTGGTGTCGCCGGTGGTGATCGGTTTGGTGCTGGGCCCGCAAGCGCTCGGCGGGGTATTAGTCGGCAGTATCGTCACCGGGCTCTTTGTCGCGATTTCGATGACGAGTGGCGGCGGTGCTTGGGACAATGCGAAGAAATTTATCGAAGAACAAGGGTTGAAGGGCACCGACACCCATAAGGCGGCGGTGACCGGTGACACGGTCGGTGATCCGTATAAGGATACGGCGGGACCGGCTGTCAATCCGATGATCAAGGTCATCAATATCGTCGCCCTGCTCATCGTGTCGTTGATTGCGGGCTAGGTTCATTACGACCTTATAAGCTTGATTTCGACGATGAAGCGCCGTGTCCGACCAGGACACGGCGCTTGTCGTTTCCGCCCTTGCCTTGACGGGTTTCTGTTCCCTAGAGTAATGTGCATGTATGATCGGTAGTTGCAAGCTGACCGCGAGGATTTCCCTGGGTGACAGGAGGTGCTCGAATGGAAAAGCAGGAACGAAAGCAAGAGCCGCGACGAGAACCACAAGGCAAGGAAGAGGTCAAGGCCAACCCGAAAGTTGTGGAGACCGGGAAGAAGCTGAAGGAAGATATCGATAAGCTGGTTGATGAAATTGACGACGTTCTCGAGAAGAATGCGGAGGAATTTGTAAAGAACTATGTGCAAAAAGGCGGTGAATAGTCTGGTGATCCCCTTCGAATCTCTTTCATTCCCTCTTGCCGGTACCCCGTTGGTGTTTCCTCTCTGCGTTGTTTGACAAAGAAACAGCGACTTATTAGAGTCTGACTCGTTTCCCTGAGTGTCCTATCCTGAATCGTCTCATGGCCCAGGTGTATGAAGGAGGCAGCGGTGAAGTCTAAGCTCTGGGTCTTTCGGCAAGTTGATCCGATCCAACGAGGCCGTCTCTCGCAGGCCCTCTCCATTTCTTCCGCAACCGCCTCGCTGTTGCTCAACCGAGGTGTGACGAATGTGGACCAGGCTTTGGCCTGGATGTCCCCGCTTCAAGCACATGATCCCTTCTTGATTCCCGATATCGAGCGGGCCGTCGATCGGTTGCATCAGGCGATGCAACGGCGGGAGCGCGTCTGTTTTTATGGCGACTATGATGTGGACGGTATGTCGGCGACCAGTGTGTACGTGTCCTTTTTCCGTGATCTCGGAGCGTATGTCCGAGCCTACGTGCCACATCGCCTGCGTGAAGGGTATGGACTCAATGAGCCTGCGATTCGAGCCCTGGCGCAAGACGGCATCACGTTATTGGTGACGTCCGATTGTGGGACGACGTCACATCGTGAGATTGCCCTCGCGAGTCAACTGGGGATCGATGTGATCGTGACGGATCACCATCAGAGCGACATGGAGATGGTGCCGGCGTTAGCCGTGATGAACCCTCATCGGCCGGATGCGCAGTATCCGTTCCATGGACTCTGTTCAGGTGGTCTCGCCTACAAAGTTGTGCAGGCGTATGAGCAAACATATGGCTCTGGTTCCGTACCCCTCGAGTCCTTGTTGGACCTGGTGGCGCTGGCGACCATCGCCGATGTGGTTCCGCTCCAAGACGAAAATCGACTGTTTGTTCGCGAGGGCCTGGCTCAGATTTCGCGTGGATCCCGTTGTGGCCTCCGGGCCTTGAAGCAGGTCGCCGGTGTGACCCGTGACTGCGCGGCGGATACGATCGCGTTTAAACTCGCGCCTCGGTTGAACGCCGCAGGGCGGTTGGATGAGGCGCTCAAAGGAGTTCGGCTGTTGACGACAGAGTCGGAAGGGGAAGCTCACGCGTTGGCCGAGGAGCTGGATCAGCTGAATCACAGGCGACGGGAACTCGAAGCGACTATCCTTGATGAGGCATTGACGCAGGTCGAGTCGCGGGAGTTGCCCGGAGGCATCGTATTATATGCACGAGGGTGGCATCTTGGGGTCGTTGGTATTGTGGCGGCCCGTATCATGGAACGCTTTCATCGTCCGACGATCGTCATTGCAATTAATGAAGACGGGATCGGTAAAGGTTCAGCGAGGACTGTGCCGGGGTTTGATCTCTATCAGGCATTGGCCGGATGCCGAGATCTGCTGATCGCATTTGGAGGCCATCCCAGCGCCGCGGGAGTAACGATCAAGGAGGAGCGATTACCGGAGTTCGCCGAACGGTTTGCTGCCACGGCCGAGGCCTGGATGCGCGGGACACAAACCGTTCCGATGTTGCACCTGGATTCCGAACTGCGGCTGGACGAGGTCACGTTACAGCTGATCCGAGAAATCGGGACGCTGCATCCATTCGGCGCGGGCAATCCAGAGCCGACCTTTGCCGTGAGGGGATTGAACGTCCTGCAGGCCCGCGTCGTGGGGGAGAAGCATTTGAAGATGACGGTTCGGCAGGGCGGGTCGGTACCGTTTGACAGTATCGGATTCGGAATGAAGTCCCTCGAAGAACAGGGATTGTCGCTCAAGACGCCGATCGATGTCGCATTTACGCCGGAGCTCAATCACTGGAACGGGCATGACCGAATCCAATTGCGTATTCGAGACATACGGGCGGCGGGAATCGAGTAACCGATGAAGTACGAAACGGTCACGAGCATCGATCAGTTGCTGGATCGGGTGCAATCGTATCAGCCCGATGCCGATCTTGGGATGGTGCGAAAGGCCTATGAATTTTCTGCGAAGGCGCATGAAGGTCAAACACGCCGTTCCGGGGAGCCCTATGTCAAACATCCCGTCGCCGTGGCGGGCGTGCTGACCTCATTGAAAACCGATGTGACGGCGATCGTCGCTGGGCTGCTGCACGATACGTTGGAAGATACGGTGGCGACGGCCGGCGAGTTGGAACGGGAGTTCGGCAAGGATGTGGTGCATCTCGTCGATGGAGTGACGAAAATCGGGAAGATCACGTTTAAGAGTTCCGAGGAGAAACAAGCCGAGAATTTCCGCAAAATGGTTTTGTCGATGGCGGATGATATCCGCGTCGTGATCATTAAGCTCGCCGATCGACTTCATAATATGCGAACGCTTGAGCATCTCAGCGAGGGAAAGCGTCTTGAGATTGCGCAGGAGACCCTGGAGATCTATGCGCCATTGGCCAATCGGATCGGGGTCGGGTGGGTGAAGAATGAACTGGAAGATCTCTGCCTCAAACACCTGAAGCCGGATGTGTACGAGATGTTACGGGTGCGTGTGGCGAAGCGTGATGAAGATCGTCAGCAGTACATTCAAGAGGTGCGGGAACTGGTCGAGAAAGCTTTGGGAGAACATGGTTTGTCCGGAGCCGTCTATGGCCGACCCAAGCATCTCTATGGCGTCTATCAAAAAATGAAGAAGCAGGCGATCTCCTTCGAAGAGGTCTACGATCTCACAGCCTTGCGGATCATTACCGATACGAAGATGAACTGTTATGCGCTGCTGGGTGTGATTCACTCGCTGTGGCGCCCGCTTCCCGGCCGTTTCAAGGACTACATCGCCATTCCAAAATCCAATCTGTATCAATCGCTCCACACCACCGTGGTCGGACCCAAGGGCGAACATGTTGAATTCCAGATCAGAACGGAAGAAATGCATCGCGTGGCCGAATACGGGATTGCGGCGCATTGGAAATATAAGGAGCAGGGGCGTGTCCAGGATAAGGACAGCAAAGCCTTTGGGTGGCTGAGGCAGTTCATCGAATGGCAAAGCGATTTGCCGGACAATCGTCAGTTCATGGATTCCGTCAAACTCGAATTGTTCCACGATGTCGTCTATGTCTTCACGCCCAAAGGAACGGTCAAAGAGCTGCCGAAAGATTCGACCCCGGTTGATTTTGCCTATGCGATCCATACCGAGGTCGGCGACCATTGTGTGGGAGCAAAGGTGAACGGCAAGATTGTGCCGCTCAAATACGAGCTGGAGAGCGGCGACACGATTGAAATTCTGACCTCGCCGAATCAGACGCCGCACAAAGATTGGCTGAAGTTTGTCCGCACCTCACGGGCGAAGACAAAAATCAAACATTGGATTAAAGCCGAAGAGCAGAAGCGAAGCTTAGAGATCGGCCGGCGATTACTGGAGACGGAATTCCGTCGGCATGGATTGGCCCCTGCTCAAGTACTGAAGTCGAGCGAATTGGTTGAGGTTGCCAAGCAAGAAGGCTACGAAACGACCGATGAACTGACGATTGCCATTGGGTTTGGGCATATTGCGACGGTCCAGATTGTCAATCGGCTGGTTACACCGGCATCCGGGACCACGCCGGTTGTCCCTGAACCCTCAACATCCCAGAAGGTCTTGAGCGGCCGAGGCGGAGAACAGAGTGTTCAGGTCAAAGGTGGGCGTGATTTGCTGATGCAGTTGTCCCGCTGTTGTAATCCGGTTCCCGGCGATCGAATCTTAGGCTACATCACTCGAGGAAGAGGACTCACGATCCACTCCGTGGATTGTCCGAATCTGGAGGCGTTGGACTATGACCGGGCTCGGTTGGTGGAGGTGGAATGGGATACCGCTGCTCCCAGCCTCCATGCGGTCAAGATCGCCGTCATTGCCGAAGATAGAACCGGTGTGTTGGCTAATGTCTCCTCGGCGATCGCTGAATGTAAAGCAAATATCAGCCGCGCTGAGATCATTACGCGGGAAGACCGCAAGGCCGAGTTGGATTTTATTGTGGAGGTTGCCGACACGGCTCATTTGAATCGAGTCCTGAAAACCATTGAACGGATCGATGGTGTGATTACCTCACGGCGAATTCGGTCGTGGCAGCATTGATCAAGATGAGGGTTGAGGGTCGGGCTTCATTTGGGATCAGGAAGCAGTATGTTGTCTGAAGCGCCAGAGTAGCTTTCTGGATGGTTAGGGTTGGCCGAACTGTAATTTTGATCCTTTCTCGATCTTATATCCGTCAACCGTTCCCCCAGCGATCTCAAGAACGTACACCGCGTCATCACTGTTCGGGCGATATTGCGGGCAGGAGTCATCACTCTTCGTGCAAATCGGCACATTGCGCTCGATATGTGTCACGCGTTTCTTCCCGTCAATCCAGATGAGGTCGAGCGCGATCTTGGTGTTCTTCATCCAGAAGTTCCAGGCCTGGGGTTGGCCGAAGAAAAACAGCATGCCGTGGTCCTTTTTGAGGTGGTCTCGATACATCAGCCCCACCGAGCGCTTTAATGGCGTGTCGGCGACCTCGGCCTTGATCGTGACGCCAGACGGCGTTTGAATGGAGACTAGGTCAGATCCTGCGGCGCGGCTTGCCGGTACGTCGATGGCAAGGAATCCACCGGTGATGACGAGATAGAGAACAAGCCCAGCTGAGAGTGTTTGGCGCATCAGCGCATCCTAATGATCGCGACCTTCTTCAGTCAAGAAGGCTGGCTGGGTGAGGCTGGTGATGGGTCCCATCATGTTGCAATCTCGTCGCGTCTTGTGCGATTCTCCAGCGCTAATCAAGCGAGGAACTTATGCAAGAGAAGCGGCGGGTGTTGTACAAAAAAGGCGTGTTCGTGTGTCCTGGGTGTCGTCAGTCTTATGTTCAGGAGAAATGGATCGAGGAGTGGCGAATTCGTTGTCACCGCTGCACCTATCGGGGAACGCTGACCGAAGTGTCGGTGGAAGAGCATATGGAGGAAGAGACATTCCGACACTAAGCATCTGACCGTTTTTTATCTGGACCATCACCCTGTGGCCGCACTCTGCACGCAGCATTCGTCTCCAACCCCCTCCCTGTCTTTTATTGCTATAGCCCTGCTGCTCTTCACGCTCTCCACCGGCTGTGCCTCGAGATCCTGGGCGGACGAGGCCTTTCCGGTCGTGAAGATTCTCGTGACGTACCACTCATCTTCCGGCAATACAGAGCGGATGGCGGAGGCGGTCGTTGAGGGGGCCCGGTCTGTGCCGAATACCGTGGTGGTGCTTAGACGTGTAAATCTGGTCACGGCGGAAGATCTGTTCTCCTCCGATGCGGTGATCGTCGGGTCACCGGTCTACTGGTCCAACATGTCCGGAGAGGTCAAAACGTTCTTTGACAATTGGCAGTTCAAGTTCGGTGTGTTTCCTGAGTTCAAAATGAAGAACAAAGTCGGTGCGGCGTTTGCGACCGGAGGACAGGTCTCCAGCGGCAAGGAAGTGACGATGCTGACGATTCTCGCCGCCATGCTGGGCAATCAGATGATCGTAGTAAGCGGCGGAGGTGCATTCGGAGCATCCGCCACAACAGAAGGCGACAGTCCGGGGATAGACAAGAACGAACTGGCCGATGCGAGGGCTCTGGGTCAACGAGTTGCAGATGTCGCCAAACTGATCAGTAGAGCCTCTGCTAAGTAAACTGATTCTTGCGCAGGCACCTTCCATCGACAAACATATAGGAGCCATTGGAATGGAGGCGTATCTGGACGAAGAGTGCTGTGCGGTGAAGCGGTGAACGTCTCGGTGCGGTTTCAGTAAGAAGACAAGTTGATTACCTGGGGCAGGAGGTGGCGGCTCCTTGCGCGGCGACCTCGACAAATTCATGGATGTTCTTGGCGCAGCGTCCGCAACAGCCGTGACACTTGAGGTCAAACTTGGTTTTAAGTTGGTTGGCCATCACGATTCCGGCTCGACCCGCCGCTCGAACCTCCGACTCGGTGATTCCTTTGCACAGGCACATGTACATGGAATTCCCCCTTTTGCGATTATGAGAAGCATTCTCAGTATGCCAGATGGTGGGTATTCTGTCAACTCGTCCAAAACGCTCTCCTAGAGGCCTATTTGGTGCCCATTTCCGAGTCTGTCTGGCTGGAAATAGATGGCAGATGGAATTAAACGATCGGCATAGCGCTCGAGGTGAGCATGTCTGTCCGCACCATCGCATTCAATAAGCCCTACGGGGTGCTACCATGTTTTACCGATTCAGAGGGGAGACCGACGCTGGCGGATTATGTCAGTGTACCCGATGTCTATGCGGCGGGGCGTCTTGATCAGGACAGCGAGGGACTCATGATCTTGACCTCGGATGGCAACCTTGCCCACCGGATTACCGACCCACAGCATAAGCTGCCGAAAGTGTATCTGGTGCAGGTGGAACGAGTCCCCAATGAACGAGCCATTACACAACTCAGCCAAGGAGTCGTGCTAGGTGGAACGCGGACGAGACCAGCAACGGTGAGGCTGCTTGCTGAGGAGCCTATGCTGCCTGAACGTTCAGTGCCGATCAGGTTTCGGAAACACGTCCCAACGGCCTGGCTGGAGATCACGATCCATGAAGGTATGAATCGTCAAGTCCGCCGCATGACGGCAGCGGTCGGTCATCCCACCTTGCGGCTGGTTCGTATCGCCATTGGCGCCGTTCGTCTAGGCGATCTCAAACCCGGGGAGTGGCGAGACTTGCAGGAGGATGACATCCCACCTCTTCGCAGTCGTCCTTCCGCTTCCCGACGCGATGCCTGACATCATCTCTGTCACCACCAATCTTGTGACTTACATCGTTTCTTCCAGCTGTTCGACCATCTCCCGGATCGTATCGAACCCCGATTGCCAGAAGGCTTCGGAAGTCATATCGACACCGACGGTAGCGAGGATTTGCTGTGGCGACTGCGAACCGCCGGTGGCCAGGAGATCCAGATACTTCGGGACAAACGCAGGGCCTTGTTCCTTGTACATGCGGTAGAGTGCCAGCACGAGCAAGTTCCCAAAGCTGTAGGCGTAGCAATAGAATGGGCTGGCAAAAATATGGGGAATGGTCAGCCACTCCCATTGAAATTCATCCGGCACGGTGACGGCCTTACCAAACTGTTGCCGCAGCTCCTGTCCATAGGTCTTCGCCAATTGATCGGCCGTTGCACCGTCCGCGATCATCTGATGGGCCAACTTTTCAAAACGAACGAAGTAGGCTTGCCTCAGTACGGTGGCGTAAATGTCGTCCAATTGGCCCAACAGAAGGCCTTGCTGAACGGCTTTGTTCCGTTCCTGGGACATCAATGCGTCGGAGAGTATGCGCTCCCCGAAGACGGATGCCGTTTCCGCCAGGGGCAGGGTTGAATGGAAGGTGAAGGTAGAATGGTCTTTGGCCAGCATGCCATGGACGGCATGGCCGAGTTCGTGGGCCATAGTCGCAATGTCTCGGGCTTCCCCTGTGTAGTTCAGCATGACATAGGGTGTCATGCCTGGAACGATGCTGTAGCAGTAGGCGCCGCCCAGTTTGCCGGGGCGTGTCGGGGCATCGATATGTCGATCTCGAAACACCTGCTCCGCTAAATCCGCCAGGCGAGGCGAAAAGCCCCGGTACGCGTCGAGCACCATTGTGATGGCATCAGCGTATCGGTATTTTTTTGTCTCTGTCCGGTGCGGAGCGTAGAGGTGGTATCGGCTCATCGACTTGATTTTGCAGATCTTGGCTTTGAGTTTGAAATAGGTTTGAAAGATGTCGGCGTTCTTCCCGCAGGACGCCAGGAGGACGTCGACGGCCTGGTCCGGTACGTCGTTGCTGAGATTGCGACTGGCGATGGGAGAAGAAAAACGGCGGAGCCCGAGGTTTTCCGATTTCAGATCATTCACGAGCGTTTTGTAGATCTCTCCCAACAAGTCGCGCTGGGTCGCAAAGACTCGATAGAGTTCCTGATAGGCAGCCTGACGGACAGGAGCCTTCGGGTTCCGCACGTAGGTCATCAGTTCTTCCCGATTGACGCTCTTTTTCTTTCCGCCGACGGTCATGGTGAAGGTGAATCCGTTTGTCACGACATCGTAGAGGGTGTGGACGGCGCTTCGGCCCGTGACGTTCTTGAGGTTGAGGATCTTTTCTTCCGGCTCGGACAGGGTGTGCGGCTTGAAGCGCCGGATGGTCTCCAGGTGATAGCGCAGATCGCCCGCATCAGCCATCAGGCGTGCTGCATTGACGTCGTCTACGCCCTGCCACCAGAGTTCGAAGAACAGTAATCGATTCGTCAGGCCGGTCAGCTGTTCTTCCACCCGGGTCTTCAATGAACGAGCATCGGCATCTTTCGTGTTTTCGGAAAACCGCAGATAGGTATAGGCCCCGAGACACGATGCACCCTGCGCGATTTCTTCGCTGAGCTGGAGCAGTGTGAGAAAATCATGGCTGGACATGGAGGGGGTTACTGTCGATCGTGCCGCTTCGATCTTCACGACCTTCGATTCCAGATCGGCAAGCTGGGCGGCGATGTCAGTCACTGGATCGTTGACCAGCTGGGTAAGGTCCCATCGGTCTGGAAAGGTCGAGCGGCTTCGTTTGGTGACAGGTTGCGTCGCGGATGTTCGGGCCATCGGGTACTCCTTGATACGTGAATCGAATAATGGCCGATCATATCATCGGTCTCATTCGGGAGAAGAGAAAAATGTGAGGCCGCAGGCGGAACCTGCATACACGCATTGACGGAGGCGTCGAGAATGTGACAGGTTTTTAGCGTCGTGGCCATGACTGAACAAGAAATCAATCGCGCCATTCAATATGTGACGGCCAGCACGTCGTATGGAAAGGACATGGTCGCCGAGATCTTGCACATTGGACTGGGTGAACTTGTGACGTTGGCGACGCAGTCCAGCCGGCAATTTGACCGGGAGACACTCCTAGAGTACGTGTCGCAATGGACGATCAGGAGGACCGGTCAGCCGGAACCGCTGGTCCGTGAGGTGTTGGGTTGTGCCGGTCGATGGTTGGACGATTTGTATGAAGAGGTGGCACAGCGTCGACCGGAGTCGCTTGGCTTGTCGCCCAACGATGATGAAGATTCGGCATCGGTATGAACGATGGCGAGATTTCGTCCACGAAAGACGGTCAGGCTGGTTGCACCGCTTCACGGTGAGCAGCCAGCGCATGTGCCCGCGTGGAAGCGAGAGGAACAAGGCCTGCCGCGGAGTCTCCACGACCGGTGGTCGGCCCTCCATCGGCACTGTACTGATCAATCGAGCCATCTGCGCCTCAATCGACTCGTTCGTCGTCTCACACACTATGATTATGGGGTGAGGGAATCCGCGCTCGCTGAATTGGAATTGGCGACCCAGCTGATTTGCACCGGGGTCCACGTCACATTTCTGCCGGAATCCCAAGCCCGCACAGCCGATCTCGAATGCCGCGTCGGAGGTGAACGGTTTTTCGTGGAAGTTACCACGATGGTGGGGTCAGCGGAGCGGCAACGATTGCCGGTGCGTGGGCTTGATCTCGATGAGGTTGCTGGTGAGGAGGAAGATCGTGGGGTGATTCTCACCCACCGAATTCTGGCGCGTATTCGTCAGAAGGCCAAACAACTCGCCGACTATTGTGATCCGGTCGTGCTCGGGATCTCGATCCCACGGGCCGATCTGCAGGGTGACAGAGCGACTAGGCCGGAAGAGATCTGGTTGGATCTGAAAATGCTGGCCGGCACGGTGACGGTGCTCTTGATGAGTCTTCGTTCAATCAGTGCGGTGGTGATTTCGTTGTGGGATGTTGAGCCTTTGCCGTCAAAAGCCGCGACCAGATTGGCCAACGTCGAAGTGATGGAGCGTCCACAACACCAGAAAGCTCAACCACGAGTGCGGTTGTTGATTCAGAACCCACGCGCGTTAGCCTCATTCTCCGAACTGCAGAGGGACTCTATTGGTCAACTATTGTAACTGTGCCGTACTGCCATTATTCTGCTCACGAGCTCAGAGTAAAGAGGCCGTCGACGAGTCGCAACACCTCAGGAAGGTACAGAGCCTTTGAGCAGTTCGAGATTCTTCGTGACCATGGCATCACCATTCTTGGTGGAGACGTCGATGCCAGTTGCACAGATTGTACGGCATTCGTCGATCCGATTCAGTTTATGGAGTGACTGTGCCAGTGCAAAGTAGGCCGCGGAGTAGGTCGGCTTCACTGTGATGCATTGTTGTAGCGCCTTGGCGGCTTCTTCAAAATTCCCATCGTCCATATAGGCTTTCCCCAAGCCAAACCAGGCCACATCGTCGTTCGGATCGATGGCGAGCACTTTCTTGAGCGGTTCAATTCTAGGATTCGGCATTGTTTTCCTCCCTGTGAGGACGATAGCAGTGCCACTCCTACATTGTCTATGACGTTTTCTGCGTGATACTCTGGGGGCGTGTTTCGTATTACGTGAAGCGTATCTCGTTTGACCGAGCAGTGAATCAGACGAACGACGCTTCACATTTCACGTCACGCATCACGGCATTTGTTATGGGGAAAACCGGCCTCGTCTACCATCCTGCGTTTCTTGAGCATGACATGGGTCCGGGCCATCCGGAATCGCCTCATCGGCTTCGTGCGATCATACAGCGATTGGAAGCGAGTGGAACAGCCGCTCGCCTGACCCGCATCGAGCCCCGACGGGCTGAAGATGCGTGGATTACGCAGGTTCATTCACCGGCTTATGTGGCGTCGCTCAATCGGCATGCGCCCACGGACGGCCTGGTCTCGCTTGATCCGGATACGTCGATGTCGCCGGGCTCGTTGTATGCTGCCTACTTAGCTGCGGGTGGTGCCTTGGCAGCGGTCGATGCCATCATGGCCAATCAGGTGGAGCACGTCTTCTGTGCTGTCCGTCCGCCTGGACATCATGCTGAAGCTGGGCGTGCAATGGGGTTCTGTCTCTTCAATAACGTGGCGATTGCCGCGCGCTATGTCCAAAAGGAATACGGGCTCACCAGGGTGCTCATCGTCGACTGGGACGTGCACCATGGGAACGGGACACAGCACAGTTTTGAGGAGGATCCTTCCGTACTCTTTTTCAGTACTCATCAATATCCCCACTACCCCGGCACAGGTCGAGGGACCGAGCGAGGCAAGGGAGCTGGAGAAGGATTCACCATCAATGTGCCGATGGAGGCCGGAGAGGGCGATGAGGAGTACCACAACATCTTTCTCAAAGCACTTGTGCCGGCGGCTGATGCATTCAAACCAGAGTTTGTGATCATTTCAGCGGGATTCGACGCTCACAAGGACGATCCATTGGCCAGTATGGGGTTGACGGAATCTGGGTATACGGATCTGACGAACATCGTGGCTGGGGTTGCTAAGCGCCACGCAAAGGGCCGCATCCTCTCGTCGCTGGAGGGAGGTTACAACCTTACCGCACTGGCAGGGTCCGTTGATGCGCATGTTAACGCGCTTCTGAACTGTTGAACTGTACACCGAAGATTGTAAGAGGACCGACATCGTGACACATCCACTCTTGATCGATACCGATACACTGCAGCAACAGCTAGGTCGGCCTGGCCTCGTCGTCATCGACGTTCGAGGCAGAGCGGCCTATGAATTCGGTGGCCATATTCCTGGCGCCGTCCATTCGACCTGGCATGAGTACAGTGATCCCAATGCCGTCGCGAAGGGACTGCTGAATCCAGACCTCGGCCAGATCGAGCAGATCCTTCGTCGTCTTGGGATCAATCACGACAGTGACGTTGTGATCTATTCGAATCCCTTCGACAATTGGGGCGATGAAGGTCGGATGTTCTGGATGCTGGAATATCTGGGTCACCCAGGCCTGCGTATTCTGGATGGAGGATGGGTAAAGTGGACGGCAGAGAAGCGGCCCTTCGAGCATGGGCCAGTGTCGGCAACTATGGGTAACTTTACTGCGCGACCGGTGCAGGCGTTGATGATGGTGAAGGACGATTTGAAAACGATCGTGAAGATGCCTCATCCCCAGACGGCGATTCTGGATGCTCGGAGCGTTGAAGAGTACCTGGGGAAAGAAGTATCGGGGATACCCCGGCCTGGGCATATTCCGTCAGCCATTCATTTGGCATGGAACGGATTTTTAAATAAGGATGCGACGATCAAGGACATCACAAGCATCAAGGAAATGCTGGAGGCGAAGGGCGTTCGGCCAAGCCAGGATGTGATTTGCTATTGTACTGGAGGGGTGCGATCGGCCTGGCTGTACTTTATCCTTAAGCTGGTGGGGTATTCAAAAGTCAGTAACTATCCGGGATCATGGTGGGAGTGGAGTCGGGACTTCGCTGCCCCGGTCGAGAAAGACTTGCAGGCCCTGCAGAAAATTCTTGGATTTTCCTCGGCTCCCCAACCTTCTTGACAGGTTCAAGATACGCTGTGTAAGGTGAATTTATGCAGTATAGAAGTCGTCTGAACTGCGAATCTTCACCCATCAAGGAGGCAGCCATGATGAGAAGAGTGCTTCGTAGTGCGGTACTGGTGATTGGGGGAGGTCTATTGCTCGGGGCCCCGCTCTTGAATGGTCTCGCATTGGCCGGTGACAAGCATGTGGCGGAGGCGGTCGAACATGCAAGGGGTGCGGCATCGCATGGCAAAGAAGGCCACGCTGACGCCTGTGTGGAGCATGCAGAAGAAGCGCTGAAGCATGCAACGGCTGCGGGTGGGAAAAACCCTCATCTGCTCGAGGGCGTGAAGCATCTCACGGAAGCGGTGAAGCATGGCAAAGCCGGACACGCAGAGGCATGCACGGAGCATGCTGACGGTGGCGCCACGCATCTGGCTGAAGTGAAGTAACGCCAAGAACCGCAAGAACCGATAGGTGTCAGCTCACAGTTGTGAGTTAAGAACGGGTAGGGAGATGATCCCTACCCGTTCTTGTCTAGAGGGGTGATCTGGTGCGAGTCGGTTTCTATCAGTCTAATCCACAGTTCGGCGAAGTTGCTGCCAATCTTGATGTGGTGGCAGCAAGACTGGACCAGGCGGATGCCGATCTCCTCGTACTCCCGGAATTGTTCGCGTCCGGGTATCAGTTCGTGTCTCGTGAGGAAGTACAGCGGCTGGCTGAGCCGGTCCCGGATGGCCCGACGGTCCGTCGGCTGGTGGATATCGCCAAACGTCGCAAGATGCACCTTGTGGCAGGATTGCCCGAGCGATCCGGATCAGTCTATTATAACTCAGCCGTGGTGGTAGGGCCATCGGGGTTTCTGGGGTGTTACAGAAAAACCCATCTGTTTTATGAAGAGACCCAGTTCTTCACACCGGGGGATTCGGGATTTCTGGTGTGGGACATCGGCGCCGCCAAGATCGGCGTCATGATTTGTTTCGATTGGTACTATCCGGAGGCTGCTCGGACCTTGGCGATACAGGGCGCCGAGATTATTTGCCATCCCTCCAACCTCGTTTTGCCGAACTGCCCAGATTCGATGCCGGTTCGGTGCCTTGAAAATCGAGTGTTTGCCGTGACATGCAACCGGATCGGTCGGGAAGCACGCGGTGAGAAGGATCCATTGACCTATATCGGACAGAGTGAAATCGTCACACCAAAAGGTGTGATCACGCAGAGAGCGTCTCGTGATAAAGAAGAACTGACCATCATTGAGATCGATCCGGCTGAAGCCCGCAATAAAAGTCTCAATTGCTATAACGATCTGTTTCGTGACCGGCGTGCGTCCCTGTACAAGCTATAACCGTTCACATGTATTCTGTCCGGAGCTTGCGCAAGTCGCATGGGCAGGGTAGGATTTCGCTTATGAGTACGGAACTCCGGAAGGGCATGTTTCTGATCGCCGCTCCAGCCCTGCGCGATCCAAATTTTCGCCAGACCGTGGTGTTGCTGTGCGAACATGGACCGGAAGGGGCGCTGGGTGTCATTGTGAATCGGCCCACTGCTATGTCCATTTCTGAGGCGCTGCCGCAGATTCCCGTCATCGAAGGTACAGGGCATGTCCTCTATGCCGGCGGTCCCGTACAAACGAATCAAGTGATGTTGCTCTACCGGGGCAACCAATTTCCGGACAACGCCCACCATGTCTTCGACGGAGTCTGTCTGGGTGGGGATATCGGGATGGTTGAACGGATTCTCACTGCCGCCGGTACGAAAGAATTCTTCAGGGCCTATCTCGGCTATTCCGGATGGGGGCCAGGCCAGCTGGAAGGCGAGATGAAAACCGGCTCGTGGATTATCCTTCCGGCCGATCCTCAAGCGGTGTTTGAAAAGGATCCGACGCGTGTGTGGGGAGACATTTTGTGCACGTTGGGCGAAGCCTATCAGCCCTACGCGGAGATGCCGTTCGATCCATCCTGCAACTAAATCCTCTCCTCTTGCTTCTCTCCTCATCACTCACGCATCATTGGCAAAGAAAATAGCGGCGAGTGTTAAGGCTGTATTCATTCTCGTAGGGGAGACATTTGTGACTCAGGCGGGCTTATCTCGAGAAGACGGCGAATCATTCCTGAAGAAACTGCACGAACAGCCGCATCAGCCGATCAGCGAGTGGCTTCGCGCACCGGCCCATGTGCAGTACGAAGCGTTTCGCATGTCCGACCCACCCACGCAGCGCCCAGCCAGCCGAGCTGAATTTCAATCGTTACTGGAGCGATTCAAGGTTCCCGATGAGCGGATCGAGCTGCGAGAAAATTTTGGCTATGGCGTGAAGGAGGCTGAAAATGGGGATCGACTCATTCTCATCTGGCAAGCTCATACGGAATACTATAACTACCAATTTTGGCATGTGCCTTCATCGCCGGCGAGCCTGCTCACGTTTGGACCACTCACGTTCCCAGCTGTCCCTGTCTCGTTGACACCCCTGGGTTCAGTCGTCTGCCGGTTGGATATCGTGCTGAAGACGGGAGCCCTGCCTTCGCGAGAAGAGGTGAGAGGGCAGCTACCAGGGCCTGTGTTGTATGGCAGCCGAATCTTCAATGAGCAGGCGGCTGTCGTGACCAGTTTTACGCCGGACAATCACGGGCGGGAACGGTACTGGGTGAGTGTCGGTCCGTTGCAAGGCGACCACTCGCGGTTGAAAGACATTGTGGATGCCGT
>DIHK01000066.1:118594-119631 GCA_002420115.1 Nitrospira sp. UBA5698
GCGATCGACCAAGTCTATAAATTCGAACAGGTGCATCTCCAGCAGCGAGAAATCATTACGGGACATATCGGGCACGCCAATCCTGAGACGCTGCAGCGATGGTTGAACAGCCTCACGCAAGACTTGCTGAAAACCAATCGCATGGCGGGCAAATTACACTTCGAACTGTCGGCCTCGATTCCGTACGATAAGATCGTGCATGCCACGTTGGGCTCGTTGGCGGAGCAGCCCACAGCCTCCTACCGTCCCATCTCCGACTATGTGTTGGGAGGTATTACGGGTGTGGCGGAAGGGTATCAACAACTCTTGCGCCGGATCGATACGCTCCGCGGTGGATTCGAAGGCATCATTGCGATTATTCGCACCCGAATTGACTTAATTGTGGAATCACAAAACCTCACGCTTCTCCAGAGCGTCGACAAGACGACAAAAAGCCAAGTGATCCTCCAGCATACCGTTGAAGGCTTGTCTGTCATCGTGATCGCCTACTATCTGGCCGGCCTGGCAGGATACGTCTTCAAGGGGCTGTACGAAGTCGGTTGGCTTGGTAATGCGAACGTGGCCTCGGCCATCTTCGTGCCGGTCGCCATTGGGTTGGCCTTCGCCGTCACCACCTTCAGTAAAAAATATCTGCACAAGAAGCTGGCGGGTGAGCAACTAGCGACCAACGCTGACAAGCAGGAAGAGTAGTTCACTGCGGCAGGTCGCTAAAACCCGCGTTATCCACGTAAGTGCCGCATCGTTTCTCCTTCATATTTTCTGCACCCTAGCGAATTCCAACAGCACGCTCATGGGCTGATCTTCACTGGTGAATGTTCTGGTGTCCCATCAAGTAAGATCCAGGATATTTACCAGCAGTAGTACTGTCGTCGTCCACCACTCCGCTCCGAGTGAGAGCAATAATACGAACGGTATTCCTCGTGACGTATCACATTCGATACAGCTGCTGAATCTAATTAGATCCAGGCATGAGTGATCGGTGCGATGGACCTCCTTTAAGTGAGGTTTTGCTGGGCATCATATCTTGCTGAAACTAG
>DIHK01000066.1:119876-144582 GCA_002420115.1 Nitrospira sp. UBA5698
ACTAGGGAGCTTGTCACCGCTTGCATCGCCAGTTGGTGGAAATGTCGCAGTACAGGCATCTCACTTGCTCTAAACGACGAGGAAGTCACGCAAGAGTCGAGCTGCAAAGAATTTCTGTCGACTCACGTATTGCCCATAGGGTGTGGGGAAATTGGTGAATTAAAGAAAGGAGGTCGAGGGTACCTGATACCTGATTGAGCGGTTCCCTACTCTCACTGGGCGAAGGTATGTTCATATCGGTTGCTGTCACGCATGACTAATTCAACGAAAAGGAGATATTGGAATGAAAGCGAAACCAGCGGAACTCCAGAATAAAACACGGAGGATTGAAAAAGATCCCAAGCCTAATGACCCGGAACTTGGACCGTTGAAGCTGCTTCCAGGGAAGTGGGCGAACGTGCCGAACTTACAGGGGCGTGGATGGAATATGATCGCGCTGCCCTTTGTGGCGCCGCCGCCGCAGGGAGTTCCCTTTCCCCTCAATTATCGCTTACTGGTCAATCAATACAACGAAGAGCTTGAGTTTACCCTGGTCGATAAGGCCGTGCCGAATCGTGGTGTCCGTCTCTCTCCGGGGACTCCTGCGAATACCGATCAGTTTCTCGTGACGCTCGATTATCAACAGAGCATTAAACAAATCGCCGCCGATGATTTCCCGAAGAGCGGCCTGGCTGGTCCGGCTGGCGCTGCCATTCATCATGAACCAGGTTTGTGGCTGCATATGACGAACGGCATGACGGACAGTCTGAATATTGCGCGGCTTGCGAGTATCCCTCACGGCGATTCGGTGCTGGCGTTAGGTCAGAGTAGTGAACACTTGGGCAGACCTAGCATTCCTGACATCAACGGTTTGCCGATCGGGGTTGATCAAGATCTGAAGAATCCCTATCTGGCCCCATACAAACATTTTAATGACAATCTGTTTCAAGGCTTGTTCAACCCCATCAGTCCGAACGACCTCCTCGAGGAGGCGAATAAAGGTGTTGAGATCGAACGCACCACGGTTCTGGATGTTGACTCAACGCATCCGACGGGTGGCGTGGTGAACATCCCCTTTATTGTGAGGCAGGCCAATGCGACGGTCATGAAGTCCACCTTCTGGATTCAGGAGTTGAAAGAGAAGGACAAGCATGGAAAGCCGAAACTGCGTCTGCAATATTCCCAGTTAGTCATGCTGGATTTCTTCCCGCGTGTAGATGGATTGCCCCCTGGCTGTTGCCCGGGCCTCATTCAATGGCCGCATGTCAGCATCAATACCTTGGAGAAGGTTTGCTGATCCCAAAGTGATCTCCTCCGCGTATCGAGGCGGCGGCGGATGTTCAATCCGTCGTCGCCTCAACTCTGAAGGGTTCTGGTCTGAGGATTTCCGACAAAAACCGCCCTGTATGTGATCCAACTACTGTTGCCACCTGTTCAGGACGGCCTTCCGCGATAATCTGTCCTCCTGCGGCGCCGCCTTCAGGGCCGAGATCGATGATCCAGTCCGCGGATTTGATGACATCGAGATTGTGCTCAACGACGACCACTGTGTTCCCGGCGTTCACGAGTTTGTGGAGGACGGTGAGGAGTTTCTTGATATCCTCAAAATGCAGACCGGTGGTGGGCTCATCCATAATATAGAGGATGTCTTTGGCTGAGGCATCTTTGAGCTCGGCGGCGATCTTCAATCGCTGGGCTTCTCCGCCTGATAATGTGGTCGCGGATTGGCCCAGGCGAAGATAGCCAAGCCCGATTGAGGAGAGCAGCTGGAGCTTATCTTGTAGCTTTGGCGCTCCGGTGAAGAATGACGCGGCTTCTTCCACGGTCATGTTGAGGACTTCGGCGATATTCTTACCACGGTAACGAATCTTGAGGACCTCTGCGTTGAAGCGCTTGCCGTCACAGGTCTCACAGGGCGCGTAGATATCTTCGAAGAAGTACATCTCCAACTTCTCTACGCCGCTGCCTTCGCAGCGTTCACAGCGGCCACCGGCGGCGTTGAACGAAAAGTGTCCTGGTGTCAGTCCCTGCCGTTGAGCCTCCCGTTCCGCGGCAAACAGCTGACGGATTTCGTCGAAGCCTTTCAGGTACGTGATGGGGTTAGATCGTGGCGTACGCCCGATCGGCTGTTGATCGATCAGACGGATGCCCCTGAGGTGCTCGATACCTTTGATCGCTGTAAACCGTCCCATGGGTAGAGATGCCACACGAAAGGCCCTGGCCACGGCTCGATAGAGCGTCTCTTCAACCAGCGTACTTTTCCCGGAACCAGACACGCCGGTCACACAGATCAACATGCCGAGAGGGATACGGAAGGAGAGATCCTTGAGGTTGTGTTCCGTGGCCCCGGCGAGCACCAGCATCTTGCCGTTCCCGGTTCGTCGCGACTGAGGTTGGGGGATCTCCTCTTCACCGCGCAAGTATCGCGCAGTTGTGGCCCGAGGATCTTGGATGAACTCCTTCGTTGGTGCTGCACAGACGATCTCACCACCCTTTTCACCGGATTGGGGGCCCAGTTCGACGAGGAAATCGGCGGACTCAATCATGCGGCGGTCATGCTCGACGACCACGACGGTATTTCCGGTCGCTGCGAGGTCACGGAGGATGCCGGCCAATAGATCGGTATCCCTGGCATGGAGCCCAATGGTCGGTTCGTCAAGCACGTAGAGCGTACCGACCAGTCGCGAACCGAGCTGATTCGCCAGCGCCACCCGTTGGGCTTCACCGCCGGACAGCGTCTTGGTTTGGCGATTGAGGGTTAGATAGCCAAGGCCGACGCGTATCAGAAAACTGAGCTTTGCCTTGAGTTGCCGGAGAATATCCGAGGCGATCTCCTGTTCGGTTTGGCGCAAGGGCAGGGAGTCCACCCAGGCTGCAAGACTCTCCACCGTTCGTTCCGTCGTCTCGTGAATATCACTGCCGGCGAGCTTGACGAATCGCGCGTCCGGTTTCAGGCGGCTGCCGTGGCAGCTGGGGCAATCGAAAGGCGTGCGATAGCGGCTGAGAAAGACGCGCACGTGCAGCTTGTACCGCTTGCCCTCGAGGTACTCAAAGAAGTCATTAATGCCGTCAAACGATTTGGCTCCTTTCCAGAGCAACTGCTGCTGATCCGACGGCAGTGACTTGAACGGAGTCTCGACGTCAACACCATGTTTTTTCATCGCGGCCAACATTTGCTTCTGCCACCAGGCCGAGCTGGGCTTACTCCAGGGCTCGATCGCCCCTTGGGTGAGAGACTTGGTCTGATCAGGGATGACCAGCTCAGGGTCGTATCGCAGCACATTGCCGAATCCTTTGCATTCGGGACAGGCGCCGAGCGGATGATTGAACGAAAAGAGAATCGGCCGCAGGGGTTCAAAAGTTCTTCCGCAGCCTTGGCAGAGAAACTGTGTGCTGTAAGACTGACGTCCATGGTCGATGATGTCGATGGAACAGCGGCCCTCTCCTTCACAAAAGGCTGTTTCCACACCTTCAATTAGTCGCGTGCGGTTGTCTTCCCGAATGACGAGACGATCGAGAACGATATGGAGCGATTGAGACTTGTGAAGTTTTATCTGTCCAGCCTCGTGTAGGTCGATCACATCATCCTGCGTTTTGACCCTGGTGAACCCGCGCGTGAGGAGGGATTGGATAAATGTGGCTTCTTCTTTTGGCTTGGGAGCAGCCAGAGGGAATAGAATCATAGCTCTGGCATCAGGCCATCGAGTGAGGAGGTCGTCTGCGACGGAGTCTGGTTGAAACGAACGGCCTTCTTGTTTGCAGTCTGGGCAAGTTGGCTTGCCGATCTTGGCGAAGAGGAGGCGTAGGAGATCGGCGATCTCCGTTGTCGTGCCGACCGTCGAACGAGCCGTTCGTACCTGATTCTTCTGTTCAATGGCAATTGCCGGGCGGACATTGATCAGTCGATCGACATCCGGGCGAGCCACCTTGTCGAGAAACATCCGGGCGTAAGTCGAGAGCGATTCCACATACCGCCACTGGCCTTCGGCAAAGATCGTGTCGAACGCAAGCGAAGATTTTCCTGACCCTGACACGCCGGTAATGGCCGTGACTTGATTATGGGGAATCTGCAGCGAGATGTTCTTGAGATTATTCTGTCTCGCACCTTCAATGATGAGATTGATAGATTGATTCGGAAGCAAAGGATTAGGTTTCATGCTCTGGCCCTAAGTATGATAAGTGAATGATGCTAGCAGTCCCATCACAGGGCTTCAATGGGGTTGAGAGAGGAGAAGCTGATTAGCTAGGTGGATGAGAGAATGTCGAACATCTAACCAGGAGGGCACATGATTCTGTCGACGACCAACAATCTTGAAGGCAAGAAAACGGTGAAGTATCTGGGACTAGTTTCCGGCGACGCGATTCTCGGTGCGAATATCTTTCGCGATTTTTTCGCATCGATCCGAGATATCGTCGGTGGACGATCGGCCGGGTATGAAAAGGAGCTGAGAAAGGCCAAGGCAATTGCACTCGAAGAAATGGAGGAACAAGCCAAGAACTTGGGGGCCAATGCGATCGTCGGGATCGATATCGACTATGAGACGATCGGTACGAACAGCAGCATGCTGATGGTCAGTGCGAATGGAACAGCGGTGGTTGTGGAGTAACGGGAGACTGGAAATGTCTGCCAGCTTTGTTCTTGCCTGCTTCAGGGCTTCACCATACTCCTGAAGAGATCCTCTGAATTCTGGGACTCTGCACTCCTTTCGTTTTCGCTAGGAGGTAGACCTGATCTCTGGGTTTTCTTTATAATTCTTGTGCATGGTTCTGATGAGCACAAATCGATGATGGACGTTCAGGCCTATCTTGATCGGATCAACTATCGTGGCGATTCTTCCCCTACTTCTGAGGCCCTGCAAGCACTCCACCTTGCTCATGTGCTGACCGTGCCGTTCGAAGATCTAGACAACTTCCTTGGCCGCCCGATCTCTCTTGAGCCTGCTGCTCTGTTTGCGAAGATTGTAAGGGCGCGGCGTGGCGGCTACTGTTTCGAGCTGAATGGATTGTTCAGTCTCCTACTGGAGGCGATGGGGTTTTCCGTGACTCGATTGATTGCTCGAGTGTGGTATGGGTCGAGGCCACCGCATCCCCGCAGCCATCAAGCGCTCCTTGTTCATGTCGGAGGCCAATCATGGCTGGTCGATGTGGGATTTGGCGGGAATGGCCTGTTGGAGCCGTTCCCGTTTGTTGTGGGGCATGTTGCGACACAATGTTCAGAACGGTTTCGACTCACGTCGGTAGAACAAGAAGAGTACTTGCTTCAATGTTTCATCCATGACGAATGGGAAAGCCTCTATTCCTTTTCTGTACATCCATGCCAGCCGGTGGACTACCAGTATGCCAGCTATTTCCATTCGCATTCGCCGGAATCGATCTTTATGCAGCACCGGATTTGCACGATGCCGACACAGGATGGGCGCAAGACTTTGGTCGATCACTCGTTGAGTATCAGGCGAAATGGGAAAAATCAAAAAACGGTGGTCGGGAGTGACTCAGAGGTCGCCACTGTGCTTCGCGAACACTTCGGAATTATTCCTTGATGTGAGCTGCCCCCTTAGTGGATGACAAGCCTTACCAATCCCACACAGCCCAGGTAGAGCACAAGAGATCCACCCATTGCAGGCCAGAAGCCGAGACGCGGGATGCCTATGATCATGGCCGTGACGTAGACGATCCAGGGTGGAACAAACCACATGAGGCTCTTGGCGTAGTCGATGGTGGGTGCGCCACCGCCATTCATGTACAGCAGGATGAAGGTGGCGGCGGTGATGGCGGGGAAGGTACTGGCCATGGCAGCGAGGAAAGAATTGCCTTTAGCCCCAAGGTAGGTGGACAGGCTGACGATTGTGCCACCCAACAGAAAGTAAACAACATACTTTGCGAGATCACTCACCGACAATCCTCCTTCCTGTACGTTAGACCCTCTGAAACACCTTCAGAGTTTTCTTCCCAGGGGGCTTTCCTCTGGCCCGCCTATTATGGTGAAAAATGCGAGGCTGTGAGTTCCCGAATCCGAGTCGGTCAAGCCATGAGTCCGGTTTACCTCGCCGTTAGATGATAGCGGCCTGTGGCCGTTTCTGCACCATAATCCCAATAGAAGAATTTGCACCAGCAGACTTTATTCTAGGGCGGTTCTGACGGCACTATACATGATGATGACCTCCACGGCGTGGGCGACGACGGTGATCCAGAGATTGCGCGTCCTGAGCCAGATCGTTCCCCAGACAAATCCGTCCCACAGGGCAATCCAATGGAGATGCCGAAAGGTACTCACCATGAAGGGGTCGAATGTAAACACCAGCGTTGTTACCAGCAGTGCAAGGGGAGTGATCGGTCGACCGAGGTGATCCCCTCTCCACTTCCGTTCGAATTCAGCCAAGCGGCCCAAGAGGAACCCGCGGAAGTTGATCTCTACGAAGAACGCGATGCAGCAGATGAACCAGGGTACCATCAGCAAAGCAGGCAGCCGGCCGTGGGGGGTCTGTTTCAAAAAGGTGATGTCGTAACCGAACGATGGGTAGAGCGACAGAATCACAAAAGCATTGAGGCAGCCTAGGATCAGTCCTATCAGCAGCCCCCACTTCAGTCCATTGACGGACTTCGTCCGCTCCAGTCCTAGCTGTCTGGCGATTTCAGATGTGCCTGAAGCCCAGAGGCCCATTGCCAGATAGGACAGCAACTGCGGGGCACATTGAGCCAGTAGTTGAGCTTGGAGAGAAGGAGGAAGAGCGTAATAGCCGAGCGTGGCTCCGATAGGGAGCAGCGTCAGTGCGGCTCCCATCCCAACAACGTGATCATGCACGAGCCTATGGGGCTCGGGTGTCATGAGTGTGCTATGAAAGTTCGAGGTGATAGCGGTCCAAGGTGGTCGCCTTGTGCCGGGACAAATTGGACAACGACTTGTTGTAATCGACGATCGCCCGTAACTCGTTGCCCTGCGCGGTCGCGAGGTCCCGCTGGAACTCGAGTACGAAGCGTGTCGTGCTGAGTCCTACTTTCAGCCGTTCTTGCTCGGCCTGGAGTTGTTTCTCCGCCATGATGCGCGCGGAGCGGGTCGTTTCGATCCGCTTGAAATCTGTCTGAACTCGGCGAACTGCTTCACGAATGCCGACGATGATCTGCTGGCGCACATTCGCGAGGGCCACCTCCGCGTTTTGTGCCTCAAGCTTGCGCTTACTATACGTGTTGACGGCGGCTCGATTCCCGAGCGGATAGCTAAGCACCAGCCCGGCTCCATAGTTATAGAAGTCGCCGCTGAAATTTCTGGTGAACGATTCGCCATAGTCTCCGCCCAGGCCCGCGAGTCCGACCGTGCCTTGAAGGGAGAGCGTTGGGAGCAACTGGTTACGTGCGAACTGCTTATTGAGTTCACCGGTTTCGACATTTTTCTTGGCCTGTGTGATTTCTGGCCGTTGTTCGATGGCGGTGTCGATGGCCTCTTGGAGGCTCAGGGGTTCAAGGACGGTGACGGGAGGATCAACCGGTGTGAGGCGGACATCTTGCCGCAGATCCTCTTCGCCGGGGTTCAAGAGCCGCCGCAGTTGATCTTCCTGGTCGCGGATGGCTTTCTCGGCCACTAGCACTTGCTCCACTCGTGAGGCCATCGCGGCCTCGGCTTGCAGCACATCGACGATCGACATGACCCCTGCCTTGGTCTTTGCTCGGTTGGCGGCCAAAAGCTCTTCGGCGGCTTTCAAGGCCGCCTGGGCAACCTTCAGGTTTTCGTTAGCAAAGACAACTTCCCAATAGGTTTGTTCTACTGAAGTGATGACGCTCATGACTCGATCTCGAAAGACATGCTGTTCGACGATCGCATTGTTTTGAGCGACCTTGATAAAGGTCTTGTTGATGGCAATTCCTGCGTTCCTGAGCAGCGGTTGAGTGAACGTGAACGCCAGTCCTCCCGTCCATGCCGGGTTGAATAGAAATCCGCGTGCGACGTTTTGATTGACGCTGTTTCTCGCCGGACTATAGTTGACGTCCAAGTTGCCGCCTGTGATCAGGTTGGTTTGTGCATCGACCGTCAGGGAATGGTTCCGTTGATCGAAGGTCGTGATCTGACCAAGTAAGTCTCCAGTTCCTCCGAAGACGGGACGATTGAGGGGATTCACGGTTCGATTGTATTGGCCGTTGATGCTCAGGTTTGGGTCGAACTTCGATTGCTCAATGATGATGTCAGCCAGTCGGCTTTCACGATTCTGTCGGCTGATGCTGATGTCCAGATTGTTCTGCAGCGCGCGCACCGCAGCGTCAGCCAGTGACACAGTTTCACGCCGTTCCGTTGGAGTCGGCTGAGTCACGTCCAAACCCCAGCTCGTGTGAGGTGCGGACAGGCATGCCCATCCTGCGATCGCAAGGGTCATGAGCCGATAGTGGCGAACCGAGGATGTGCCATTCATATGTGCCTCCTTGCTCAACGATGGATACAAGAGCATACTATAAAGCGTTATATGGTTCACGTCATGGCTATTCAAAGATACCCAGTCCTACACACAGGCCATTGGAAGCGTCAGCTCAGTGCAATAGGTAGGGTTCTGTGTCTGCTTACTGCCGTCACCTTCTGCGTCGAGGTGTCAGCGTGGGCCCAGAGTGCCTCGGGGGTGCGGTCGTTCGCGGGCGGAGTCTCGCCTCTGCTGAAGCTCCCGGGGGGAAGTTTATATCTCGACAACCAGGGAACGCAGGGGTTTCTCTACGCACCGGGACAGCACTTCCAGTCGCACAACTTTCGAAATCCGACGACGGGTCAGGCTTGGAGCGGAGCCGTGATGACCTTTGGTCCGCAACTGTCCATCGGGCTTATACAAGGGGCGAATCAGGCTGGGAGTCCAACCGTTCTGCCTTCTCCGCCGCGGCAGACGGATTTATTGTCGCCGATTGAGTCAGAGTTGCTAGAACCATTTCCTTAACCGGCCCTTGAGTACGTTTCGCGGGTTCATGCTGGCTGTTAGGCATGGGGGCATTACGGCGTGTGTTGCGGGAACGGAGATGTGGTGCTGGACTCGCCTCCTGTATCCGTTGCCCCATAGGCCAGGTGCCACGTCAAGGCCAAGACGAACTGAGATGCGGCTTTAAGAATCTTGGGATCGATCGTGTCGGCGTTGTCGGTTGGTTGATGGAAGTGTGGATGGACGCCGCCGCTGACCACGGTGATGGTCGGGACACCTGCTTCTTTAAACGGGACATGATCGCCACCAGGGAAAAACCCATAGAGATCCAACTTCTCTTTTAGGCCCACTGCCTGGCCCGCCTCTAACGCAATATCCTTCTCAATGCCTGTTATCCCGACAGTGAGTCGTCCGTTCCCAACTCCAGCGTGATCAATGTTGATCATAGCCTTGGTAAGCGGGAGCGGGACAACAGGACGCGAGGTGTACAGACGTGAGCCGAGCATGTCGCGTTCTTCTCCGCTGAACGAGACGAAGAGGATGGTTCGCGAAGGACGCCTCTCAAGTTTGGCGAGCGCCCGAGCCACCTCTACGATGATCGCTGTTCCCGAGGCGTTGTCATCCGCACCGGGAAAGAGGATCCCACCTGGACGACCGAAGTGATCGCGATGGGCTCCGATAATCACGGTCTCTGGTCCTGTTCCTTGGATCATTCCAAGCACATTGATGAGAACTCCGTTCTCAGTCGTTGTCTTCCACTGAAGCGATACGAACCGATCGGTCTTGGTTGCGTGTGATGTGGTTGTTTGGTTCAGACCTTCTTGAAGGACACGCAGGCGATCAGAACCAGTGCCATCCGACTGCTGGAGAAGCTCTTGTGCCAGAGCAGTACTGATCCAGGCGCCGGGAATTGCTTGGTCTTGAGGCAGTTGACCGTAGAAGGCACTGGGGCCTCCAGTGACCCCACGACGGATTTCATAGGGATGGAGAATGGGACCGGTTGCCGTGAGGTAGCCGATTGCCCCACGTTCTCGTGCGGACCGCACCTTGTCAGCGTGGCTCATGGTCTGCGAGTAGTGGTCCGGTTTGCCTCGCAGAAACAGTACGATGCAATTATTCACGTCGACCCCGGCATAGTCATCGATGTGTCGAGCGGCATCAACAATGCCATATCCGACAAAGACGACCGGGGCTTGGATCTCTGCGGATGGCGAATCAAAAATGGGGAGATAGTCCAAGCCAAGCGTTTTGGTGATCAGATGGTCGGTTGCTCCGACTCGTAAGAGTGGCTCCAGCGTGAGTACTGGAGTCGGAACCCGGGTTGCCATCGCTCCGGAGGAAGTACCGTCCTTCCCCGTGAAGAAAGGTACGATCAGGGATCCGTTGTGCACTCGTGTGAGCCGCAGGCCTGCAGAAAGAAACTCTTGTGCCACCCACCGTGCAGACTCGAGGTCCGCGTTGGTGCCGGCTTGTCGTCCGTTGAACTCGGGGCTGCTGAGTGTGCGAATGTCGGCCACCATTCGTTCCGGAGAAAGTGACTCTATGGCCGCTTGGAATGCCGTCTCCGGTGCCTGTGCGAGCGGGACCTGGGGTTGTAATAAGAAGGTCACGGCAGCGCAGATCACTATTGGGGTGAGCAATCGATTCAGAAAGGGTGCAAAGGCATTCATGATGGTATCCGGGCCACAGAGAGCAACGGTGGCTGACCGATGGATCATAGCATGCAGGGAAGCCGGTTGCAGAGCCGTACCAAGCCCAGGTACTATTCGCTCGGCGAGCAAGACGGACGTCTATGTTGTGCGGATGGAGATTCAGGATGGCAGGGGGCGAGCAGGGAAAAGGATTGTACGATCACTTGTACCGGCGGTTTTTTGAGGAGCGTGATACTCACGAGGGGTATTCGTTCCAGCAGGCCCCAGCCGGAAGTGCGGCGCCTCCGGTGGTGACGTTTCGGGAAAAACTGCGGTGGTGGACGTGGGATCGGTGGAAGCGTCGACGAACCCTTCTTGCTGAGCGGGACCGGTTGCAACGTGACATTCTTCAGATCAAGAAATCAGGGAACCTCAAGTAAGGCAAGTTGTGTTGAGGATGATTCGCCTGCCATATATCGGAGGGCAAACGTTGGCGACGCTGGGCCTCTTGGTAGTGGCCGGAACGGTTTCTATGGCGGGGCCTTCCCTGAGTTACGGTCTTCAGCGAGAGACGCATGAGGAAAAGGCCGCCAATCTGAAACAACAGGCCAAGGGTGGGCTCTTTCAGCAGTGGGCATTCGATCAAGAACCGATCGGAGGGCTGCCTCATGGTTTTGTGCAAGCCGTGTCCCGTGAGGAGCCGCTTGCCGAGTGGGTGGTGCAACGTCATCCCACGGCTCCCTCTCCGCCCAATGTCGTGGTTGCCTCGTCGGGTTGTCGGCAGTTCTGCTATCAGATGCTATTGGCCGAGGGAATGCAGTATGAATATCCGGATGTGAGTGTTCGGTTGCATGCCTCCCCGGGGACCGTCGGATCAGGTGGAGTGGTGATCGGGGCACGTGATGCGAAAAATTTTTATGGTGCCTTCGTGGATGTAGCCACGCAACAAGTTAGATTCGTTCGCCTTTCCGACGGGGTCGCAACGATTCTCGGGCAAGCGACTATCACTCTGAGACCGGTTGACTGGCATACCCTCAGAGTGCAGCGCAATACGATCATCAGTAAAGACTTCATCGAGGTGTTTGTGGATGGCACGCTCGTGCTCTCCGTTGAGGATCAGACGTTGGGATTGGGGCAGGTCGGTTTTGTTGTGTCAGATAAGTCCAGGATGATGTTTGATAGTTTCCACGCGATTCCACTCTTTTCTCATCGGCCACTTTCTTCGCCGCCGGCCTACTAATGTGAGCCAGCTGACAACCTGAGTGTGCCTTCAAACTTGCCTTTGTCTTTACATCTAAGGTACGATTGCAGCGTCGGCTTGTGAAAGGCCTGCACAAGTTCGGCGCAAAAAGTATGAGGCCTTGATAGATGTTGTGTTGGGCCAGCCCGGGAATCTGATCGGAAGCCAGAGCTAAGCCGCCGTGGTGTTGACGTCTTCGGCCCATTCCTTCCTTGTTGCTTTCTCGAGTCCAAGACAACATCATTGTGTCAAAGGAGGAGCCAGATGGGTGCGAAGATTTATGTCGGTGGATTGCCGTATTCAACGACCGAGCAGCAGCTGAGTGACTTGTTTGCGGCGCATGGATCCGTGGCCTCGGCCCGGATCATCACGGACAAGTTTACCGGGCAATCTCGTGGGTTTGGATTTGTGGAAATGTCGTCCGATGCTGAAGCGCAGGCTGCGGTTGCAGCGTTGAACGGGACGCAACTCGGTGGACGGACGTTGACGGTGAATGAAGCACGTCCGCAAGAACCGCGTTCCGGTGGCGGAGGACGTGGGGGATTTGGGGGCGGTCGCGGTTAAAGCGAGATCTGTTTCGTTGTCGATGGGGGCTGCCGGAGGTTCCGGCGGCCCTTTTTACTTTTGAGGGCTGTGGTGGGAGGATGTTGATGCTGATTGGCTCTTTGTTCCGTCGCATCACGGGAGGTTGTCGTGCCACCCTTTAAGCTCGATGCCCCTTTCAAGCCCTGTGGGGATCAGCCTGCTGCCATCGACCGACTGACGACCGGAATCCAATCTGGCACCAAGCATCAGGTCCTGCTGGGAGTCACTGGATCAGGCAAGACCTTTACGATGGCCAATCTTGTCGAACGTGTCCAGAAGCCGACGTTGGTCCTCGTGCACAACAAAACTCTGGCCGGGCAACTCTACCAGGAATTCAAACAGTTTTTCCCCCATAACGCCGTCGAGTATTTCGTGAGTTACTACGATTACTATCAGCCGGAAGCCTATATCCCGCAGAGCGATACGTACATCGCCAAGGATTCTTCCATCAATGATGCCATCGATCAGATGCGTCACTCCGCTACGACCGAGCTGTTACAACGAAATGATGTCCTGATTGTGTCCTCCGTCTCCTGTATCTATGGGCTGGGGTCGCCGGAGGTCTACCATGACATGCTGATTTATCTGGAGGTCGGCCTCGAAACGAGGCGAGACAAGCTTTTGTCGAAGTTGGTCGAAATTCAATATGAACGCAATGATGTGGATTTTCATCGTGGAACCTTTCGAGCACGTGGTGATGTGATCGAAATTTTCCCTGCCTCGTCGGAAGCGAAATCCGTGCGCATCGAACTCTTCGGAGATATGGTGGACGCCATTCATCAAATCGACCCGCTCACGGGGAAGTCCTTGGGAAAGCTGCCCAAGGTTGCGATCTACCCGAATACCCACTATCTCATTGCGCCGGATCGCTATGAGCGGGCTATTACGGGCATTGAGGAGGAGCTCGACGAGCGCGTCGCCAATTTCAGGCAATCCGGACGGTTGTTGGAGGCGCAACGGATTGAGCAGCGCACGAAGTTTGACCTCGAGATGATCCGAGCCATGGGCTATTGCCACGGGATTGAAAATTACTCTCGGCATCTCAGCGGAAGAAACCCGGGCCAGGCGCCCCCCACGTTGTTGGATTACTTTCCAAAGGATTTTTTGCTCATCGTCGATGAGTCTCACGCGACCATTCCTCAAGTCGGCGGCATGTATGAAGGGGATTTTTCGCGAAAGCGGACGCTTGTGGAGTATGGATTCCGACTTCCGTCGGCGGTCGATAATCGACCGTTAAAATTCGTGGAATTCGAACAGTGCTTGAATCAGGTGGTGTATGTGTCGGCCACACCCGGCACCTACGAACTCAAGCATGCAGGTTATGAGGTTGTGGAGCAGATCGTTCGTCCAACAGGATTGATGGATCCGCAGATCGAAGTCGTGCCGGCCAAAGGGCAAGTCGATCACCTTCTGGGGCAGGTTCGTGCGGAGGTGGCCAAGCGGGGACGAGTGCTTGTGACGACTCTGACGAAGCGGATGGCCGAGGATTTGACGGAGTACTATCACGACTTGGGAATTAAGGTTCGTTATCTCCATTCCGATATCAAAACGCTTGAGCGGGCGGAGATCATCCGTGACCTCCGATGCGGAACGTTTGACGTGTTGGTCGGAATCAATTTACTCCGGGAGGGGCTGGATCTTCCCGAGGTGAGCCTCGTCGCGATTCTGGACGCGGATAAGGAAGGTTACCTGCGTTCTTACCGCGCGTTGATCCAAACGGCCGGTCGGGCAGCGCGCAATCTCGAAGGACGAGTGATTTTTTACGGAGATGGCGTGACGGATTCGATGAAACAGGCCATTGACGAGACGAATCGTCGTCGTGGGATTCAGGCCGAGTACAACCGTGTCCATGGCATTACGCCGGTCGGTATTACGAAAGGGATCCCGTCTCTTGAGTACGCGGTGGCGGACCTTGATTACGTTCAACTTCCGCTTGCGGCGGAGTCTGATGCCGAGTATGGAAGCGTAGAGTCAACCGATCGACTTATTCAGCGACTGGAGGTCGAGATGAAAGCCGCTGCGAAGGAGCTGGCCTTCGAACGAGCAGCGGAGCTGCGGAATCGGATCAAGGCGTTGCGACTTCGGACGTTACAGGTAACAGATTAGACGTGCTTATAGAGATAGATCCCGACGAACATGCCGAGAATGCTCAAGATGTTAATCTTGAGGCTGAACCCTAACACGAGTTTGATCAACACCAGATCTACGGTCAGGGGTGGATTAATGCCGGGCATAAAATGCGTTGAGAAAATACTTTGGATGGTGCCCTGAGGCGCCATCACGTGGAGAATTTCGCCGAGGATGCCACCCAGTAGACCTCCGATGAGGACAAACACGATCAAGACCCAGGGCGATTTTCGCACGTGGCTTCTCCTCGTTGACGGCTACTCTATAGGCGAGTCGTGAGGTCGAGCTCTCTCACAGAGGCACCATATCTGAAGGGTTTCGGCATGTCAATAAAACTACTGACTTCTGGTGACCTTGACTTGCTTTCTGTGGTCCTATACACTTTCCGGTGCTCTTTCTCTAGGATTTTCGAGGTGATCGGAGGTCTGGTGCAAGGCCTCGGTGGCCTCTTTCTGTGCGGCGGTACAGTGTCATGCTTGATGCATTAAGTGAGAAGTTTGAAAAAGTTCTGAAAAAGCTCCGTGGGCAGGGTGTGCTTACCGAGCAGAATATTACTGAAGCGCTCAAGGAGGTGCGGTTTGCTCTCCTCGAAGCGGACGTCAATTTCAAGATTGTCAAAGAGTTTATCGATCGTGTGCGCGAAAAGGCGATTGGCCAGGAAGTCCTGCAGAGTCTGACTCCTGGGCATCAAGTGGTCAAGGTCGTCTGGGATGAGCTCCGGGCGATGATGGGGCAAGATCGAGTTGGTCTCGGTCTCAATTCCCAACCGCCGACCATCGTCATGATGGTTGGTTTGCAGGGTGCGGGAAAGACGACAGCCAGCGGAAAGCTTGCTCGTCTTTTTAAGAATCAAGGTAAGCGCGTGCTGCTGGTGGCGGCTGACCCACGTCGTCCTGCTGCGGGAGAGCAGTTAAGTGCATTGGGAAGAGACCTTGGGGTCGAAGTGCATCGTGCCGATCAGACTCAAGCTTCACAAGCCGATGTGGTGCGGATCTGCGGTGCCGGTGTAGATCGGGGCCGGGAACAGGGCTTTGATCTGGTCATTCTGGATACCGGCGGGCGTTTGCATATTGATGATGAATTGATGGGGGAATTAACGGCGGTGAAGGCTGCCGTGGCCCCTCATGAGGTGCTGCTGGTCGCCGATGCGATGACCGGCCAGGACGCGGTCACTATGGCCGGTCAGTTTGATCAACGGGTCGGTCTCACCGGCATTATCCTGACCAAGGTCGAAGGGGATGCGCGTGGAGGGGCAGTCTTGTCGATTCGGGCTGCCACGGGAAAGCCGATCAAGTTTTTGGGGGTTGGGGAAAAACTCGATGCGCTTGAGCCGTTTCACCCGGACCGGATGGCCTCCCGTATTCTGGGGATGGGGGATGTGTTGTCCCTCATTGAAAAAGCACAGGAAAGCATCACACGGGAACAGGCGGAGGAAGCGCAGAAGCGGCTCACCAGCAATACCTTTACGCTGGAAGATTTTCGGACCCAGTTGGGACAGATGAATCGCATGGGTTCCTTTGAACAGATCTTAGGCATGCTTCCTGGAGGACAAAAGCTCAAGCAGGCGATGGAGGGGAATAAGCCCGAGCGAGAGATCAGCCGGGTGGTTGCGGTGATCGATTCGATGACCGCGAAAGAGCGCCGCGATCATACGATTATTAACGGAAGCCGGAAGAAAAGGATTGCACGGGGAAGCGGTACGACAGTGCAGGATGTGAATCGGCTGATCAAGCAATTCTTATCTGCAAAGAAGTTGGCAAAGGCAATGACCGGTGCGGGAGGGCGTCGGCAACTCGCCCAGCTCTTGCGTGCCCGGTAATCGATTCAGAAGATTCGAACCAGTGTAAAGGAGGAATCGTTGTGGCTGTACATTTGAGGCTCGCTCGCACAGGACGACATAAACGACCGATGTATCGGGTGGTGGCGGCAGACTCGCGGAAAGCACGCGACGGCCGTTTCATCGAAATTCTCGGAATTTTCGACCCGTTGAAAGAAGCGGGGGTGCCGGAGCTCAAGCAGGAGCGGGTGCTGACGTGGCTTCACCAAGGGGCTCAGCCGACGGTGACCGTGCGGACCTTGCTGCGTCGTGCGGGGGTCTGGAAGCAATTTGAGGCGGAAAAGTCCGCAAAGGAGAAGAAGGCTCCGGCTGAAAAGTCCACCCAGAAGAAGGCTTCAGCAAAAGCTTGATCGCGGGATGGTGAGTCAACCGGAAACCGTGACGGTGGGACGGATCGAACGGCCGTTTGGTGTTCGTGGGGAAGTGAAGGTCCGCTCCCTCTCCGATGTCCCGGGTCGACTGGAAGGATTGACGCGTGTCAGCCTTCTGGCGACAAACGGACGGACGCTGGAGACCGGTGTCACGCATGTGAGGCGGGCAGGAACGAGCTTTATTCTGGGACTGTCGGCGTTCACCACACCGGAAGAAGCCGGTCTTTGGCGGGGAGGATTGATTCAGACAGTCCGCGGGGCCATTCCTGAGCTTCCGGCTGGGCAGTACTACGAGTGTGATTTGGTGGGGCTTGCCGTCCGGACGGAGGCAGGCGAGTCACTCGGTACCGTGGAAGCGATTTGGGAATTGCCAGGCAATCCTCTGGTCGTCATTCGCGATGGAAGCAAAGAGGTCTTGATCCCGGCGGCGAAAGAATTCGTGCTTGCGGTTGATCTGAGTACTCGAATCATGACGGTCCGGTTGATCGACGGGCTTGGTGAGTAACGATGGTACGGTTCGACGTCCTGACCCTGTTTCCAGGCATGTTTGCACCGGTCTTGGCGCAGAGCATGCTCAAGCGTGGCCAGGACAAGGGTCTTCTCACGGTGCGGGTGCACAATCTGCGCGACTTTACATCGGATCGCCACAAGGTCGTCGATGATACGCCGTATGGAGGTGGTGCGGGGATGGTTATGAAGGCTGAACCGATTCTCCAGGCGGTTGCCGCAGTGCGGAGCGAGGCTCAGTCGCAAGGAGAAGAGATTCGGTTACTGTTTCCGACTCCTCAGGGGCGTCCGTTGACACAGTCGTATGCCCAAGAGTTGGCGACCGAGTCTCGGCGAATGGTGATTCTGTGTGGGCACTATGAGGGTGTGGACGAGCGTGTCCGTCTCGCACTGGCGCCCGAAGAGATTTCACTCGGGGATTATGTGCTGACGGGAGGTGAATTGCCGGCGTTGGTTTTGATCGATGCCACGACTAGGCTCGTCCCAGGTGTGTTGGGCGATCCAAGTTCTGCCGTCGATGAGTCGTTTTCTGATTCGCTTTTGGAGTATCCACAGTACACGAGGCCGGCGGAGATCGAAGGCATCACGGTGCCGGAGGTCTTGTTGTCGGGCCATCATGAGGCCATTCGCTTGTGGCGTCGAAAACAGGCCTTGCGCAGCACGTATCTCAGACGCCCCGATCTTCTGAGGGATCGGATGTTCACGAAAGAGGATCGACAATTGTTGAATGAGTTGATGAATGAAGGCCTGTTGACGGCCCCGTTATTATGCGAGGAGGAGGGTTGAGGACATGAATCAGTTGGAGCGAATTCAGCGATCATTGACGAAAAAAACCGTTCCGCACTTCGAGATAGGAGACACCGTGCGTGTCCATGTCAAAGTTGTGGAAGGAGAGAAAGAGCGTATTCAGGTATATGAAGGAACGGTCATTGCCAGAAAGGGTAGCTTGAACACCGAAATGTTCACGGTCAGGAAGCTTTCGTACGGCGTGGGTGTCGAGCGAATTTTCCCCGTGCATTCCCCGATTGTGTCCAAGATCGATGTCGTGCGGCAGGGGCGCGTTCGACGTGCCAAGCTATACTATCTCCGCGGGAAGAAAGGGCGGTTTGCCAAAGTTGAGGAGCGGGAGTTTGTTGGAGAGAGCAAATCTTCAGCACAGCCTGCGGCACCTGAAGAAGGAGCGGCCACGGCGTAGGTCCGTTCTTCGCAGGCGTTCCATCAATATGGCTGGTCGATTGGCGGGCCCGTCGGTAGAGAGCGATTGATGGGACCTACTGATGAATTTGAACGAGCAGCCAGACTCCGTGGATATCGCCGTATTGCTGGGATCGATGAAGTAGGGCGCGGTCCATTGGCCGGCCCTGTCGTGGCTGCGGCTGTGATCCTTCCCGTACGCAATCGACTCGTCGGGGTAAACGATTCGAAGCAACTGTCTGAGCGTGAACGCGAACGGTTCTACGTCGCGATTTGCGAGCAAGCGGTGGGAATGGGAATCGGATGGGCCGACGTTGCGGAAATCGATCAGTTGAATATTCTTGAAGCCACTCGTCTTGCCATGCGGCGGGCTCTCGAGCAGTTGGTCCCGCCGCCCGATTATGTGCTCATTGATGCCGTGAGTTTGCCCGGTGTCAGCATTCCGATACGACCGATCATCAAAGGAGACGCCTTATCCATCTCGATTGCTGCTGCCTCCATCGTGGCCAAGGTCACGAGAGATCGGCTGATGGTAAGCTATCATGACACGTTCCCGGAATACGGGTTCCTCTCGCACAAAGGGTATGGGACCGCGGAACATCTGGAACGGCTTGCATATCACGGTCCCTGTTCCATCCATCGTCGAAGTTTCGCTCCAGTCAAACTTGCCATGAGCGCCAGGAAGATGGGGGAGGATCACCTGACGGGTCCCGCATTGTCCGAGGCATGATCCATGTTCCCCACAGACCCGCGTCACCGGTTCGGCCAGGCCAGCGAGACGCGGGCGGAGCAGTTCTTGATCGCGAAGGGTTATCGTATCCTTGACCGAAATGTTCGGTTGTCAATCGGTGAATTGGACCTTGTCGCGGATGACCAGGGTATCATTGTCTTTGTCGAGGTCAAGGGTAGGAGCACTGAGGCGTTTGGAGGCGCGCTGTCGGCAGTGGATCGTCGCAAACGAGCGAAACTGTCGAAACTGGCGGCGCAGTATCTGGCGCAGCGGCACTGGTCTGATAAGCTCTGTCGATTTGATGTTGTCTTGGTCCAAGGGCAGCCATCAGCCCAGGAGCAGATTGAACACATCCCTAATGCGTTCGATGTCACCGAGTCGTGACAGGTCTCATCTCTATCGAGAGGGGTCTTCGTGGACGCAATGATTCAGCTCATCCATGTATCGAAATGGTACGACCGGAGACCGGCACTATCCGACGTCATGATCGAGATCGAGAAGGGGGAGTTCGTCTTGCTCATGGGCCCCAGCGGGTCAGGAAAGTCGACGATCCTCCGGATGCTGATCGGAGAGGAGCAACCGGATGAAGGACAACTATTTGTTCAAGGCAAGAATGTCACGAAACTGAAACGATCGGAGATTCCCTATCTTCGACGAAAGGTGGGATCGGTCTTCCAAGACTTCCGGTTGCTGCCAAAGAAATCGGTATTCGACAATGTGGCACTTCCGTTAATCGTACAGGGTGTGTCAGAAAAAGATATTCGACGCAAAGTCACGGAAGCGTTGCGGGCGGTCGGCGTCGAGCATAAACGAGACCAGTCCCCCAGTAGTCTTTCCACGGGAGAGCAACAGCGAGCGTGCATCGCTCGGGCGATCGTGAACGGACCGGTCGTTCTGTTGGCGGACGAACCGACGGGTAATCTTGATCCGGAACTCACGGGTGAGATCATTGAACTGTTCAAACTAATCAATGCCCGGGGTACCACGGTGGTCGTGGCAACGCATAATCATCATGTCATGCATCAGGTGAATTGCCGGGTGATCAGCTTGATGCAAGGAGTCGTCCTTCCTGAACGGGCGATGCCTGAGCGGGTCGTCGTATGAGGCGGCTCTTCTATCTTGTTCGCGAGGCCTGGGCCAACATGCGGACGAACCGCCTGACGACGATCGTCGCCATCTTGACCACGGCATTTACATTGACCTGTGTCGGAATCTTCCTCCTTATCTATGTGAATTTGCAGCATGCGGCGGGATGGCTTCAGGAAGACGTCAAGATTATGGTGTATTTGGAGGACCGGCTCTCTCGAGATGGGCGTCTGCAACTGGAACTGATGCTCAAGTCCGATCACATGGTAGGCAGTGTGCTCTATATCTCGAAGGAGCAGGCGTTGACAGAGTTCCGCACGCAATTCCCCGCGGATTCTCACCTGCTCGAAGGGCTTGGCGAGAATCCGCTTCCGGCCTCGTTCGTCGTGACGCTGGCCCAGAACTCTCGCTCTCCCGAGGCCATCAAAGAGTGGGTGGAACAAGTTCAAACCATGGGAGGAGTAGCAAAGGTCGACTATAACCAGCAATGGATTAGTCTGTTGGCCGAGCTCATCAGCTATATTGAGTTGGCGGCGCTCGGCGTGGGGATCCTCCTTTCTGCCGCCGCAGTGACGATCATCGGCAATACGATCAGACTGGCCTTGTTTGCCAGACGAGAAGAGATCGAAATTCTTCGCTCGATCGGAGCCACCGGGACCTTCATCCGCGTCCCGTATTTTCTGGAAGGGGCGGCGCTCGGAGCCTGCGGAAGCGCCTTATCCTTGGGAATCCTCAAGGTCGGATTTGAGTTGTTTCGGCAACAGGTTGAGTTTATCAGCCGTTTCAGCGAGATGGAGGGACTGATTTCATTTTTCCCATTGTCCGCTTGCCTCGCGCTGGTCCTGGCTGGAACGGCACTAGGTTTTACCGGTAGTGTGGTCTCACTTCTGCGAGTTGGAGAAGGACGTGTATGAGAGGTCCTCTCCTTCTGCTGACTGGGCTTCTCGCACTTGGGGGGTGGGTCATGCCTATTGAGGCAGCTACGGATCCCCTCGCCGAAAAAATTCAGCGTGAGCGAAAGCGTCTTGAAGCCCTGAAAGACAAGATCGAAGAGAAACGGAAGCGGGAAGAGGCTGCCGAAAAAAAACGGGAATCCGTGTTGCAGGGACTCCAATCCTTGGATGAACGATTGGTCCATCATCGACAAGATCATCAGGACATCAATCGGAAATTGCGACAAAAGGATCGTGAGCTGGATGAAATTACAGAACAGTTGGTGACCACGCGGACCAGTGTTCAAGCGCGACGGGAAGCCATCTTGGCCCGGCTTCGCGTGCAGTACATGGAAGGCCGGTTCGGGTACGTGAAGGCGCTCTTGACCGCGGATTCGTACGGAGACCTTCAACGCCGCGGGCAGTATCTCTCCGCTGTCTCACAGAAGGATTATGAACTCCTGCAAGGCTTTCGGGCCGATATGGCGCGAATGGAGCAGGCCGAGCGTCAGCGGGCTGATGCTCGAGATGGTCTGATGATCTTCAAACAAAACATCGAAAAAAAGCTCGCCGACATTCGAGTGCTTCAAAAAGAGAAAACTCTCTATCTGACAAAAATCACGCATCAGAAAGATGCCTATCATCGTGCGATCGAAGAGCTGGAACGATCAGCCTCACGGGTGGATCACTTGCTGCAAGACTGGGAATCGCGTCGGCGGGCCGTGGCCTTGCACCCACCCACGACGGCCTCGCTTCCACGTGGCATCCGCGGGGCATTGCCCTGGCCGGCCGAAGGACAGGTGGTGTCGTTCTTCGGACGGCAGAAACATCCCACCTTTGACACGTATGTTCAACGCAAAGGGATCGAAATTCGTACGACCGAGGGGAGTCTGATTCATGCCGTGATGCCCGGGAGCATCGTCTATGCGGACTGGTTGAAAGGGTACGGACTCGTTATAATCCTGGATCATGCCAACGGGTTCTTCTCACTGTATGCCCATGCGTCCAAGATTCTGACCAAGGTTGGTGAGCAGGTGGTCGAAGGCCAGTCGATTGGGGAAACCGGAGATACGGGCATGACGGGAGAAAATACATTATACTTTGAGTTGCGTGAGGGAGCTGAGCCGGTCGATCCGCTCCACTGGCTGGCAAAGAGATAGGGGAAGTCGTGACCGCGCCTCCAGACCGAACCGGTCTGACGACGCAAGAAAGAAGGGATGAAACGATGATGGAACAGCAGCCGCGCCGGAAATCTTGGGTGGTCGGGCCGATGATTGCACTTGCCCTGCTCTGTGGCGTCATCATCGGGAAGGGCTGGGAGCGGACCGGACATGCCAGCGAAACCTACGAGGAACTCAAGACCTTCTCGGAAGTGCTGAACCAGGTACAGAAGCACTATGTCGACGAGACAAAGCCAAAAGATTTGATCCAAGGTGCTATTCGCGGGATGCTGTCGACGCTCGATCCGCACTCGGCCTACATGACCCCTGAGATGTACAAAGAGATGCAGGTGGAAACCAGAGGAGAGTTCGGAGGAGTCGGGATCCAAATCGGTGTGAAGGATAATCGATTGGCGGTGATCGCCCCAATCGAGGGTACACCTGCCTATCGAGCCGGTATCAAGGCGGGGGATTTCATCATCAAGGTCAATGAAGATCCAACCAAAGATTTGACGTTGATGGATGCCGTGCAGAAGATGCGAGGGCCGAAGGGGAGTAAAGTCAATCTGACCATTCAGCGAGATGGTGCGACAGACCCCTTGGTGTTTACCCTCGTTCGGGACACCATCAAAATTGAAAGTGTGAAGTCGAAGGTGATCGAGAACCTCGGCTATGTCCGGCTCACCCAGTTCCAAGAAGCTACGGGGAGGGACTTGGCCAAAGCGATTAAGCAATTCAAGGAGCAGAAGGTCCAGGGCGCGATTCTCGACCTGCGAAATAATCCAGGTGGGTTGCTGACGGCGGCGGTTGATGTATCTGAACAATTCCTGCCGACTGGGAAGTTGGTGGTCTATACCAAGAGTCGAGAAGGCAAGAAGGATGAATGGGTAGCGAAGGCAAAAGATCAGCTGGAGGACCTTCCTGTCATTATCTTGGTGAACGAGGGCTCGGCGAGCGCATCGGAAATCGTCGCCGGAGCGCTCCAAGATTGGGGCCGAGGTCTCGTGGTGGGAACGACATCATTTGGGAAAGGATCGGTTCAGACGATCTTGGCCTTGGGTGATGGGTCAGGTCTGCGCCTCACGACTGCCAAGTACTATACGCCGAAAGGTCGATCCATCCAGTCGACGGGGATTACCCCTGATATTGTGGTGAAGCTGTCTGCTCCAGTGGCCGCAAAAGGGCCTGAAGGAAAATCCGGAGACAAGGACCCCGAGCCGAAGGCCGTCAAGCCTCCAACGGGGAAGGATGCCGTACCACAGAATGGAAAGTCTCCCGAGGAGGGAGGATTGAAGAACGGGACGCCTCCACCAGCCTTACCAGAAGCAGGCGGGGAACTTTCACTTGAGCAGGATGTGCAGTTGCAGAAGGCTGTGGAATTGCTGAAGAGCTGGAAGATCTTTAAGGAGCTCAAGCCGTCGTAACAGGACGCTGAAAAAGGCCGCCAGCGGCGTTCACTGTCTTCGCCGAAGCGCGTCGTGCAGGCAGGTCGCGTCGCTCAGAGGCTCAACGTACCGAAGCGTACTCGTCGCCTCTCCGCTCGCTGCGGCCTTGCTGGCTGGACAGCCTTTTTGAGCATCCTGGAGTTATGCTGGGCGGCAGTGCTGGATGGGCTATCCCGTGGCCTATTAAGGCTCGTGATTTTGGATTCGTTTTTGAATGGCTTGCAGTAGGCGCTCTTCGGATCCGGCAAAACTAGGCAGGGTCCGAAGGAGATGAGATTGGATGAGCTGCTCGAGATCCTTGAGCGTTCTAATGCCGAGGCGAAAGTATAGATAGGTCACGAGCGAGTCGGATAGTCCCGGAAGCGTTGTCCAATTCTTGACCTCTGCCGGGAGTGGAGTCTTCAGCTCTTCATAGGCACGGATCGTCCCGGTCTCAAGAAACTCTTCGATCTTTTTGGACAAATCCGCGCCGATCCCGTCAATTTCCTCAAGCCCCTGGCGCTGTGCGACCACTGCCACATCTTCTTCCAGGGCAAGCAACGCATCTGCTGCTCGTCGATAGGCCCGCACGCGATAGGGGTTCGCTCGCTGAGCCGACAAGAGATCGGCCATGGATCGAAAGAGAGCCGCGAGACGCTGGTTGTTATCCTGCATGGGTAAACTCTTGACGCACTATTGTGCGGTTTTTCTTGATATCCGCGCAAGGCCCATTTGTTGACAAGGCGAATTCCGGTCTCATAGGATGATAGATATGCAGAATGCCATTAAAATCCATGTGAACGGCGAAGAGCGGGCTTGGCGTAGTGGTGCAACGGTTTCGGATTTATTGCGAGAGTTAGACATCAAGACTGAACGGGTGGCGGTGGAGTTGAATCTTGAAATTTTGGATCGCGCGGCATTCGGCCAGCGCCAGATCATGGATGGGGATCGAGTCGAGATTATGAGTTTCATCGGAGGCGGATCATCCTCAAGAGGGCAACATGGCTGATGATCGATT
>DIHK01000066.1:144875-185056 GCA_002420115.1 Nitrospira sp. UBA5698
AAAGACTTTGCCGAGACGAAAAAGGCGATTGAGGTGTCTGGCGCCGACGTGGTGACCGTCGCCGTTCGTCGAGTGAATATTACTGATCGATCGAAAGAGAATCTGCTCGATTACATCGATCCCAAGAAATACACCATTCTGCCCAATACCGCTGGCTGTTACACGGTAGAAGATGCGGTGCGATACTCGCGATTGGCTCGCGCGGCCGGCGTCTCAGATCTGGTGAAGTTGGAAGTGCTCGGGGATGAGCGAACCCTTTTCCCGGATACGGCTGGTTTGATTGAGGCTGCCAAGATTCTGATTAAGGAAGGGTTCATTGTCCTTCCCTACACGAATGACGATCCCATTGTTGCGCAGAAACTCGTCGATGTTGGATGTCCCGCCGTCATGCCGTTGGCGGCACCGATCGGATCAGGTCTTGGAATCCGCAATCCCTATAATTTGAAAATCATCATGGAAATGATCAAGGTGCCGATCATCGTCGATGCCGGTGTGGGGACCGCGTCCGATGCCGCATTTGCGATGGAATTAGGCGCCGATGCGGTGCTCATGAACACCGCTATCGCGGGTGCGCAAGATCCTCTTGCGATGGCGGAAGCAATGAAATATGCCGTGCATGCCGGTCGACTGGCGTACAAAGCCGGTCGTATTCCCAGGAAGTTGTACGCAACAGCGAGTAGTCCGATTGAAGGAATGCTGTGAGGCCGGTAAGGGGTGAAATGTGAGAAGTGAAAGGTGAGGGGAAAAGAAAGAAATTTTTATCGCACCCCTCACGTCTCACTTTTTACTTTTTACGCGCGTTCGACATGCCCTCCGTTAACTTCCGCCTTCTGCTCGTCACCGATCGTCACCACACTCAAGGCCGTCCGCTTGTCCCGTTGATCGATCGTGCGATCGAAGCTGGCCTCCAGGCCATTCAGCTCAGAGAACGAGATATACCTACGAGAGAACTTCTGTTGCTGGCACAGGAAATTTATGCCGTGAGCAGTCCGCGCTCGGTACCATTGCTGATCAACGATCGTGTAGATCTTATGGTGGCGCTCAATCTGGATGGGGTGCATCTTCGATCTGACAGTCTACCGACGTGGCCTGTTCGTCAGTTGATCGGGTCGCAGCGATTGATCGGGATCTCCACACACTCTGCCGAAGATGTCCAGCAGGCGAATCAGAGCGGTGCCGATTATGTCGTGTTTGGCCCTATCTTTGATACGCCGTCCAAACGATCATTCGGGGCTCCGTTAGGACTCGCATTGCTTGCCGAGGTGTGTCGTCGATCATCCATCCCGGTATTTGCCATCGGAGGCATCACGTGCGACCGGGTGGCAGCTGTCCGCCGAGCCGGAGCTCACGGAGTGGCGGTGATCGGCGCATTGTTGACTCGTGATGACATCGGTGAAGCGGTTCGAGAGTTTACAGACGCGTTGCGGATCTGATGTGACGTGACGGCATGTGAGTTTGTCACGCGTCAGAACGCCTGTTGCAGTTGACCACCCCTAGGTCGAGTGTTAGAATCCCTCACACCTAACGTACTCTCGCTTAGGCTCGATATTTCGAGCTGGTCGTATCGTCTCACTATGGCGGATAGCAAGAGTCAGCCAAACCGACTCCGGTCCCTCCGAGATTCTGTCAAGAAGATTACAACGCGGTTGTCCGAGGGGGAGGGGGAGATGATTCACAAGAACAGTGAACAGGCTCGGGAGCTCGACAAACTTCGCGTCCAAATTCAGTCGATGGAAGAAGAGATCCGTCGGCTGCATCAATCTCGCTACCAACTCGACCAGGCGACCAAACAGAACGAGAAACTCGTCGCGACTCTGCAAGATGCCAAAGCTCAGATCGAGGCCCTTCGGGCTGAGGTGGAAAAGCTGACGGCGCCTCCGTCGAGCTACGCCATCTTTTCCAGTCTAAACGAAGACGGAACAGGCAATGTGTATGTGTCTGGGCGGAAAATGAAGGTGAGCCTTCATCCCTCGATCAACCGGACTGAGTTAAGGAAGGGACGAGAAGTTGTCTTGAATGAAGCCCTCAATGTAGTGGAGGTCAAGGGATTTGACAGCCAAGGCGAAGTCGTTCGACTCAAGGATGTGCTAGAAGGGGGCCGAGCCTTGGTCACTCTCCATTTCGACGAGGAGAAGGTGGCTGATCTGGGCGATCCCTTGTTGGCTGAACGGCTGAGTGTGGGAGATCATCTGCTCTACGATGTACGTTCCGGCTACGTGATCGAAAAACTCCCGAAGTCCGAAGCGGAAGAGCTGGTCTTGGAAGAAGTCCCGGATGTCGATTATGCGCACATCGGTGGCCTTCAGAAAGAGTTGGAGCAAGTTCGTGATGCCGTCGAACTCCCGTTTTTACATCCACAGGTCTTCGCGGAATACAAACTCAGTGCGCCCAAAGGGGTATTGCTCTATGGGCCGCCTGGTTGCGGAAAGACCCTGATCGCCAAAGCGGTGGCCAACTCGATCGCCAAGAAGCTGGGAGATCGATCAGGGAAAGAGATTCGGAGCTATTTCCTGCATGTCAAAGGTCCGGAACTACTCAACAAGTACGTCGGGGAATCGGAACGTCAAGTCCGTGAGGTGTTCAAGAAGGCCAAGGAGCGGGCCGAGGATGGACATCCAGTGATTGTCTTTTTTGATGAAATGGACGCGCTCTTTCGCACCCGTGGGACAGGCGTATCCTCGGATATTGAGTCGACGATCGTTCCCCAATTTCTCTCGGAGATTGATGGCGTCGAGCGATTACGCAATGTCATCGTCATCGGAGCGAGCAATCGGCAGGATCTGATCGATCCGGCCGTGCTGCGTGCCGGGCGATTGGACGTCAAAGTGAAGGTGGGGCGTCCGGATGCCGACGCAGCACGGGACATCTTCTCGAAGTATATCTCCACGGAACTTCCGTTCGCCGAGGAGGATGTCGCGCGGCATGGGGGGGATCGGCATGCGCTTGTCGAACGCTTGACCGCGATGACCGTCGAAGCCATGTATGCGGCCAGCGAAGAAAACAAGTTCATTGAAGTGACCTATGCCAACGGCGAAAAGGAAGTGTTGTACTTCAAGGACTTTGCCAGTGGGGCGTTGATCGAAGGGATTGTGTCGCGGGCGAAAAAGTTTGCCGTGAAGCGGGTGATCGCCAATGAGGGGACCGGTTTGCGTTCGGACGACCTGATCCGTGCCATCCGCGAAGAGTTCAAAGAACACGAAGATCTTCCCAATACGACCAATCCGGACGATTGGGCTAAGGTCGCTGGCAAGAAGGGTGAGAAGATCATCCACCTTCGGACCATCAGCGGTGGACCGACGGAACATCGTCAGATTGAAACCATGAGTACCGGCCACTATCTCTAGCCGCATGATGAAAGAACAAACTCCTACGAACTCGGTCCGGGTGCTTGGTACGGAAACGGAGTTCGGGATTGCATCGAGGGACGCGTCTGCGATGGACCCGGTGTCAGGGTCCTTCGCCGTGATCGGGCACTATCAAAACCTGGCGGCTCCAACCGCAATTTGGGACTACGAAAATGAGAACCCTCTGGTCGATGCACGCGGCTTTGAAGTCGAAGGGGAGCGTGAGCGTCCGAACCCGGACTATAATCGGCAGCTGAACAAGGTGTTGGCGAACGGCGGACGGCTGTATGTGGATGGAGCTCATCCAGAGTATTCGACGCCGGAATGTTCACACGCTCGAGAGATCGTGGCGTTTGAACGGGTGGGGGAGCGCATTCTGGCCTCATGCCTGCAGACGATGGCCCGCGCACGAGGCTTCGAAGTCTATACCCTCTATAAGAATAACTCCGACGGGAAAGGCAACAGCTACGGGTACCATGAGAACTACCTGGTCTCGCGGACCGTCCCATTCGATCGGATTGCGCGCACATTGACGCCGTTTCTCGTCACCAGGCCGATCTTTGCCGGGGCGGGAAAAGTCGGGTCTGAAAATCAGACCACTCCAACGGAATATCAGATTTCTCAGCGCGCGGACTTTTTTGAATGCCTGCTGGACCTCAATACGATGGTCAAGCGGCCGATTATCAACACGCGCGACGAACCGCATGCGGATGCGGCGAGGTTCCGGCGACTCCATGTGATTACGGGCGACGCCAACATGGCGGAGCTGTCGACCTATCTCAAGGTGGGGACTTTGGACATCGTGCTGCATCTGCTGGAAGCCGGTGCCGACTTGCCGCAGATCGAACTTGAAGAGCCGGTTCGGGTGTTCAAACAGGTGTCACGAGATCTGGACGTCAAGCAGACGGTGAAGTTGGCAGGGGGAAGGCCCACGACGGCGCTGGCGATCCAACGGGCTTATCTGAATGCAGCCAAGGTGTTTTATGCTTCGCAAGTTCACGGTTCCACGACTCAGGATGTGCTGCTCCGTTGGGAAGATGTGCTGAATAAGCTGGAGCGTGATCCGCGGTTGTTAGTCCATTCGTTGGATTGGGTAGCGAAGCGACACTTGATCGAGTCCTATATGGAACGAAAAGGCTGTGGATGGGACGACCCACGCGTGAAATTGATGGATCTTCAATACCATGACGTCCGTCCTGAAAAAGGGCTCTTCTATACACTAGAGCGTAGTCAGCTCATTGAGCGGATCGTCGACGAAGAAGAAATCCAGCAAGCCGAGTTCCATCCTCCGACGGGCACGCGAGCCTATTTCCGTGGCCGCTGTGTGAGTAAGTTTGCGAAGTCGTTGTACGGTGCCAGTTGGACCTCGGTCTTGTTCGATGCCGGTGATACCACGATCAAGAAAGTCCCCTTGATGGATCCCCATCGTGGGACACAAGCGTTGACTGGGGCGCTTCTGGATGCTTCCGATTCGGTTGATGTGCTTCTTGAAAAGCTCAAGGTGTGACGAACGGTAATTGCAGCAAGCTAGTGGGAACTACTTCGACATCGCCGCGACACACAAGACCATGGAAGGTCTCAAATCAATGAAGATCGCTCATAGGATGGTCAAAAAGACCGTCCAGCAAGGCCGCAGCGAGCGAAGAGGCGAGGCATACTGTGTCCCGTATGTTGAGCCTCTGAACGAGGCGAGAACGAAGCGCGCGGACTTTTTCAACATCCTGCTAGGGACACGATGAAGCTGCCCCATCTTCCCGATCACGACGGTTCCAGTTTCGTGGAGTTCCTTTCGCGACATTATCCAGGCATGACGCTCGGATCAAACGGGCTCGTGCCTAACTCTGATCCTACGCGCACAGCCGGGGCAGTGTCGGTACCCTCTGCGACGACCGTGTTGGCGATCAAGTATCAGCAGGGAGTGATCATTGCCGGGGATCGCCGTGCCACTGAGGGATTTCAGATCGCGGATCGCCGGATTGAGAAGGTATTCAAGATTGATGAGTGGTCGGCGATGGCGATCGCAGGGGCAGCCGGTCCCTGTATTGAGATGGCTAAACTGTTCCAGACTGAGTTAGAGCACTACGAAAAATTAGAAGGTATGCCGCTTTCATGCGAAGGGAAGGCCAATAAGCTGGGACAGATGGTAAAAGCGAATTTGCCCATGGTGTTCCAGGGGTTGGTCGTGATGCCGCTCTATGTCGGGTATGACCTGAAACGCGGCGAGGGTCGCATTTTTAAGTACGACATTACCGGCGGCAGATACGAAGAATCGGATTACCATGCCATCGGATCCGGCGGCAAAGATGCTCGCAATACGATGCGGGAACACTTTCAGCGAAATCTCTCCGAAGCGGAGGTGATCAAGCTGGCGGTGTTGGCACTCTACAATGCCGCAGATGACGACGTTGGGACCGGGGGGCCTGACCTTGTGCGGGGGATTTATCCCACCGCGAAGATCGTGACCAATCAAGGCATCACGGATGTCGCAGAGGACACGCTCCGGTCGGTATGTGATGCGGTCATGGCAGCTCGTCGTTCACGGGAGACCTAATTCATGCCGATGCCCTACTACGTGTCTCCTGAACAGATGATGCAGGACAAGGCGGAGTACGCCAAGAAGGGGATCGCCAAGGGCCGATCGATCATCGCGATGGAGTCTGTCGATGGGATTCTCTTGGCCGCCGACAATCCGAGCGCCTCGCTTCATAAAGTCTCTGAGATCTACGACAATATCGCGTTCGCCGGGGCCGGTAAGTATAGTGAGTTCGAGAATCTTCGGAAGGCCGGGATTCGCCACGCCGATCTCAAGGGGTTCATGTATAGCCGGGAAGATGTCACCGGCCGATCGTTGGCGAACGGGTATTCGCAGAGTTTGGGGACGGTCTTCAGCCAGGAAATGAAACCACTGGAGGTGGAAATTCTCGTCGTGCAGACCGGCATCAACAGCCATCCGAATGAAATCTATCGTATTTCCTTTGACGGGAGCATCATCGACGAAAAGAACTTTGCCGTGATTGGAGGGCGGGCGGACGTGGTACAGAGTTTCCTGAAGGAGAATAGCCCCAGCCATGCCCCAAATCTCGACGAAGCCTTGCGGCTCTGCGTGACGGCCCTCGATCAAACGGCCAATCAAAAGCTCCAGCCGGAAGGGTTGGAGGTTGCGGTGCTGGACCGCAATCGGACCGGCCGAAAGTTCCGTCGCCTCTCGGTCAGTGAGATTCGACAGGCGCTCTCGTCCTAACCTCTTCCGTTCATAATGGCGTCCTTTGTTGAAGATCCCAGTCTGGGCGTATAATCTGACTGTGGCTCGCGCATGATGACGGTGGGTCCCATGAAACAACGCATTTACGGCCTCGAGAACGAATACGGCCTCATTTTCTCCCCCAACGGCCGGATCTATCTGCCCATGGAAAAAGTCTTGGGGTATATCTTTGAAGGACTGATTCCGAACAGCTGGCCGTCGAATGCCTTTTTGGTCAACGGGGCTCGGTTCTATCAAGACACCGGCTGTCACCCCGAGTACTCGACCCCGGAGTGCGACAACATCCTGGATCTTGTCGTGCACGATAAGGCGGGAGAGCGACTGCTGGAAGCCTGTCTGCCTGCCGCAGAAGAGCGGCTCCGCGAGGAAGGACTATCCGGAGAGATCTATATTTTCAAGAACAATACGGACTCATTGGGCAATACGTACGGCTGTCATGAAAATTTTCTGATGCGGCGGGACGTCGATTTTTGGAAAGTCACCGAACAGCTGATCCCATTTTTTGTCACCAGGCAGATCTTTAGCGGAGCCGGGAAGGTCTTAAAGGTGTCGGGGAAGCCGCAGTATTTCATCTCGCAGCGCGCGCAACATATTCATGAGAAGACATCGTCCTCGACGACATCCTCCCGGAGCATCATCAATACCCGCGATGAGCCGCATTCCGATGCGGAACGGTATCGGCGCCTGCATATCATCGTCGGTGATTCGAACATGTCTGAGTATGTCACCTATCTCAAGGTGGGAACTGCCACGCTGGTCCTGTCGATGATCGAAGAAGGGTATGCGGTCCATGGGATGGAGCTGGAAGACTCGGTGAAGGCGATCCGCGAGGTGTCTCGCGATCCAACCTTGAAAAAGAAGGTCCGGCTCGATGACGGTCGCCAGATGACCGCCATAGAGATTCAACGGGTCTATCTGAGCCGTGCAAGAGACTATCTGGCCCAAGAAGCGCATGACCCGACCCTCGATGATGTCTGCAACAAGTGGGAAGCGGTGCTGCAGCAGTTGGAGGAGGATCCGATGCAGCTGACGCATCAGATCGATTGGGTCACGAAGAAGCACCTGATTCAATCCTATGTCGACAAGAAGAATTGTGGGTGGGACGATCCGAGGGTGTTGCTGCTCGATCTGCAGTACCATGATGTGAAGCGGACGAGAGGGCTGTACTATCTGATGGAGTCTCGCGGGTTAGTCGAACGGGTTGTGGAGGAAGATGCCGTTCAACGGGCCATGTCCACTCCACCGCAGACGACAAGGGCGAAGGTGCGAGGGGACTTCATACGCTTTGCGCGAGCCAAGAACCGATCCTACACGGTTGATTGGACCTATTTGAAACTGAACGGGTACTGGGAGGAAACGATCCTTTGTATGGATCCCTTTAGTGCCCAGAATCGACGGGTCGAAGAACTCATCTCGCAAGTCTCAGGAGGGCGATTTTACCGATGACACTATTGTTCAATCTCTCTCCTACACGGTCTATCGGGCTGGTGCAGTTTGCGGTTGTTGTGCTGCTCACGCACCTTGTCCTAACTCTCTTGCCCGGGTCGCTTCTGGCTGCTCAGGGTGTCGAAGGTCGTTATAGCGGCAAGCAGGGCCAGGTGCTCGTCGTGAAAGTGCCGTCGGAGGACGCATCGGCCACGGTGCAGGGAACGTTTCTCAGTCGATCCATCCCATTCTTTCCGGATCCGCGACTCGACGAGCCGAAAGGATTTGTGGGGTTGCTCGGGATTGATCTGCAGGACGAGCCGGGAACGCACGACCTCACCGTCCAGATCAAAGCTGCAGACCAGAGTCGCTCGCTTACGTACAGCGTGTCGGTCGCCAAAGAAAAGTTTCAAGTCGAGCATTTGACGCTTCCCAAAGACAAGGTTGATTTAGACGAGAAGGCTGTCGCTCGATGGAAGGCAGAGCAGGAACAGATCAAATCGGGACTGGCTCTCGATTCGCAGGCGAGATTGTGGCAGCCAGGTTTCATCGAGCCGGTGAGCGGCAGACGAACCGGGATCTTCGGCAGTGTCCGCATTATGAATGGTCAACCACGGAATCCGCATAACGGAGAAGATATCAGCGCGCCACTCGGAACGCCCGTTGCGGCGACCAATGATGGAGTGGTACGGCTGACTGTTGATCATTTCTTCTCGGGAAAAGGTATCTTTATTGATCATGGACTGGGATTCTACTCGATGTATTTCCATCTGTCCGAAGTCCTCGTCAAGGACGGCGACGTCGTGAAGGCCGGGCAGATCGTGGGGAAAGTTGGTGCCACCGGTCGGGCCACCGGTCCGCATCTTCATTGGGGCGTGAAACTCAACGGCGCGCGTGTGAATCCATACTCATTGCTGGATCTTCCCTTCAAAGGTAGCGTCCAGTCCGTAACTCCAGCACCAGTCTCGCTCACCGAACCGACTTCCGGGATGGGCTCGCCAACTCCGTAACCTCCACCGTGTTCCTACTCCCTCTTTCCTGATGATTTCCAGTTGACCTGAGTCTCACCGCAGGCATACCCTTTAGACTCATTCTTACGATGAGTCATCCAACATGCGAACCTTCTTATTCCTGTGTGCAGCACTCTCCCTTCTCATCTCCGCGCATAAGTTTTCACTGGCCGAGCCGAGTGGCCAGTACAAGAGCGCGTTATTCTTTCTCCTCATCGGCATCCAAATGCTGATTACCGGGGCCCTCATCGGTGATCACCAAGACGAGCGAGATCTCAAGTCACAGAAGGCGGTTGATCAGAAAGACCGCAAAGAGGCAGGGCTTAGTGGTGTGAATACGTCGGTGAAAGAAGGGGAGAAATCGTGAGGGCGTACGGTAGATTTCTCAAGAGGTTTGTTGATCCCAAGACATTTGGAGCTGGCTCAAGAACAACCCAATGTGAGTCGTAAGACAGGGGGAGTATCCGGCCAACCCACATGCTTTGGCATTATGTTTGGGGCCTCCTGTAACTGTAGAAGCCGGTAAGCTGGAACCGCTGTTGGATCGAAACTGATGTGAAAGTAATCAGAGTTAGGAAAGACATCCAGTGTCCGCCTTCTCGGATAGGCAGACACGGCAAAAGCTGCCGCTGCGAGATTATACGGACCGTCTGAACATTGTTATAACGCAATATGAAATGCTTGCGTGAACTCAGATGGTTACTTGAGGATCTACCCAAGAGAGCTGCTCTCACTCAGGATGATGTTATTTCGATCTTTCTGAGAATAAGGCAGCTCTTTGAAATGGAGAAGAATCTACAAAACCAATATCCACTTCTAAATTTGTTCTGTAACTGGGTAGTACACACAAAGCTGAAAGACTCGAATACAATCTATAGATTTCTTGTTGGTGTTAGCAAGTCGATTTCTTCAGCGATTCACCTACAAAATGGAGAAGACGCACGGGAAGCAACAAATCAGTTCATTAGCCATGCTGGCGACTTACTTCGAATACCACAGCTTCGGAGAGACATCAGAAAACTATTTCAGCAACAAGGTATAGAAACCTATTTAACGGACAAAAAGGAATGGTGGGATGCATTTATTGCCTTGCTGCTTAGGGAGATAGCTGAAAAACCACTAGAGTTCCCTGCTGAAGTTGTAGATGGGGTAAAGGAGCATAGAATGGCATCACCGTTTTTCAGGGAGCTTAAAGCGCTTCCTCACAAGAATGACTGGGACAAGGTTATTAGGCTTGTGATCTTTGAAAGGGATGGTAGGTATCACATTAGATTGGAAAGTATGGGGAGGGTGCAATATGTCGTTCAGCTAATGGGCAAAGAGGGAGAGGAGACATTTGTTTCATAACACATTGTTCGTGCGACGCCCGGGACAGCGTACCGTGTTTCCTGTTGCATCCGTGGCGGGCGCGGCAGATTCATAAGGAACAGGGGTCGGATACCTTTACTTTACGGCTTGTCTTGCCATGGGCCCTCTTGCTGAGGTTAACTCGGCACAATAAAGCAAGTCTCATGTGGCAGGACCATGGTATGGAATGGCGCATCAATGACGAGTGGGACGGACAGGCTTAACTGAGGAGCCAATTCCAGAATGTGGTGAGCCAGCTGAGAATCATGCTGACCCAGGAGTCGTCTGTCCCCGCAGGGTCTATGTTCGTGGGCGGTGATGGCGTCGATGGTGCTGGGGGTGATAGGTTCGGGGTAGGAGCGACTGGCTCTGATCGCTGAGCCATGATGGGTGTTTGCGACGGTGATTCACCCAGCGCGGGTGGTTCAGCAACAGTGGCTTGAGCTACGCGTGGCTCTTCTTCATCCGCTGCCACCGGCTCAGCAGCCGGGGCTTCCTCCATCTCCTGCTTATACTGTGCGGCTGTACTCTGTAAGGAGGCGCTTTCATGGCGAAGGGCTGCAATCTTGCGAGCGAGGTTCCAACTTTGGTTCATCAATGCGGTAACCTGTCCTTTGAGCAAGGTGAGGCTCGCCTCCGCCCGCTCTCTCATGATTGGCAACTGATCTTCCTCATGTTGTAGAGCCATACGTAGCTCAGCCGTCGTCGCATCTTCTTGCCGATTGGCGGCTTGCAGCCCAGCGATTTGCTGATCAAGTTCCTTCACCTCGTCTCGAATCACCTCAAGTGTTTGCGTGTCTTCTTGGGCTTGGGTTTTGAGCCGTTCATAGGCACTCTGGCTGACACAGCCAATCTCTATCGGGAACATTCCTGCGAGCACGCACACCGTGATCCGTTGAAGGGTTCTTAGGACTATGGTGGTAGGATGTGTCATGGATCTCGCCTCATGGGTTAGGTGCCAAGAAAGCACGTGTGTCTTGAAGTGTCGTTAGGTCGATGAGGACCTTAGCGTAGTGTCTCAAGAACCCTGGAATTGCTCAACATACTTACGAAAGTTTACCTGGCTCGATATCGTTCCCAGGACAAGCCACGTTGGTCTGTGGACCGTGATCGTCGTTCCGGCAGGCTGACGATAATTGTCCGGTCACCTGTACCAACGCGCACTAGGCGGGCGTTTGCGTGCGACAATCAAGGGTAGCCGTTTCAATCGGAACAGCGTATCGGGATCGTGCGGATAGTGGGTGGAATTTTGTGAAACCTCGGGGTCGCTCAATGGGATGGACAGCCTCTGCTGCATATGAGGCACGGTGGTTTCCACCTCCATATCCGCTATTGGAAGAGGCCGGATGTCTTGTCTGACCATGTCATCCGTTCCCATTGGTAATCAGGAAGGATCTCTTGACGATGTCCGACAAATGCTGATACTCTGTCGGACAAGAGGTGTGTATGGCGCTCGTTCAAGTTTCCGCCCGATTAAATCCCGCCCAACTTCGGAGAGCCCGAAAAGCGCTCGGTGCCAAAACGACGAGCGAGACGTTGCAGCGTGCCTTGGATTTAGTCACAGAAAAGGCTGAGCACGATCAAATCCTCCAGCGGTATAGCGGTGTGGGCAAGCCCGATGCGTTCGGTGAAGACCACTAAGTTCGCACTCCTTGATACGACGATCTATATCGAGAATTTCCGATCGGGCCGCTTCACCTTTCGCCTGGTGCAGTCTCCGTTTGTTATTCGCTGCTCTTCAGTGGTTCTTCACGAGCTACTCCGCGGGGCTCGAACAACTACTGAACGAAAGTTTGTTCTGGATTTAAGCCGTCGGTGCCAGGTGCTCACGCCCACGGAGCAACAGTGGCTCAAGGCTGCAGAGATTCTCAGTCGACTCCGACAGCGTGAGCACTATGAGGCCACCAAGCTGCGAGAGCTAGCCTTTGATGTACTGATCGCTCTATCTGCGTGGAGTATCGGAGCCAGTGTCATTACCATCAATCATGTGGACTTCCTGGCGATTCAGCGCGAGTTACCCTTTCATCTCCTCTGTTGGGAGTAGATGAGTGTAGTTGGACGATCGATGCGCGGTCTCGATTGACTGTGCTTGGTTGTGTTTGGGATACCGCGCAGTTGCATGCGCGGCCTGAAGAAGCTCCAGGAATAGTGAGGTTCTTTCAGTACACGATAGCCGGGCGTTTGTCTTTCACGATCAAGAGCAACCGCTTGCAGTGTACTGATTTATAGGGATCGCGTGTGTTGTGGGCGGGACTTTCTGAAACCTGGACATCACTCTATGAGATCAAAAGTTTCTGTCGCAACGAGGCACGGGGTGTTTCCAGCTCCAAATAACAGCGTGAGCCTCGAAATAGCCATCATATGTCTCCCAGGAAGAGAGCCATACCTGACCCCTTACCTTGAATCGTGTAAAGCCGCGTTAACTGAGGGGTTAGCGCATGTGTTATGCCAATATCTCTTTGGAGCCGAGAGATCGTCCAAGTGGATTGGAGGGGGATCAAGTGTGCTGTGATGTTAGCCGATACAGTCTTGTATGTGTAGAGGAAACGGGAGGTTTTGAAGGAACTCCACATCGGACAATCCTGGTTAGGGCTGATCTTAAACAACGAAGTGGGAGCGCGCTGATGTTTGACGGGTTTGAGTTTCCGGACGTGACGGGTTATGCGGTCGCCATTCTTGGCCTACTGGTCCTCTGGCAGTATTACCAACTGCAAATTCTGTCGGGGCGCATTCTGGCCGTGGATATTTTTGATCGCTCCGGCACTCGAATGTATATCTATGTTGCGCCTGATGACGATCATGTGTGCGATGTCTGTGAGGCCGCGCATGGTCGTGTGTTTTTGCCGTCTCACGTTGCAAAGAAACACTTTTCTCCTCTCACCGGAGACTGTACTCGTCCGACTCCCTGCAACGGAGTCCTGCTTGGTTTGTACGGTGCGTGGCTAGAGGCCAGAGGCGTGTTGGAAAACCTTCGCGAGAACGTCAAGAAAGGCGGGATCCAACTCTCAGCCGAAGAAGTCCGCGCATTGGTGAACGGGCAGTGGGAGCGTTGCATCAGCGCAGAAACCGATCGAGTGTCGGTCTATTTGATCGAGGCCATGGTGTCCGAACGAGGCAGTCCGGAGGTCTCGATTGAGGGCTATCGCTACGTGGTCAATGAAGCGAAGGAAGTCCGGCATCTCATGCTCCTTGTTCCCGCGTATCTCCGGCTCGTACAACTGTTGCTTCAGGCAGGAGAGGAGGCAGAGGCGCTTGAGATTATTGAACAGTTCGAGCGTCGGTTTCCACGGTCGAAGCGCGGTTCGCATTTTCCATTAGAGCCTCAACGGGACTTCATGACAAGCAAGAAATCCCAATTGATGAAGAGTCTTCCGCTCAAGATGGCGGCGTAGAGACGGGTGTGCAATGCCACATGCGTTCTTGATCGCCCCTGCCTCTCACCACTTCCTACGAGTCAAAGAACGGTGTTCAGTAGTGTGACTCTAGACTGGTCGGTGTCTTGTTCAGCACAGTTGCGGCGGCTTGCGAGAGCGCGGCGTCGTGGGCATGGTCTGGCGCGTAAATCCGAAACTGGACCAGTCTCGTGGGTAGCAGATCCAGGCACTCTTCCAATAGTTCGGTCGAAACCTGGCCTGTACCGGGATCATAGACGTAGAGGGGGTTGCCCCGTGAATCCTTCGGGTCTGGCCGCGGATCCAACAGGGCCATGTCTACTCGAAACGGATACCGCTTCAGCCGAGTCGGTAACTCCTTCACAATCTGCTGCTCAAAGTGGCGATGGCTGGGGAAGGCCATCCCGCGTTCCTGCCCCTTTTCTTTCAAGGTCGTACTGTAGGCCATTTTCCATTTGATATCGCGATCCAGAATTCTGGTCCATTCCTGTCCCAAATGACGGCGCGATTTGCTGCGGCTCTGCACCCATCCCCGGACCTCTTCCAGGAGCGACCAATCGGTCAGAGTTTGGTAGCCGCCCATATTCTTTCGCGGATCGCGAGGGCAGATGAGCTTCATCGTGTCTCCGAAGATATCGCGAAGGTGAATATCGATGGATCTGGTTGTGCGATGGAAATACACATTTGAATAGAGATACATCCGGGTGTTGAGGAACATCTGGAGCGCGGGGAGCCCGGTCTTATGAATGGTGAATCCCTTCTCCGTCACGATGGTGTAATGAATCAACCGTGTGAGATCGACCGGTCCCACCGCGACGCCGCACATATACGAGTCCCGCAAGACGTAGTCCAAGTTGTCCCCGGTGTAGCTTCCGGAGATGATAGGTTGGAGCATATTCAGCCAGCGAGGGAGTCGGGAGTTGTCCTTGCCTTTTTCTTTGAGGATCAGATGAGCGACCTGGTCCGGGTTCAACTCTTCACCTTTGGCGAAGGGGCCGGAAGGACTCCGGCGGATCTTTTTAATCAAAGGGGCGAGATGGTCTCGGATAATAATTTGTCCCAATCGTTCATGGGTCAGGCCGAATCCATGGAGAAAATTGTCGTCGAAGAAATGGCAGAAGGGCCCGTGTCCGATGTCGTGCACCAAGGCCGTGATGCGCAAGAGCTCCTCAACATAATTGGCCGAGGGTACGTCTTTGACGGTCTTTTTCAGAAAGGGGTACAAGTGTCGAGCGAATCGTCCGGCCACATGCATGGTCCCTAAGGAGTGGACGAATCTGGTGTGTTCGGCGGACGGATAGACCCAACGGGCGCTTTGCAACTGGTAGATGTACCGCAGTCGCTGTACCCAGGGGGAATCGATCAGGTCCTTCTCTGTATGTTCGTGCGGGTCGGGGTTTGCAAATGGAACGGTAAAGGTGACGTACTTGTGAATCGGATCGGCGATGAGTGCAGAGCCATCGTAGGGAGCATCAGGACGGTCTACGGGTTCCATAGGTAGTGGGTATCTTAGCCCACCTGGTCAGAGGGCGGCAATGGTTTGGCCACGTCGGATGCCGACTCAGGCCGGTATTTGGTAATAAAGAAATACGCGGCGGGGTATGAGATCATGGTGCCGAGTATACTGAGAATGAACCCTCCCAGCACAAACGGGCCGGCATAGGGGAGGACTTGCTCATAGATACCGTTGAAGCTCAAGTCGTGCCAATCGAAGGTTGGGGTATCGGTGCGTCCGAGCATGAACGCCCCGGTCCAATAGGTTGCGCCTAAGATCGGAATAATGGTCCAGGGGTTGTTGATCAGCGCTCCGGCCAACAACGCCACAAAGTTGAGACCGAACAGCCAGGTGCACAGCGCCACCATGGCGGTATGCAGGCCATAGGCCGGTGAAAATGCAATAAAGACGCCCAAGGCGAAGGCCAAGGCTGTGCGGCGAGGAGACTCCCGTAAATGAAGAACTTGGCGTAAGAGTGCACGGAAGGATCGGCTGCGTTTCGCCGGCTGTGTGCTGAGTTCAGACATTAGTGAAAATGCTCGTAGCTGGTGACCGGCAGCCGTTGCCTTTTTCCGCCGGACGACATCCGTATTCCAAATCGCTTTGAGCGAATCGTCCCGATGCACGTGACGCGATAGCCGCGGGCGCGGGCCTGCTGTTCAATCGTACTTCGAGAGCCTGGATCGGCGGTGAAGAGCAGTTCATAATCCTCGCCCCCGCTCAGCGCGAGCTGAACCGGTGAGCGGCCAGCTGCTTTGCCGTAGGCCTGGCAGGCTGCCGAGATCGGAAGTTTGTCAAGTTCTACCTCTGCGCCTACCTGACTCGCTTCACAGAGATGACGAAGATCTCCCGATAGACCATCGGAGAGATCGATAGCAGAAGTGGCCAGCCGCTTCTGATTGAGCCACTGTCCTTCTGACACTCTCGCCGTTGGGTGTAGGTGGCGGTCGATCAGAAATCGTTGATGTGAGGCAGGGAGGGCTAGCCTGTCCTTGCTTGAGCGGTGAGCCCTGTGGAGCGGCATCAAAAGGCCAAGTCCTGCGAGAGAATCTCCGAGCGTACCGGTGACGTAGATCAGGTCATCGACTTGAGCTCCATGACGAAAGAGAGCCCTTCGTGTGGGCGTGGTGCCGATGAGCGTGATGTTGAGAAAGAGCCCAGCCTTGGAGGCGGAGGTATCTCCACCAATGAGTGCCACGCGATCACGTCGGCATGCGTTCATCAGGCCGCTGTAGAGTTTGAAGATGTGTGATGACGCCAGTGTCTTTGGGATGGCAAGCGAGATGAGCAAGTAGCGCGGGGTGGCCCCCATGGCGGCAAGATCGCTGAGGTTGGCCATGGCGGCGCGATATCCGATGGACTCTGGGGTTGCAGACTTGAAGTTGAAATGGATGCCTTCCGCGAGCAGGTCTGTCGTGACATGCCACCAGGACCGTGAGGTGGGTTCAACGACCGCGGCATCGTCACCGATGCCCTGGATCAAGCCAGGCCTGTGGCGAGCGAACCGGTGGGCGAGCCCTCGGATCAGAGGGAATTCCTGAATGACTGGCTTGGCCTTGCGACTGGCCACAAGGCGATCCTATGAACGTACCGGGAGCCGGTCGGGCTTCATCGTGGCCGGGAGTTCGTGCGACCGCCGCCCTTTGCCTGACCGTAGGGGACGGATACGGGCCGGCACCGGTGAGGCTGGTTGTGTGTTTGAAGCCGGCCGCGTCTTCCCGCGTCGGCGGAGGGCGATCTTTATGACGTCATCCATGGTATCAACAAATGCCAGCTGGATGCCTTTCAGAAGATGCTTGGGAATTTCTTCGAGATCCTTCTTGTTCCGGCGAGGCAGGATGACAGTCGTCAGCTTGGCCCGTTTGGCCGCTAGGATCTTTTCTTTCAACCCTCCGATTGGAAGGACACGACCGCGCAAGGTGATCTCCCCAGTCATGGCCAGGTCCCGTCTGGTGGGAATCCCGGAGAACGCCGAAGCAATCGCCGTGGCCATCGTGATGCCGGCGGAGGGCCCATCCTTGGGAATGGCACCGGCGGGGACATGGATATGCAGGTCTTGCCTGCTGAACATGCTGGGGTCAATATTCAGGCTTTTCTCTCTCGAACGGACATAGCTGAGGGCGGCTTGGGCGGACTCTTTCATCACATCCCCGAGGTGTCCGGTAAGGGTCAACTGGCCCTTGCCTTTCATGACGGTCGCCTCGATGTACAGCACATCGCCACCCGCCTCGGTCCAGGCCAGACCAGTGGCGACGCCGGTCTCGTCTTGCTCGAGCTCAGCTTCCGGAACGTACTTTGAGACCCCGAGATATTTATTCAGATTTGATGGGTCGATGGAGAATCCCTGCCCCTTGCCCTCGGCCACTTTCTTGGCGACCTTGCGCATGACGTTGGCGATCTCGCGCTCGAGATTCCTGACACCGGCTTCCCTGGTGTAGTGCGAGATGACTTGTCTGATGGCAGGTTCCGTGAGCTGCACGTGTTTGTTGGTGATGCCGTGTTCCTCGAGTTGGCGAGGAATTAAGTAGCGCTGGGCGATGCCGAGTTTCTCCTCCTCCGTGTATCCTGGGATTTCAATGACCTCCATCCGATCGCGCAGTGCAGGCAGAATCGGATCGATCAAATTGGCCGTGGTGATGAACATCACTTCGGTCAAATCGAAGGGGACTCCGAGGTAGTGGTCGGTGAAGGCCGTGTTCTGTTCAGGGTCAAGCACTTCCAGCAAGGCGGCAGAAGGATCGCCTCGAAAATCCATTCCCACCTTATCCACCTCGTCCAGCATGAACACGGGATTGCTGGTCCCTGCCTGCTTCATGCCTTGGATGATACGGCCAGGCAAGGCTCCGACGTAGGTGCGGCGATGGCCGCGGATTTCTGCCTCATCCCGGACACCGCCTAAGCTGATCCGCACGAATTCGCGACCTAAGGCTTTGGCAATCGATTTGCCCAACGAGGTTTTGCCGACTCCGGGCGGACCGACGAAGCACAAGATTGGTCCCTTCATTTTCTCTTTCAGCTTTCGCACCGCCAGATATTCCAGGATCCGTTCTTTGACCTTTTCAAGATCGTAGTGATCTTCGTTCAGCACCTTGGCCGCGGCTTTCAGCTCAAGGTTGTCCTTCGACCGTTTCGACCAGGGTAACTCGACCATCCATTCCAGATAGGTACGGACAGTGGCGGACTCAGCGGTATCGGGATGCATTTTTTCGAGGCGCTTGAGCTGTTTCTCTGCTTCTTTCAACACCTTCTCTGGCATCTTGGCGTCTTTGATACGTTTGCGGAATTCCGTGATCTCTTCCGCTCGTTCGTCCAGTTCACCCAACTCCTTCTGAATCGCCTTCAGCTGTTCCCGGAGAAAGTATTCGCGCTGTGTTTTGTCCATCTCGCCTTTGGCTTGCGCCTGGATCTTCTGCTGCATGGAGAGGACTTCAATTTCTTTCCCCAGAATGTCGCTGACCTGTCGAAGTCGCTGAATTGGGTCGGCAATTTCCAAGGCGGCTTGGGTTATGTCGACTTTGAGGCCAAGATTGGAGGCGACCATGTCGGCTAAGCGTCCCGGTTCCTCGAGATTTTCGATGACGACCATGACGTCGGGGATCAGGACTTTGCCTAGACTGACGATCCGCTCGATCTGTTCCTTCACGGTCCGCATCACGGCTTCGGCTTCCAGTGGTGTGGCCGCCGGTTTCGTGTCGGGAACTTTGTCGATGCGAACGGAGTAGTAGGGATCGGTCTGGATGTATTTGTTGATCTTGGCTTTCGCGATGCCTTGGACCAAGATCTTAATGCGCTCATCCGGCAGCTTCAGCATCCGCATGATGATGCCGACGGTCCCAACGGTGTGGATGTCCTTGGGGGTTGGGTTCTCGACATCCAGCGCCTTTTGGGTGGCAAGGAAAATCATCCGGTTGCCGGCCAAGGCGGCTTCGATCGCTTTGATCGACATGTCGCGTCCAACGAACAGGGGAAGGACCATATAGGGAAAGACGACAATGTCTCGGACCGGCAACAGCGGGAGCTGGCTAGGGACTTCAATGTTTTGGGGGGGCTGGATATCCTGCTCGTTTAAGTCGGTCATGTCTATGGGCCTGTTCTGTTTATTGATACATGGAACTTCGGTTCAATGGACCAGAAGGGGGTTGCCGCTTTCTCATATTGTCGTATGTTACTTTCAGAAAGAAGAGTCAATTGAGATTGCGCGATGTACTGCGCGAACACTTTGTTCACCGTACGATCTCGTGCAAAATCGGTGTTACCGAGATCCTTGTGACAGACTCCCCATCAAGCCGACAGGATCATCCGCGACGATTATTCGATGTGGTGTGCGTTCTGGTCGAGAGGTAGTCGCGGAATTCTGCTCCCAATGCCGGGTTCTTTAAGGCAAACTCCACGGTGGCGATCAAAAAGCCCAGCTTGTCTCCAGCGTCGTGGCGCTGGCCCTCGACCTCGAGCGCATACATCGGAGATTTCTTTGCCAGCGTCTTGAGCGCATCGGTCAACTGAATTTCCCCGTTCTTTCCCGGAGCTGTTTTCCTCAGAATGGGAAAGATTTCAGGAGGAAGAACATAGCGGCCGATCACAGCGAGCGTAGAAGGCGCATCGGCGGGCGACGGTTTTTCAACCAAGTCCTCAACTCGATGCAACCCGTGAGAGAGGCGTTTCGGAGTGACGATGCCGTATCGACTGACATCCGCTTTCGGAACATCCTGCACTCCCAGGACTGCTCCGTGTCGTTTCTTATAGACGTGGATGAGTTGCGCGAGCCCCGGCACGTCGGCGTCGATGATTTCGTCCCCTAGAATCACGGCGAAAGGCTCGTCTCCGATCAGGTGTTGGGCACACAAGACGGCATGTCCCAAACCCAATGCCTCTGATTGACGGACATAACAGAAATTCGCGAGATTGGAAATCTGTCGAATCTGATGGAGGACTTGGCTTTTCCCTGTTCCCTTTAAATTTTCTTCTAACTCGACGGAACGATCAAAGTGATCTTCGATGGCACGTTTGCCGCGCCCTGTGATCACGATGATATCTTCGATGCCTGAGGCGACCGCTTCTTCAACCGTATATTGAATGAGCGGCTTGTCGACCAGCGGCAACATCTCCTTGGGAGAGGCCTTGGTCGCAGGAAGGAACCGCGTGCCCAAACCAGCTGCAGGAATCACGGCTTTTCTGACCGCAAGGCGAGACATGTGAGGATAGTATGTGATGGATTGAGCGAAGTCAAGAAACAGACGAACTGATTGCAGGGAATCTCAATTGAGTGGATGGACCACGTGGATGATTGTTGAGTCCTTTGTCTTGATACTGAGGCGGTCCAATTCCTGCCTGCATTCTCCATGGGCGTTGTCCCAATCATTGCCGAGAGGCTCCCGCGAGACTATTTCTCGTTCGTCATTCGCTCTTTGCGCTCTTCGATGGAACTCAAGGGCGTGAACCTGTCGAACGGTGAAGCGTGACACGTTTCTCGTTTTCGAATACGCACAGTTCACCCTTCACGGGAGAGGTTGCCTTAGAGCGTTCGATCATGGGTTGCCTGGTTCTAGCCGGTAGATTCAATCAACCATTTTTGTATGCTGGTGGTTTGGTCGTCGAGCAACCAGTCGAGCGCAAGTCCTACGGGTCGGCAATTCGATGCGTGGGGTTCGATAGATAAGGAGTGCGGGACACTGGTGAATTTCAAAATGAAGGTCGGATCGCTGCTTTACAATGTGTGGCGACCTCAATATAATCCTGAGGTTTTGCGAGCCTGTGTCTCGTCAAGAGGCGTACACGAGAGTTGTCCCGAGTGATGGATCTGCTGGAAGTACGCTGCCAGCTGAGGGTCGGCTTGTTATCCGTGCGCGCTCGCAAGCAGCTGGGTTTGCTACGTCTCGCGTGAGATCTCGTATGATGATATCGCCTCTACCGTCCACCTCCACCTTGCGCCAGAGGAATCCTCATTGGTGACCGGGCATGCCGTCTACAGATCCCGATCATTGATGGTTGTGGCACTGGTGGCTTCAGTCTTCTGGGGTGGGCTCGACAGTTATGGGCAGGGCGTCGAGCCGAAGGTGACCTCGATCGACATCCGGGGGGCCAAGCGGATTGAGGCAGCGGCGATTGTTGGTCGTCTCACGCTCAAGCCAGATGACCCGTATACATCGGAACATGTACGTGGCCAGATTCGGATTCTGTACGACACCGGATTTTTCGAGGATGTGCAGGTGGAAACCGAGTCGGTTTCTGCCGGCATGGCGGTGACGTTTGTTGTGCGGGAAAAGCCCTTCATCAGTGAGGTCGTCTTTGACGGAAACGAGCACCTGAGCGACGAGAAGTTGAAAGAGAAAACAACCATCAAGAGCCAGACGTTTCTCGATCAGCAACAGGTGAAAGAGAGTGCCGAGCGGCTGCGTCTTGCCTATCAGCAGGACGGATATTTCAGTGCACAAGTCACCCCGGTGATTCAGGCGATTGATGACGATCGGATGCGCCTGATCTTTCACGTGACAGAAGGAGAGAAAGCACGGGTTAAAACGGTGGTGTTTGATGGACTTACTGGGACCAGCAAGGCAGAGTTGCTCAATGTGATGGCGACCAGAGAGTGGATCCCGTGGTACGGCCTTTTCACGAAATTGAAACTCCCCTCTTTTTTCTCCGATGCCGGTCTGTTGAAACGGGAGGAGATGGACAACGATGTGGAGCGGATCAGGGAGGTGTTGCTCAATAAAGGATACTTTAATGCGCGAGTCGGTCAGCCATCGGTTGAACTGACCGAAGATAAAAAATGGTTCATCGTCAGCTATCCCGTCTCCGAGGGAGAGCCGTTTACAGTCAGTGAAGTCGGGTTTCGAGGGTATACGGTGTTCGAGGACCCTGAGCTTCGTCAAGGGTTGAAAATTAAGGATGGGGAGATCTTTCAACGAGCTAAAATCCGGGATGAGATCACACGGCTGACGGATCTCTACGGCAGCAAGGGATATTCCTTTGCCGAAGTGGTTCCCAGCGTCAATCCGAACAATGAGGAACGAACCGTCGCGATCATCTTCAGTCTGAAAGAAGGCGAGATGATGCGCATCCGACAGATCAATATCCACGGAAACGACAAAACGCGCGATAACGTCATTCGACGAGAAATACGAGTCGATGAGCAAGATGTGATCGACACCGCCTCACTGAAACGCAGTTTTCAGCGTTTGAATAATCTGAACTTTTTCGAGACGGTCGAGATTCTGCCCAATCAGGTTGCGCCGGACAAGGTGGATTTGAATGTACGAGTGAAGGAAAAGCCGACCGGCATGTTTAGTCTTGGCGGAGGCTTCAGCACCCTCGACCGGCTCGTGGCGATCGCCGACATTACGCAGGGGAATTTGGGCGGGTATGGGTATCTCGGTCGCATCCGGGGCCAGCTGGGGCAGCGCCGAAGTCTCGGGTCCATCACCTTCCGTAACCCCTATCTCTATGATTCATTGACGTCGCTCCAGGTAGACGGTTTTCGCAGTATGACGAATTTTCTTTCCTATTTCGAAGAGCGAACCGGTGGAAATGTCACACTGGGCCGATGGCTATCCGAGTATGTGACCGGGAGCGTCAGCATCTTTGGGGAGCAAATCACGTTCAGGGACCCACAAGCGGGTATCTGTACGCCTGGGGCTGAGTTGGTTCCAATTGTCTGTCAACAGTTGGGCACACAGTCCTCGACGGGATTTCGTTTCACGCTCTTTCGAGATACCAGAGACTATTTTCTCGATCCCAGGACCGGTTGGCGATTCGGCGGAGGGTTTGATATCGGGACGCCTCTGATGGGCGGGACCAATAATTTCATTAAATACAATGTCGATGTGATCAAGGTTACTCCGCTGCCGTTGGACATGAGGGTGTCGCTGCGGGCTCGGTACGGAGAGGTTCACGCACTTGACGGAACGAGGATCCCGCTCAGTGAGCGATTCTTCGTGGGTGGAATCAACACCATGCGTGGATTTGCGTTCGGACGAGCCGGTCCTGTTGTTGCTACGACTCGGGCCCCCTTCGGCGCTGCCAAGCAATTGATCTTCAGCAGCGAGCTGATCTTTACGATCTCCGCAGAGGCCAAACTGAACGGTGTGATCTTTTTCGACTATGGCAAAGGGTTTGGTGATGATGAGGCGTTGTCGATCAACTTGAGGCCCGCCGCGGGTCTTGAGGGCCGGTGGATCTCTCCTTTCGGTCCCTTGCGCGTGGCCTATGGGATCAATCTCGACGCACGAACCGGTGAACGAGCCGGCGTGTTCGAGTTTACGATCGGAACCTTGTTCTGAAGGGGTGTTGTTGTGACGGAGCTGAGTCTGGATGGGATGTGGTCACGGTGCTTGGTCTGGCGGCTTGGTTGGCTGTCGGGAGTATTGGGGCTTGTACTGTTTGCCGGGGGATGTGCGAGTTCGGGAGCCAAGCTTGAAAGCAAGGTAGGGGTGATCAATGCCCAGCGCCTCCTGAACGAGACGAATGCGGGGAAGCGGGCGAAGGATATTCTGGCTTCCTTCTCCAAGAATCGACAGGCGTTGATGGAGTCGGAGGAGCGGGATTTGCGGCGGATGGAGGAGGATTTTGCACGACAAGCGTCCATCCTGAGTCCCACGGCGAAACGGGAGCGGGAGGAACAATTTCGTCGACGCATGCAGGAGTATCAACAAAAGGCTGCGGAATTGAACCGTGAAGTGCAAGAAAAACAGAAGGATGTCTTGGAAGGGTTTCGTGACAAGGTCGAATCGGTGGTTGCCAAGGTGGCGAAGGGTTTGGGGGTTCAGGTGGTTATTGATAAGAGCAAGGGGGGGGCAACCATCTATCATGAAGACGGGTTGGATATTTCAAACCAAGTGATCGAAGCGTTCAACCGCGAATATCCATAGTGTCTGCGGGAGGTAGGTCATGATGAATCGTACTAAAATGATCGTGCTGGCCGTTCTGTGGTCTGTGGCTCAATGGGCGGGGCCCCTTTATGCGGGAGATCCGCTTAAGGTAGGGGTCATGGATCAACAGGTCGTCTTTGAGCGAAGCAAGTCGGGGAAGGCGGCGTTAGAAGAGATGGCGGGCTATGCCCAGACCAGACAGAAGATTATCAATTCTGATGAGCAGGAACTCAAAGAATTGCAGCAATCGCTGGAAGACCCGAATGCCAAGCACACCGATGCTGTCAGGCAAGAGAAGGAAGAACAGTTGAGGGGCAAGGTGGAGGCCTATCAGCATCGGGTGCAAGAGTTCAATCGTGAGGTTCAGCAGAAGCGAGGTGAAATGGTCGCCGAATATTCAAAAAAGATCGCGGCCGCTGCGCAAGCCGTCGCTCAAAAAGAAGGCTATGCGGCCATTCTCGACAAGGGCAATGATTCGGTGCTCCGCGTCGTGCTCTATCACCAGGCTGCATTGGATGTGACGGAGTCGGTCGTCAAAGAATTTGATCGGCAAAACCCTTAGGTCAAGGACAGAGAGGAGGCAGGTCAATGGCATCGGTCGAGCAGGCTGAAATTCAAGCATTACTTCCCCACCGGTACCCCTTCCTGTTGGTGGATCGGGTCAAAGAGTTTGAACCACATAAGCGAATCATCGGGATCAAGAATGTCACGATCAATGAGCCATTTTTTCAAGGCCATTTCCCGGGGCGCCCCGTGATGCCTGGGGTATTGATCATCGAGGCCATGGCACAGGCGGGAGGCGTGCTGGTTTTCAAGTCGGGAGGGACGGTCGGCAAAACGATCATGTATTTGACGGGAGTTGAGGAAGCGAAATTCAGAAAGCCGGTCGTGCCGGGTGATCAGCTTCGGTTTGAGATCGACGTACTCAAGAAGCGTCCGCCGTTCTGGAAAATGCAGGGGAAGGCATTCGTTGACAATGAGGTGGTGTGCGAGGCTGTGGTCACGGCGATGGTGATGGAAGAAAAGACCGAAACGCAATAATCAATCAGTGCCACGTGTCGACCTCCACGCCGCAAGGTCGGACGCGTATATGGTCAGAAGAGCGTGGTTCAAGGCTGACTAATTTTAAAGGGGGCAGGTGTGAAGATACATCCATCAGCGATTGTCCATCCCAAGGCCACGCTCGATACTGATGTCGAGGTGGGGCCCTTCTGTGTCGTTGGAGAACACGTGGTCATTGGAAAGGGGAGCCGCCTCCACTCTCACGTGAATGTCGAGGGGTGGACGGAGATCGGAGAGCGAAACGAAGTGCACCCTTTTGCGTCCATCGGAGGGCCTCCTCAGCACCTCGCCTATAAAGGGGAGCCGACCAAGGTCACGATCGGCCATGACAACATCATCCGGGAATACGTCACGATCAACAGGGGAACCGTCCAAGGGGGTGGTGTGACTTCTCTGGGTTCCAAGGGTATTCTGATGGCCTATGTGCATGTGGCGCATGATTGCCGGCTCGGCAACCACATTATTATGGCCAACGCGGCGAGCTTGGCCGGACATATCACGATCGGAGATCATTCCGTCATCGGGGGGTTGACCGGTGTGCTTCAGTTTGTGCGCATCGGAGACTATGTCATGGTCGGAGGGTGTTGTGCGATCGGTCAGGATATCCCGCCGTTTGCGTTCGCGGCCGGTGGATATCGTGCGCATCTGTACGGCCTCAATACGGTTGGTTTGCAACGACATGGCTTCTCCGTAGACCGCATCGCCTTGTTAAGGAAGGCGTTTGATCTGCTCTTTCGAACAGGTCATCGAACGGCCGAGGCGATCAAGTTGGCGAAAAAGGAGTTCAAGGGACAGGAGGACGTGGCCAAGATTCTTGCGTTTATGGAGGGGACTAAACGAGGAATCTCGAGGGCCGTCAGCTCCGACCTTGAACGTGAATTCGATCAACCGGTGTGACATCGAGCACGATGGGTCTGCCCATGCCTATAGTGGACGGTCGAATCGGGGTGATCGCCGGGAATGGGCGATTTCCGATCATTTTTTCCGATAACGCTCGCAAGATGGGTCTTCACGTAGTTGCTGTGGCTCATGAAGGGGAAACAGAACCGGAGCTCGAGCAGCATGTCGACCGGATTCATTGGGTCAAAATCGGCCAACTGAACAAGTTGATTAGTGCCTTCAAGGCCGACGGGGTACGTCATGTCGTGATGCTGGGAGGCGTTAAGAAGACCCACATCTACAGCAACGCCCGTCCTGATTTTCGCGTATTGGCCTTGGCCACGAAATTGGTCCTCTGGAAGGATGACGATATTCTCCGTGCATTGGCGGCAGAACTCGAAAAGGATGGCATCACGATTTGTGAGTCGACATTCGGCCTTGACGGCATTTTGGTCACGGAAGGCCCGCTGACTTCTCGCCAGCCTACGAAAAAGGAATGGGGCGATATCCGGTATGGCTGGGATGTTGCCAGAGAGACCGGACGTCTCGACATCGGTCAATGCGTGGTCGTCAAGGATCGTACAATTGTAGCAGTTGAGGCGGTCGAAGGAACCGATGAGGCGATCAAGCGTGGAGGCGCACTCGCCAAGGACGGAGTGGTCGTCGTGAAGCGGTGTAAGCCACAACAGGATCTCCGATTTGATTTGCCGGCTGTCGGGCCGAGAACCATTGAGGTCATGCGCTCCGTCAAGGCGTCCGTACTGGCCGTTGAGGCAGGTCGGTCGGTGATGCTGGATCGAGAGGAGCTCCTTCACTATGCAGAGGATGCAGGAATCGCCGTTGTCGGCGTGGCTCGTGAAGAAGAGTCGAGCACAGGGACCTGAGTCAACGGAGACGTTTCAAAATCTCAAGATCTGTTGATCTATTGATTTCTGAAATTCACCAACTCAATCAAGAGATCTTCCCATTCAGTTCAAGAGGTGTATGGCCAAACTTCGTGCGGGTGTGATTGGAGTCGGACATCTCGGGCAACATCATGCGCGTCTCTATGCCTCATCACCGGATACGACGTTGGTTGGGGTTATGGATCAAGATGGCGCACGGGCTTCCGCCATCGCTGAGAAGTTCGGGACACAGACATTCCCAGGTCTGGCAGAGTTTTTGACGCAGGTTGAGGTCGTCAGTATTGCCGTGCCCACCTCCGGCCATTATGCTGTTGCAAAGGCCTGCCTCGAAGCAGAGAAGCATGTTCTTGTAGAAAAGCCGATCGCGGTATCGCCGAATGAGGCGTGGGACCTTGTCGGATTGGCCGGCCGTCACGGATGTACCTTGCAAGTGGGACACAGTGAGCGGTTCAATCCCATCATGCCGCTGATGCGGTCTCATATTCACACTCCGACGTTGTTCGAATGTCATCGAGTGGGCACGTATAGTGAACGGGGTACCGACGTCGACGTCGTGCTTGATCTCATGATCCATGACATTGATCTCCTGCTTTCCTGTAACCCTGGCCCTATCGAGGCAGTTTGGGCTACCGGTGGACTGTTGCTTTCTCCGACCAATGATGTCGCCAATGCGCGCATCCAGTTTAAGAAAGGCTGTGTTGCACAGCTGACGGCCAGTCGGATCTCCCCCAAGGCCATGCGTCAATGGCGAGTATTTCAACCCGATGGGTGTGTCACAATTGATTTTCAGTCTCGGCAAGGAGTCGTCGGGCGTCGAGCGGTCGCGTTTAGTGGGAAACCGACGATGGTAATGGAAGAGATTCAAGCCGGCGATGCCGAGCCTCTCAAATTACAGTTGGAGTCGTTTCTCAATGCCGTTCGTGTGCGATCTCGTCCCGTCGTGTCCGGCGAAGATGGAGCAGCGGCAGTAGAGCTCGCGCATCGCGTGCTCGCTGCGATGAAGATGCCTGGGTAGCAGAAGGGGCTCGAGCATCTTTAGCCGAACCGGTAGAGTCAGGGGCTTCCGTCCGGATTCAACGAGCAAAGCTGAATCATATCGATCATGGGTGATAGGCCATCATGGCACGCATTCTAATTGTGACGGGCGAAGCCTCAGGTGATCTCCATGGGGCGAATCTTGCCAAGGCTCTCAGGGCCAACGATCCTCAGGTCTCGCTGGCTGGGATTGGTGGGGCGGCGATGGAGGCGGCCGGTGTGCAATTAGTCTGCAAGATGGGGCAGTTCGACGTGATGGGCATGGTCGGGCCATTGGCGTTATTGTCCATCTTTCGACGGTTTTTCTTCATGCGGCGATTGTTCAGGTCGGAACCATGGGATGCCGTTGTCTTTGTCGATAATCCAGGATTGAACCTACGGTATGCCTATTTCGCCAAAGGCGCGGGGCTGCGCGTGGTTTACTATGTCGCGCCGCAGATCTGGGCCTGGGGGGCCTGGCGGATGTATTGGATTAAGAGGCGAGTCGATCAGGTGTTGGTCATTCTGCCTTTTGAGAAACCCCTGTATGACGAAGCGGGTATGCGGTGTACGTTTGTCGGCCATCCCATCCTGGATGCAGTCGACGCATCCTATGATCGGAGAGCGTTACGCGCCAGGTTTGGTTTCTCTCATGATGAGCGTGTGATTGCCTTGTTGCCGGGGAGTCGGACACATGAAGTCCATTCGCTGTTGCCGATACTGGTTGCGGCCGCGGAGAAGTTGGCCCACCGGGAGCCCAAAACGAAGTTTATCTTGGCGCAGGCTCCCACAATTCAGGATAATCTGTTGCAGCCGCTCTTGCGGCAAAGTTCCGTGCCTGTCACCTTGGTCAGAGAACAGGCCAGTGAAGTGATGGCAGTCGCCGATATGGTGTTGGTGGCGTCGGGTACTGCTACGTTGCAAGCGGCTGTGGTGGGCACTCCGATGGTATTATGTTATCGAACAACGGCATGGGAGTTTTGGATTGCGAGCTTCTTTATTCGGGTCAAATGGATCGGGCTTGTGAATTTGGTCGCAGGTCGATCTGTCGTACCGGAGTTGCTGCAGGATGAGGCTACCGGTCAACGGCTCTATGAAGAGGCACTGCGGATTTTAGAAGACCCAATAGCCTATGCGGATATGAAGCGGAGCTTGGCGCAAGTACGAGACGCGTTAGGTGTACCCGGAGCGTCAACCAGAGCAGCAGAGAAGGTGTTGGCAGTATGTCGGGCCTAGAGCGGTTTAAACGGCTCATGCAGTATGTCCGTCCGTATCGGGCGAGATTTGTGGGCGGGTTTGTCTGTTCCGGCCTCGTGGCACTCTCCACCGGGGTGTATGCATGGCTGGCCCGCCCGGTGTTGGATGGCATCTTTATTGAAAAAAATGAACGGCTGCTGTTGGTGTTGCCTTTAGCGCTGCTAGGAGTCGCGGCTGTGAAGGCACTGTTCAGCTATGGGGTGAACTATCTCATGGCCTATGTCGGCAATCAGGTGGTGGCCGATATTCGCCAAGAGTTGTTTCAGCGGCTCATGCGGTTGCCGGTTGGGTTTCATGATTCGAACACCTCCGGCCGTTTGGTCTCCCGAGTCGTCAACGATGTAGGATTGATGGCGAATGCGGCCTCGAATGTCGTCAAAGACATGTTCCAGAATGCGCTCACGTTTCTCGCCATGGTCGGTGTCATTCTCTATCAGGATTGGAGGCTGGCCGGTATCTCACTGATTGTGCTCCCACTGGCCGGCCTGACGATGGTGCGTGTGGGCAAGCGGTTGAAGAAATTGGCAGCCAGCGGACAAGAGCAGATGGGGGACATGTCGTCGACGTTACAAGAAATCTTTGCCGGCATCCGAGTCGTGAAAGCTTTCGGCCGTGAAGATGAAGAAGGGGAGCGATTCCGCGAACGGAACCGAGCCTATCTCTCCACGACGCTCAAAACGAATCAAGTGTGGGCGATCGGCCATTCCCACATGGAAATTATCGGCGTGATCAGCATCGCCACCCTGATCTGGTATGGCGGCTATCTCGTGATCAATGGGACGATGACCCCCGGGGCATTCTTTTCGTTCATGGCGGCTATGATATTGGCCTATACGCCGATTCGAAAGTTGTCGGGATCCAACAATTTGATTCAGCAGGCGCTGGCGGCAGCGGAACGCGTGTTTGATGTGTTGGACATGAACACGGAGCAGGCGCGTGATCATGGCACCGCCCCATTGGTAGGTATCAAGCAAACCATTGAGTTTCAGGGTGTGTCATTACGCTATGAGAACCACACGGTCTCTGCCCTCATCGATATTGATCTGGTCATCAAGCCGGGTGAAGTGATTGCGCTTGTAGGAAGCAGTGGGAGTGGAAAGACTTCGTTGGTCAGTCTACTGCCGCGGTTTTATGAGCCGACGGCTGGGCGGATCCTCATTGATGGTTTGCCATTGTCCTCATATGAACTGCATTCGCTGCGCGCACACATTGGTATCGTTTCGCAAGAGATCGTTTTGTTCGATGATACCATCCAACGGAACATTGCGTTTGGGCGGACTGGTGCGAGCCAGGCCGATGTGGAGCAGGCGGCTAAACTGGCCTATGCCCAGGATTTTATTCTTCGTCTCCCGGATGGCTATCAATCGATCATTGGAGAGCGAGGGCTGAAGTTATCCGGAGGCGAGCGCCAACGTCTGGCCATTGCGCGCGCCATTCTTCGTGACCCGCCCCTGTTGATTTTGGATGAAGCCACCTCCGCATTGGATACGGAGTCTGAACGGATCGTGCAATTAGCGCTTGCGAATTTGATGAAGAATCGGACGACCTTGGTGATCGCACATCGACTCTCCACGATCCAAAATGCCGATCGCATTGTGGTCTTGGAACGCGGAGCCATTGTTGAGAGTGGGACGCATGAGGAATTACTCAGGAAAGGTGGGACGTATCACCGTCTCCATGCCTTGCAATTTCAATCCGAAGAAGTGACGCACTGATTCGATGAAACATTCGCCTCTCATGAAATGGTTGAAGCTTTCTGTGCTACCTCCGGTAGGGGCGGCCCTTATTCGAGGAGTGGCTCGTACGATGCGGTGCGAAACTCGCGGGCATGAAGCAGTCGATGCGTTGTATCGTGAAGGACGCCACGCGATTTTAGCGTTTTGGCATGCACAGCAGCTGATGATGCTGCACGGGTATCGTGGTGCCGGTACGCAGATGCTGATCAGTCAGCATGGCGACGGCGAGATTATCGCAAGGATCATTGCGCGATTTGGACACCAGACTGTGCGTGGGTCAAGCACGAGGGGCGGGGCGACGGCCTTGCGGGCGTTGATCAGGTTAGGACGGTCGGGTTGGGATCTTGGTGTGACACCGGATGGTCCGAAGGGACCGCGCCAGGTCGCCAAGCTTGGGGTGGTGCAGTTAGCCAAGGCGACGGGGCTTCCTATCGTGCCCATGGTGTTTGCCTGCTCAAAAAAAAACTCTTTGCGAGCTGGGATCGCTACATGATCCCGTATCCATTCTCCAAGGGCCTCTTCCTCTTTGGAGCCCCACTCTGGGTCTCACGTGAAGCTGATGATGCGAGGCTTGAAGCCATTCGTCTGGAGCTTGAGACGGTGCTCAATCAGTTGACCAATCAGGCAGAAGAAGATGTGAAGCGTGGAACGTAGGAAGCTCGGAAACTTTTCGGCACGTTTCACCGTTTACCTCTTACGTCAAACTTCATTCCCATGTGGAAGCTGCTCTATAACATTGGCCTGCTGATCGCTACTCCCGTAGTTATTGGGGTGCTGTGGGCCAAGCCTCGTTGCCGCCCGGGTTTTTCCCAAAGAATGGGGTGGCGCCTTCCTGCAGCTGAAAATGCCCAGACAGCCAGACCGGTCATATGGGTGCATGCGGTGTCGCTGGGGGAAGTGGTGGCAGTGGCGCCCCTGGTGAAGACCTTGCATCAGCGGCATCCAGAATTCCGGTACCTCGTCTCGACTGTGACCGAAACCGGCCGTGAGGCGGTTGAACAGCGGCTCGGCAGCATGGTCGAACATTGCTATGCTCCGCTTGATTTTCCATGGGCGGTGGCTCGGATGGTCGGCCGTGTGAAGCCAGCCCTCTATCTCTTCGTTGAAACGGAGCTGTGGCCCAATCTCTTGTGGACCTTGCGTGAGCACGGGGTGCCGTCGGTGCTCGTGAATGGGCGGTTATCGTCTCGATCATTTGGCCGGCAAAATATTTTTGGCATACGTTCTTTCTGGCGTTCGGTGCTCGCCACGTTAGCACTCTGCCTGATGCAATCTGATCGTGATCGCCAGCGGATTGTCAGGTTAGGGGCAGATCCGGAACGTGTGCAAGTGACCGGCAATATCAAGTTTGATCAGCCGTTGCCTTCTGTTCAGCCTGACGAGTCGCAACGCCGAAGCCTTGGGCTCAACGAGCAGGAGCAGCTGATTCTCGCCGGCAGTACCCATGCTGGAGAAGAAGAGCTCTTGGTCTCAGCCTATGAAACAATCGCGAAGTCATTTCCTTTGACGGTGCTCATGCTCGCTCCTCGCCATATCGAGCGAGCCGATCAAGTTGAAAGGATGCTTCACGCGGCTGGATTTGTGGTGCAGCGTAAGAGCCGCCTCCAAGAATCACTCACCGGCCCACGCGTCATCATTTTGGACACGCGAGGAGAATTGTCTCGTGCGTATCGGGAAGCCGTCGTGGCGTATGTGGGTGGGACACTGGTTCCCGTCGGAGGGCACAATTTGCTCGAACCTGCCGTGTGGGGGACGCCGGTGATGTTTGGACCCTATACAGACCATTGTGCCGAGATTGCGACACTCTTGTCAGAATCCGGAGGAGGGCGTCGGGTGATGGGAGTGGAGGATCTCGTCGTCTCGATTGAGGAATGGATACGGCAGCCTGATAGACGGAATCAAGATGGGCAGGTGGCGAAACGGGTGGTGTGTGACAACCAAGGTGCCCTCATGCGGAGTGTGGAGCAGATAGAACGCTGTCTCCGTACTGCCCACTTGTACCCCAACCACTCTGTGGCAAAAGAGGCAGGGCCTCTGGTGGTTAAGCCCTGATATGTCATTTTTGTCACCAGGACAACCGGTCCGTACAGGGCTGTACTGGCTGGCTGGATTGTACGGCCTCACCGCTCACATTCGGCAATGGTGTTATCGGCACGGTTGGTTGCTCACTACACGGTTGCCTTGTCCGGTCATTAGCGTAGGAAACCTGACGGTCGGAGGAACAGGAAAGACTCCGTTCGTTATTTTTCTCGCTCAACGATTAATGGCGAAGGGACGGCGAGTCGCGATTTTGAGCCGAGGCTATAAGCGGACGAGTCACGCACCGCATGTGCTGGTATCAGATGGAGTGCACCTCTGCTCCGATTCATCGGAATCGGGGGATGAACCGTTCTTAATGGCTCAGCGCTGTTCAGGCGCCGTCGTGGCGGTGGGCGCAAACCGTGTGGCACTCGGTCGCTGGGTCTTAGCGCGACATCCAGTCGATTGTATGATTTTGGATGATGGGTTTCAGCATCTCGCGCTTCATCGAGATGTGGATTTCGTACTGCTGGATGCCACTGATGCGGTCGGACTCGACGCATTGCTCCCGGCGGGAAGACTGCGAGAGCCGTTGCATGGGTTGGAGCGGGCGAGCGCAGTTGTGATCACGCGAGCCGATTCTCGTCACGATGTCGATGCCGTTCGGAGCCGATTGCGCACGATGCCTTGTCTTTCCGACAATGCCATTGAAGTGGTATTTCGTCCGGAGTCTTTCATCGCGATCAGGTCGGGAGCGTCACAGTCAGTTGAATGGGGGGAGGGGAAAAAGGCTTGGTTGGTGAGCGGAATCGGCAATAGTCTCTCCTTTCGACGATCGGCTGAATCTGTCGGAATCAAGATCGTAGGCGAAACCATGTTTGAAGATCATCATCGCTACAGTCTTCGTGAGGTTGAAGCGGTTCGTACCAAGGTACAGGGGAGCGGGAGTGACATCATCTTGACGACTGAAAAGGATGGCGGGAAACTGGCGTCCCTACTCAGTGTCAATGATGCGTGGTGGATGCTTCGTCTTGAAACGGACGTGGTTCGAGGAGAAGATCAGTTATCCCGCTTGATAGATGAGTCGTTATCGCGAAGCAGCCCATCGGAGCGTCATGCTTAAGGAGCAGCCTCGAAACATCTTGCTGCGGGCGCCGAATTGGATCGGTGATGCCGTGATGTGCGAGCCTGCCCTTCGAGGTCTCAGGTCAATTTTCCCGGAAGCGGCCATCACGATGTTGGCCAAATCAACGGTTGCCGAGCTGTTCCGTGCCGCTCCAGAACTGAATCGGGTACTGGTCTATGAGGACAGGGGGACTCATGCCGGGCTTTCTGGGAAATGGGCGCTCGCTGGCTTGTTGCGACGTCATGGCTTCGATCTCGCGGTGCTGTTTCAGAACGCCTTTGAGGCTGCGTTTATTGCGTGGCTTGCCGGTATTCCGCAGCGGTATGGGTATGCAACTGATGGACGTGTGTTCTTCCTGACCACGCCTGTTGCTGTCCCTGAACGTAGCCAGTCCGTTCATCAGGTTGAGTACTACTGGAATTTGTTGAGGCCCTTGGGTCTGTCCGGCAGTGCTCCATGCCCGACCCTGTGTGTGACTGCGGAGGAGAGCCATGCGTTGGATATGAGGCTTGCTGCTCTCGGAAACAGTGCGTCGGATGTCGTGATCGGCATTAATCCTGGATCAACCTATGGCAGCGCGAAGCGATGGCTGCCTGAGCGGTTTGCTGAAGTTGCGTGCAGACTTGCAGAACAGGTAGAGCGTGATGAGGGCAGAGCGGTCGTCGTGGCTATTCTTGGGGCGAAGGGCGAAGAGTCATTGGGGGAGGACATCGCCTCTCGAATCAATAGACCATCGGTGGTGTTATCCGGTGCCACGACGATTCGCGAATTGATGGCAGCGGTGAAGCGATGTCGACTCCTCGTCACGAATGATACAGGGCCGATGCATGTGGCGGCTGCGTGCGGAGTGCCGGTCGTTGCCGTGTTCGGTCCGACAGATTCGCGTACGACGGCTCCCTATGGTCAGGAGCAGTCGGTTGTTCGAGAGGTGATTGATTGTGCTCCCTGCTTGCTTCGGGAATGCCCCATCGATCACCGGTGCATGACTCGCATCTCAACCGATCGAGTGTACGAGGTGGCAGTGCAACAAGTGAGCGGGTTAAGGGTTAAGGGTGAGGGGCAAGGAGAGAAAAACTCATCTGCGCCTCACGCCTTAGGCCTCACGCCTGAGAGGGTCTTGGAAGGCTACACCATCTTTCTGGATCGTGATGGCACGCTCAATCCGGATCCTGGGTACATCAAGTCCCCGGATCAGTTTGAATTATTTCCTGGGGTAGCGGAGGCGCTCGCACGATTGAAACTGGCCGGAGCTCGATTGATCCTAATAACGAATCAATCGGGGATCGCGCGGGGACTCCTCTCTCGCCACAATCTTGAGGCCATCCACAAGAAGCTCAGGCATCTGCTTAGTCAAGCCGGCGCGACGTTGGACGGGATCTACTTCTGCCCCCATCATCCGGATGACGGGTGTGGGTGTCGAAAGCCGAACCGTGGGATGATTGACCAGGCGATCCAAGAGCTGGGGGTGGATCTGGACCGGTCGTATGTGATCGGCGATCATCTGCGTGATATCGGGTTGGCCAAACGGGTTGGAGCACGAAGTGTTCTCGTGACCACGGGGGTAACCCGGTGGCAAGAGTTGGAAGGTTTGACGGACACTCATCTGATTCCGGACAGAGTTGAAGCCTCCCTGACGAAGGCTGTGGACTGGCTGTTGTCCGACGTGAACCGGGGAGCCTTATCACGGCCTGAATAGTACGGGGCAGGGTGAGCGTATCATCCGCCGAACGTACGACATGCCGGCCGAGGCTGGGCTTGTGTTGGCTATACAGCGAGAGTAAGTTGTCTAGGGCTACGAGGCCCATGACTCGGAGAGAACTGGCGATGGCTGTGGACCAGGGTACGAAGGATTGTTCCATCCCTTGTAATCTCTGTGGCGGGACCAAGGTTTCGATTCTTTCAACCAGAAGTCGAAGCGGGAACCCGTTACGGACTGTCATCTGCCGCGCCTGTGGGCTCGTATGGTCGGATCCGCGTCCACATGACGCCAGGCAGTTTTATGAGGAACAATATCGTCTCGCGTATAAGAATACCTACAGCCCGAAACCCAAACATGTTGTGCGTGCGGGCAAGGTCGCGCTGTCACGGTTTGGGAAGATCGAGACGCTGTTGTCGAGTCGGAAAACGGTGCTTGATGTCGGAACCGGGGGTGGAGAGTTCGCCTATTTGCTCCAATCGTTGGGTCATGTTGTCAACGGGATTGAGCCGAATCGAGGGTATGCCGACCATTCGATCCAACAATATGGGTTGACGGTTCAAGTCGGATTCGTGCAAGACGCGACGTTTGCTCAGGCCTCGTTCGATATCGTGACGATTTGGCATGTCCTTGAACATACGGAAGACCCGGGTCTCATTCTGGCACGCCTCCGCTCTTGGTTAAAGCCGGACGGGGTGCTCGTCGTAGAGGTCCCGAATGTGGAAGCAACTTGTCAGGCACCTCGCAGTACATTCCACGAAGCCCACCTCTATAATTTCAATGTGGTGTCATTGCGCCGGTTGGCCAAAAAACAGGGGTTGTACGAAACCTCTCATCTGATCTCCCAGGATGGTGGGAATATCACGATGTTGTTCACCCCGAAGGAGCCTCTGATTGCTGATCCATTCTCCGCCGTGATTCCAGGAAATTGCGAGTGGATCTCAAGAATCGTGCGCCAACATAGTGTCCTGCGGCATCACCTCAGCCCCGCTCCGTATGTGCGTGCGTGGCAACGTCTCTGTCGATCGCTCGAAGAGCGACGCGAAACGGCAGCTCTGGGCAGCGGGAAGGCGATACTTGATGGTCTCTATGCTCCCCATGTGCAGGCGCATGTCCTTACGTGTGTATGAAGAGTGAGGGGTTAGGCAGGGATGAGGGACCTGCATCGTGATTGAGTATCCCGATGCTGCGCCAGCGGCGTAGGCAGGAAGGTTGTCTGGTGTCATCTGGTACATCTTTCGGTGTCTCTTCTTCGGCCCGTTGGGATTCCGCCCGTCTTCTGCTGATCAAGCCAAGTTCACTGGGAGATATTGTCCATTCGTTTCCGGTGGTATCTGCCCTCAAGGAGCAGTGGCCTGGGGTGCACCTGACATGGGTGGTGAAGCGCCAATGGGCCGAGCTCGTTGAGCGAGCGGAGGGGGTTGATCGTGTCTGGCCGGTCGACATGACGGTCAGCAGTTGGGTGAGGGAGGGTGTGGCGCTCAGAGCTCAGCAGTTTGACCTTGCGCTTGATTTGCAAGGGTTGTTTCGAAGCGGTATCTTGGCTTGGTTGAGTGGTGCACCGACACGACTTGGTTTTGCGAACGGACGGGAGGGAAGTCCTTGGTTCTATACCAACTGTGTTCCCGTCACACACCTGAATGTCCACGCAGTCGATCGATATCTTTCCCTATTGGGTGCCTTGGGGGTGAGACCCCCTGAGAGACCGCAGTTTCGGTTCAAACTCCTGGAAGAGGATAGCGCCACTGTTCGAACGATCTGCCACCGTCAAGGTTTTGCAGTCGATCGGCCATGGATTGCGATGAACATTGGGGCACGGTGGCCGACAAAGCGATGGCCGCTGACGGCATTTGCTGCAGTCCTGGATCAACTGCATGCTGCGCGGCTTGGGCCGGTTGTGGTCATAGGAAGTTCGGACGAGCGTCATTCCACGAATCAGCTCAGGACGCTGACTTCAAGTCCGTTTATCGATTTGTGCGGGGAGATTCCGTTGAAATATCTCCCGGCACTGCTTTCATCCGCATCCGCCATGGTGACAAACGACTCCGGCCCGATGCATATCGCGTCGGCACTGGGGGTTCCTGTCGTTGCGTTGTTTGGACCAACTAGTGCGATTCGGACCGGACCCTATGGCGATGGCCATCAGATCCTGAGTGGGCCGGTTCCATGTAGCCCCTGTTTCAGCCGTGTCTGCCGACACATTCCAGAATTGGAATGTCTTCACGTAATTACGCCGACCCACGTGGTTGATGCCATTCGTCTGCGGTTGACGGCTCACGCCCCATGTCAATGAACGTCTTGATCGCTTGTCCTAAAGAGTATTGGCGATGTGCTCCGTTCAGCCGGGTCTGTCGATACGCTCCCGAATTGGAAGGTCTTCACCTCGATAGGCTGACCCCCGTGGGTGATATTATTCGGCCAAGGTTGGCGGCTCACGCTCCATGTCAATGAATGTCTTAATCGTTCGCCCAGATGGTATCGGTGATGTGCTTCTCTCACTCCCCGTGGCATCCCAACTGCGAGAACTCGTACCAGGCGTCAGAGTCGAGTTCTTAACCAGTCCCACCGTGGCGCCGCTGCTTGAGCATCATCCTGATGTGGATACTGTCCGCACCATTCGTCTGACAGATCCGTTGGCAGAATTGCGTCGTGCTTTTTTACACGGAGTTGAGGTGGCGGTGTTTCTCAAGCCCTTTCGCCGCTTGATGTGGGCGGCCTGGTTGGCACGGGTGCCGATTCGAATCGCGACGGGCTATCGCTGGTATAGTCCCTTGTCGAATCGACGGATCTATGAACATCGCAGTGAGTTTTCCAAACATGAGTCAGAGTATAACGTCGAGATGTTGAAAGGCCTGGGATTGAGTCCCCGAAAGGTTCAACCCCCGACTCTGTATGTCACTGAGCACGAGCAAACGATCGGGACATCGCTGTGGGCGAGTCTGCCCGGTCCACGAGTCGTCGTTCATCCGGGAGGCCTTTCGGCACGACGATGGCGACCAGAGTCTTACCGAGATTTGGCTTTCAAGTTGGCACAAGCCGGTTATGGGGTGATGTTGACCGGCAGCGAGTCAGAAAAGAAACAGTTTGAAGCCTGTGCCTCACCACCTACACTGATCCCAACCCAGATCATGAATTACATGGGGCAATTGTCGCTCCGCCAGCTCATGGCCGTAATCGCCAATGCTCATGTAGTTGTTTCGGGAGCCACAGGGCCAGCCCACATGGCGGCAGCGCTGGGAATCCCCACGGTCAGCCTGTTTGATCCTCGTCGAAACAATTTGCCGGTGAGATGGAAGCCCCTTGGAACGGGAGTCCTGCTACGTCCCGACGTTCCTACCTGTGACAAATGTATCGGGGAAGCCTGTTCGTATTGGGATTGTCTTGATCATTTCACAGTCGACAAGGTGGCAGCCGCCATTAGGCAGGTGATCGATACCCCTTCGGCTCTCGTCATACACCACGTCTAAAGCCAATCGTCAGCAGGATATACGATGGGTGCGCGCTATTGGCCTTGACTCCATCTCACGTATATGTTCATATCCTGAACGTATTGGTGGAGACCTCACAACTCCATGAATCTGCAAGGCCAACGAGATCTGCTCTTGCTGACTGAGGTGGAGCGAGATGGCGGGGTGACGCAGCGTTCCCTTGCGGCAAAGCTCGGGGTGGCCTTGGGGCTTGCCAATCTGTACCTGAAGCGATTGGTCCGAAACGGGTATATCGCCATTACCACGATCCCCTCCCATCGTGTTCGCTACGTATTGACACCGGAAGGGTCTGCTGAGAAGTCGAGGCTGACGTCCCTTCGCCTGGAGTATGCGCTCTCTCATTATCGTGAGCTGCGTGCTCGACTTCGGGAAGCCCTGTCTCGGATGGCTCAGAATGGAATGAAACGGGTCGTCATTTATGGAACCAGTGAACTTGCGGAGATGGTCTATTTGTCGCTCCGTGAGATGCAGATGACATTGGTGGGATTTGTGGATGATGGACGGCAGGAATCGTTTCTATCGTATCCCGTCCAGTCATCGGACGTATTGCGGGAATGGCAGTTTGATGTGGTGCTGCTGGCAAACTTCGATCAGCAGACTGGGGTCCGCGCCAAACTGGAGCATCATCAGGTTCCAGACAGTAAGATTATCGCGCTGACATTGTTGGTGTAAGCGCGCAAGACACGGGTTTTTTATTCACTGTAAGTGAGAGGGCGAAGCTATATTAAAAACTGTCTGTCTGATGGAAAATGTCTACCTGGTCTGTTTCGTTTATCCGGTCAGTTGACCAGAAAGACACGATAGATCGAATAGTCCAAACAGACCAGACAGACGAGATCAACCTCATGGACCAGACAAAC
>DIHK01000066.1:185290-316460 GCA_002420115.1 Nitrospira sp. UBA5698
ACCAGACAAACAATCTCAGCTGGTATGCTCTGAGAACGAAGTCTCGTCATGAGAAGTTGGTGCGAGATCAATTGGATAAGCAGGGAATTGAGCCGCTGCTTCCGATGGTCAAACGGTTGAGCCAGTGGAAGGACCGAAAGAAGGAAATCGAAGTTCCGTTATTTTCCGGCTACTGTTTTGTGCGGTTTGGTCAGCACGAAAAGACGCCGGTACAAAAGACGATCGGCGTCGTTGAAATTGTCGGAAGTGGAAGTCGGCCTGAACCGATTCCAGAGCCTGAGATCGACGCATTGCGCCGTCTCATGATAAGCGTCCTTCCTTATGATCCTCATCCCTATCTACACGAAGGGATGAAGGTGGAAGTCATTCGTGGCCCACTGCAGGGAATTCATGGGATTCTCTTACGGAAAGAGAAGCGACATCGGTTAGTAATCGGAGTACATCTGATCCAACAAGCGGCAGCGGTGGAGATCGATGTGAATGACGTGATGGGAGTATAAGTGGTCTGGAGTTGGACGTGAGCCATATTCCCCATTCATACAGTGCCTGTGCCGAGGGTTGTTCGAAATTTCCTGCGAACTCGAATGAATTGCTCCGGAGCATGAGCTTAGGGGAGTCGACATGAATGCGTTCGAGATTTCTTCCATGTACGGGAGCACCGTCGTGGAAGGGATGAGCGTGCGTGCGGGAGTTGGAGTGGTCGTTCGCGGACACGGTGACACCATACTTCTGGAAAAGCGTCGTGATTGTGGCTGGTGGGGATTGCCTGGAGGAAGGGTGGAGCCTGGAGAGTCACTTGTCGAGGCTGCCGTACGGGAAGTGTGTGAAGAGACGGGCCTCACCGTGGAAGTGACCCATCTCATCGGCGTGTATTCAAGCCCGGAAGGTCGTATCGTCACGTATCCGGATAACGGCGATGTCGTTCAACTTATCGATGTCGTCGTTGGCGCGCGAGTCCTATCTGGTCAAGTTACCTGCAGCGAGGAGAGTGAAGAGGTCCGTTTCTTTTCTCCATCTCAATTGCCGGAACAGATTGTGCCTCCCGCTCGGCAACCACTTGCGGATGCGTTGGAAGGCCGATGCGGAGTCCTAAAATAGGATCGATTCGTGATAACACCGTTCCGTGACATCATTGTTCTTAGTCTGGGAAGAAGTCTCCAAGTTCTCGCAGGCCTTCTTACCATCAAAACCGCAACAACGGTGTTAACCCCAGGCGAAGTGGGAAGTATGAACCAGTTGATGAGCCTTGCCATCATAGGCACATCGGCCTTATTGATGCCGATGACAGCATATATTGGCCGTGGATGCCTGGAGTGGATGGACGCTGGCGTCCTCAGTCGACGGCTGAGCTACTACCTAATGATTATCGTGGCTGTTGCCCTGGGATGCGGTTCGACTGTCTGGGCGGTTCAAACTCAGCTGAAAATAGTTTCTGGAATGGCTCCCGCTTGGGCTGCCGGTCTCGTCGCGCTATATACCATTGGTTTTGCACTTCACACGATGGGGAGCTCTGGGTTGAACCTCATTGGCCATCGATTTCTCTATATCTTGTTCATGAATGTTGCAGCATGGGGAGGGTTGCTGCTGGCAATGTGGTGGTCAAAGCAGGAAGCCAGTCCTGAGATATGGTTGCTAGGAACCTTTTGCGGGTTCCTGCTTTCGTCAGTTTCCTATGTGATTCTAGACCGGTATGCGAGGGCGACGGTTCCAGTGAACACATCCTTCACGGTGGCGGTACTCCCCTTCAATTGGCAAACAGTGGTCCTGTTTGTGGGGCCACAGGCAATCGCGTTTCTATTCTTCTGGATTCAGACCCAAAGCTATCGGTTTGTGCTTAGTTGGGTGGCTGACATTACTACGGTCGGGTTGTTTGCAGCAGGATACATGATCTGCTCCGTACCCATGCAGACATTTGAAAGCCTGTTTAATGAGTTTTATAGTCCGACATTGTTTCGCGCGCTCAAGGGCCAGGACAGGGAAGGAATGGCTCGGGCATGGAACGATTATGCCGCTGCCTATATCCCTGCCATCATACTATTTGGTGCATTCTTGATTGGGAATGCAACATTTATGGTGAAACTCCTTTTGGGAGAACAGTTTCAAGCAATCGCGTCAATTCTCGTATGGCCTGCATTGACCGAGACATTTCGAGCGATTTCCTCGACGTTGCACCATCTTGGGTTGGCGAAGGTCGATATGACGGTCAATATCGTGCCCCTAGCACTCGGTGCGTTTGTCGCGCCTGCGCTCGTATACGTTCTTGCTTCTACTGAACCCCTGATGGGGACGGCATTGGCACTTTTAGTTGCTGCGATAGTTGCATTCGCCGCAGTTATCCCCATCAGTTATCGAGCCTTGCCGATCGAGTGGCCGGTTCGGAGAATCATGTATGCGGCGGTATTGGCCGTTCCGTTATGGGTTTTAGGGCGCGCCATGGATGTGGGGTTCGGTGAACTATCCGAAAGCAAAGCGGTGATCGCACTGGTTATCTCCGGGGTTGCCATGGTGTTCCTGCAATATGTCATGGCAAAGGGCTGGATTCGCCGGATTCGCCCAGCTATACAGAGCGCCTATGGAGGGACTCAGGCTTGTTCCGAGTAGCGGACGCGGTCGCAACGGTGAAGCCTTCAGGCCACTGATGCCGAAGGTTGCTTCTCAGGAATCGCATGCCGAGATGGTCAATCAGTTGTAGTTACGGAATTAGTTGGAAAATCTGAGTCTGTTAAAGGGATCATGCACGCCAAGGTTAGAGTGGATCTACAAGACGTCACTGATCCAGTGATCTCGATTGTGACTCCGTCACTCAATCATGGTCGCTTTTTGCGGCAAACGATCGAAAGCGTCGCAGCGCAGACCTTTCGAAGCTTTGAGCACATCGTTGTCGACGGGGGGTCTACGGATGATACTGTGAAGATCCTCAATGAATTTCCCCATATCCGATGGGTATCTGAACGAGAGGAACACATCGTAGAGGCGTATGCAAAGGGTTTTGCCATGGCGCGAGGGCGGTACATCATTCAATGTTGCGTCTCCGACGGATTTCTCGATCCAAACTGGTTCAGAAAATGCGTGGAGATTCTTGAAAAGGATGATGAGGTATCGCTCGTATGGGGGTTTGCTCAAACCATGTCCGAGGACGGGGATTTATTAAATGTCTGCTTTCAGGATTTTTTTACGGATCCACCTCCCCAGAAACAAGACTTCCTGCCCTATTGGCTTGTAAGCGGATTCCCATTACCCGAAGGCAACTATTGCGTGAGGAACGAAGTGCTGAGATCATGGTTTCCGGACGTACGGTCGACCGATTGGTTTCGAACCTGCCCCCATCTGGGGTTTATGTACCGATTTTTTACGCAAGGGTACAGCCCATACTTTATCCCGGTGGTGGCGAACTTCGGTCGCTTCCACCACGATCAGCGCAGCCAGCGCTTGAGCCACGTCGAGAAGCCGGCGGAAACCGCTTACAGTAAGGCTGTAAAAGAGTACGGTAATAGCGTCTTGTGCGGAAGAACGGCTCATCACTTTCGCAACGGCACGTCGCAGGTGATCGGGCAGATTCAGTCGCATCAACTTCACGCATTGCGGAGGAAAATGTGGCGACATCGCTTGCTTCGGTCTCCTCTGCTCCGTCTCGACCCCTATACGCTCGTGACAAAACTCAAAGGGCGCATGTTTCCTTGATACCGCCAAGGAGGAATGCCCCCAAAACTTTGAGCTACATGGACTCCGTTTATGTTTTCATGTTTGCAGTTGTGGGATCAGCCTGGCATGATGAGAAAACCATCTTGGTGAGAAATATTTTGACGAAAGTTGAGGGGTGCGAACAGTAGCAATGGCAACGTCACACCTGCCGTGCAAAAGATTGGATGTGCTTTTTGTTAACGCCGATTCTTCCTTGCAAGCCTATCAAGGACTAGCGAAGACCTATTCGGCGATTGAGCCCCCTACATGGGCGTTGTTGTTGGCACAGTCATGTCGGGCCAAGAATTTTGGCGCGGCGATTTTAGATTGTGACGCAGAGAAGCTGTCATTATCTGAGTCGGTGAGTCGGATCCAGGATGCGAATCCGCGCCTGGTGGTGTTTGTCGTCTATGGACAAAACCCCAATTCTGGGACGACCGGAATGATCGGTGCCAGCGCCCTCGCGAAGGAGGTCAAGCAACAGCATCCACATTTCCCGATCTGTTTCGTGGGATCTCATACTAGCGCGTTGCCCACGGAAGTCCTGCAACTTCCGTTTGTCGACATCGTGCTCCTGAATGAGGGTGTGTATGCACTGCATAATCTTTTGCAGACAGATCTCTGTTCCGGGCTGCAAGCGGTGAAGGGCATCGGATACAAAATCATCGAGTCCGATGGAAAGAGTCGCCCGATCCTGAATGAGCCGCAATCGGTGGTTCCGCAAGATCGGATGGATGTCGACATGCCAGGCTACGCATGGGATCTCCTGCCCTATCGATCACAACCGCTCGATCTGTATCGAGCGCACTTCTGGCATGCCGAGTTCGACCATGAGAAACGCACGCCATTTGCTGCGATCTATACATCACTCGGATGCACGTTTGCCTGCGATTTTTGCATGATCAACATTGTCAACCGGGTGGATAACAGCAATGGGGTTGACGCGTCCCAATCGCGCGGGATGCGGTTTTGGAGCGCGAAGTTAATTACGGCTGAACTTGAGAAGCTCGCGAAGCTCGGGGTACAGACCATCCGGATCAGCGACGAAATGTTCTTCTTGAATCGGAAGTACTACGAGCCTCTCTTACGGGACATTATCGAACGAGATTTGCGATTGAGGATGTGGGCCTACGCGCGAGTCGATACCGTACGACATGAGTATGTCAATTTGTTCAGGCAGGCCGGTATTAATTGGTTGGCGCTTGGGATAGAAGCCGGTAACCAAACCGTGAGGCAGGAGGTTTCGAAGGGCTCTTTCCAGGAGGTCAACATCCGAGCCGTCTGCGATAAGGTGCGTGCTGAGGGTATGAATATCATCAGTAACTACATTTTTGGGTTTCCTGACGATACGTTGGAGACGATGGGGGAAACCTTGAATTTGGCACTTGAGCTGAATACCGAGATGGCCAATATGTATCCTTGTCAGGCCTTACCGGGGAGTCCGATGTATTATCTGGCCAAACAGCAGGGTTGGAAGTTGCCGGATAGCTACAGTGGATATGCGTTTCTGTCCTACGACAGCCAGCCGCTTCCCACCAAGCACATCCCAGCAGCCGAAGTGTTGAGGTTCCGGGATGACGCGTGGCAACAATACTTTTCGAGTGCGGCGTATCTCAAGCTGGTTGAGACGAAGTTCGGTCAGAAGGAACGGGCAAATGTTGAAGCCATGGCCAAGGTGCCGTTGCGTCGGAAACTGCTCGGAGATTGACGTGACCACGATTCTTATGGCGGAGCGAGTGAGGCGCGAGGGATGATCATTACGCGAACTCCGTTCCGCATTTCATTTTTTGGCGGCGGGACCGACTATCCGGCTTGGTATCAGGATCACGGCGGAGTAGTATTGGCGACCTCGATTGATAAATATTGCCATATCAGTTGCCGGTACCTCCCACCTTTTTTCGAGCACAAGCACCGTATCGTCTATTCGATCATCGAGAATGTGCGCCGAGTTGAGGAGATCAAGCACCCGGCTGTCCGTGCCATTCTTGCATGGGCGGGGTGCGATGATCGGGGGCTTGAGATTCACCACGACGGAGATCTGCCGGCACGATCGGGGCTCGGTTCTAGTTCGTCGTTTACGGTTGGCTTGATTCATGCGTTAGCGGCTTTGCGGGGCAGATACATTCCAAAAGACGAGCTCGCTGCCCAAGCGATCAATATGGAGCAGGACATCATCAAGGAGAATGTCGGATCGCAGGATCAGATCTCAGCTGCATTCGGAGGATTTAATCGAATTGATTTCAAGCGTAACGATACCTTTCAGGTCTCACCTATCATCCTGGCAAAGGACCGATTGCATGAGTTTCAATCGCATCTGATGCTGTGTTTTACGGGATTCTCACGGATCGCATCTGAGGTCGCCAAATCAAAGATTGAGAACTTCAAGAGCCGGGAGGCAGAGCTCCATCGCATGAAGGAGATGGTCGATGAAGCGATCATGATTCTTCAGAACCCCAGGACCTCGATCGACGAAGTTGGCCGATTGCTTCACGAGAGCTGGCTCTGTAAACGCAGTCTTTCCGACAGGGTCTCGACGCCGGAAATTGATCAGTTGTACGAAGAGGCGGTACGCGTCGGCGCGCTAGGCGGGAAGATTCTCGGAGCAGGCGGCGGAGGCTTTCTGCTGTTGTTTGTGAAGCCGGAGTTGCAATCAAAAGTTCAAGAGCGACTGAAGCATTTGGTGCATGTGCCGTTCCGGTTTGAGAATTCAGGGAGTCGCGTGGTCTTGTACCAACCGAATGGGCTTTCTTGAGATGACGATGAAACAAGATGCCATCACGTATGTCGCAGGACATGCCGGCCTTATCGGATCGGCGGTTGTTCGGCGATTGGAGCGGGAGGGGTATCGAACTCTCATCACGAAACGGCGGAATGAGTTGGATCTACAGAATGCCGCGGCGGTCGATGAATTTTTTGAGGGGGTTCGTCCGGAGTATGTGATTCTTGCCGCAGGGCGAGTCGGCGGGATCATGGAAAATCAGTCATTTCCCGCCGACTTCATGGACGAGAATGTCGCCATTCAACTGAATGTGCTGAAGGCGGCCCGGAAAACTGGGGTGCGGAGGCTCATTCTGTTCGGCTCCTCCTGCATGTATCCCAGGGAATGTCCTCAACCGATGGCCGAAGCCGCTCTTCTCTCCGGCAAGCCTGAACCGACCAGTTTGCCCTATGCCGTTTCCAAGCTCCTCGGTACGTACATGTGCCTGGCGTATAATAAACAAGATCGGGAGGCCCGATTTATTCCGGTGATTCCCAATAGCGCTTATGGGCCTTATGACAATTTTGATCCGAAGTCGGCCCATGTTCTTTCAGCGCTTCTCGCGCGCTTTCATGAAGCAAAGGTGACCGGCGCCCAATCGATCGGCTTGTGGGGCACCGGCTCACCGAGACGGGAGTTTATTCACGCCGACGATATCGCGGGTGCGTGCGTTCATCTCTTGCTCGAGGAAGATCTCACGGTCGAGTTCCCGATTAATATTGGGATTGGGGAGGATGTTTCAATCAAAGAATTGGCCGAGTTGATCGCCGGTGTCGTCGGCTATAGAGGAGAGCTCAATTGGGATTCGACCAAGCCCGACGGCGCTCCTCGGAAACTCCTGGATAGCGCACGCATCAGGTCCTTAGGGTGGAAGCCCCGTATCGGGCTTCGTGAGGGACTTACGGAGACATACCGGTGGTATGTGAATCATCTAAAGGCCGCGCCTGTCCCGATGCAGGTGGGGGGGCGATAATCGGACTGGAGCTCAGGTTTCTTGCGCTTGATACGCCTGGCATACGAAGGATGAAACGATGACAAAAGAAGAGTTGATTGAATTCGAGAAAGAAATCGCCGCGTTATTCAACGCAGGGAAAATTCGCGCCCCCATTCATCTGTACTATGGGAATGAGGAGGCCATCATTGAAGTCTTTCGCGCCATTCGGGCTCAGGACTGGGTGTTCTGCTCATGGCGGTCTCATTATCAGTGTTTGCTGAAGGGAGTACCGAAGGATCGCGTCCGGGACGAGATCTTGGCCGGACGGTCGATCTCGCTGTGCTTCCCGGAGCAGCGGGTCTTCTCTTCAGCGATTGTCGGCGGAGTGTTACCGATTGCCGTCGGAGCAGCCATGTCGATTCAGCAGCGTGGGGAGGATGCCATGGTCTACTGCTTCATGGGAGATATGACGGCTGAGACGGGTATTGCGCATGAATCAATCAAATACAGCCGAAACCACCAGTTGCCGATCCGCTTTATCATCGAGGACAACGCAAAATCGGTCTGTACCGATACCAGGGAGACGTGGAATCAGCCTCGACTGACTTATGAAGAAGTCAATGATGAGTACATCAGCTACTACCGCTACGAAACGAAGTATCCGCATGCCGGTGCCGGCGTGCGGGTCCAGTTTTAAGGTGACCTATGAAATATTTTGATGAGCTGAAGCGGTCGATGAATTTCTTGGCGCAAGATCCACGGACGGTGTTTCTGGGCCAGGCGGTGGCCGTTCCGGGAACAGGCATGAGCAACACGCTCAAGGAGGTGCCTGCCCATCGATTGATCGAGCTGCCGGTGGCCGAGGAAATGCAAATGGGGATGACGACGGGTCTTGCACTCACCGGACTCATACCCGTCAGTGTTTTCCCGAGATGGAATTTTCTGATCTTGGCGATCAACCAGTTGGTCAATCACCTGGACAAGATTCACCTGATGTCCAACGGAGGATACAAGACGAAGGCCATTATCCGGACGGGAATCGGATCTCAGCGTCCGCTCCATCCGCAGCATCAGCATGTCGGAGACTTTACGGAGGCGATCCGCATGATGTGCAGCACGGTAGAAATCATTCGTTTGGAAGAACCCAAAGATGTCTTCCCGGCCTATGAGTGGGCGTTGCAGCGTGAGGATGGACACAGCACGATCATTGTTGAGTACGGAGACTATTACAACGAGAAATAACAGGGCAGTGAAACAACCAGCCGGATTCGTTCTCGTAGTACTAGTCAGCACCTAAAATCTTAGCAGGGCGGCATTCTTGAGCTGTCTAAATTGTCCGACCACAACTTGGAGCGGCGAAATTGGATCGATGGCTCCCATGAATGTGAATAGGTCGTTATGAAATATCCTCTCATGCGGAACAACATTCTCCGTGAAGATTTGGATGCGGTGATTGAGCATCTCAAACAGGACGATCCGATCCTGACGCATGGCCAGAATGTGCGGGATTTTGAGGCTGAATGGTCCGCGTGGTTGGGTGTGAAACACAGTGTGTTCGTCAATTCCGGAGCGTCCGCGAATCTCTTGACGATGGCGATTCTAAAAGTCCGCCATCCCGAGGGCGGCGAAGTGATCGTTCCACCATTGGCGTGGATCTCCGATATCGCTTCAGTATTGCAGAATGGATTCACTCCAGTCTTCGTCGACATCGATCCTAGAACCCTAGGGATGGATCCCAAGAGGATTTGCGCGGCCATCACAGACCGAACCCGCGCGGTATTCTTGACCCATGTGCAAGGGTTCGATGCATTGGACGATGCGCTGTTGACTGAGTTGCAACAGCGAAGGGTTCCACTAATCGAAGACGTCTGTGAATCTCATGGGGCTACGCATCAAGGCCGGAAGTTGGGAGGTTTCGGCTGGATATCGAATTTCTCCTTCTACTACGCGCATCACATGAGTACGATCGAGGGAGGGATGGTTTGCACGAATGACCAGGAGGTGTATCAGCAGGTGCGCATGTTGCGCTCGCACGGGATGGTTCGAGAGGCCAATGATCCGGCTGTGCTTGCGGCGTACCGGTCAACGTATCCGGAATTGAACCCCGATTTCATTTTTGCATTTCCCGCCTATAACACACGCAACACGGAAATCGGCGGCATCCTGGGCCGAAGCCAGCTCAGGCGTCTGGATCGTAATGTGAAACGACGGACAGACAACCTGTTGCGGTTCATGAAACAACTTGATGCAAGCAAGTACCGTACTGATTTCAAGGTTGAAGGGTCCAGTAATTATGCTTTTAATCTTATCTTGAAACGTCCGGACAAGGTCTTGGTTGAGCGTGTGATGAAGGTGATGCGTGAGGCCGGGGTCGAGTTCCGACGAGGGAGCGCGGGTGGTGGTAATCAGATTCGCCAGCCGTATCTGAAAGGCGTTGTTCCCAAGGATCACCATCTGGGGTTCCCCGAAACCGAACATATCCACTTTTATGGTTTCTACATCGGCAACTATCCGGATTTGCGTGATGAAGAGATCGATGAGCTGTGCCAAATTCTGAACTCCGCATGAGAGTGCCATGCCTTCGGCTGTGATTCTTGCTGGCGGGCTCGGGACCAGGTTGCGCAGCGCCGTGCCGGACCTTCCCAAGCCCATGGCCCCGATCAACGGCCGTCCCTTTCTTGAACATCAGCTCGAGTATTGGATCAACCAGGGGGTCAGCCGGTTTGTGTTGTCCGTAGGATACCGGCATGAAGCTATTACCGGTCATTTCGGGGCTCACTATAAAGGTGTTGAGATCGAGTATGCTATTGAGGATCAACCGTTAGGAACCGGTGGTGGGTTGTTACTTGCTGTGGAGAAACTCGATCAGGATAAGCCGTTCTTGCTCTTGAACGGAGATACGTACTTCGAGGCGGACTGGAATGCATTGGATGTCTTTGCCGTGGAGCATGAGGCGGACTGGTGTTTTTCATTGTTCGAGACGAGCGAGAGGGGACGGTATATGGGCATCGAGATGTCCGCTCAGGGACGGATCACCTTGTTGAAGTCCGGGGTTGAGCAGGGGCCTCGTCTTGCCAATGGGGGAGTGTATTGGGTACATCCGCGTGCGTTGTCCGGGACTTGGAGGCTGGGTGAAAAATTATCGTTGGAAGACGATTTGTTTCCTCACGCACTCACGGCCGGACGTCGGTTATGTGGGATAGAGTTTGGTGGGACCTTTATCGATATTGGGGTCCCTGATGACTATCATCGAGCCTCAAGCTTGTTGGTAGGTTAGTGCTGGCATGAGCGATCAATCGACGGAGAGGACACGACGATGAGCTATAACATTCTTGTGACCGGTGGCGCAGGCTATCTCGGCTCTACTTTGGTGCCGGATCTCCTTCAACAAGGCCACAATGTCACAGTGCTGGATAACTTTATGTACAAGCAGGCCAGCCTGAATCATGTATGTCATCATCCCAAGTTTTCAGTCGTGAAAGGTGATATCCGTATCGAAAGCGTGATGGCTCCGTTGATCAAGAAGGCCGACGTTGTGATTCCATTAGCCGCGCTGGTGGGAGCTCCGATGTGCAGCCAGGACCCGGTGGGCGCAACTACCGTCAATCATGACGCCATACTGTTGATGTTGAAACTGTTGTCGAAGCAGCAGATGGTGCTCATGCCTACTACCAACAGTGCCTACGGTACTGGGGATCAGAACAATTTTTGCACGGAAGAATCTCCATTGAATCCTATTTCTCTCTACGCCAAGGAGAAGGTCGGCATTGAAAAGGAGCTGATGCAGCGGGAGAACGCCATCAGTTTTCGTCTGGCGACCGTATTTGGGATGTCGCCGCGCATGCGGATCGATTTGTTGGTAAACGATTTTACCTATCGTGCCGTGTACGATCGCTTTGTAGTATTGTTCGAGAGTTCCTTTAAGCGAAATTATGTTCATGTGCGTGATATCTCACGCGTCTTTCAACATGGCATCGAACATTTCGGCAAGATGAAAGGTCAGATCTACAATGTCGGTCTGTCTGATGCCAATGTGTCGAAAAGAGAGTTGTGCGAGCATATCCAGAAACAGGTTCCTGACTTTGTGTTCGTTGATGCTCCGGTCGGTAAGGATCCGGATCAACGCAACTATATTGTGTCTAACGCCAAAATCGAATCGACCGGGTTCAAGCCGATCTACGCACTCGATGCAGGCATCAGTGACCTGATTAAGGGTTACACGATGATCAAGAACACACGCTATGGGAATGTGTAAGCCTTTCCCATGCTGCACAAAAAACTCCATTCCCAGCAGCTATCTTTGCCCACGCTGTACACTGCGATTTGTATGATGCTTCCTCGCCGATGATTGCGCGGCTGCTCGGCTCAATTTATTGCCACCAGGCTCTGATTGGTCCCCTAGCCTGGCGGGATCTCCAAAGCCGGTATGCGGGGACGCTTGCCGGTATCCTCTGGTCCCTTGTGCATCCGGTAGCCGTCATAACTGTCTTCTATTTCGTGTTTGCCATCGGATTTCGGTCTCAAGAGACGGCAGGGATCCCATTCATTCTTTGGTTTGTGTCCGGATTTGTGCCGTGGTTGTTTTTCAACGAGGCCTTGACTTTGATCACTGATTCCGTCGTTCGAAACGCCCATTTCATCAAGAAAACTGTTTTTCCGTCTGAAGTCTTGGCAGTCGTCCATCTAGCCGCGTGTCTGATTCCCCACGCTGTCTTCACGGGTATCTTGGTTGCGATGTTGGCGTATTATCACGTCGTGTTCCATCCCTCTATGTTTTTGGCACTCTATTTTCTCCTCTGCATGTGTGTCTTCATCGTTGGGTTGGGTTGGCTTTTATCCGCTATGCAAGTGTTCTATCGTGATATTTCTCACGGTCTCGGCATCGGATTGAACCTCTTGTTTTGGGTGACTCCTATCGTGTGGTCGCCTGATAATTTGCCCGAACAGTATCGGTCGATTTTAAAGTACAACCCGCTTGGCTACATTATTCAAGGGTATCGCGATGTGATGGTCTCTCATCAGTTGCCGGATCTTGGCCAGAGCGTGTTTTTTTGGAGCGTGGCGCTGTCTTTCTTTCTAATAGGTGCCTATGTGTTTGGCCGTCTGAAACCGGAATTCGCGGATGTTATCTAATATCTGCTACGTCACCAGATGACAGCAATTTCCGTTAGAAACGTGTCGAAGAAGTTTAGGCTCTTCGCTTCTCCGCAGGATCGACTTTTCGAGATATTCCATCCATTCCGAAAGCGGTATCATCGGGAGTTTTTGGCCCTGAACGGGGTCAGTCTTGATATTCCAAAGGGGCAGACCATCGGAATTATTGGCCGTAACGGATCGGGGAAATCTACTCTTCTTCAAATCATCGCGGGCATACTCCAGCCGACAGACGGCAGTGTGGTGGTGAATGGACGGGTTGCGGCATTGCTCGAACTAGGTGCTGGGTTCAACCCGGAGTTTACAGGACGTGACAATGTGATGCTTAATGGCGCGTTGCTTGGAATCGGCCGTGATGAAATGATTGCCCGAATACCTCAAATTGAGGCATTTGCCGATATCGGCGAGTTCTTTGATCAGCCCGTCAAGACATATTCATCAGGTATGTTTGTGCGCGTTGCATTTGCCGCCACGATTCATGTGGATCCTGACATTCTGATTATTGATGAAGCGTTGGCGGTTGGAGACGCTAAATTTCAGCATAAGTGCTATGAGCATTTATCGTCGTTGCGCGAGCGAGGTATTACGATTTTATTTGTTACTCATAGCATGGCACTAGTCACAACCTATGCACAGCATGCTGTTTTGATGGACTATGGGCAGCTCGTAGCGGACGGAGAGCCAGGATTGATTGTCGACAAATATCATGAGCTGCTTTTCGGCAGGAATAGCTCTCCGGCAAGTTCGCAAGGAGTCATGACGGAGGAAGCAATCGGTGGTGTCAACTTAGTGATCTCAGAAATGGGCAGTGTACGTTCGACGATGGATGTTTGTCACAGTCGGCGAAGCTACAACAAAACCGAGACACGGTTTGGTAATGGTGAGGCGAAGATTATAGATTTCGCGCTTCAATATGAAGACCGGTGGGATGTTGTAGACGTCCCCTTCCGATCCGTTCTCAACGTCTACGTGAGGGCGGTGTTCCTTGGCGATGTAGAGGCGCCTGCAGTTGGATTTTGCATCAAGACCGTGGAGGGTGTCTATGTGTATGCCACAAATACAATCATCCTGGGAGAGCGATTACAACCTATCTCTAAAGGAGAGGTGCGGGTTTTTAAATTTGCATTCACGCTTAACATCAGTCCGGGCGATTACTTTCTTGATCTTGGGGTGATGAAGGAAGATGGAACAAGAGGTGGATGCGTGCTGGATGTTCGCCGTTCGATCGCACATTGCTTGGTGTGCGCGGACCGAGACCGACCGTTTGATGGTCTTGTCGATTTGGCGACGAGCTTCGAGGTTCTAGAGGAGCAATTACACCCATAATTTCAGTTGTATGGGCGAATGCTTGGAAAAGCGATAAGCAACTTTTGAGCATATCCATCGTGGTGCCGACCCTATGGACTTAGTGAGGAACATTCTGATGGTAGCAGCGGAGCTGCGGGTAGGTAGCAGTTACTCTCAATGCTACAACAATGCGAAACAGCCCCGATGAGTCTAAGGAGATCCTTGTTTTCTAAAACCACCTTGATCATGGCGCGACTGGGTTCGGAGCGCAAACGGAATATGTGATAGCGGTTTGCTAGGAATAGTCGCAAACAGGTCGTACTTTTGCCGTCTTTATGTGCTGACAAGGTCGGAATAAAAATTTCTGGTAACTGTTTTGGTCATTATGGTAGCTCTAATGAGAGGCTGAAGCGACGGACTCCAAGCTTAGGAGGGCGAGGTCGCTCTGGGGAACAGCAGTCTTTATGTTTTCATGGTTGCCCTGCAGTATCCAATTCTGCAACGGCCTCGTTCGACGATGAGATCTGCCTTTGTTATACGTGTTCGATGGACGATCTCCGCGGTTGCGAGGGTGCATCCAATCCACTAGACCGCTGGTGGTCTATGGGTCGTATAGCTATGACCGTTCACAAGAACGTACCACCATCTTCACCTCGCCTGTCCATTATTCTATTGGACTGGAGCTGTCGCGAGAGGTTTACCACTCTCGATTGGCTGCTGCACCAAGATGTGCCGAAGGATCAGTATGAGCTCATCTGGGTGGAAGTCTACGACCGTGTCGTCGACGAAGTGCTCAAGAAGGCAGATGTCGTTCTTACGTGCAACCAGCAGGGTATTTATCACAAGCACATGGGCTATAACACGGGATTGTTGCATGCGCGCGGTGAATTGATCTGTGTCTGTGATAGCGATGCGGTGTTTCCGCCTGATTTTGTTCGTTCGGTCTTTCGCTCGTTTCAGATGGAGGGCGAGAGAGCGGCTGTGCCGCAGGTGCTCATGCACTATGAGTGGCGCACGTCTCTCCTCTATCCCGAAGACCTGACCGACACCGAGACGCTCAAGGATCAGGCACGTTGGAAATGGTGGCCGCTCATTGTGAACGAGGGTGCATGTATGACCGTGCGCCGAGCCGATGCGATTCGGTTCGGAGGCTTTGATGAGCACCCCAGCTATAAGGGGTATTTGTGCGGACCCTATGATTTGGGCTGGCGCCTGATTAATGCCGGATGGCCTGAGCTCTGGCACGACCCATCAGTGGCACTTTGGCATTTCGCGCATCCGGATCCCATTGGTACGAATGGTCAGAAGGCATCGCTGAAACAGCTGCTGGAAAAAGCCTATCCACATGTCGATGGCCATGCGCTGACGGCCGTTGAGGCATTTTCGACAGGACGATTTCAACCCCTGCGTGAAAATCAAAACATCTGGGCGTTGAGGATGAAGGGGCGGCGAATCGGATCCGAACTGGAAACTCGGTATGCAAGTTTGATTGGACAAGGCGGTTATTCACGATGGGCGGTAGGGTTGTTATGGATGTCGCTGGCGAAAGAAATTATGGGCCGGTATTGTGAAGACCATCTATGGAAGCCTATCCGAAAAGGCATAGTCGTCCTTCTTGGACAACGCGTTACAGGAAGACTTCGAGCCATGATCCAAGATTATGTCACTCCGCATCGGATTAATTACGAAGTGCCTGCAGATGCCCCGACTCTCTTGTGTTCCGTAAAGAAGTACAACTTGGTTAAATTTAAAGATGAATATTATGCGGTGCCAAAGCGCATTGGCCATCTCGATCTGTCGACGGACGAGGGAAGAGTCCATCCCGACCTGCTTGTTTCTGAAAACTACGAGATGCTTCTAGAGAAAGTCCATGCGGTATCTAGGGGATAGACCAGGTATGTATCGATTGCAGGAAGCTTATAATGGCATCGTATAAAAATTATGATCTCTTTGTGACTCATGCCTGGCGATTTCATGAGGATTGGACAAGATTGACAGAACTCATGGATCAGGTGCCGGGACTTTTATGGCGCAACTTCAGTCTGCCCTGGCATGATCCTGCAATCAGTCCCAATACGGAAGCCGGAGGCCGATTCATCAGAGGTTCCCTGGAAAGCCAAATCATTCCCGCGCACGTTGTGGTGCTACTTGCCGGCGTGTACGAGATCAGAAGCGCCCGACAATGGGTGGACATGGAAATCGAGATAGCGAAGAAACGCAATAAACCTATCATCGCTCTGCCTCCGATCAATAAAGACTCGATACCGGACGAGCTGGTTGCGTTGTGCGACACGAGCAGCACATGGGATGGAGTGCGATTGATCGCCAGCATTGATGAAGTGCGGTCCCTGCCAAAATATGCAGCCCGGCCAGCGGAGCGATGATTGGATCTCTGGCGATGTCCCGGATTGCAATTGAGAGTGGTCACTAGAAGAAGTGTGTAGAACGGGCTAGTATGCTGTTGGAATCCGATGCAGGGATCGTTAGGTGAGGATGAACAGGTAGAAAGTTAATTGATCATGCACCTAGGCTTGTGTATTTTTGAATCCCTATTCGGTCGCTATCACTTCCCCTTCACTTGACGGAATTTCTTGAACGGCCGACAGAGGGCTGGACTCTCGATTTGTTAATCTGCATATGAGGTGAGCGATGACCGATACATCCGTGATGCTGACTCTTGAGAAAGGCCGCACGACTGCCAAGGTGGCGGGCACACGTGTCACCTTCAGTCCTCACCAATGCTTCGCTTTCGACAATGGGCCGGCCGACCTGGTGTGTCTGCGCGCGCTTGGGGCGCACCTCATGACCTTGCCAGGATTGACGCTGGTTGGCTCGAAGAGATTCATCGACTATCTATTGAAACATGTTTCTGAACTCAAAGCTCAGGTTATCGGTGTCGTGCAGTATGAAAATCCATCGGAGATGCATCATCCACACGGTCTAGCGAACATCAAGCTTGGTGTGTTGCCCGCCGAAACGCAAACGGCCTTCCTGTGCGAAACACTAGCGTTTCCGCGCATGCAGATGAGGAAACAGTTGCCTCAATCGGTCACCGTCGTCGATGTCACCATGTTGGCGGATATTGCGCCTGACGTCATTCCAGCTCGCGCGTGGACGCCCTTGCCGCGCAACATATATCCGATCGAAATTCCGGAGATCCAACTCAGAAAGGGTTTGGATGTAGCCATTATCGATTGTCCGTCGCGTAACTTATCTCTGATGCCTAATGGATTGGGATATTTGAACAATGCTCTGAAAAAGACGGCCGTGTCCTTTCAGATTCTCGATCTCGATATTATTTCCTATCATCGGTTCCATATTCACCGACTCTTTGACATGGGGGGCAGCATCTCGCTTCCTGGTGACGTGGTGTTGCCGGAGGATCCGTGGCAGGCAGAGCATTACGACCTATGGACTGCAACGGGGGGAGGGGCTTCCGGCCCGACGGGACGTAATGAAGTGTTGGAGTTCTTCAGGCCGGTTATCGACGAGGCGATAGCGGCGTTGGTTGCAGCGCGGCCCAAAGTGCTTGGGCTTTCAATCCAAGGATGTAACGAAGCAGCGGCGCGGGAAATCGCGCTCGGCGTCAGAGCTCAGTTGCCCGATATCACAATTGTTGTGGGCGGGTTCAGTTGCTACAACGCGGACGTCGGCCGCCGCGCATTCCCAGAATGCGACTACATGTGCATCGGCGAATCTGATCTCACTGCTGGTCCATTATTAGAAGCATTGGCCAAAGGCGAGCGACCTTTCAATCAGCCTGGTGTACTGTCCCGGTTTGATACGCCCGACTATTCCTATATCCCGGCCCCGATGATTCATAACCTCGATCAGATCGAATTTCCTAAGTACGAGTGGTGTGATCTGAGCGTGTACCGAAACTTTAATGACTACCAGCTGACACCAATCATCGCCAGTCGGGGCTGTCGGTGGTCACGCTGTACGTTCTGCGCCGAACGTTTCTACTGGCGGATTCGCTCCAAGGAAAATTTCGTGGATGAATTGGAATGGTTAGTGGGACAAGGTTGTCATTTATTTATGTTCAACGAAAGCGACCTTGGCGGGATGCCTGAACGCGTAATGGAGATTTGTGATGAAATTATCCGCCGTGGGCTTCATCGCAAGGTGAAGCTCACGGGTCAATTGCGCGTCAACAGGAAACAAAACAGAGCTTTCTTCGAAAAACTCCGAGAGGCCAACTTTGTTGCGCTTCGTTTCGGTATCGACGCATTTTCTGAGCGCACATTGCGACTACAAATGAAGGGCTATACGGTCGACATGATTACCCAGAACCTCAAGGACTGCTGGGAGGTGGGAATCTTCACCGAGGTCAACTGGGTCATTGGGGTTCCTGGGGAAACCGATCGAGACGTTGAAGAGGGGATCGAACTCATTCTCAAGAACCGTAAATATATCGGCCGCTTGGCGAACATTAATCCTCTCATACTAGTCAACGGCAGCGTCTACTGGATCGACCCAGCTGCTCACAATATTGTGCTGAAAGAACCCAAAGAAATAATGTACGAGAAGTATCCGAGAGCCCTTCCAGCGGATCAGTGGCACAGTACCGATCCATATATCGATGCACAGGTGCGCAAGGAGCGGTTTGAGCGCATCGTGCTTGCGCTGCATGACGCGGGATTTCACGTCGGAGCGTGGGCCAATCGTGTGATCGAGGACGTCAAATTCAATCGTGACAAGGCCAGGACGGGAACATCCGGCACGTCGATCAGTGCCGGTGAATTTGAAATCGCCGGAGTAAACGAACTCGATGTTGTCTCAAACGATTCCGAGGAGGAAACGGCGCTGGAAGCCTCAAGCCAACGTGCGCCTATCACGAATCTTTCACCGTCACGCACCGCTAAGCCGTTACCCATGCTTCAGGAAGCGAATGTGGAATCGGAACATGCAGTGACGCCTGCCGCAGAACCACCGTTATTCGGAGTTGCAGGCCAGGCGCCGCGCATGGTGCGAAAAATGGACACGCATACGATTATTTTCCACGATGGTTGGTACTACGCCGTTCCCGCCGCATTAGGCAGTGTCGACGTGACAAGTCAAGAATTCCCCACAAGTACAGGAATTCTCCGGTGCCCGACCGAAGAGGAAGTCGTTGGGGCTATTGAGGAGAGTGCTCGATGGGCGAATTCACGCGGCCATTACGATGATCAGAAAAAGCAGCGAGCATCCGGATCGTACCTGCGAGTGGATAGTGTGGGCGAAATGCCTGAATCCGTTAAAATCGCCAACAAGCCGCGTATTTTACGGTTCGGCAAGATGCATATCGCCGTAGATCAGGACGTTCTAAAGGATCCGTTTAAGCGGAGATCATGGGTTGAAAGAAAATACACAGGTCAAGGAGAAAACAAGCGCAATGTCAGCCTATGGCGCCAGATGGTCGAGTTACTACCTGTCTCATTTGAGGAGGAGCTTCGACGTCTTATCCGTCAGGAACGTTTTAACAGGCGGAACGGAGGGCCCCTGAGCGATCTGCAACTTGCCTGTATGCTGCCGCGCGCAGTCACCGTCGCGTATGTCAAAAAACCGTTGAAGCGTATCGTGCATCTTCTCTCCGGGCAGGGCCTCGGCAAAGAACTTCCGACCGGCGTACCGGTAAAGGGAGAAGAGTTCTCCATCCTGTCCGTCGTCACGAAGGACGCTCAACCGGAATTGTTGTGGACCATCGGTAATTACAACCTCGTGAGATTCGACGGAATGTTCTATGGGGTCCCACATGGGGCTTACGTGGAATGGGATTCTGGTTTAATCGCTTCGATTCCCGGCATGCTGGTCGGAGAGACCATTGCGGAAGTGGATGGCGAGATACGGAAACTCAAAGGGGAAGCGAAGACGCTCTCCGTCGCCGTACCTGATGGTCGCTCACACGGATCTGAGTTTGCGAAATCGCCTGTCGTACTTCGCACCATGGCGGATGAAGGATACGACGTGATCTCCTATGAGGGCTGGATCTATGGGATGCCGCATGCTTTAGGACCTATTGATCTGACCGAGATCGATGTCCTTGAGATGCCGGGTGTCATTCGCGACGTATCTCGTGATGCCGTTGAAAATGAAATCCTGGCGATCGGCCAGAACAATGTCAGGTCGTGCAGCACCGTTGAAGCATGAGGTTGTTCCAAAAAAGCGTTGCAACGCCAGGGATCTTAGAGAACGTCCAGCCGGCTTCTTGGCGGGAACATCGTTTCGGTTTGCCGAAAGCAAGATGGGAGCGGCTCCAAGGGAAGGATTTTTGGATCACCGGTGCAGGTACCGGATATGGACGGTGCATTGCATTGGCTCTTGCTGCTGCAGGATCTCGGGTTTTTATTTCCGGAAGACGAATTGAGAAATTGCGTGAAACGGTGGGTGAGGGTGCCGAACTTGGCATCGATGTCAGGCGTTGTATCGCTGTCCCGGTGGATATTAAGTCGGAGGAGGATCTTACCCGTGCGGTGAGACATATTCAGCTTGTTACCCCGAGTCTCTATGGATTGGTCAACAGCGCCGCTCTTCCTCAACCGTCGGAGACAGCATTCCCGCTCACCGGCCAAAGTGTGGCTGCCTGGACTGATGTCCTGACCACAAACGTGACAGGATCTTGGTTGACCTGTAAGGCGGCCATGCCGCTTTTAGGTAATGGAGAGGGGTTTCGTGTCCTCTTTCTCTCTTCATTTGCGGGCTGGGCCTCGACGCCGGGTTTTGGCCCGTACAATATCAGTAAGTCGGCAGTTAATACGCTGGGGGCATCCTTTGCTGCTGAGTGTGCCATGAGATACCCGGAGAAAGACGTTCAGATCAACGTACTGGTGCCTGGCGAAGCACGTACTGAAATGAATCAGGGATCGATGGAAAGTCCTTACGCAGTGGTCAGCATGGTACTGGTTTTACTGTCTCATCCGCCCGGAGGTCCCAACGGGTATTTTTTTAATCGAGATGGGCAACATCTCGCATTCGCCTATACTCCACCGTATTCTCAGCCGCTCTTGTCAATGCACTGATGTCTGGTCCCTTCCTACACGTCGCGATTCCTTGGAGTCTTAGCCACTACATCCCGTTGGACGGTTTTCATCCGCTCTACCGGGCTTTGTTCGATCATGCTCCGGATGATATCAGGCTGTTTGCTTGGGATAACGTCAAGCTGTATCGTAAGTTCCAGGATGAGGCGGCCATACGCAAGGTGTTCGTAGAGAAATCAAAGGTGGAAGGGCATCGACATGGTCGACTTCACGGGAAGTCTATTGCAAAGAGATATCAAGATTATTTTTGGCCTCCCGATCAGATTCTGACGTCCGTTCTGGAGGGCGACCTTGAATTTCATCATACCGCTCCATTTCCTTCTCTCAAACGACCCTTCGTCTTTCACTGCGAGTCGTTTGTGCCGGTCTTATTCCCCCTTGCTCACCAAGGTCAGGACAATGTTGAAAACCTGGAAGAACTGAGAGATCATTATCGGAGTATTTTTGCCAATCCCCTGTGCCTCGGTATCTTTTCCCATGTGCCGGATACGCTTCGTGCGCTTAGCGCGTTCTTGTCAGACCCAACCGTCGATAGGAAGCTGTTTTCTTCAAGAACGGGATTATCCAGCGAAGCGTTCTCAATACAGGAACCAGGGCAAAAGCCGTCGCTTTCGAGACCGCGGTTCTTGTTTATCAATTCTGCCAACCAGAATTCGGTGAACTTTTTTCATCGGGGGGGGCATCTCGTCTTACGTTTCTGGAAAGCACTTGTGGACGATGGTCGAGACGGCCTACTGATGCTTCGGTGCGCAATGCCGCCCGAGAACGAGTTGCGTGAATATGGAGTGGATGTGTCATGGGTCAAAAATGAGATCGGTCGGAGCATTATCCTGGATCAAGGCTACTTGGCTAGTTACGAAATAAAATCTCTGATGGAGAGCGCGCATTTCTTTCTGCTGCCCAGTATGTCGCTGCACTCTACCTCGATCATGGAGGCGATGGCGACGGGAACGATTCCTGTCGTGTCCGACGTTGTGGGCACCTCAGTGTATGTCACTGATGAAGATACTGGGATTATTTTGCACGGCGCGCGGACAGAAGTGTGGCCGAGACAGGGGAGAACTGATCTTTTGTTGGACCGATACGGGCGATCGCAGAGGGTCGACAATTTCCTTGTTGAGCAAATGACCAGCCGTGCATTTGCTTCGCTGGATGACCCCGATCTCTATTGGGATATGCATCGACGGGCGTTTGCAGGTGCCCAAGAACGGTTTTCGGGACAGAGTTTTGCCCAAGAGTTCTGGAACTCGGTCTCGGGTTTGTATGCGCAGTTCCAATCGTCGGTTGGTGCTGGAAGGCGGGGATCTGATCTCCCGGAGCATTCATTGAGGGAATGTACGATTCAGCGTGGAGGCTGGGCGGGAATGTTTGAGAGTCCTTCGCAGCCGATGTTACGGATCAAGACAGAGTTCGGCGCCGTATGGGAAATGGGCGGCGCTATGATCCACATCTACGGGAATCCTCGCATCGAATTAAATGACTGGTCCGTGTTGGCTCAATATTATAAAGTCGGTGTTCCGCAAGGGACTTATGCCGCTACTTTAGAAGAGCTGCAAGGGAAATACCTTCACCCGCTTGGTGGGCATCGAGAAGGAGTTCGACGTAAGTTGGTTCGAGCAATTTCAAAAATGCTCAGGCCGTTTCCCTCTTTGTATCATTATGCGGCCCGGGTTCTGGCGGTTTATCGGCGGCATGGAGGGCTCAAGTTTGCCAGGTCACCAATAGAACCAGAAATCGAGCTCGTACGTCAGGGAGTCAACGGATACAATATTATACGTCATCGTGATCGGTACTATGCCATCCTCCAGTGCGAAGGGGAATTTTCTCCAGAAATGGCCGAGGCCGGTGGCTATTCGTTATGTTATCGGGGCCATTCTGTCGAGGAGGTGCTTAGAATTATCGCTGCAAGTGCCCTGGCATTGAGGTCGCTCCCCAGCGAGGGATGTGACGAACCTCCTCAAGTCATTGTGGAGGGCTTCCATCATTTCAATATAGTCCGCCAAGGCAATGAATTTTATGCCGTTGTGCAAAGCAAGAATGAATGTGCACGACCAAATTTACTCTCAAAACAGTATGCGCCATCTTTTTCAGGCTTTTCTCTTGAAGAAGTCCAACGCAAGATCCTGAAGGAAGTAACTGCCAACCCGTGGCCTCAAGCCTGGAATAGTTCGGTTGATTCTGTTGAAGTGGCGAGACGAGGCACCCGCTGAAGAAGCCTTCCGTCCATTGTTGGGTCTACAATCATCAGCTGTACGGAATCAGTGACCAAGTCAGCTTTGTGGTCACCGCCTTCCGGCAGCACGGCTATCCGGTATCCGTCGGGAGACGGCCACGCCGTTCGTCTTTGAATGTCGTCATTGAGGGTTTCCATTCGGAAAACAGCAGAGATGTGTTGCTGAACTTTTGTCGATCAACAGGGAAACGAGTCGCAGTGATCATGACCGAGCATTTGGATTTTCAGCATGGCCAGATCTATTTCCACGGAGCTCCGCTTGGCAGTCGCAACGATTACATGCATTCGACGACAATCCTGACGCGGATGAAGCATCTATTGGAGTGTTTGCCCTATCTCCGTTGCTTCTTCGTCTTGGGAGATCTGCCTGAATTGCGAAATATATCGACCATGTTGCCGGGTATTGATGTGTGTGCCATCCCGTTTCCTACCCTTGAAGACAGTCCATGCGAATCCCTCAGCACTTCTGATACCGTTCACGACCTTGTGTTCACAGGAGCCGTGACGGAATATCGCGCCAAGCTGCTTGCGCTGTTAGAGGAAGCGGGGATATCAGTGGTCTGCCCCCGGAGGTTTGTGTCGAGGAATCACCGCAACGCAATCAATAGGTTTGGAAAGATAATCCTAAATATTCCTCAGCGTGAAGGATGGCAGTGGTTATCGTTGATGCGGATCATTGCAGGGCTTCAGACTGGTCGGGCCACAATTTCGCTGGGAACACAGGATACTTCTCATATAGCCTCCTGCTGTACTCAGCTGGATATTCGGGAAGACGACTGGGTGAGTAAGGTCAAGGAGTGTATCGGTGACTGGAAGTCCCTCTATGTTAGAGACCTTTTGAGCTATTCCGCCATGACTCAGAGGTTTCAACAGGAGAGACCTTTCCCCCATTATATCTTTGAATATTGGAGTGTAACGGATCGGGTCTGTCACTAGAACTTTTGTCTTCCTCTGTTCACAAAAGCAGCAACAAGTATCTTGCCACTATCGCTCGACGGATCCTTCCAGTATCTGAAATGAAGCGGGCATTGCAGTCTCTATACGGATTCCATATAGAAGAAGCGCAGCATGATGAGAAGTGGTGCGGATCATGAACCTCATGATATCAACAGATAAGGCGAGTGCATTCGGCCGGAACGCACAGCTCCCATCTTGTATGCTTGGCAGAAAAACAAGGATAAGGGCATACTTGGCAAGACGAGCGTGAGTTGCAAACAGTAGCGATGACTTGCCCGCTAGAGATGTTGACGCCATCCGATTCATGTGCCGAATCGGACAGGATGTTCAGCGCAGTAACCGCTCTACCTATGAGAGTTTCATCTTGAGGACTCTTTTCCGAAACAGCGTCATTGCGAGGTGGGGTTCGGCTTTTCTGAGCCCACACTTCTTAACAACCGTCGGAGCATTGCCGCGCTATCTTTTGGATTGGGGTGCTTACAACAGAGCCGCGCCTCAAGCGATCTCTTTCCGTGATTCCTATCCATGCCTTGCTGACCGTGTCCTCACCACACCGTTCGACCCGCACTATTTTTTTCAGGCTGCATGGCTTGCTCGGCGGTTGTGCCGCACGACACCTTCTTTGCACGTTGACGTTGGTTCGAGCGTCATGATGCTCAATGTGCTAAGTGCCGGTACAAGCATTGTCTTTGTGGATTACCGTCCGCTGAAGGTTCAACTCTCAAACTTCAGCCCGCTTGGTGGAGACATCGTTCGACTGCCATTTCAGACCGGAAGCATCACATCATTGTCATGTCTTCATGTGCTCGAGCATGTGGGCCTCGGTCGATACGGCGACCCGATAGATCCCCTCGGAAGCCAACTCGCGGCGGCAGAGCTTCAGCGTGTGCTCGCGACCGGTGGGAGGCTGTTTCTGTCGGTACCGGTCGGCCGTGAGCGGGTCTGCTTTAATGCACATCGGGTGTTTGAACCGAGCAGGGTTCCTAAGCTCTTTCAAGGATTAGAGCTTCAGTCGTTCTCTCTTGTCGACGATGCTGGGCGGTTTCACGAGGAGATCTCACCTGAAACAGGGGATCATCTTGACTATGGGTGCGGTTGCTTTGAGTTGGTGAAGGTGCGTGAATAGGGGACTACGGGCCTGGCTGGCTCAGAGTGAGTTGTTTGCCTATAACGTTGTGCGGCGTGATCGTTGGATTGCGCGACAGGCGTCGCTTGTGCCGAGTGGGACGAAAGTCCTGGATGTCGGGGCAGGCTCCTGCCCCTATCGTGCGTTGTTCGCACATTGCGACTATCGCACTCAGGATCTTGCGCCGTTGCGAGGTGACCAGCTTCGAGATGGAGGTTATGGGGTACTTGACTTCGTGTCGGATGTGACGGCTATCCCAGTCCCTGACGGTAGCTTTGGCTTGGTGCTTTGTACGGAAGTGCTGGAGCATCATCCGGAACCTATCCGGGTAGTTCATGAACTGGCGAGGATTCTTCAGCCTGGCGGAATACTCGTTCTCACTGCGCCGCTCGGGTCCGGAATTCATCAAGACCCCTACCATTATTACGGTGGCTATACCCCCTGGTGGTACCGGCGCTTTCTCATGGCTGCCGGGTTTGAGCAGATTGAGATTGAGGCGAACGAAGGGTCGTTCAGATTTTTTGGGCAAGAATCCTTACGGTTCATTCAAACGACCAGTCCGTGGAGTACGAGTCTGCCAGGGAAGGTTCGACTCCTGTGGTTTCCGATGTGGATGGTACTGGCTCCTCTCCTTGGGTTGATCATCCCCGTATTGTGCAAGTGGCTGGATCAGTTCGACCGCGAACGGCGCTTCACCGTTGGCTATCATGTCACGGCGCGGCGTGCCACTGCGGGCTCTTCACGGTAGGAACCCAGTGGGTCGCTGTGGTGACTAAGTCGAGTCGGCTCGATCTGGCGGATCTGTTGTTTCGGGTTCATCACTGCTGGTGTCTGAACGCATGGGGAGATTGCCATGAAATGAAAAGGGAAGGTTTGGACTATGGGGCTGGTTAGTCGGCTTAGGCGGAGGTTCAGTCATTTTGCGAGTCGGGCACTCGGAGATGAAAGAATCTCATACGCACAATGCGGCGAAGATCTTATTGTCGATTACGTGTTGGCTATGCTCCATGTCGATACGGTCTCCTATCTGGATATCGGCGCACATCACCCACGGTATTTGAGCAATACCTATTATTTCTATAGACAGGGAGGTCGCGGTGTTTGCATTGAGCCCGACCCCAATGCGCTGAGCGCATTCCAGCAAGCTCGCCCCCGTGATGTCTGTTTGCCGGTTGGGATTGGAGCGACCCCCGGGACAGCAGATCTTTTCTTGATGACTACGTCGACCCTCAATACCTTTTCTCGTGAAGAAGCTGAGCGGTATCAATCTTATGGGAAGGAACGGATTGAGCGTGTGATTTCCGTGGAGATCAAGACGGTCACTCAAGTTCTTGAAGAATACTTCGAGTTAGTACCTGATTTTGTGTCAATGGATGTAGAAGGGATGGATTTGTCGATCTTAAAAGGTTTCGATTTTGATCGGTTCAGGCCGAAAGTGTTTTGTGTTGAAACCCTGACCTATGCCGAGGATGGCAGCGAGGAGAAAATAAGTGAGTTGCCGAGTATTTTAGAGCAGAACGGGTATCTAATTTATGCAGATACCTACATCAACACAATTGCCGTCGATCGTCAGGCCTGGAGTAATCGGAGAGTACGCCAGGGGTGTAGGCGCGCTTCCGCCTGATCGTAATGTCTTTGTGAATGAATATCGGATACTGATTCGAGGTGCCGTTTATTTGCACAGTGACCTTCTTCTTCAATTTGGTGTGAGGCGAGGAGTCGTGTGCCGTGTGCGATTGTGGAAGAGGGCATCCTCTTAATGCGGATTTTTTGTGTCTTTGGTCGATACAACTACGGGGATCCTAGCCGTGGAGATGGGTATGAATTTACGAATTTTGTACCTGCATTTCGTGAGCTTGGACATGAAGTTGTCTTATTTGATTCCTGGGATCGATCATCTTATCGTGACTTTGCCGACTTAAACCGAACATTTCTGCGCCGAGTTGATCAGGAACAGCCGGACGTGATTTTTTGTGTACTTTTGAGCTATGAATTATGGCGAGAATCACTTGATATTATTCGATCGAAGGGGTCTGCTGCCATCATCAACTGGGGCACGGACGACTCATGGAAATATGAGCAGTTCTCGCGCTTTGTCGCTCCGTACGTTGACTGTTATGCGACAACCTATCCGAAGGCATTCAATAAAGCCCATGACCAGGGGCTAGATAACTTCGTGTTGACTCAGTGGGGGGCAAGTCGCAACTCACTGATTGAGCCGTTACCCGCTCAGCGGTGTACGTATCCTGTCACGTTTGTAGGCAGCGCATATGGAAACAGGAGAAAGTGGATTGAAGCCCTACGTGATCGAGGTATCCAGGTGAAATGCTTTGGGCACGGGTGGCCTGCGGGGCCAGTTTCTGGTAAGGATCTTCTGCGTATTTACCGTGAGTCTATACTCACCTTGAATTTTGGAGACTCGGGTATTCACTTTGAAGGGCTGGTGCCCTACCGCAGCCGCCAAATCAAGGCGCGCGTATTCGAAGTGCCTGGCGCAGGTGGTTGCCTGCTCACTGAACCGGCTCAGTACCTTGAAGAGTATTTCCGTATCGGTGAGGAGATCGTGGTGTTCGATGGTCCGGATGTACTCGCCGAGCGCATTCAGTATCTGTTGGCTAATCCGGAAAAGCGGGATGCCGTCGCACATCGAGGATTCGAGCGAGTCAGCAAGGACCATACGTACGACCGACGCTTTGAGGACTTGCTTGGAAAACTGGCACACCGGGTTACTCAGCGTCCGAACCGATCCATGGATTGGGTAGCCTTTGAACAGGCGGCTAGTCGACACAGGATGGGACCATGGCTGGCCTTGCTCAGAACTCTCTGTGTTTCATGCACTAAGTTGGTATGGGGCAAACACCGGGGCCCTCGAGCCGCGCGTCGGCTGGCTTTTGAGCTGTCTTGGCGCTTGCGCGGGGCCTGGACATACAGTGCGGCCGGCTGGCCTGGTCGGATGTTTTATAGGGAAAGTTGATTGAGCGCCCAGCCTCTAGTCACTGTTGCGATGTCCGCGTACAACGCATCCGGGACGATCGATCTTGCCTTGCGATCGATCCTGGCCCAAACATATCAAAATTGGGAACTGATCCTCGTCGATGATGGCTCAACTGATCGAACTGCAGAGCGAGTGTTGCATGTGAAGGATTCTCGGATCCGATTCATTCAAGAGTCATCAGGAAACATGGGCTTGGCATCACGGTTGAATCAATGTGTGCGTCTTGCGAGGGGAGAGTATATCGCCAGAATGGATGCCGACGACGTAGCCTATCCGCAGCGCTTTGAACGACAGGTTCAATTCCTGAAAGAACATCGCGACATTGATTTGCTGGGGACCGGCGCCGTGATTTTCAGGGGAGAAGGCGAGATCATTGGCTGCTATCCCACGGCATGCTCGCACGAGGCTATTTGTCGGAGACCATGGTGGGGATTTCCGCTTGCCCATCCGACCTGGATGGGCAAGCGGGCCTGGTTCGTGTCTCATCCCTATTCCGACGAAGATACTCGGTGCGAAGACCAAGCGCTTCTGTTGCGTAGCTTCGCTCATAGCCGGTTTGCGGCGTTGGAGGAAGTGCTCTTAGGCTATCGCATGACTGAAATCGCAGCGAGGAAATTGGGCCGTGGCCGACTCAACTATTGTCGTCGACTCCTGGCCGATCAGCATGACGTCTCTTCGTTGTGGTGGGTGTTGATGGGCTTTGGGGTGCATAGCGTTGCATTTGCGAGAGATGTGGCTCTCCAATTGGGACGCACGGTTGAATACGGGTCTCGCAGGTCCTGGAGCCTTGCCAGTCAAGCCGAGAAAGACCGATGGCGATCGGTATGGACTCGGTTGGTCTCTGACTATACGGTCCTCATGCATGTCTGATCCTTCAGTTCATTCGGTAGACTGATGTGCGGCATTGCCGGAATAATGTTCCACCGGGGCGCTGAGACCGATCATCTTGTTTCAAGAATGATCGAAAAGATTCGCTATCGGGGCCCCGATAGTTCAGGAGTGTGGTGCGACTCCACTCACGGGCTTGCTCTTGGCCATGCCCGCCTATCGATCCTGGATCTGTCACCCGCCGGTCAGCAACCGATGGAGTCAGCGTCCGGTCGATATGTCATTGTCTTCAACGGGGAAATCTACAATCACATGGAGCTTCGAGAGCAGCTCCCGGGCATTCCCTGGCGCGGGCATTCGGATACAGAGACGTTGTTAGCAGCTTGTGAAACGTGGGGTGTGGAAAAGACACTTCAGTCTACCGTTGGAATGTTTGCCTTGGCACTTTGGGATTGCGTCGAGCGGCGCCTAATTTTGGCTCGTGACCGAATCGGAGAGAAGCCGCTCTATTATGGATGGTCCAACGGGACGTTCCTCTTTGCCTCGGAGCTGAAAGCGTTGGAGTCGTATCCTGGCTGGAATCAGGAAATCGATCGGGGAGCCCTGGCCTTATACATGCGCTATGCGTATGTGCCCTTACCATACTCAATTTATACCGGGGTTCGAAAACTCTTACCTGGTACCTATGCGACGATTTCATCTGACTGCACGGTCGGGTATTGGCCTGAACTCAAACCCTATTGGTCTGCGCTGGCGGCTGCGAAACAATCTCCTCGGCTCGATTGGTGTGATAGCGCAGCTGCGGATGAACTGAATCGATTGTTGGCTCTCGCTGTCAAGGGGCAGATGGGTGCCGATGTACCCCTTGGTGCGCTGCTATCGGGAGGGATCGATTCTTCGACCGTAGTGGCACTCATGCAGGCACAGTCATCTCGCCCGGTGAAGACCTTCTCAATAGGTTTTCGTGAAGGTGACTATAATGAAGCACCTGGAGCAAAGGCTGTCGCCGAGCATCTCGGGACGGACCACACGGAATTCTATGCCAGTTCCGCCGATGCCTTGGAGATGATTCCGCTTCTGTCATCCATGTATGACGAACCGTTCGGCGATTCGTCCGCCATTCCAACACATCTTGTCGCGCGATTGGCCAAGCAACAGGTCACAGTCGCACTGTCCGGCGATGGAGGAGATGAGCTATTTGGGGGTTACAATCGGTATTCCTGGGGGAACTTGATCTGGAATCGAATCGCACGAATACCCGTCCCCATGAGAGCGATTGCAGCATCTGTGCTAACCGTGCTGTCACCCGAGCGGTGGGATCGGATCGGCGGGATGCTGAAAGCGGGGCTTCCAGTCTCCCTCCATCTGTCAGCCATTGGGGAGAAGATTCATAAACTGGCTGCAGTTTTGGATTCGGATACTCAGATGGAATTGTATCGGCGGCTTGTATCCCTGCAGCGGGAGTCTACCTCCGTAGTCATTGGCATGCAAGAAAAGCCGATCTGGGCTGATGCACAAGCACAACGGTTGAGGAATCGAAATTTTAGTGAAGAGATGATGCTTCATGATTTGGTCGGATACTTGACCGATGATATCTTGGCCAAGGTTGATCGGGCAGCAATGGTGATCAGCCTGGAAACACGGATGCCCCTGCTGGACCATCGCATCGTGGAGTTTGCCTGGAGTCTCCCTCTTTCGATGAAGGTCAGAGAAGAACGCCAGGGGAAATGGCTGCTTCGGCAAGTGCTTTATCGCTATGTTCCCAAGCATCTGGTGGAACGACCCAAGATGGGGTTTGGGATTCCGTTGGACGCCTGGCTCAGAAGTGGCTTGCGAGACTGGGCCGAAGCGTTGCTGGATGAGTCTCGACTCAAATGTGAAGGGTATTTGGACCCTGCCCCGATCCGAACCAAATGGAGAGAACATCTCTCGGGTCGTCGCAATTGGCAGTATTGGCTCTGGAACGTCTTGATGTTTCAAGTCTGGTTGAATGCTCATGGGAGATCGCACTCGCCTGCTGTATCTTATCACTGAAGACTGGTATTTCTGGTCTCACCGTGTCGATCTGGCTCGGGCTGCGCGAAATGCAGGCTACGACGTAATCGTGGCAACTCGTGTGACCGACCATGGAGATCGAATCCAAGGAGAAGGATTTCAGCTTGAGCCATTGGAGCTGGTCCGTCGGAGTCGCAATCTGTTCCGCGAGGTGGCCGCGATCGTCGAACTGGTGCGGTTGTATCGGCGTGTCAAACCCGACGTGGTTCATCATGTGGCTTTGAAGCCGATTCTGTACGGATCCTTGGCTGCGTGGTTGACGCGGGTCCCGGCGGTCATCAACGCATTCGCCGGTCTTGGCTATACCTTCATGGACGAACGAAACCGACTGTTGCGTTGGTGCATGAAAACTGCGTTGAAAATGGTGCTCGGTTTTGACCATTCGGTCGTTCTGGTTCAAAATCGAGATGATCAGGATCGCCTCACCGGAGAGGGCGTGGTTCCGATCTCTCAAACGAGGGTCATTGCGGGTTCAGGCATTGATGTCGCAATGTATCCCTTGCAGCCTCAACCGTCCGGTATCCCGGTTGTAGTGCTGCCGGCGCGTATGCTCTGGGACAAAGGTGTTGGGGAATTTGTAGAGGCCGCCAGACGGTTGAAGGAGAAAGACGTCCATGCGCGGTTCATTCTTGTCGGTCGACGAGATGAGCATAATCCGGCGGCTATCCCGGAAATCCGTCTGAACGGATGGGTCAAGGAAGGGGTGGTCGAGTGGTGGGGACATCGAGAGGACATGCCAGTTGTCTATGCAGCGGCCATGCTTGTCGTGTTGCCTTCCTATCGAGAGGGGCTTCCCAAAGTGCTGTTGGAAGCGGCGGCCTGTGGAAAAGCCTTAGTCGCGACGGATGTTCCAGGCTGTCGCGAGATTGTGCGTGATCGGTTTAATGGGTTGTTGGTTTCCCCTCGAGATCCTGTAGCGTTAGCGGCGGCTATTGAAGAATTGCTGTCGGATCAGGAGGCACGGGAGGTGATGGGGCAGCGGGGCCGGAACCGGGTCATCGCGGAATGGTCCTGCCCCCAGATCACCAAACAGGTACTCAGCCTCTACGATGACCTGGTGAAGGTCTCGGCCATCGATCGTTCCCATGGATATGTATGACCAAAGTGCTGGTCACAGGTGCTGCGGGGTTCCTTGGATCGTCACTTGTCGAAAAACTCTGTCGATCGGGTCAGCATGTACGTGCTCTACTTCATGATACGACGCAACTCGCCTCCAATCTGCAGAATGTCGAGATCGTGGCTGCAGATATCCGTGATGCCGGGAAAGTACATGAGATAGCTGGTGGCTGTGAAGCCATCGTACATCTGGCGGCGAAGGTCCATGCGATCGATGATTTCGGAGCAGAGAAAGACTATGAAGCCGTCAACGTGGACGGTACGAGGCACATCCTGGATGCAGCCGCAAGATCCGGGATCAACCGCATCGTGTTTGCAAGTTCGGTCAAAGTCTTCGGGGAAGCGACGAGTGGATGTGTCGATGAAACACAGACTCCTGACCCCCAGACTGCTTACGGTCGGTCAAAGTGGAGAGCGGAGCAACTGGTATCGGAATATGCAGGACGGTATGGCCTCACTGCCGTCTCACTCCGTCTCCCAATGGTCTATGGTCCGACAACGAAGGGCAATTTGTATCGAATGATCGAAGCGATCGATCATGGGAGGTTTCCAGCTTTACCACGTCTCTCGGCGGTCCGAAGCCTCTTACACGTCCAGAATTTTGTACAGGCTGTATGTCTGTGTCTTCGTGCGCCAGGTTTTAAGCGAGCTGCATACATCGTCGCCGATTCCGACCCCTATTGTGTGACTGACATCTATAATTGGTTACGAGCAGGATTAGGGAAGGCTCCTCCGCGATGGCGAGTGCCGCTCTGGGTACTCAAGGGAGGGGCGCGATGTGGTGATATGCTCCAGGCAATCAGTGATCGGTCTGTCCCCTTGACGACACAGCAATTGATGAAACTCATTGGCGGCGCATGGTACAGCTCGACGGCCATCACACAAGAATTGAGGTATCAAGCGTCGTATTCTTTCGAGAAAGCGGTCCCTGAGATGATCGCCTTTTATCGTGATGCCGCGCGTGCAGGTTGTTGAGACAGTTCACTGTCCGAGCTATATCTGACTTCGGAGGCTCGCAGGTCTTGAATTCAACGTAAAAATGAGTCATGAAGCGTCCCCAATCAGCAGGAGTCAGAAGGCGCGACTTTCGTGGCAACCTAAGGTAGCGATATGTCGGTCATGACGCTCGCCTTTTCAGCAATTTTTGCTTTTGTATTGGCTTGGTGGCTCATCACCCGTTTGTGTGTGCCGGGATCATTTCTTTCGATTCTTGCACATCCCAACGAACGGACATTGCATTCCATGCCCACTCCCCAGACCGGAGGATTAGCCGTCATCGGTAGCGTGGTGATCAGTCTTATCCTGGCCGCGAGTATTTTGGCCGTCACCCAGCCTTCGAAAGCCGTGCTACCGAAAGGTGTAGCGTCAGGGAGTGTCTGGATCGTGATTTCTATGCTCCTCATCTTTATCGTATCCTTCATCGATGACTGCGTTGGTCTCCCTGCCGTTCTCCGACTGGGTGTTCAAGCCATCTCTGCCTGTATCATTATCGGAGGTGTGGGCTTGACCGTGTCTTCCATTCCGATACCTGGCGGACCGAACATTTCGCTTGGGATAGCGGCAATTCCGGTGAGTGTCCTCATTCTCCTCTGGATGGCGAATCTCTACAACTTTATGGACGGCATAGACGGTTTTGCGGGCGGCATGACGTTTTTTGGGTTCGCATTTCTAGCATATTTTGGATGGCAGGCCCACTTTCCGGTCATGCTCATCATCGCCATGTTCGTCGCGATGGGTGCCTTGGGATTTCTCACTCATAATTTCCCACCGGCACGCATTTTCATGGGAGATGCGGGGAGCATTACGCTTGGATTCTTGGCGGGGACATTGATGATCCTAGGAGTTCGTGACGGAATTTTTGAGATATGGGTGCCGATCATGATCTTTTCCCCATTTATTGCGGATGCGACGGTGACTTTGACCTGCCGACTGTTCCGCCGAAAGAAGATCTGGGAGGCGCATCGGGAGCACTATTACCAGCGGGTGGTGTTGTGCGGATGGAGCCATCGACGGACTGTCCTCGTGGAATATGGAGTTATGATCCTGTGTGGGGGGCTGGCCATGTGGTATCACCACTCAATGGAGAGTCTCCGCCCGTTTATCCTTGGAGCATGGATGATCTTGTTTATTCTCCTTGGGGCGTTCGTGTCGAGGCTGGAGTGCAGGGTAAGGCGTATGTCTCCTGTTCCGGGCCAGACCGTGAAAGAGGGGAAGAAAAAGATGCAAGCTGTTTCTGTTGAAGACTCTTCAAGAGTGCCCGTCAAAGCATAACGTACACGGGCTCGACTTGCCCTACCTATTCTTGATCAATGGATTGGGGAGCTCTTACGACTTACAGCTCAGCAACGCAATGGAAGATGCCTCTCTTGTCCTGGTGATTCTCGACTCGAGGAACTGTTTAAAACTCGAGGAACTGTTTAAGGAAAGTATCGACGGGTATTGTGAGGTCGCACTGGGTCTGAACGATATCACGAAGTGGGCTAGTAGCTATTGGTGAACCTGTCGGGCGGTAGCACCGCACCACGAGTTGTTGCTGACATGGCAGTGCATCGAGAGAGAGTTCAAAACTTCCGGTCTGTGGGCATGGTCATCGAAGACCTAATTCCTTCCTTTCCCAAGTCACCGATCACTTTTGCCTATACGCGATGAGTGTGAAGCTCCAACGGTTACAGTTTGAAGCGAGACGGGTAGCAGGTTGGACGACAACCGCGCTTGGCTTCACCATTCCGATTTGGGTTGTGGCGGACAGTATTCTTATCGGGCTGCTCATCGTATGCTGGGCTGCTTGTGGGGAATGGCGAGAAAAAATTCGCCGCATTACCACGAATCCTGTGGCTGTAAGCGCTATCCTATTGTTTGCTTGGTTGCTGCTTGGAGCCTTGTGGGGAGAAGGGGACTTGGAAGAACGTGCCATGTGGGTCAAGAAATACGCCAGTCTGTTGTTCATCCCCTTGGTGATTTCCCTATCGGTTGATGATGGAGAACGAAAACGCGCACTTCTCGCGCTTGCGGTGTCATTGGTTGGGACGCTGATGCTGTCTCTTGTTTTGAGCGTAGGGTTGTTCTCACCGAAAGAAGGTCTTACGTGCGATTCAGATAACCCATGCGTATTCAAAAAGCATACGACACATGGTCTGCTGATGGGGTTCGGTGCCTTATTGTTTGGTGTGCTGGCTTGGAAGGCTTCACAACGCTGGGGGCGATGGGGGTGGGCGGTGGCTTCATGCCTGGCTGCGAGCAATGTCTTGTTGATGGTGCAGGGCCGCACAGGATATGTCGTATTGGCCGGGTTGGCCATGCTGGCCTTTCATAGCTATTGGGGGTGGCGAGGCATGCTGGTCGCAACCATTGCCCTTAGTGTGATGTTTTCGATGGCCTATTATGCCTCGACTGCTTTTCACGATAGGGTCAATCTTGTCGCAACCGGTGTGACGCAGTGGAATCCTCAGATGGCCACGTACGACGGGGTCACCGAGCGACTGGAATTTTTTTATCACACGGCCGAGATCATCCAAGACCATCCACTGACGGGTGTCGGTACTGGCGGGTTTGCAAAGGCCTACGCTGTACAAGTTCGAGACCTTGAGTTACCCGTCCCAACTCATCCCCATAATCAGTACCTCCTGGTCATGGCACAAGTTGGCGTGGCTGGAATCTGCCTGTTGCTCTGGTTGTTTGTGCAACAATGGCGATCAACATCCGTTGCCGTCGATGGGGCCGACGCACTGCTTGCCAGAGGGGTAGTGGTCACTATCGCAATCAGTTGCTTGTTTCAACCTGCGCTTGCCGATCATACCGAAAAACTGTTCTACTGTTTATTTTCGGGCCTCTTGTTTTCCAACACGAATCCACCAGCTGAGACGAAGATATGAAACTTTCAGCTTACATCATCGCTTACAATGAGGCTCAAAAAATTGCCGGTACGATCAACAGTGTGCTCTGGGTGGATGAAATCATTGTGGCTGATTCAAACAGCACAGACGAGACCGCTCAGATCGCAAGGGATTTAGGTGCCCGCATCGTCCAGATCCCATTTCGGGGGTTCGGTCATCTGCGAAATCAAGCCATTCAATCCTGTACTCATGAATGGATTTTCAGCCTCGACACAGACGAACAGTGTACGCCGGAGGTTCGTGACGAAATCCTGATGATCCTGTCCGGGACACCGGTCCATGATGCGTATCTGGTGCCCAGGAGAAATTACTTCATGGGACGCTGGATCAAGCATTCCGGCTGGTATCCGAATTTCCGCCAACCGCAACTGTTCAAGAAAGGATGTATGAAATATGCGGAGTTGCCCGTCCATGAGGGCTACGAATTGCTGACGGCCAAACCGGTCGGCCGACTGAAACATGCTATTTGGCAGATTCCGTTCAGAGATTTCGAAGAAGTTGTAAAAAAAGCCAATCGCTATTCCTCGCTTGGATCGATCAAGCTTGCCGACCGACGAGTGTCAATGGGAACTGCCTTGTGGCACGGCATATGGTCGTTCCTCAAGCACTATGTGGCGAAGCGAGGGTTCCTCGATGGTTGGCCTGGATTTGTCATCGCGTTCGGAAATTTTGAGGGCACATTCTATCGGTATGCCAAGCGGTTTGAGCAACAGGAGCAGTGGCCGCTCCCGAAACAAGCGTCTCTTCGCCGCCCCGGCGACGTGCCTGCCAAATGAAAACGGCATTGATCGTGACGACCTATAACAGGCCGGATGCGTTGGCAGCAGTACTGGAAGGGTATTGCCGTCAAAGCGATCAAGATTTTGACCTCGTGGTTGCAGATGATGGTTCGAAGGAAGACACAGCGGATGTCGTGCGGCAATGTGCACGGCATGCACCGTTCCGGCTGACGCATGTCTGGCATGAGGACCAGGGGTTTCGAGCCGCTGCTATTCGTAATCGCGCGGTGGCATCGTCCGAGGCTGACTATATTGTGTTCACGGATGGGGACTGCATTCCCTCCAGGCATTTCGTGCGTGCCCATAAACAGCTCGCCGAACCGGGATATTTCCTGGGGGCTAATCGTGTATTGCTTTCGGCCGGATTGACCAACCGTGTTCTGTGCCGACAGGTGTCGATTCATAGATGGCGCTTATTCGATTGGCTTTTGTCCTGGTCGAAGCGAGACATCAATCGTGTGCTTCCGCTGATGGAATTGCCGGATGGTCCGTTTCGAAAATGGGCGCCTGATCGTTGGGAAGGCATCAAGACATGCAACTTTTCTGCATGGCGTACGGACCTTGTCCGTGTCAATGGACTGGACGAATCGTACGAAGGATGGGGGCTTGAGGATTCCGACTTGGTCATTCGACTGCTCCATGCCGGAGTGAAGCAGAAGAGTGCGCGCTTCGCCGCCACGGTATTTCATTTGTGGCATCCCGAGCAGGATCGCAGAAGGTTGGAAGACAATCAGAAACTCCTGGATGATCTCCTGCGTTCCTCGACGATGCGAGCCGCCGTTGGACTCGAGCAACATCGGGCAACGGTCCTTGATGATCAATCTGTGACGCCGCGGCGGACGACACCATGAAGCGGGATCTTCACAGTGTGTTGGTTGTCTGTACGCGTCGAATTGGGGATGTCCTATTAGCCACGCCGGTCATCCGTTCGCTCAAGGCTGCTTTGCCGCATGTGATGGTCGATATGCTGGTATTCGAAGGGACTGAGGATGTGCTTTCTGGCAATGCGGATATCCGACGAGTGTGGACGATCGCCGAACGTCCGGCAATAGGTTCTCATCTTGCTTTGCTGCGTTTGTTGTGGGGACGTTACGACGCTGCAGTGTCGGTGCTTGCAGGAGACCGCCCGACCTTTCATGCTTGGGTTGCAGGACGGTATTGCGTAGGGACGGTATTGCCCGATAAGAAATCTTGGTGGAAGCGGTGGTTGCTGAATAACTGGATCCCGTTCGACAATCTCCGTACCCATACGGTTACCATGAATCTCAGGCTGCTTACCCCGTTGGGCATTACACCACTTGGGACTCCCGTGGTCAGTTGGACGGACAAGGACGAGCAATCTGTTCGGGCCCTGTTCCCTGACATCCGGAGGGCTCAGCCCTACGCGGTGCTGCACGTGTCGCCGAAGTTTGCCTACAAGACCTGGACTGTCGATGGATGGGTGGCACTCGGACGGTGGTTGATCGATCGTGGCCTGATCGTTGTGGTGACCGGAGTGGAATCGGCTGAGCAGTCGTGGTGTGATCAGATTATCCAAGAGCTCCCCACGGCGGTCAATTTGATCGGTCGGGTGACGTTGCCGGCTCTTGGTTATCTCTTAAGTCGAGCTGCGCTGTATGTTGGGACGGATACGGCCGTCAGTCATATGGCTGCTGCCATCGGCGTGCCATCCGTCGTGCTGTTTGGACCTTCCAACCCTGTGAAGTGGGGACCTTGGCCGAAGGATTTTCCCTCAGATGCACAGAGCCCCTGGCATAGACAAGGATCGCAGCGGCAAGGGAATGTGTTGTTGCTCCAAGGCGAAGGGGAGTGCGTACCGTGCCTTGCGGAAGGATGTGATCGTCACGTCAACAGCCTCAGCGATTGCCTCCAGCGATTGTCTGTGCATCGGGTTATTCAGGCCGCTGACGTCATGCTCCAAGAACGAGTGATCAACGTCGCAGCACCAATCAGCTCATGAAACAGTCAGCCGCAAAACTCTTCCATTCCCTCACGAGACGATTTGGAAACCGGGTACTCCGGTACCGCCCGAGTCTCGTCATTGGGGTGGAACTGCTGCTGATTTTTGCGGCGAACCTGACGGCATTTGCGCTGCGGTTCGATGGGTCGATTCCTCGCGGGTATCGGAGGATCATGTGGGATTTCGTGCCTGCCGTGCTGCTCATCTATGGTATCGGCTTATGGTTGTTTGGGATTCAGCGAGGGCTCTGGAGATATGTCGATCTTCGCGATCTCTGGAGAATTTTGCTGGCCGCACTGAGTAGCTCCGCGGTGTTTTATGGCGTCATCCATAAACTTGGCGGTGTGGCGCAGTATCCTCGATCCGTGATCATTCTGACGGGTCTGTTGACGGCGTTGTATTTAGCAGGGATCCGATTGGCTGTGCGGGGGTTTCGAGAGTGGATCCAGATATTCGATCCGAGTGCGCGACGTGTCTTGATTGTCGGCGCCGGACATGCGGGGGAGTTATTAGTCAGGGATATGTTGTACGATGCAAATTATCACTGTTGCCCGGTGGGGTTTGTCGATGATGATCCGATCAAACGGAAGATGACTATTCATGGGATTCCTGTGGTGGGAGTCATAGCTGATATCAAGAAGGCGGCCGAACGGTTGAAGGTCGACGAGATTATCGTGGCCATTCCTTCTGGTTCCGCAATGGTGAAACAAAAGATTCTCGCTGCGTCAGAAGGCTGTTCGGTGCCGATCAAGACGCTACCAGATATCAAACAATTGCTCGGTGATCCGGTCTCTCTACAACAGGTGCGGCCAATGAGCGTCGATGATTTGCTCAAACGTGAGCCGATCAAGACGGATTTTCACGAGCTCTCCCCCCATATCGGTGGGAAAACTTTCCTTGTGACTGGGGCAGGAGGTTCAATCGGATCGGAGCTCTGCCGGCAGATTGCCCAATACAAGCCTCAGGCCGTGGTCTTGTTCGAACGCTACGAGAATACGCTCCATTCACTGCTGTTAGAGTTACACACAGCTTTCCCGACGGTAAAGATTGTCCCGGTCATTGGAGATGTGACTGTCCCAGACCGCGTCGCGGAAGTGTTCCGCCAAACCATCCCCGACATTGTGTTTCATGCTGCTGCGCACAAACATGTACCGCTGATGGAACTGAATCCGAAGGAAGCGATACGAAACAATATCTTAGGCACTCGCGTGGTCGCCGAGGCCGCTGTGAAGGCAGGCGTCAGCCGATTTGTCATGATTTCCACGGACAAGGCGGTCAATCCATCAAGCGTCATGGGTGTGACCAAAAGAATTGCCGAGCATATGATGCAGGAGTTTAATGGGCCCGGTCTCACAAAGTTTATGGTGGTGCGGTTCGGGAATGTGCTGGGCAGCAACGGGAGCGTCGTTCCTTTGTTCACTGAACAAATCCGCAAAGGAGGGCCTGTAACCGTCACCCACCCGGAGATCAAACGGTTTTTCATGACAATTCCAGAGGCAGTGCAGCTGGTGCTCCAGGCGAGTGCAATGGGGCGCGGAGGAGAAGTCTTTGTTCTCGATATGGGAGAGCAGATCAAGGTGGCTGATTTGGCGAGGAATATGATCGTCTTGGCTGGCCTGGTTCCAGGGAAGGACATTGACATTGTCTACACCGGTCTGCGGCCTGGAGAAAAGATGTACGAAGAACTCTTTGAAGAAGAGGAACAAGTTGAACCTACGGCCCATGCGAAGATCAATCGAGCGAGTGGGGCTCCAGTTTCCGTCGGTGAGCTGGATCAATGGCTGGAGATGTTGCAGGTGAATCTCCCTCAGTGTGATGAAGAGGAGCTATTGCAGGATCTCAAACGACTGGTGCCGAGCTTTCAACGATCCATCTCGCAGAGCGTCTCGTAGTTTTCCAACTATTCAGTGCTCATTCCTGGCTGGCGTGATATCGTCAAGTCTACTTGGCTGACTCACTGAAACCGAGAAGAACTGACGTATTCGTTTGGAATAGGAGACCAGGCGTTGAAAGGTGTTGTGCTGGCCGGAGGACTCGGCACAAGATTATTACCCCTCACTAAAGTCACGAATAAGCATCTGCTTCCCGTGTACGACCGACCGATGATCTACTATCCAATCCAAATACTTGTCAATGCAGGTATGACAGAAATTATGTTGGTGACGGGGGGGAGCAATGCCGGCGACTTCTTGAAGTTGCTTGGGAACGGGAAAGAATTCGGGCTGAAGCACCTCAATTATGCGTATCAGGAAGGGGAAGGCGGTATCGCCGACGCACTTCGATTGGCTGAGCACTTTGCGGATGGCGAACCGATCTGTGTCGTACTGGGTGACAATATCATCCAGGGGAATGTCGCCAAGGCGACAGATCACTTTCGTCTCCAGAAAGGGGGGGCCAAGATCCTCCTGAAGGAAGTGAAGGATCCTCAACGATTTGGTGTGCCGGTTCTGGACGGGGACCGCGTGGTAAGGATCGAAGAGAAACCACGCCATCCTCAATCCCCCTATGCTGTGACCGGCATCTATTTTTATGACGCACTTGTGTTTGAGTATATCCGCTCCCTCAAACCATCGGCGAGAGGGGAATTAGAGATTACCGATGTGAACAACGCCTACATCGAGGCTGGAATGTTGACATGGGATCTGCTTGAGGGATGGTGGACGGATGCCGGCACCATCGAGTCACTCTATCTGGCCAATCAACTGGTTGGGCAAACCGGTGCCAACCATCTCGCTGAGGCCGCATAGATGCGTATACTTGTTACGGGCGGTGCCGGTTTCATCGGCTCCCATCTGGTTCGTCGCCTACTCGGGTCGTCTCATCATCACATCGTCAATCTTGACGCGCTCCGGTATTCGGGAAATCTCAACAATCTTCGCGCTGTCAGCAGGCACCCAGCCTACACCTTCGTGCAGGGTGATATTTGTGATGCTGAGTTGGTGGCGTCTGTGCTTCATAATCATCGGATCGAGGGAATCATCAATTGTGCGGCTGAGACGCATGTCGATCGCTCGATATTGGAGCCTGGCGCCTTTGCCCGTACTGATGTCGTGGGAACGGGGGTGTTGCTCGAGGAAGGGCGCCGTTTTGGTGTGACGCGTTTTCTTCAAGTCAGTACCGACGAAGTGTATGGGAACCTTGAATCCGGTTTTGCGACGGAGGAGGATCGGTTAGCGCCACGGAGCCCCTATTCGGCGAGCAAAGCCGGTGGTGATTTGCTGACGTTGAGTTACTGGAGCACGTACCGGTTTCCCGTGATTGTGACGAGAGGCAGCAATACATATGGTCCCAATCAATATCCCGAAAAATTTATTCCACTCTTCGTAACGAACGCGATTGAACAGCAACTGCTGCCATTGTACGGGGATGGAAGACAACGCCGAGATTGGCTTGCTGTGGACGATCATTGTGCTGGAATCGAGCAGGCATTTTTCTATGGTGAAGCGGGGAATATCTACAACATCGGCGGAGGGAATGAACGGGAAAATATTGCGGTGGCGGAACAGATTCTTACAGGTCTGAACAAGCCAAAATCGTTGTTGCGATTCGTGACGGACCGGCCAGGCCATGATCGACGGTATGCCGTCGACAGTCGGAAACTTCGCCGCCTCGGCTGGATGCCGGCCGTACGCTTTGAAGAGGGACTGAGTGAGACCATTCGGTGGTATCAAGAACATGAATCCTGGTGGAGACCCATTAAGTCTGGAGAGTTCCGGACCTATTACGAGCAGGTCTATGGGAGGCGCCTTCAACGAGCCGAGGTTGCTCGCTCGATAGGGAGTAACTAGGGCTCGTACCTGGTCCAAGGCATCAACCGCCTCGATCTACTACCATGCGTATACTGATCACCGGGGCCGATGGGCAACTGGGGAGTGAGCTTTGTCGAGTGCTAGGGTATGAAACAATCATCCCCATGACGTTGCCGGACTTCGATCTGACGAAGCCGGATGTTGAACCCAAAATTGTAGACGCCTCACCAGATCTCATTATCCATGCGGGTGCCTATACGGATGTCGACGCTGCGGAGCGAGAACCGAATGTGGTTATGGCAGTCAACGCCAGGGGGACACGGGAAGTCTCAAAGGCGGCCGCACGGTTGGGCGTGCGGTTGATCTATATTTCCACCGACTATGTGTTCAGTGGTCAGCAGCGCACGCCCTATCATGAGCAAGATGATCCCTGTCCGATCAATCAATATGGATTTTCAAAATGGAAGGGCGAGCAAGCAGTACTGGCCACTGGTATCAATTCCCTGGTTGTTCGGACGGCCTGGCTGTTTGGGGCTGTGGGAAAGAATTTTGTCAAATCCATCGCGCGGGCAGCGCAGAGCGAGACGGTGTTACGGGTGGTGGATGATCAACGGGGGTGCCCGACGTATGCTGAGGATCTGGCCTATGCGATCGTGGCATTGATGACAAAGGATGTGGCTGGGGTAATCCATCTCACGAATCGTGGTCACTGTACCTGGTATGAATTGGCCAGAGCGGTCGTTCATGAGATGGGGGCGGGCTGTCCTATTCTTCCAATTACGACCTTGCAGGCTGGCCGTCCGGCAAAGCGTCCACAGTATTCAGTCATGAGCAATAGTCGCTGTGCGTCGTTAGGAATCGTGCTTCCTGAATGGAGTCAGGCACTCGCACGATTCGTCAGAGGGCCAAGCATGTCCTTAGCCGAGCCACAATGTGCTCCCCTGCCTCATACCTAATTATCTTTTTAAAGGTTCGGTGACTCATTAAGATAGTGCCTATGGCAAGTCGAATACCCGTCCAGTTATAACTAAGCATCAATGAAGCGCCAGGCTCACCGAGGACCTTCCAGAAATCTATTCCAGAATATTCGTCTCTTTGCCACGGATGTGGACGGAGTCCTCACTGATGCCGGTATGTACTATTCCGAATCGGGTGACGAATGGAAAAAATTTAACACCCGAGATGGGATGGGGATCAAGCTGTTGCAGAGAGCCGGACTCATCACGGCAATCGTCACGCAGGAGCGGACTAGATTGGTCGCGCGTCGAGCAGAAAAACTGGCGATTCCTGAGCTCCACCAGGGAGTAATGGATAAGCTATCGGTGATTCGGGAAATGGCCATACGGCATGGCATCTCGCTCCAACAGATTGCCTATATCGGTGACGATGTGAACGATATTGAAGCGTTGAAGGCTGTGGGTGTGTCGGCGGCTCCGGCTGATGGTCTTCCTCAAGTGCTGGAAGTTGTCGACTATGTCTGTCAGAAGAAAGGTGGAGAAGGCGCAGTAAGAGAACTCGCTGAGTTGATACTCCAAGCACGCCTTGAAGTGAAGGCGGCCAAGCGGAGAAGGATAAAGGGGAAGAATGGCTAACAAGCACATGGTCTATCCGGTCATTATGGCGGGCGGCAGCGGGACCAGGTTTTGGCCCTTGAGCCGACATCTATTTCCGAAGCAGCTGTTGCGGATCGGCGGTGAGCATACCTTGATTCAACAAACCATGCGGCGTGTGCTTGGCTGTGCTCCGGCAACCAACGTCTTGATTTCGACCAACGCGGCACAAGCCGACCTTATTCGTGTGCAGCTCGTTGATTGGAAAGAGGAACTTGCCGACGGGTTCGTGTTGGAGCCTGAAGGACGGAATACGGCCCCCGCTATTGCATTGGCTGCACTGGAGGCCCAGCGACGGGATCATGATGCCATCATGCTGGTTGTCCCTGCCGATCATGTAGTCACCGGTCAGCGAGAGTTCGAAGCAGCGGTTCAACTAGGCTGCCAATTGGCAGAAGGGGGCCACTTGGTGACCTTTGGGATTAAGCCGATCCGTCCGGAAACCGGCTATGGATATATCAAGCCGAACGACAAGGCTGGATTGGGGAAACGAGGAAAGTTGCAGGGCTTCTCAGTCCATAAATTCGTGGAGAAGCCGAATGTTGCCAAGGCGACGCAGTACCTCAAGGCCGGGAACTATTATTGGAACAGCGGGATGTTCATCTGGCGGGCTGCAACAATTTTGGAGGAGATTCGCCGTCACCAGCCTGCCATTGCCAGAGCGATGGACAGGATCAGAGAACTTCGCATGAGGCATGCACCGCAGTCCGATATTGAAGATCTTTATCGAACAATCGAACCAGTCTCCATCGACAACGGTGTGATGGAATGCTCGTCGAAGGCGGCTGTGATTCCAGTGGCGTTCAAATGGTCGGACGTCGGGAGTTGGGGAAGCTTGGATGAAGTGGCCTCGAGGGATAAGGCCGGGAACGTGACGACAGGACGAGTGGTCGACCTGGAGAGCCGTCGGTCTATCGTGTATGCCGACAGGCGAGTTGTGGCGACGATCGGTTTAGAGGACATGGTCGTGGTGGATACACCAGATGCGACGTTGGTCTGTCCAAAATCCAGGGCGCAGGATGTGAAGAAGGTCGTCGACATCCTGAAGCAACAAAAAGCGCCAGAGCATTTGGAACACTTGACCGTTCAGCGGCCATGGGGTTCCTATACGGTATTGGAGGAAGGTCCGGGGTTCAAAGTCAAACGCGTCACGGTCAACCCAGGTGGGCGACTCTCACTTCAAATGCATCATCAACGGAGTGAACATTGGGTGGTGATTGCCGGTACCGCACGGGTGACCAGGGGGGAAGAGATTTTTGACTTGCGCGTTGGGCAGAGTACGGCCATTCCGGTGAAGACACAGCATCGCCTAGAAAATCCAGGGCGTGAGACCGTGCATATCATCGAGGTGCAAAACGGCCCGTACCTTGGTGAAGATGATATCGTTCGCTTTAAGGATGATTACGGAAGGAGCGTGAAGCGTTGATCGGGATGACCAAGACGGAGATTGCTTCCCGCGCTTCACGGATAACGCTTCACGGATAACGCTTCACGGATAACGAAACTATGGGATTATTCCGCGAATATGATCTTCGAGGCATCGTCGGCACCGAGCTGACGGAGGAGTTGGCGGAGCGGGTGGGACTTGCCTACGCTACCTATGCAAACAAACACGGAGTCAAGACGATCAGCGTAGGCCGTGATGGCCGTCTCAGTTCTCCTGCGTTACATCAGGCGCTGCTCAAGGGGCTGTTAGCCGGCGGGATGGACGTGATCGATATCGGGATCTGCTCCTCTCCGTTGGTATATTTCTCGTTATTTACCCTTCCGGTCGGCGGTGGCATCATGATCACTGGCAGTCACAATGCAGCGGAGTACAATGGGTTTAAGATCTGCCTCGGGAAAACGGCGATTCATGGAGATGACATTCAAGAATTGCGGCGTGTGATGGAAGCGGGCGTCTTCGCGTCAGGGCATGGGCGACGCTCTGATTATCCGATCATCCCTGACTATTTGGCGTATATCAAGAAGAGCTTTCCTCATGTCAAAGCTAAACAGTTACATGTCGTGATTGACTGTGGGAACGGCGCAGCGTCCCTTGTTGCCAAGCAAGCGCTTGAATTGCTGGGGTGCAAGGTCACGGGACTGTATTGCGACCTGGACGGGCGTTTTCCCAACCATCATCCGGATCCTACGGTGCTGGAGAACCTGTCTGACCTGATGCAAGCAGTGAAGGAGCATCGAGCTGATGTGGGAATCGGCTATGATGGAGATGCAGACCGAATCGGCGCAGTGGATGAGCAGGGGCAGGTGCTCTGGGGAGATCGTCTCCTGGTAGTGTACGCTCGAGATATTCTGGCCGAGAAGCCGGGGAGTACGATTATCTCGGAGGTCAAAGCGTCCCAATGCCTCTACGATGACGTTGCCAAGCGTGGTGGGCGTGCCGTGATGTGGAAGACCGGACATTCTTTGATCAAAGCAAAAATGAAAGAAGAGGCGGCAGTGTTGGCCGGGGAAATGTCCGGGCACATGTTTTTTGCGGATCGGTATTTCGGGTATGACGATGCCGTGTATGCGTCCTGTCGGCTCGTGGAAATCTTGGCGAAAGCTCAACAACCGCTGTCGGCGTTAGTGTCGGATCTACCCCACTCGGTCGTCACGCCTGAGATACGAGTGGATCTTCCAGACACGGTCAAGTTTGATGTGGTCGAGCGGGTTCACCAGAGATTCACGGAATACCTGAAGACCAAACAGGGCCTTGGCCCGAAGAAACTAACACTGAGAAATCTAATCACGATCGACGGGGTCCGTGCGATATTCGATGATGGATGGGGTCTCATCAGGGCGTCCAATACTCAACCGGCTTTAGTGCTGAGATTTGAAGCGACCTCTTCCGACCAACTCAATGCGATTCGAGCGCTGATTGAGGAAGAGCTGAGGGAGGCCAAACGAGCGCTCGCGTGTTAGCATCCGTTACCACGTGGATTGGTCTTGGTCGCCTCCGGGCCAGCATCGGTCGTCCTGCCGCCCTAGGGGCCGTTTTTCTGACTCTCTTGGTTCCCCTTGAGACAACCGCAGCTGAAGGGTTGGGCGAAACAACGCGTCCCTTCACGGTTGGAGAACGGCTGACCTACGAAGTGTCTTGGCTCAACCTGACTGCTGCCATCGCCGTGATGGAAGTGGCTCCTACGGAGGGGAGAGGAGGGACTGCTTCCCTCGCCAAGCTAATCGGGACGGCGCAGTCTACCCCGATCATCACGAAGTTCTTTCCCGTAGATAATCGAGTGGAGTCGGAACTGGATCTGGAGACGCTCACGCCGGAACATTTGACCTTCCGGCGGCGCGAGGGAAAAAAGAAAGAGGATATCGAATATACGTTCCATCAAAAGGAAGGGACGGTCACTGCCGTGAGAGGAGGAACGACCGAGTCCGTATCCATTCCAGCCGGGACCCACGACATCATATCTTGCCTGTACTACACCCGTGCTGTGTTGCCACCCAAGCCGGGAGCCTCACTCAAGATGAATGTGTATCATGATAAGAAAAATCGTCCGGTGGAAGTCCGGGTCGAAGGAATCGAGACTCTGGAAGGAGGCTGGGGGAAAGCGGAGACGGTCCGAGTGCGGGTGATCATGCCGTTCCATGGTCTTTTCATGAATAAAGGGGATATTCATGTGTGGGTCACCAATGATGAACGAAAGACTCCAGTTCGCATGAAAGCGAAAGTCGTTCTTGGGGCCATTGTTGCCGACCTCGTTGATGGTTGGTCAGGAGTCCGTAGTGTGAAGCCTGGGTTTTGAACAGGAGGTTGTTGTCCACGCAAGACAAACCCGTTATACTGAGCCGCAGGATGAGACAATTTCCCACCACATTAAGCCAGTTTATCATTCGGAGTCAGGCGTCGTTTCCGGGTGCGACTGGAGAGTTTTCCAGTCTGTTGACCCAAATCGGCCTGGTCGGCAAACTCATTTCTCAAGATCTTCGGCGCGCGGGATTGCTCAATATTGTCGGGACGACCGGTGAGACCAATGTCCAGGGAGAGACCGTTAAGAAGCTGGATGCCATCGCGAACGATGACTTTGTCAGAGTTTTTCAAGCCAGCGAGTATGTCTGTGCCCTGGCTTCAGAAGAAATGGAAAAGCCGCTCTTGCTGCCGAATAATTGGCCACATGGTAAGTACATGTTGCTCTTCGATCCGCTGGACGGCTCCTCCAATACGGACAACAATATGCCGCTCGGGGCCATTTTTTCCGTGCTCAAGTATGGGCGAACGGATCGATCGCCCACAGAAGCAGATTTGATCCGACCGGGGACCGAACAAATTGCGGCCGGATACCTGTTGTATGGATCGAGCACGATGTTGGTGTACACCGTTGGACAAGGTGTCTATGGATTCACGCTTGATCCTGACATCGGAGAGTACTTGTTATCCCATGAGCGGATGAGGATTCCCGAAAAGGGTAAAGTCTATGCAGCCAATGAAGGGAATTACAACAAGTGGCCTGATGGAATAAGGAAGTATTTGGATTCGCTCAAAGTCAGGGATAAGGCGACAGGGCGACCCTATAGTGCACGGTATTCCGGATGTTTGGTGGCTGATGTGCATCGCTTGTTGATTGGGGGAGGGATCTATCTCTATCCGGGGGAAATTGACAAGCCGGAGGGGAAGCTGCGATTGCTCTATGAGGCAAACCCGCTGGCCTTCGTGGTTGAGCAGGCCGGAGGAAAGGCTTCAACAGGCACGACGAGAATTTTTGATGTCGAAGCCAAACAGTTGCATCAACGGGTCTCGCTGCTTATCGGGAGCCGTCTCGATGTGGAGCAGGCTGAGGCGTATGTTGAAGGAAGAGTCTAGGTACTCATTGTTTTGACCGATAGGAGCTGTCTGGAGGGAATTATGGGAGATCGGGTTCAAGAGATTCTCAGTTGGTATGGTAGCGACAATGCGGGGACGAAGACGAATATTGCCCGCATGCTACGATCCGGGAAATTGGCTGGGACCGGCAAGTTGGTCATTCTTCCAGTCGATCAAGGATTTGAACATGGCCCGGCTCGGAGCTTTGCGCCGAATCCGTCTGGGTACAACCCGCACTATCACTTTCAACTCGCCATTGATGCCGGCTGCAATGCCTATGCAGCACCGCTCGGGTTTTTAGAAGCAGGAGCCAGTGAATTTGCGGGGCAGATTCCTCTCATTCTCAAGCTCAATAATCATGATGTGTTGCATGACGACAAGGATCCGCTGCCGTCAGTCACAGGCAGTGTGAACGATGCTCTGCGGTTAGGGTGTTCGGCTGTCGGGTTTACGATCTATCCTGGGTCTTCCCATTGCAACGCGATGTATGAACAGCTGCAAGCCATTGCAGAAGAAGCGAAGGCCAGTGGCCTAGCCGTCGTGGTGTGGTCCTATCCCCGAGGATCTGCTCTGAGTAAGGAAGGTGAGACGGCGATGGATGTCGTGGCCTATGCGGCACAGATCGCGGCACAACTGGGCGCGCATATCATCAAGGTAAAGTTGCCGACTGCGCATTTGGAACAGGCCGCCGCAAAGAAGGTGTACGAATCCACACAAATTCCGATTAAGACGCTGGCGGAGCGAGTCAAGCACGTGGTGCAGAGTTCATTCGATGGACGGCGGATCGTGATCTTCTCCGGCGGAGCGAAGAGCGAAGATAAGAATGTGTTTGAGGAGGCTCGTGGGATTCGGGATGGGGGAGGGTTTGGAAGCATCATTGGCCGGAACTCCTTCCAGCGGCCGAAGGCGGAGGCCATCAAGTTTCTCCAGACCATCATGGGGATTTACAGCGGTACGATTCAGTGAGCGCTCCTACGGTCATGGATAAAGGCGAACGCAGACTATGAATCAATTCGAGTCGAGTCCGAAGCCCTCACAAGGAAAGAAAAACTGGGTTGTCACAGCGGCTTTGCTGACGGCTGGAATAATCATTGGATTTGTCGTGGCCTCGGACCTTGGATGGTTATCAAATGGCCATGCGGTGCCAGATTCATCGTCTGTTGCACCATCATCGCCTCCTCCTATCGTCAGACCAGTCTCGACGGCTCCGCAGCCGATACTGGGCGGGGGCAACCAAACATTCGTCGATATTGCCAAGTCGGTGAAGCCGGCGGTGGTGAATATCTATGCGGCCAAGAGCGGACGTGGGGAAGGGTCCGGTGGCACCCCGTTTGATGATCCGCTCTTTCGAAAGTTTTTCGGTGACGAGTTTTTCAGGAAGTTTGAACACCCCAAGGAGAAGAAAGAGCGAGGTTTGGGGTCCGGTGTGATTGTCGACCCCAACGGGTTGATCATTACCAACAATCATGTCGTGGGGAAGGCGGATGAGATCCGCGTCACACTCTCCGACAAACGTGAGTTCAAAGCCAAGTTGATCGGCACCGACCCCAAGACGGATGTGGCGGTCGTGAAGATCGAAGCTACGGGGCTTCCAAGCGTGCCGTGGGCTGATTCGGACAAGTTGGAAGTGGGAGAGTTTGTCTTGGCTGTCGGTAATCCGTTCGGGCTCACACAGACCGTCACACTGGGAATTGTCAGCGCGCTGGGGAGGGCTGCTGGTATTGCCGAGTATGAAGACTTTATCCAGACCGATGCGGCCATCAATCCAGGCAACTCCGGAGGAGCCTTGGTTAACGTCCGTGGTGAACTGGTTGGGATCAATACGGCCATATTCAGTCAGAGCGGCGGCAATATGGGGATCGGGTTTGCCGTGCCGAGCAATATGGCGCAGTCGATTATGGGGCAACTGGTTCAGACCGGCAAAGTCGTGCGTGGGTGGCTGGGAGTTTCAATTCAGGAATTGACGCCGGAATTGGCGTCACAGTTTGGCATCACTGAAACGAAGGGTGTGCTCGTCAGCGATGTCATGGATGACAGCCCAGCGAAGAAGGCCGGGTTTGAGCGTGCCGACGTGATCGTTGAGTATGACGGAAAACCGATGGATTCACCGACGCATCTGCGTAATGCCGTCGCACAGACACCGGTCGGAAAAAAAGTTGTCGTCAAAGTTATCAGGGACAAGAAGGCCAAGACCATCGATCTCACCATCGTCGAGCAGCCGAAGTCCATGACGCAAAGCGGCGAAGAAGACGGAGGGGACTCTTCGACGCCGATCGGGATCTTGTCTGGTCTTGACGTGCGTGACCTGAACGAAGAGTTGGCAAGTCGCTATGGCTTGAAGTCGAGTGAGCGCGGTGTCGTGGTCGTGCGGGTCAAAGTCGGTAGTACCGCTGAGGAAATGGGGGTTCGTGAAGGTGATATCGTGCTCGAGGTCAATCGCCAAGCGGTCACTTCGGTGAAGGTATTTGAACGGATTGCCAACAAGCTGCCGAAGGATCAGGCGGTGTTGCTTTTGCTCAAACGGCAGGGACGGACGATTTATCTGACGCTTCGCCCATGAGGCCGTTGGAAAGTGAAAGGTTAGAAGCTTAAAAGTTCCCATCCGGACTTTCCAACTTGTGAACATTCTGGCTGGTTGCCGATGGTGATCATCGAGTTGCCCGCAATAATGAGAATCATCCGTTGAGCATCGTTTTGTGAATAACCGCACCGTGGCCATCGTCCCTGCCGCTGGACGAGGTCTTCGCATGGGCGGCGCCGTTCCCAAGCAGTTTTTGGCATTGGGCGGTGAGCCGTTGGTCGTGCACTCGCTTCGAGTTCTTCAGCGCTCTCCCGTCATCGACGAGATCATCTTGGCTGTGCCGCAGGCTGATCTCGATTATTGCCTCAATGATCTTGCTGTCCGATTTGGATTTTCAAAAATCAGGCGGGTAGTGACAGGAGGAAAAGAACGCCAGGATTCAGTGCGGCATGCCCTGGAACATGTGCCGGATGATACATCGATTGTAGTTGTGCATGATGCGGTACGGCCGTTTCTGACGGAGCAGATGGTGACTGATGTGGTTGAGGCTGCAGGCCGAGAGGGAGGGGCGATCATCGCGCTGCCAATGCGCGATACCGTCAAACAGGTTGGAACGGACCATCGGATCGAACGAACCGTTGATCGGCAACCGCTCTGGCTGGCTCAAACACCACAGGCGTTTCGACGGGAGCCATTGTTGAGCATCCATCGCAAAGCTCATGCGGAAGGAGTGCATGCAACTGATGATGCATTTTTATTCGAGTGGGCTGGTCACCCGGTTGTGGTGGTGGAAGGCAGCGGAGAGAATATCAAGGTGACAAGGCCTGAAGACATGGTGATTGGCGAGGCGATTTTGGCGTCGAGGAAAGCAAGCACAAATGCGTGAAAGTTAACGGGTGGAAAGTGCTTTGGGACTGCATTGTTATGAATTCCAACTTTGAAACGTGTCACTTTCGAACTTTTTAACTGTTGATGAGTGAGCTGTGACCACTGGGAAAAGGAAAAGCATGCGTATTGGGTATGGGTATGATGTCCATCCATTGGGGCCAGGGCGTAAACTGATTCTTGGCGGGGTCGAAATCCCACACAGTAAGGGATTACTTGGCCACTCTGACTCTGATGTCCTGGTCCACGCGGTGTGTGATGCCCTACTGGGTGCAATGGGGGAGGGGGATCTCGGTCGGCATTATCCGAGCTCCGATCCCAAGTATAAGGGGATCTCTAGCTTGAAGCTGTTAGAAGATGTCATGACAAAACTTCAGGCCAAGGGGTATCAGGTCGGGAATATCGACACGGTCATTGTGGCTCAAGCCCCTCGCCTCGGCCCGTATCTCTCGGCAATGCAGAAGAAAATTGCGGAGACGGCCGGTCTTGCTCCTGAATTAGTGAATGTCAAGGTGAAGAGCGGAGAAGGGTTAGACGCCGTGGGACATGAAGAAGGGATGATCGCCCACGCCGTCTGTTTGATAGAGCCAGTCTAACGTCTAGGGTATATCGCTGATGTTGGCGCACATCAAGCAAGACCTCCAAGCCGTTTTCGATCGAGATCCAGCTGCAACCAGCACACTGGAGGTCATTCTCACGTACGCAGGTTTTCATGCGTTGCTGGCCTATCGTATTTCTCATCGGCTGAAGTCGATGGGAGTGCCCTTCTTCCCTCGAGCGATTTCTCAGCTGGCCCGTTGGCTCACCGGTGTGGAGATCCATCCGTCAGCCAAGATCGGGACGGGGTTTTTCATAGACCATGGCATGGGGGTGGTGATCGGGGAGACTGCGGAGATTGGCGACTACGTGACCCTTTTTCAAGGCGTGACGTTAGGAGGAACCGGAAAAGAGCGGGGTAAGCGGCATCCGACGCTCGGGAATCACGTGGTGGTAGGCGCCGGGGCAAAAATTCTCGGTGGGATTACGATCGGCGACAATGTGAAGATTGGGGCTAATTCTGTCGTATTGAAGAATGTCTCGGCCAATTCCACGGTGATCGGTGTTCCTGGCCGCGTCATCAAATCCCAGGGTGAGCGCCTGCCTGATGCCACGATGGATCAAGTCGACTTACCGGATCCCATCAGCGACCGCTTCATCGCATTGGAGCAGGAACTGATTGAGCTCCGGAAGAAGCTCGAAAATCGCGATGACTCACGCCACCAGTAGTTATTGGCATTGTCGGTCAGTGTGCTGATAAAGTTATCCGGCGCGGCGTCATGCCGCGCCGGGCGTTGCCAGATTAGGCTGAGAGACAGTCACTCATAAACTTCTTCCGCTCATCACCCTTCAGCTGCTTTTCACCCGCCTCTTTATTACACGCCTTCATTTTATTCTGCTGAGTGTCCTTGCCGCCTCCACCTTTCCCCGATTTGGTGGAAAGGCATTCCTTCATAAACGCTTTCCGCTCATCGCCTTTCCCTTCACCAAACCCTTTCGCATTTGCCTGTTCATTGCAGGCTTTCATCTTATTCTGCTGCTCAGGTGCGGCCACTGCGAATGGTGTGACGCCGAGGCTGAGCGCGAAAAGCGTCAATGTGATGGCGCGTAGAACTCGCTGCATGTTGAGGCTCCTTTAATAAGAGGTGAGGTGCACGACTGGGTTGCATCATAACAGATAAATACGTACGTGTCATAGGCTAGAACGCTGTCGCGTGAGGCGTGAAACGGCGAGTTGGTGGCTCACGACCAGTAGCCGGAGCCTGGTCCCTGGTGATGATGAGATGAATTGATATTGTGGAGAAGGGGTGACGGGTGATTTCTTCTTGGGAAAAGGATATGCTGTGCACCCAAAAGATATACTACGGTTCCATCCGTCCAGTCTGGCTTTGGATTGCTTCGACGGGAAGAGGAAAGGTCGGCCATGAGTTCAAACCCAGGTATCACGCCAGCGCGTCAGTTCCGGAAGCTCCTCTTGTCGGACCAGTTGGAATTCATCTGTGAAGCGCATAACGGCCTCAGCGCAAAGATCGTTCAAGAAGCAGGTTTCAAAGGTATCTGGGCCAGTGGGCTCTCCATCTCGGCACAATTTGGTGTTCGTGATAACAACGAGGCCAGCTGGACCCAGGTGTTGGACAATCTGGAATTCATGTCCGATGCGACCACAATTCCGATCCTGCTCGATGGTGATACGGGATACGGTAACTTCAATAACATGCAGCGGCTGGTCAGAAAACTGGAGCAACGGCGTATTGCCGCCGTGTGCATTGAGGACAAGTTGTTCCCCAAGACAAACAGCTTTATCAAGGGGGATGCCCAGCCAATGGCGGACATGCAAGAGTTCTGCGGCAAGATCAAGGCGGGTAAGGATGCACAGACCGATCCGGACTTTAGCATTATCGCCCGAGTGGAAGCCTTCATCTGTGGGTGGGGATTGGCGGAAGCGCTGCGCCGGGCCGAGGCCTATCGCCAAGCGGGCGCAGATGGCATTCTCATTCATAGCGCGCTGTCGGTGCCGGATGAGATTCTTTCATTCAAGCAGGAGTGGGGAAATCGGTGCCCCGTCGTGATTGTGCCGACGAAGTATTATGCGACCCCGACGGAGGTGTTTCGGCAGCATGGCTTTGCGATCGTCATTTGGGCCAATCACCTGTTGCGTTCTGCTGTGGCAGCTATGCAGAAAACTGCGCGGACGTTAAAGGAGCAGCAACACCTACTCTCCATCGAAGACAAGGTTGCCCCGGTCTCAGAAATCTTCAGACTGCAAAATGCCGCAGAGCTGCAAGATGCAGAAGATCGGTATCTCCCCCGAGGTGCCGAAGATACCTCCGCCATCGTATTGGCGGCTTCTCGTGGCGAGGAACTTCGTGAGCTGACCGAGCATCAGCCGAAGACGATGGTGAAGATTCAAGGGACGCCGATCCTTGCTCATATTGTGGATGCGTACAACGCGGTGGGGATCAAGGATATTACGGTTGTCCGTGGCTATAAGAAGGAGGCGGTGACGTTGCCCAATCTCACCTATCTCGATAACAATGACTTTGCCGAGACTGGCGAGTTGGATTCTCTGCATAAAGCGTTAGTCGCACGGAAAGGCCTGACGAAGGATCTGATCATTTCGTATGGCGACGTGCTGTTTAATAAGTATATTCCGCAGGCCTTGTGCCAGGAAAATGAGGACTTTGTGGTCTTCGTCGACAGCGACTGGCAGAGCCAGAGCAGTTACGATCGTTTGGGGGGCTTTGTCGAATGCTCGCTGCCGAACTCGAAGAAGGCCTTTAATACGAAAATCTATCTCAAACAGTTAGGGGATATGGTGTCAAGAGGACACACCCATGGGGTCTGGATGGGGTTTCTGAAGGTGTCTCCTATTGGAAGTGCCAAGCTTCAGACGATCCTCGCGACGATGATGGCCGACCCTGCCAATCGAAAAGCCGGGATCCCTCACCTACTACAGGAACTACTGAATCGGCAAGAACCAATTCGCGTGTTGTATACCGTGGGGCATTGGCTCGATATCAATAGTCTCGATGATGTGATTCAGGCAGGGAACTTCTGATCGGCCATGCATGCGTTGCTCCGCCCGCAGTGTTTTTCGGTTCACACGTCACTATTGCTCACTTAAATTTGCCTTGCGATAACATTTCTGAACGATCGTTCGACATGGAGAATCGTGCATGCTGAGTCCACAAGAATTTGTTGATTGCCTGAAGGAGAATGGCGTTGAGCTTTTCACGGGAGTGCCGGATTCCCTCCTTAAGGAACTCTGTTCCTGCATGGCTCATACGAGTCGGCCGGGAGAGCATATCATCGCTGCCAATGAAGGTGGAGCCGTGGCTCTGGCGATTGGATATCACCTCGCGACACGGAAAATCCCGCTCGTCTACTTGCAAAACTCGGGGTTGGGCAACGTCATCAATCCGCTTCTATCACTGGTTGATGAGGATGTCTATTCCGTTCCGATGCTCCTTGTTATTGGGTGGCGCGGTGAGCCAGGGGTGCACGATGAACCTCAACATAAGAAGCAAGGACGAGTGATGGTTCCTATGCTTGAGGCCATGGAGATTCCCTATTCCGTGCTGGGCACTGATGTCGATCACGCAGAGCCTATCGTGAAGGATGCGGTGGCACAGGTCCGAAAGACTGGCGGCCCCTTCGCGTTGGTGATCAAGAAAGGTGCCTTTGCTGCGTATGCTGCACCTTTGCTCCAACAGACGGACTTTCCGCTATCCCGCGAAGAGGCCATTCAGCAGGTGATCGATGTTCTGGAAGAGCGAGACGTGGTTGTTTCAACTACTGGCATGCCGTCTCGGGAAGTGTATGAGTACCGGACCAAGAGGGGTGTTGGCCATCAACGGGATTTCTTGACGGTGGGGGGGATGGGGCACGCCTCTCAAATTGCACTTGGTATTGCACTCCAAAAACCAGAACGCTCTGTGTACTGTCTCGATGGAGATGGCGCGCTCCTGATGCATATGGGAGGGGTGGCGCTGGTAGGAACACTGAAGCCGAACAATTATAAGCATATTGTGTTGAACAATGGGGCCCATGATTCGGTGGGAGGCCAACCGACTGTTGCGCTGGACATCGATATCTTGGGTATCGCGCGTGCAGCTGGGTATGTACGAGTGGCCCGAGCTCGGACAGAATCTGAGTTGCGGTCGTCCCTTCAGGAGCTCAAAGCCTCGTCAGGTCCAAGCCTCTTAGAAATTCAGGTCGGTTGTGGGGCACGAAAAGACTTAGGACGTCCGAAAACGACACCTATTCAGAACAAAAGCGCATTCATGGATTTTCTTGAGTCTGCCGGGTAGGCGGTAAAAAAGTGTAGGTAAGGATCCAATACTTCCCCGATGCTGGTGACGTGAGATGATTCTATCGCCCAAAATCATATGGGGGCGATCCGCTGCCGATGGCCTTTACCGCAAGGCCTAGAGATTCTCTCGAAGGGCGTGTTCGTTATCCGGCAGCGGATTTGTACGGTCTGTGTCAAAACTGTCTCAATCATAATCCACTCGTACGAGAAACAGTCCCTGCGGTGGAGCTGTTTTCCCTGCAGCAGAACGGTCACGGGCTTTCAGGATGGTTGTCAGACTGTCGGGTGATCGCTTGCCTAGGCCGACTTCCAGAAGAGTGCCGACAATCGAGCGGATCATCTGCTTGAGGAATCGGTCGGCATAAAATGCAATCCTCAGCTGATCGCCTTCACGGAACAGCGTGAATCGCTGGAGATGGCAGATGGGATCATCGTTGTCCGTGGGCTGGGTCTGGAAAGAGGAAAAGTCATGTGACCCGATCAAGCTGATTCCGGCGGTACTTATCGCTGTATCGTTAAGCGTTCGATGAACATGCCAGCAATAGTTTCGCTCAATGGCTGCCCGCTCGGGTCGATTGAGAATGCGGTATTCATACAACTTACCTTTGGCCGAATGCCTTGCATGGAATGAGTCCGGCATGAGCTCAACCGATCTGACCACGATGTTTTCTGGAAGGTGCGCATTCAAGGCTCTCGTCCATTCGCGTGGAGTCATATCGCGATTGATGCGGAAGCTGGCAACCTGGCCCAAGGCATGGACGCCAGAATCCGTCCGTCCGGCACCGATGACCGGCACAGTGATCTGGGTGACACCGAAAATGGCAGTTTCAATGGCCGACTGAATGGTCGGCTGGTCGGGCTGACGTTGCCAGCCGGCATAGGCGGTGCCGTCATATTCGAGCGTGAGCTTTATGGTGGACATGTTCTGACCAGGAGTGAAGAAAACGTTTGATCGGGATGACCTTAGCGTATATCAGACTTGCCTGCAGAGAGGAAGGCGACGATACCCTGGTAGAGCGATTGGGCAACATCCTGGACGAACACCGGTTTATGGAGCAGCTCTTCTTCTGAAGGATTCGAAATATAGGCGATTTCGGCGAGAATGCTGGGCATGCTCGTGAATCTCAAGACATAGAAGGGGGCGGTCTTGACGCCATGATCGTCAATGTCATAGTGGCCGTTCATCTGAGCCACCATGGCGGCTTTGGCATTCCACGCGAGCTCAAGTGATTCTTCAATCTTCTTCGTCGTGAGGAGATCGGCCACCAGGTATTCCCACCCGACGCCGGTGTTGCTGATGGGGGTTCCGTTTTCCCGTGCCGCCACCTCGAGCGCTCGTTGATCCTTGGCCTCTCCAAAGTGATAGATTTCTATGCCTTTGACCGTGCGGGAGGGATGGGAATTGACATGGATGGAGACAAACAGGTCAGCTTCGTGGTTATTGGCAAATCGAGCCCGTTCCTCCAATTCTACAAAGACATCATGGTCTCTGGTCATCAACACCCGCACCCCGGGTTGCTTGCTCAGGAGTTTTCGGAGTTGGAGCCCGACCTTGAGCGTAATGTCTTTCTCCTCGGTTTTTCGAACCCCCCGCGCACCCGGATCTTTCCCCCCATGGCCTGGATCGATCACAATGGTGGTGTAACCCTTTGTTCGTGGGGCAAAAGGCTGAGCAGCTGTCGAGATCACACGTTTGGGAGCCTCTGGAGGGACACTGGCAGGGCTCAGATCTTGCTCCAGGGGAAGGGTGACATCGATGACCAAGCGTGGAGGATCGGACAAAAGGAACTGCCTATACGATTGGAATGAGGTCCTTGGCAGAGAGACGGCCACTGCCTGAGGCGTGATTTGGGTGACCATGAAGGGCGAAGGGATCGTTCCGTCCAGGGTCCTGCGCTGTGCGGCTTGGCTGAGCCAGGCATCAGGAAGGGCAATGACCACCTGGCTCGCATCGACTGCCCGCTGTTCGATGACTGTGGCATGACGATCAAGATCTAGAACGAGCCTGATCTTCTCAGGACTAGTCGTCGCGCGGACATTACGGATGGTCACGGGAGCGAGGGAAGCGGGGGTCCCCCTGACATGGCTCTGTTTCGATCCCTGTATCGACAGGGTCCGTGGTTTGTCGGATGACCCTGCCCAGGCTACAGGACCCATCTCATGAGGGGAAGAGAGACAGAAGAGAGTACTGATCACCAGGAGCGTGAGGGGCTTGAGTGAAAACAGCCAGGGCGCTCGTTCTTGCATGGACCCTTGTGGCCCCTTCTCAGTGGTAGATGATGGGAAACTATTCTCAGATGTCCGTCGCCTTGTCAAGAACTACACGAGTTGGATCGACGAGATCCACGGTGACGGTCGGTTGAGGGCTGTGGTAGCGTGAGGTATGCCGACGTACCTGATTATTGATGGGTATAACCTTCTGTCTGGGGGGAGAGCGCTTTCCGGACAGCTTGAAGCCGCTCGCGAGCAATTGCTGCGTGACTTGGCGAGTTACCGACACCGCAAAAACCATCACATTACCGTCGTATTTGATGGGTGGCAGCAGGGGCAACCATCGGAGCAGCGGGAGCACCGTTCTGGAGTGCAGGTGATTTATTCCAAGCGAGGAGAGCGAGCCGATCAGGTCATTCAGCGACTGGCTCGAGAGTATGGACCTGACTGTGCCGTGGTCAGCTCAGACCACGAAATCGTGAATGCGGCCAGGGCCCATGGAGCCTTTGTCATGGGCGCTCTGGAGTTTGCGTCAAAACTACGGGCATCATCGCTCCCAAGCGGAAGTGTGCCGCACAAAGAGCTGGATCCAGGAGAAGACTATATGGCGCGACGAGGATCAGAGAAAAAAGGGAACCCGAGAAAGCTTCCCAAGTCCCAACGGCAGCGTGAGCGCCACCTTAAGCGATTTTAAACAACTGCTTTGCGTTCTTGCTTGTCTGTTTGGCAACGTCGTTCAATGGCAACCCATGGACGGAGGCTAACTGTTGAGCGACCTGCGAGACGTACGCCGGTTCGTTGCGTTTTCCCCGATAGGGTACAGGGGTGAGATATGGACAATCAGTTTCAATCAATACCCGGTTGAGAGGCGTGTTCTTGGCGATGTCACGCAGCATCGCGGCATTTGGGAATGTAAGGATGCCCGAAAAGGATAGATAGAATCCAAGATCCAACGCATCCTTCGCCAGCCAGGCATCTCCGGAGAAGCAGTGAAACACCCCGCCGATTTCTGACGCGTTTTCTTCTTTTAAAATCGCGATCGTATCCTCCTGCGCCTCCCTCGTGTGGATAATCACAGGTAGCCTAAGTTCGCGGGCGAGCTGAATCTGCTCACGAAACCGTTCGCGCTGTTCTTTCGGTGAGGAGTGGTTGTAATGATAGTCCAATCCGATCTCCCCATAGGCGACGACCTTTTTACTTTTGGCGAGCTGACGGAACTCATCATACCACGCGTCACCGATGTGCTTGACTTCGTGCGGATGGACACCGATTGAGGCATAAACGAACGGATATTGCGTGGCAAGCGCAACGGCTGCTTGGCTGGTGGCCAAATCGCAACCGATGGTGAGGAACGCCTCAACACCGGCCTCCCTCGCCCGGGCAATCATGGCCTCCCGATCGTCGTTGTAGCGGGCGTCGTCGAGATGCGTGTGGGTATCGATCAACATGGGAGCATCGTAGCACGTGCTGATGAACGAGAGAAAGTCTGCGGAGCTGGCCGGTCCATGCAACATCAAACGCGAGGCTCTGCTCTGTCTCTCGGTAAGTGGCGGAAGGCTAGCTTGAGAGCACGTTATTTATGGGTAACTCGCGGGGGATTGACAGCAGCGTTCTCTGTCATGTAGTGATAGCAATTATCAAAATCAAGTACTGAGATGGACGAGTAGGAAATCTCAGTCAGAGGCCAGAGGTCCTTGAAGACCGGAGCCCATGGTTGCCTGTATGGCAGCTATGGGCTTTTTTGATGTCTGAATGGGGATAGGAACGAAAGATGGATGCACTGACGCACTTAGTGGATTTCGGGGTTATAGGGCTGCTGGTGGCGCTTAGTATCTGGGCGCTGGGCGTGGCGGTGGAACGGTGGCTCTACTACCGGCGGGTGACACCAACGCAGTTCGAGAATATACAACTGCTGGAAATGGCCTTGACGAAACGGCTGGTCGTGATCGGCACCGTCGCCGCCAATGCACCCTACATTGGGTTGTTGGGAACCGTCTTGGGCATCATGTTGACGTTTCATACGATGGGGACGTCCGGCAGCATGGCGGTGGGTACAATCATGGTCGGGCTCAGCTTGGCACTCAAGGCGACGGCCATCGGGCTATTGGTGGCGATCCCATGTGTCGTGCTGAACAATATCTTACGCCGACGCGTCTCCGAGCTGCTGACGTTGTACAAGGTGCAGCATGGAGCGTGAGCTGAATCAGATCAATGTCATTCCCCTCGTCGATGTGATGTTGGTTCTCCTGGTGATTGTGTTGACCACGGCCACGTTCATTTCGACAGGACAAGTTCCGGTCGAACTGGCGAAAGCCACAACAGCGAACGATCACAAGGACGTTCCTCTGATGATTACCCTGACGGCCGACGGTCGCCTTTTTGTAAATGACCAGGCCGTTCCCACGAATGGGCTGTCGACTATCTTGACTGCGCATTCGCGTGAGTCCTTGGTCGTGTTCCGGGCTGATCGTGTCACGGTGTTGGAGCGGTTCGTGGGGGTCGTGGATGAGGTGAGAGGGCTTGGTTTTCGACAAGTGAGTTTGGAGGTGCTCCGATCATGACGACACTAGCAGTCGATCGTCGATATGTACGTATGGGATCTGATCAATCACAGGGGTGGTTGGTGTCGGTGCTACTGCATGGCCTGGGGATTGCGGCGGCGCTGTTTACGATGGAAGCCATGGAACCACCGCTTCCGTCGTCGTTGTTTCAATGGGAGATCTCGATGGTGGAAGCGCCGACGCACAGGGAATCGAAGTCGCCTGAACCGGTTATGCAACCGCCTCCCTCCAGCGTCAAACCGAGTCCTCCGGTGCGGCAGACCAAACCGGTGATTGCCGAACAGCCACTAGCGCCGCAGGAGGTCACCGTTCCGGTGGAAACGACGCAGATGGTCAAGGACGTGGTTCAGAATGCCGACCCGGTGATGGAGTATGCGGCCGTCGTATCGACGGAGAGCGAACCGGTAACTTCGCCGTCTGTCGTCGAGACTCCGAGGGAATCGTCAGCGCAGCCTGTCATCGAGCAGCGTGCTCCGGCTGAAGAGATCGCTTCGCACACGGAGCATCGTCTGGTGGAGTACCGGCAGGTACTGCACCGCGACACGCGGGCGGATTACGGCTGGCTCAGAGATACGCTTTGGGGCCGTATCGAAGAGCTGAAGCGCTATCCGAGCTTGGCGCGGATGAATCATTGGGAGGGCAAGGTCGTGGTGTCGGCAGTCATTCGCGATGATGGGGAGGTGACGGGAGTGCAGATCGCCGAAACCTCAGGCCGGACGGTCTTGGATGAGGAGGCCATGGCAGTGATGAAGAAAGCCTCACCTTTGAGGCTGAAACATCCGCTCGGTCAACGACAGATCACGATCCTCATTCCCATCAGCTATCGGTTAGACGGGTAATGCGAATTGAATACGGAAGAAGGAGCACCATGATGAATCGCTGGATGATCACTCGGACGGCACGATATGCAGCCCACATCGGGCTCGTTGTCACCTTCATGTGGCTACTGGGTAGCCCAGCCTGGGCCCAGCACAAAACTGATGGGAAAGCGGACAAGGTGTTTCACGCCTCCGCGACGGATGCCAAGGGCGTCGAGACGGACCTGAAAAACGTGACGTTTTACTGGGAAGAAAAAATCAGCGAGACGGCGTTCGTGCCGCATGAACTCAGAGAAGTGCCGGTCAAGCGGGGGACGGCCACGGTCAAGATCAAGTTCGACAGCATCAAGTTCATTGATCTCAAACCGTCAGGGAATGCGTCGTTGCCCAATGTCTCCATCACGCTGGCGGACGGCAAGACCGGCGACTTTGTCCTGGCCATCGCGGGGAGCTTTAAGGGGCAATCCGATTTCGGTGAAGTGGAGTTGGCGGCGTCTGAGCTGAAAAAGCTGGCGTTCAAGTAGGACGGGCCTCTACGAGTTCCGGTGGTGATGCGGTGAGGTCGGTCGCGATGGTGCCGTAAAGAACGACACGGGGATGGTGACATGAAGGAATGTGTTTCGCCGGTCACGGGAACGGACGTCCGGTGCCGCTGCGGCAAGCTGATTGCTCGATGGCAAGGGGACGATCTTGTCATCAAGTGCACGCGGTGCGGGCGCTTCGTAGCCATTCACCATTCGGCGATCAGAGGGGTGCCGCCCGGCGGGCTGAATCCGCACCAGCGTTGATAAACCCTCATCAGCACGTTCTGATTCAGTCACTGTTCAGATTCTCACTGAGTGATGACCGATACGCCGGGGATGTAGGGCTCTGTACCGGTGATTTGTAGGATGTACATGATGAACGGCGATGGGACGATTGCACGGCTATCGATTGCGACTCCTCCGATCGTGCCGGAGACTCGCGGCGCTGACATGCCGGCTGTCGAGTCCTTTCCCCGCCACCCATTCCGCAAGCTGTGGCTACGTGTCCATCTTTATCTGGGGCTCTTCGGCGGAGCATTGTTCGTATTCATGAGTCTCACGGGCAGTGTTCTGGTGTTCTACAAAGCCATCGACGAATGGCTGAATCCGGCACTGCTGACGACCAGCGGCTCCGGTCTCTACAAGCCGTTGAACAAAGTGGTCGCAACAGCGCAGGCTGCGGCTCCTTCCGGCGGCTGGTTGGAGAGCCTTGAGTTGCCGTCCCATGAGCACGAGGTGTTCAAGGCATGGCACAAGGTGCCGACCGACCGGGTCGACCAATTTCGGTGGTATCTGGTCACGATCGACCCCTACACAGGATCCGTCTTAAGTCGGGATCGTGAATGGGGCACGTACCTCGTCTCATTCATCTATGAGCTGCATGAATCGCTGTTGCTTGACGAACTTGGTCGGACCCTTGTGGGTTTCGTCGCCATCTTTCTGTTGATCTCGATCAGCACGGGGCTGTTTCTTTGGTGGCCTCGTTCCGGGAAGGTCCGGCAGGCGTTTCTCCCCGTCACGGGCGCAAGCCCGATCCGTCGACACTATCAGTGGCACAAACTCACGGGGGCATATAGTGCGATCGTGTTGGCCGTGCTCGCGTTCACGGGTGTGTATTTGGCGTTCCCAAGCTATGTGATCCCGCTGGTGTCCGCGTTTTCTTCGGTCGATGAATCAAGTGATGATGGGGCCGTGCAGTCCCATCCGGTCTCGGGCGTACCAGCCCTTTCCGCCGAGCAAGCGGTCGAGCTGGTCCGGCGCCTGTTTCCCGATGGCCGGATCACGTACATTGGCATTCCTCATAAGGCAGCAGATGCGTACGAGATGACGATGCATCGGCCCGGAGATTTTCGAGAAACTGTAGGAAACAGCATGGTCTGGCTGGATCAATACAGCGGGGCTGTGCTCAAGGTGCATGATTGGCGGAACTTTACTGCCGGGGACACATTCGTGGCCTGGCTCTTTCCCCTGCATAACGGCAAGGCGTTCGGAATGATCGGCCGCTGGGTTGTGTTCTTCGCCGGATTTGTCCCTCTCGTGTTGTATGTCACCGCGCTGCGCATGTGGTGGCTGAAGCGACGGGCGCATCGACGGCAGGGTGTCACAGGTTTCGTTCGGGAGATGATGTGAAAAGTTGACTAACGGGGATTGACAGAGGTGCGCACATAGTGATATTGAGAACTCATATCAAATAAGTCGGACTGGGAAACGCACTGCCTATCGAGTGCGCGCTTCAGTGTCGAGGCCAGAGGTCGTTGCAGGCCGGAGCCCACGGTGTCGAAGGACATCGTGGGCTTTTTATTGTTCAGCGATCTGGAGCCACGAAGGCGGAGAGGTACCGTCAACATGTACTAGGAGGAGAAGCGATGCGAAGAATCTGTGCCAAATGCGGAGGACTGCTGATCGGAGAACGGCCGATGGATTTATACCAAGCGAGGCATTGGAAGTGTGTGAACTGCGGTTGGTATCGCGAGGAGACACTTATACGGATGGGCCGGTCTATCCCTCCGGTACGTCATTGTGCACGCAAGTAAGGACGGAAAACTCAAACCAAAGGAGAAGGGCAACGTGGAGAAGATATTCGGATCAGATCAGCCGATGAAACTGGTGTTATGCGATTGCGGTGGGCTTCGCTTGTCAAGCGGCCCTCTGACCATTCACTTCACTCGGGAAGAATTTCAGATGTTTGCGGCAGCGGTCGGGCGTCTGGCCTCAATCGTGGCGCAACCCTGTCTTGACCAGGCCTTGAATGGCACTCGGTCCAAACTCAGTGAAGTGTGTCATTAGGTGGGAAGTCGCGTTCTGTACCGGCCGCGGGCTGAGTTTGGAAATCAGGTCTCAACGAAGGAGTGGCCATGAAGAAACGGTCAGGTCTGTCACAGGACAATCTTGTCGTGTCTCTCAGCTTGGCAACCGCAATTGCTATTTTGCTGGCGACTACTGTGGGGATATGGGTGTGGTCGATCGCGTTAGAGCGTATGTCTATGGGTTCAGTGGAACGCAGCGTGGAGAGTCGGTAAACGATCAAGGGATTGGGCATGGATGAGTGAGCCGAGTACATCGGCGAATGAACAATCAGATGAAGTGGAATTGTTTGGAGGAATTGTGGATACAGCATATGTCAGAGCGTGGGCACGTGTATGGTTGGGGGGTCGTGTCTTGGCTGTTGTCGTCATCCTGTGCCCTGTCGTATGGGCGCAAGACGCACCACCGGAGACAGCGGGCACGGAGCAGGCGGAACAGGTCCTATTTGAAATTCCCGCCCAAGGCTTGCGCAGTGCGTTGAGCACTTTTTCAGGTCAAAGTGGTTGGCGCCTGCTCTATACGGATGAAACAGTAGAAGGGATTCAGAGTCATGCGATCGCAGGATCCATGTCTCCGGACGCGGCGCTCAAAGGGATGTTAGCCGGCACCGGGGTTCGTGCTCGAATGTCTCAACCTCGAACTGTCGTGCTTGTTTCGGAGTCGTCTTCCTCGGCTGAAACGGGTGATATGTCTTCGGATCTTGAAAAACTCCAACCGGTCAAGTTGCCGGAAGTCATGGTCAAGGATGTCAAAGACAGAGGCTATGCGGCGGAAAGTCAGACGACGGCGACGAAGAGCGATATTCCGCTCATCGAGACACCGCAATCCATCACGGTGATCACACGAAAACGCATGGACGCGCAGGAAGTCAACACGATGGCAGGAGCGCTTCGTTATACGGCCGGGGTGCAAGCTGAAACGTTCGGGTATGAACCACGATTTACGTGGCTCCGGTTTCGAGGGTTCGATGCCACCACCGATGGGTTATTCAAAGACGGATTGCAGTTGCGCAATCCCGGTTTTGCTCTGGGGTACAACTTGGAGCCGTACGGAGCCGAGCAGGTCGATATCTTGAGGGGGCCGGCGTCGTTCTTGTATGGGCAAGGGAGTCCCGGCGGATTGCTCAACTACATCTCCAAGCGGCCGACTACGACATCTCTTCGTGAGCTTCAATTCTTGGTTGGGAATTTCGGTCGATACGAAGGACGGATGGATGTGGGTGGACGGCTCACCGACAGCGATACGTTCAGCTATCGGTTGACCGGCCTCTTCCGCGAAAGCGGCACGCAATTCGACCATGTGCCGAACGATCGCGTGTACATCGCCCCGGCGCTGACATGGCGCATCAGCTTTGAGACGCAGGTGACGTTCTTCGCGAATTACCAGAAGGACACGCTGGGCAGTTCACAAGGGTACCCGGCCGATGGATCACTGAGATTCAATCGCAACGGCCGTATCGTCGGCCATCGCTTTACAGGGCAACCAGGCGTGGACAAGTATGACCGCGTGGAATCCTCCTTTGGCTACGAATTGCGGCATCAGCTGCCATGGAACTGGAGCTTCTTGCAGAAGTTTCGCTACAACCAGACACGGGTGGACGATCTCACGGTGTTCAGCAGTTCATTCGATACCGATCTGCGCACGGTGCAGCGTGGCGCCTTCGGGAGCTTTGGAAACCTGACCTCGTTCGCGCTCGACAATCAGCTGCAGGGTGCCTTTTCCACCGGCCCGTTCCAGCACCGGGTCGCGGGCGGTCTCGACTTTCAACGAATCGGCGTGCATTCACGGCAAACATTTGCCGCCGCGTCTCCCATCGACATTTTCAATCCACACGATTTCGGGGCGTCGTTCCTCACGCCTCCGACCTTCTTGGATCAGCAGACGACGCAGTTTCAAACCGGCCTGTACGTTCAGGATCAGATCAAATTCATGGACCACTGGCTGCTGACAGTGGGTGGACGGCACGACTGGACCAGCAACAAGATCCGGAACAATCTCACGGGGCTGACCAGCGAGCAAGACGATCAGAAGGCGACCGGCCGCGCCGCGTTGACCTATCTGTTCGACAGCGGCCTCGCACCTTATGCCAGCTGGTCGACGTTCTTCTTACCCTCGATTGGCATGAATGCCTCTGGTCAGCCGTTCACCCCGGAGACTGGACGGCAGTATGAATTCGGACTCAAGTATCAGCCTCCAGGCACGCGGACCTTGTTCACGGTCGCACTATTCGACTTGACGAGGGAAAACTTTGTGCAGTTCGACCCTGGAACGTTCTTACCGGTACAGCGGGGGAAGGCACGTTCCCGTGGATTGGAATTGGAAGGATTGATGAGTTTCAAGTCGGGCATCGACCTGATTGCGTCCTACACGTTCCTGGATAATGAGGTGCTGGAAACCGTCAATCCCGCCGAAAAGGGGAAACGACTCGTGCAGACGCCGGCACAGTTTGGGTCGATCTGGGGCAAATATACGGTGCAAGACGGGATGTTCAAAGGGTTGGGTATCGGAGGTGGAGCGCGATACACAGGATCAACCTATGGCAATGAGACCAACACCTTCAATGTGCCGAGTTTTGTGCTAGGGGATGCCATGGTGGACTATGTGTGGAGGAATTACCGGCTTGCGGTCAACGTCAACAATCTGCTGAACCAGGACCACTACGGGTGCTATGTGCGAAGCGGGACCGATTTCTGCAGCCCTGGCGCGCAGCGGACCGTGGTGGGGAGCATCACGTACCGGTGGTGATGGGGACAGGTCATCGCTGTGACGATGCCCGTTTCGAGGTTGAGAGACGCGGCTTAGGATATGGTTGCTTGACATGCGACGGCGCGAACTGTTAAATGCAATCTACTTGCATGTAAGAGGTCACGTGGAAGCTGCGATCGCGAAGAGTCTCAAGGCTGGCGGAAAGAAGCTGACGAGGGCCAGGAAGGCCATTCTCGCCGTTCTTGAGCGGAATACACTCCCCATTACAGTGGCTGAGGTGCATGCGGGTTTGGTCAAGGCCAAAACGGATGTCGATCTTGTGACGGTCTACCGTAACCTGGCGATGCTCCAAGAGCTCGGTCTGGTGAATGCCGTCGGATTTCAGGAAGGACAGATGCGCTATGAAGTGGTGCATGGGCGGGCTCATCATCACCATATTCAGTGCCGAGGTTGTGGGAAAATCCTCGACCTGATGCTCTGCCCGTTGAAGAAGTTGACAAAACTCATTGAAGAACAGACTCGATTCTCCGTGGATGGTCATGCCTTGGAGTTTTTCGGATGGTGTCCACAATGCCGATAAAGGCCTGGTTCAGGACGGTGAGCCGTTGGGCTCTCGTTGTCGGCTATGTGTTGCTGGTGCTGACCCTTCAGCCGCTGTTGCTGGAACACACCTTCGCGGCGGGTACATCCCACGAACATTCGGATCAAGATGTCTGCACCTGGCTGGATCATGCCGCCAGTACCGGATTGCATTCGGTTACACCGCCGCCCGTCTTTGTTCTTGTTTTCGTCGCCACCGCATTTCCGCCTCATCTCATTTTCACGTCTGTGTTTCGCTCGTCTGATTCTGTTCGAGGTCCTCCTTCATCCGCTTTGTAGCCTTCAATCCGAATCAGTTTCTCTGTTGATTGCGGCTCTCTGCACCTTGTGCGGGGAAGATCGGGTAGTCGTCGCATTCCGCTTCCCGGAATCCGGCACTCAAGGGGTTGGCCGTTCTTCATAGCCCTGAAGCACGGCATCCGATCTTCTCCTGCAGAAGGTGTCCGATAAGTTTCTCAATCTGTGTCATGAGGAGGTATGTATGGCGACCACGGCTGAATTGTTGGCTCCAGTGCCGGTGACGGTACTCACCGGTTTTCTAGGGGCAGGAAAGACGACCCTGCTCAATCGAATCTTGACGACCGAGCACGGCAAGCGTGTGGCGGTCATCGTCAACGAATTCGGTGAAGTCGGGATCGATAACCAGCTCGTCATCGGGGCAGATGAAGAGATCTTTGAGATGAACAACGGCTGCATCTGCTGCACCGTGCGCGGCGATTTGATCAGGATCATCGGCAATCTGCTCAAGCGGAAAGATCGATTCGATTACATGGTGATCGAGACGACCGGATTGGCCGATCCTGCGCCGGTTGCGCAGACATTCTTTGTGGATGATGAGATGAAGCGGCGGCTGTTGCTGGACGGCATCGTGACTGTCGTCGACTCTAAACATATCTGGGAGCACCTCGATAAGAGCCCAGAGGCCAAGGAGCAAATCGCCTTTGCCGACGTCATTCTGTTGAACAAAGTCGATCTCGTTCCGGCGGGAGAGGTCAACGAATTGGAAGCGCGAGTACGGGCGATCAACGTGATGGCAAAGATTCATCGGACCAAAGATGCGCAAATTGAGATCAATCGATTGCTGAATATCGGCGCGTTCGATCTGAGCCGCAAGCTCGAAATCGACCCGAATTTTCTCGGAGAAGAGGCACACCAGCACGACCCCAGTGTGTTTTCCGTGGCTCTTGTTGAGGATGGACTGGTGGATGAGGGGAAAGTGAACGACTGGTTTCGTGAAGTGCTGAGCACCATGGGGACAAAAATCTATCGGATGAAGGGCATTCTGAATGTCGAAGATCGTGACCATCGGTTTGTGTTCCAGGGCGTGCATATGCTGTTCGACGGGAAGGCTGATCGTGCCTGGAAATCCGGTGAAGTCCGCAATAACCAGCTGGTGTTCATCGGGAAAGATTTGGATCGGGATGCGCTGACGAAGGGGTTCCGATCATGCCTCGTCTAGCCAAGCGGCAGGCGGTTGTCACGCTCAGTCCGATCGGGCGAGCGATGCTCGGTGATTACGTCCATCGTGTGGCCTTTGCTCCAGGTGGTACGAGACTCGCTGCATGCTCTGCGTCGGGGCAGGTGGCCGTCTGGGAAGGTCGATCCCTCAGCCCTGTCTGTGAACTGCAAGGTCATCAGCAGTCAGCCCTCACGCTGGCCTGGCATCCAACGAGGCAGGATCTGGCGACAGGGGGGCAAGATGGTGTCGTCCGAATCTGGAATCCGGATACAGGGGAGGAACGAGGAGCGCTTCCCGTCGGAGGGCAAGGCTCGTGGGTGGAGCATCTGGCGTGGTCGCCGGATGGGAAGTTTCTGGCAGCATCAGCGGGAAAAATACTTCGCATCTGGAGTATCAATCCGACGAGCACCCCGCAGCTGGCGGCAGAAGTGCCGGCCGCTAAAACCACGATTTCAGCCGTGACCTGGATGCCGCGTGGCGGTGGCGTCGTCGCCTCTGCCTATGGTGGAGCCTGGTTGTGGAAGATCGGTCAAGAGCAGCCGGTTCGCCAATTTCCGTACGATGGAGCCTTGTTGACAATCGCGGTAAGTCCAAGCGGGGAATACCTGGCCTCGGGAAACCTCGACGGGTCGGTTCATTTGTTCCGCACGGACAGTGAGCAGAACTGGCACATGTCCGGCTATCCCGTGAAGGTGACGTCGGTGCGATTCGACCATAACGGTCTCAACCTGTTCACCGCATCCGGTCCATCCTTGGTCTCATGGAATATGAAGAAATTCGAAGGGACCGGCGGTCGGCTCTTCAAGGGACATCTGGGATGGATTCAGGACATTGCTTGCCATCCCACCCGGTCGTTTGTGGCGACGGTGGGAGAAGAGGGTTTGCTTTGCATCTGGGAACCGCAGACGACCAAGCCGCTGTTGAGTCAAGAAGTGAACAAGACGGGTGGACTGTCCTGCGTGGCCTGGAGTTCCACAGATGCTTGGTTGGCGACCGGCGCCAGTGACGGAGTGGTATCGCTCTTTTCCGTGCATGGCATTGAGGATCGGGCATGAACTTATTCGGTGGAAGGCGGACGATTCCGGTGGACCAGGCCGATCGTATTAAAGCCTGGACCCGAGTGGTATTCCATCTGAACGATGAGACGACGGTCATGATCACGGAATTGGAATGTCGCGAGCCAGGCTGTCCGCCGATCGAAACCGTAATCGCCGTACTCACAGGACCAGGCAATACCCAACAGTACAAGATTCATAAGACAGCTACTGAGATCGGGCTCTCCGATATCGAGAAGATGGCCGTCAACGAGGAGGCACATCATGACCAGCACTGATCATGTCCGCCGCCGCAACAAGGTGACACCGATTTATGTGATCGCTGGATTTCTGGGGAGTGGAAAAACCACTCTGCTCAAGCGGGCACTGGCGCATGAACTGGACAGAGGCGTGAAGCCGGCCGTGCTCATGAATGAATTCGGAGAAGTCGATGTGGATGGAGCGTTGCTCCACGACCATCCTCGTTCAAAGGACATCGAGCTTCAGGCACTGCTCAGTGGCTGTATTTGTTGTGACCTGTCGGGAGAATTCAGCGAAAAAGTCGAACATCTGGTGAAGGAGACGAAGGGGGCGCTGCTCTTTATCGAGACCACCGGACTGGCGGATACCGGTCAAGTGGTCATGGGGGTGGAGAAGGCGCTGACTCAGTCGAATGCAAGAACCAGAGGGGCCCTGGCTTCGGTAATCGTCATGGTTGATGGGCCTCGGTTCTTGAAGCTCGGGACCTATTGGCCTGCAGCGGAAGATCACCTCAAGCAGGCTGATGTGGTGGTGTTGAACAAGCTGGATCAAATCAACAGTCGTCAGGCGGATCTCGTGGAACGGCGCATCAGGGCCGCGAATCCAACGGCCACAATCGTCCGGGCGGTGCATGCCGAGGTCGAAGTGGCTCGACTGTTCACTGGAATGACGACAATGAAGACGCCATCGATTGAACAGGGGATGGTCAAGGATTCAGCGACCGGGTATCAGAGTGGGAGTTTCAAGATTCTGAAACCCTTTGATCCCGTTCGTCTCGAAGCCTGGTTGAAACGGTTCGAACGATCCGTGATCCGCATGAAGGGCTTCGTGAAAGTGCAGGGGCGAACCGGGTATCAGGAACTCCAATGGATCATGGGGTCGTTGGCGCTGACTCCTTATAGAGGCGTCAGGCAATCACATGCCAGACTCGTGGTCATCGGACGGCGTGTGCCGTGGCAGCGATTTCTCGAGGGCTTGGAAACGTGTCTGGTGAGGCCGGCCCGCCGGAGGAAACGCCAAACGAAACGATGGAGTGGTGCGACAAGGAGGACGTCATGATGCAAGGAAGCGGGACGTTGAAACCGATGGAAGTCCAGGCGGCAAAGGCTGCAGATGATCCGGCCGCGCGCCGTCTGGTTCAAGACGCCCATGGTCGTATGTATCGGTGGCCGGCAGGCTTTGGGGGGTATCGAGCGAGACTCTCGCTGAACGATGAGGGGCGTGTCCACACCGGCCGGGTCAGTCTGGTGCCGAGGAAGGACACGACGGTTGAATTGGACGGAGCCGATGCCGCTCTCCAAGAATGGGTGCGAGAACGGCTCTGGACGCAGGGAATGCACTTGGCCTTTTCGACGTTTGAGGAGGGCGATGGCAAGTATGTGCTGTCCTTCGACTCTCAAGATGACCCTGCTATACCGCATCCACGAGGCCGCCGTGTGCTGCTGACCGGGGGGCGACTCGATTCCTGGTATCGGATTAAGGATGGTCAGTACACCCAGATCGGACGGATCACGCCGATGACGGAGCGGCGAGTCAACACCATCGAGCGCTGTGATTACGCGCCGGATGGAAAGCAATACTCCAGCCACTATGTGATGACCTATTTCTCGCTCGATGGGCAGGCCGTGATCGGAATGGAGAGTTACGTCAATGAGTACAAGGACGTCAACGGCCTGTGGCTTCCCTGGCGTCGGCGCGTCTCGTTCGGCGAACGAGGATTGGTGAAAACGCGGGTGATCGAGCTGTCGGAACATGAGGTCATGGCATGAGTGCGCATGGGAAGAAGTCACTTTGGCTGATGAATGCCGATAGGGAGCGGGCTGCAGGACTGGTCCAGGAAGATTCAACTGCGAAATCGGCCTCCATCGCGCCGCTGTTCACGCTCTATTTCCAGGCCTGGGAGCTTGCTCAGGCTGACGGCGTGCTATTGGAGCGTCTGGAACATGCAGCGGAAGCACTGGCATTGAGCCGCGCTATCGCCGCACTGGTTGAGGAAGCCGTCGGTGGATCCGCTAGTCTCCGCTGGGCGGTGAAGGTGTCAGAGGCCGAGCATTTGGTGATGGTGGTGCGCGATGCGCTGACCGATCGTGAAGAGGGTTGTCTATGATCGCAATGGCTCAAGCAGGAGTTGCTGTGGCAGTCGCTGTCTTGACGGTGTCCGACACGCGTACCGCCGAAACCGATACGAGCGGCGACCTGATCGTTGAGCGGCTCTTTTTGGCCGGCCACCAAGTAGCTGATCGCAAATTGTGCAAGGACGACTATGAAACCATTCGGAGCATCATCGCCGGCTGGATTGCCGATCCGAAAGTGGAGTTCGTCATCGTGACTGGTGGAACCGGCGTGACGCAGCGTGATGTCACCCCGGATGCAGTACGGTCTCTCTACACAAAGCCCATTCCGGGATTCGGCGAACTATTTCGCTGGTTAAGTTTCAGCGAGATCGGTACGTCAACGATCCAATCGAGAGCGGATGCCGGCGTCTGCGGCGACACAATCGTGTTTCTCCTTCCCGGCAGCACAGGCGCCTGTCGGCTGGGGGTGGAGAAGATCATCCTCCCGCAACTCGACATTAACCATAAGCCGTGCAACCTGACGGAACTTCTGCCTCGGGTCAAGCAGGAGCATCCGCCTCATGATGATGACTGAAGCGGCCCGGCCTCCCCTGTATGTTCTGGTAGGTCCGCTGGGGGCCGGCAAGACGACGTTGCTGATGCGGCTGCTTGCCTTCTGGAACGGCATCGGTAAGCGGGTCGGCGTTCTGATGAACGAAGCCGGTATGGTCAGCCTAGATGGCGCCTATGCCGGCGCGTTGTCTGCGGCTGTTCGGAACATCATCGGGGGCTGTGTCTGCTGCGATGCCCGTGATGGGATCGGCGAGGGCCTGGCCGAGCTTGTCGGGCAACAGCGGGTCGATGTGGTGGTGCTAGAGTGCTCGGGGATTGCCGATGTCGAAGACGTCATCGAGGCCGTGACCGACCCCGTTTGTCTTCATGTGGTACGGCTTGAGAAGGTGATCGCGGTCATTGAACCGAGCGTTCCGTCTACCGGTCGTCCCATTGGTTCTCGGTATACGACGTTGGTGCAGTATGCGGACGAAGTGATCGTGAACAAGCAGGATCTCTACTCTCCTCTCGAGCGAGAACGGTTTCGGACAGCACTGATTCGTGATAGGGGGCATGCCAGATTGTGGCAGGTGTCGCAGGCGGCTGTGGATCCCGAGTTGTTGCTCCAGCCGCATGAACGGCGACCCAAACGGCGAGTCGGAAATGTGGCGCTTGGATCGACACGTGTGCATCCGATGGTGACGACAATTCCCCTGACCGGTCCGCTGCATCGAGGTCGATTTACCGAGTGGTTCCACCATCTTCCCGTCGGCCTTGATCGGGTCAAAGGGGTTTGCCGCTTTTCCGGAGACCAGGAGGTGTACGAGATTCAGTATGCCTCTCCGGTCACGCGGTGGATCGGGGTGGTTCGGTTTCGGCAGGAACCAGATCCAGCCCTGGTGTTGATCGGTCGAAATTACAATCACGTGCACTGTCATCGAACACTCCAGGCCTGTCTGATGTCAGCCTGATAGATCGGTATCGCCTGCAAACGGACAGAGAGATCGAGGAGCGCCATGTCTCCGTTGGATTCACGCATCACGAAGCAGCAGAACCGCTTTGCACTCGATTGTTCGCTCGATGAACTCAAGCGCATCTACCAGGCGTTGTTCTCCCAACTGCGGGCCGACTCGGAAGCTGATATCGACGAGTCAGACCTGCTCCTTGACCTTCAGGTCGTGCTCCAGCAGGAAGCCCGAGCCGAAGGTGTCGATGTTTCCACCCATAGTGAGTGGTCACGATTCCTGGGAGACTCGTCGGTTGTCCCCTGTGAACAGCGATATGCCGACTATCGAGAGAAGAAATACCAATGATGGCTCTTCCGGCTGAATCGTCCTGGGGGTTCGTCGTTCTGATGGGTCTGCTTGGGAGCCTGGGGGCTCTGCTGCCCGCTGCGGTTGTCCTGTTCATTCCAGATGGGTGGCGGCATCGGGTGATGCCGTACTTGCTGAGCTATGCCACAGGTACGATGTTGGCCACCGCCATCATCGGGCTGATTCCTGAAGCGTTGGAACATATTCCCATTTACGAAGTGGGAATCGCGATTCTGGCCGGGCTTGTCCTGTTCTTCGTATTGGAGTGGACGGTGATCTGGAGACATTCGCACGGGGATCTGCCGGAAGACCACCATCACCCCCATGGGCACGGTCATGAGCACGGAATGGAGAAAAAAACCGGCATGTTGATCTTGATCGGTGACGCGGTCCATAACATGGCCGACGGAGTTGCCATCGGTGCCGCCTGTGTGGCATCGCCAGGACTGGGTCTTGTCACGACGCTCGCAGTGTTGGGGCACGAAGTCCCGCAAGAATTGAGCGATTTCACCATACTCCTGTCGAGTGGGTTCTCTCGCTGGAAAGCCTTTTTCTGGAATACGCTCTCGGGCATGGGGACGCTGGTTGGGGTCGTCGCGGCCTATGGCGGGCTCGGCTATGCGGAGGCGATCGTTCCCTATGCGCTCAGCGTGGCAGCGGCTTCGTTCTTGTATATCGGGTTGGCTGATCTCGTTCCAGGGTTGCATGGACGAATAGGGGCGGCCAAGGGGGTCTGGCAGTTTGCCATGATGATCGCAGGAATGATGACCATCGCCATGTTGACCATGCTGCCGCATTAGTCAGGACGTTCTCGTGTCGCTCTCCTGCGCGTAAAGCGTATCTCGTGAAGCGCCGTTCGCTCGCGAGTATATGTGACGAACGGTCTGCAAGAGGAAACGGTTCAAGGCGAGACATGAGGCTCAAGGATGACATGATGAGAACTGCCCAACTCGGCAGCGATCAGATTTACTTGCTGGGGGACATCCCTCGTCGCGGGGAGCGTCTGACCGCTGAGTTCACCATTCCAGCCGCCCGGTTGGCCGATACACCGCTCAGGGCCGATGAACTTCGCCGTGGTCTGGTCCTGGTTTCGACGTTGCCAAATATCCAGAAGCATGCCTGTATGGCACAGATCGTGGCGCTCGAGGAACATGGCAGCGAGAAGCTGTCGGAGTGGACGATTGTGCATGTGTCCGCGGACCACGAAGACCATTGGCGGGAAGTCGACCGCTTCCATCCCAATGTTCGTGCAGCAGGCTACTCCCTCTGTTGTGCGGATCCGGCGAGTCGGGAGGCCTTTGTGATGGCGTTTGGAGTCGGTGTGGAGGATCATCACCGCATCGCGCATGGGCTCTTCGCGCTGCGGGACGGTGTGTTTCTCGAAGTCGAAATCCCGCACGATCAGCTGCGACCGGCAGAGGTGGACGGGTTTCTGCTACGGCTGAGCGGAGTGCCCGGGACGCCGTTGAGTCAGGCGCCCCGCACCGGTAGTGACGAATAGCTTCTAAGCGAGTTGTAGTGCTCCATGGTCATCACAATGCGCGCCATGGGCGAAGTGCAAATGGCCGGCGACCAGATAGTCGATATGGTCTCCGTGCGGCACGGCCTGATGCCCGCAGTTCGTGCCGTGGCGATGTCCGGTCTCATGCCCCTCGCAGCGATGGGTCGGTGTGCATCCAGCCGGGTTTTGCGTAGTGATACCGAGCCGATGTTCATCGATATGGTCGCCATGCGGATGATGAAGATGTCCGTCATGGAGATAGTCGGTGTGACCGTCATGGGAGACGGCCGGATGCCCGCAGTTCGCTCCGTGCTGATGGGCGTGATGCTCATGGATGGGGTGGTCGCTCATCGGAGAACTCCTTTGGTGACAGGGGGCGGTTCTGATTCTGTTGTCGAAGTCTAGTCCTGAGGCTGGCGGATGGTCAATAGATCAAACAGAGAGGAAGAACCTTCTATCCTTGTCCTAGCCGGCGGCTGGGTGCTCGATCCAGGCCGGTGGGACGGCGAAGCGGATGTGTGGATCAAAAATGGAGTAATCGATGCGGTGGTCTCGCCGGATGTGCCTCCTCCTCAGGCGGCTGAGTGTCTGGATGTGAGGGGGTTGTTGGTGTTGCCGGGTCTCGTCGATCTCCATGTCCATCTGCGTGAGCCAGGCTTTGAGTACAAGGAAACCATTGCCACGGGTACGGCGGCGGCCGTGGCGGGGGGCTTCACGTCGATCTGCTGCATGCCGAATACGAAGCCGGTGAACGATGAGCCGACGGTGACGCAGTTGATCAGGCGGAAGTCCGAAGAAGCCGATCGTGCCAAGGTGTATCCGATCGGGGCCATTACCCAGGAATCGGCGGGACGTGAGTTGACCGATTTTCGAGCCTTGAAAGAGGCGGGCTGTGTCGCGCTGTCCGATGATGGACGGCCGGTGATGAATGCTGAGGTCATGCGACAGGCAATGAAGCAGGCATGGGACGTCGATCTGCCAGTGATTGACCATTGTGAGGATCTGATCCTGTCCGGTTGCGGATGTATGAACGAAGGGCCGGTATCGCGGGTGTTGGGGATCCGAGGTATTCCGAAAGGCGCGGAGTTTCGAATGATTGCCCGAGACACCAGGCTCGCCGAAGAGACGGGTGCACGACTTCATGTGGCTCATCTCAGCACGGCGGTCGGAGTAGACCTGGTGCGCCAGGCCAAGGCCAAGGGTGTACCGGTGACGGCTGAGGTCTGTCCGCATCATTTCACGCTGACCGACGAAGCGGTTCGTGAGCAGGGCGTCAATGCCAAGATGAATCCGCCTCTGCGGAGCGAGCGAGATCGAGACGCACTACTGGAGGGGCTTGCAGACGGGACCATCGATGCGATTGCGACAGACCATGCTCCTCATGCCGAATATGAAAAACAGTGGGGTATGGATCGAGCCCCGTTCGGGATCGTGGGATTAGAGACCGCGTTGGCCCTGACGCTACGGCTCGTCGAACAAGGCGTCTTGCCTCTGGAACGTGCCGTGCAGTGTTTGACCAGCAAACCGGCCGGCTTGTTGGGATTGCCGGGTGGCACGCTGAGGCCGGGGACATCGGCCGATATTGTCCTGGTGGATCGTACATGTGAGTGGGTTGTTGATCCGGAACAGTTTCTCTCGAAGGGGCGGAATACGCCGTTTGCGGGATGGCCGATGCGGGGTCGGGTGATGATGACCGTCGTCGGGGGGCGGATTCGATATCGGTGGCCACGCGCCGCGTGAGCGAGATCCATGCGCACGGTCGCGTTTCTCCACCAAAAGGGCGGGATGGGAAAGACGACACTGGCGATTGCGACCGCGATGGCATTGGCCGAACAGGGAGCTCACGTGCTGTTGCTGGATGCGGATGTGCAAGGTACGGCAAGCGAATGGGCGAGCCGCTGGGGAGAACGGTTCCGCATCGTGGCCCGTTCTCAGATTCAGCCGATCGTGCACGACCAGATTGCCAGATTTGCGCCGATGTTCGAGTGGATGGTCGTCGATGGGCCACCGACGCTCTCCGACATGACGACGAGTATTCTGCGCGGTGCTGACAGAGTGTTTGTGCCGGTTCGCCCGTCCTTTCCCGACATTTGGGCGTTGGAAGGTGTGGCGGCTTTGCGTGCGACGCTTGGGGGAGAAGGGATCAATCCGGCCATGCGGGTGTTATGGAATCAAGTCGTGGAGTGGCCGACATCGGCTATGCGGGCTGCCGTGGAGAGCAAAGGATTTTCGATTTCTCCGGCGGTTATTCAGTGGGAAGCGGTTTGGTCAAACGTGATGGAAGGCCAACCGCTCACGACCGGGGCAATCGACTGTCTGATGCAGCTGGTGAAGGAGCCTTGGGAATGAGCCTGCATCCGATTCCCCCAGCGCTCCGCGAACCGTCTCTGCTCCATCGCACACGAGCGATGCTCCGGACCAGACGGCCGGCCGGGGTGCTCACTCCGCAGCAGCTGATCTGGCCGTTGTTTGTGCAGGAAGGGGTCGATCAGGTCACACCGATCGCCTCCATGCCGGGTTGCGCGCGGGTCTCGATCGACCGGGCGATCGAGCAGGTCGTGGAAGCGTCCTGTGCCGGCCTCGCCGGCATCGCGCTGTTTCCGGTGGTGCCGGATCACCTCAAGGATCCGCGAGGACAAGAGAGTCGCAATCGGGACGGGTTGATGGCGAGGGCGATCCGCGCCCTGAAGGCTGCGGCTCCGGATCTGCTGATCCTGAGTGATGTGGCGCTCGATCCCTATTCATCGGACGGGCATGACGGGGTGGTGATTGATGGAAGGATCGACAATGATGCGACCCTTCCGTTGTTGGCGGAGATGGCCGTGGTCCAAGCGCAGGCCGGAGCGGATCTCGTGGCTCCCTCGGACATGATGGATGGACGGATCGGGGTGATCCGTCAGGCATTGGATGAGGCAGGCTACCCACAGGTCGGCATTTGCAGCTATGCCGTGAAGTATGCCTCGGCATTCTATGGACCATTTCGTGAAGCACTGGAGAGCGCCCCGCGCGTCGGTGATAAGCGGACTTATCAGATGGACCCCGCGAATCATCGAGAGGTATTACAAGAAGTCCAGTTGGATGAAGAAGAGGGTGCTGATTGGCTGATGGTGAAACCCGGCTTGCCGTATCTGGACATCGTGTCGCTCGTTCGGGACCATTCCGCTCTTCCGGTCGCGGTCTATCACGTGAGCGGAGAGTACGCCATGCTCAAGGCCGCCGCCGCAGTCGGGCTATTCAGCTACGAAGAGGCGTTATTGGAGTCGCTCTGTGCCATGCACCGCGCCGGCGCTGATCTGATTGTCACGTACGGCGCGCTGGATGCCGCCAGGCTGATGGCCTCCGGGCCAGACTCACCGAAGTGATGGCGTGATGAAGGACGTGCACCCATTGCCGTTTTTCGAACCGGAGGTCGTCCTCTACCATGCCGATTGTTCCGATGGGTTCGGCGCGGCCTGGGCGGTTTGGACTCGTTGCCCGACGGCCCGGTTTGTGACGGCCAGGCATGGTCAGCCTCCACCCGATGGCCTGGCCGGAAAACGGTTGGTGATTGTGGATTTCAGCTACGCCCGTCCGACGATCGAGCAGTTGGCAGGTGCGACATCGGCATTCGCGATTCTCGACCACCATGTCACAGCTCAACAGGCGCTCGGCGATCTGCCCTACGCGCACTATGAACAGAATAAGTCCGGCGCCGTGCTTGCGTGGGAATGGGCACATCGAACGGCTGCGCCCTGGCTCTTGCAATATCTGCAGGATAAAGATCTGCATCGCTGGCAATTGCCGGAGAGTCGAGAGATCAATGCGGCGATCGAATCCTACCCGTTCGACTTTGATGTGTGGAGTGGATTGAAGCGCTATGAGTTGGCGACGGAAGGACGGGCGATTCTCCGCGCTCAGGAGCAGCTGATCAGTAAATTGCTACGGACTGCCGTACTGGTTCGCTTCGAAGGCGAGACCATTCCGGCTGTTCACAGCGCCATCCTCCGGAGCGAGTTGGGCGAACGCTTGGCTCTGGACCATCCCTTTTGTCTCGTATGGTACGAGCGTGAGGGGCGGCGGTATGTCAGCCTTCGTTCTCGAGCGAGTGGCGCCGATGTGTCGCGGATCGCGCAGGCTCATGGGGGCGGCGGGCATCGACATGCCGCGAGTTTTTCCATGCCGATTGGTGAGGGCATGCCGATGCTGTTTGAAATCGTGGCCGCGTATATCAGGTAAGGAGCCGATGCGTAGGACTAATCGACTGGCTTGCATCGGGGATTTGACCCGTGTATGATTCTGATTGGTATTGCAAGTAAGTTGCATTTATAAATGTGAGGAGTTTCCCATGCGTTACGAAGTTCGACCCGGTCCCGAGCATTTTTTGCCGCCGGCAGCGGCCAGCATGGGTGTGCGATTGCCCAATCCAGGCGAAGCGATCGTGCACGGATATATCGTGCCTGAGGAGCAGGCGATGGACGAGGCGGCACGGCGCTTCTTGAGCGCCAAGGTGCCGACGATCTTTCCGGGACCGCTGGTGTTGTGGGCTTGGACGTCCACAGCTGAGAAGAAGGCGAAGGCGATTCGCCATCTCTTTAATGTGTTAAAGGAGAGTGTGGGGCCGAATCAGAAGCCGATGTTGATTCCCATGCCGGACTATCGGCCCAAGTATCCGAAGATCAATCCGGAGGTCGAGATCAACCCGAACCATCCGAACTTGACGATTTGGCACAACCGGATTGACACCTGTCTGTTTATCGGGGTCCATTGCCATCAAGCGAATCTGACCTTGAAGATCGTGCGTGGTGGGACGAATTGCTACACGATGGCGATGTGTGCGCAGGCCGGGCACGAGGATGCCATGTTATCGTTTCACGACATTACCGTGGATCACGTCATCCGTCTGGCAGACAAGGTGCGTGAACTCAAGGGGACTGTCCCGGGTCCGGCTGCGGTGTAATGGGAGTTGAGATGTCCGAGTTTTCCACACCACCGTCAGGGTTCATGGCGTTCCTTCCCAAGGAATACCAGGGGGAGTTCTCTCGTGAGTGGATCATGGGTCTGTCGCCGTTCTATGACCAGACCTGCGCACAATGTTTTACGGTTCAGCGGGGACAGTGGGTCGGCTTAGGATCACAAGAATTCGATGAAAGCGCACTGAAGTGCGAGGCGCGTTATGGCTTGGTGTAGCGAAGTGGTCAGACTGATGCAGCTCCAATTGACTCGACCGATCCTCATCGCCGCCGTTGCGATACTGTACGTGTTGGTTGCCCTGCCTTTGCCCTATCTCCTTGTCGACCACTACTCCGCTATGCAGGCAGGAGATACCAGTCACTCCGATGTCGATATTCACGCATGGCTGGAATGGGCCGCCAGTTCGGGGCTGTCCGTGGCGGTGCCCGTCCTGCCGTCTATCCTGATTCCGTCACGTCCTGTTGCGATCCCATCGCCGCAGATCTTCTCAGCTCTGCTGGATTTCACTCTGCCGTCTCGCGGTCCACCTGTTCTCGGTTGATCTCATCGCATCGTGTTGATGCCGTAGGTGCGCGGACTCTTCAGTGTCCGGCGTCCGCCACGTGTTAGGCGTGACGCGTCCGTGAAGAGTCGGTGCGGGACCGACGGAGCAGGTCTCAGTCACGTCAACGAAGGAGCGATCCATGATTGAAGAACGACGGCGTCGCGTGATCGACGTAATCACGCCCGTGGATTGGAAAAATGTCGAATGGTTGCGGCGATTCATCACGGAGAACGGGCGGATCCTGCCTCGTCGCCTGACGGGGAATAGTCAGCAGCGGCAGCGTGAGATCGCTCGCGCGATCAAACGTGCGCGGCACATGGCGTTGTTGCCGTTCGGCGGGCAGTCTGAATTCTAGCGAAGCCGTGGGCACACTTCATTTCCGAAGCAAGGGGGGCAGCGTATGGCAAAGTTGAGCAGTCGATTGAGAAACGAGAAACGCAGGCGATTGGTCGTGCAGTATGCCGAGCGTCGCAAGGCGTTGAAAGCGGTGATCAAGAGTCAGACAAGCAGCGAGGAGCAGAAGCAGGAAGCGCAGCAGGCGCTGCAGAAGTTGCCGAGGAATTCGTCGCCCGTTCGGGTGCGCAATCGCTGTGCGATCTCGGGGCGCGTGCGGGGATATCTGGGCCGATTCGATATGTCGCGGGTGGATTTTCGCCTGCTTGCGCTGAAGGGGCAGATTCCCGGGGTGCGAAAGTCAAGCTGGTAGTCGGCATAAGGAGGGGCGATGAAACCTGGTATCCATCCTATGGGCTATCGTCCGGTTGTCTTTCACGATGTCGCGATCGACAAGCATTGGATGATGATGTCGACGGTGCAGACCGATCAGACCACGGTGTGGGAAGACGGACGAACCTATCCGATTTACAAAGTTGAAACGTCGATGTACTCGCATCCGTTGTACACGGGGACGCAGCGCATCATCGATACCGAAGGGCGGGTCGAGAAATTCAATAAGAAATATCGTGGCCGGGGTGCAGCGGGAGGTCGTCGTGGCGATCCCGCTGTCTGAGCCCCCGGCACGAACCGAGTCGAATGATGCCCGGCTTCCGGTCACCGTCGTCTGCGGGTTTGTCGGAGCCGGGAAGAGCACGTTGGTGCGGAAACTCCTCACCGGCCGGACCTCCGGCCGCATGGCCTTGCTGGTCCATGACCGCAGCGATGCCGGATTGGATCCAGCTCCTTACCGATCACAGGGCGTGGAGGTGTTTCGCCTCGGTGAAGTCCTCACCGAGTTGGTTCAACGATGTGTCGGGTGCTCCTTGCGCGAGAGTTTGACGAGCGCCGTCATGGCGATCGCCGACATGGGGCGGTTTGATCGGCTGCTGGTGGAGTGTTCCGGATTGGTCGAGCCGGTCTTCGTGGCCGAAGTCTTCAACGATGCCTGGGAAAACCAAGAGCCGTTGGCATCGAAGGCGCGACTGGATCACCTGGTCACGGTCGTCGACAGCCGGACCTTGTGGGACGATCTGCATGCCGTGGATGACGTGCAGGCTCGCGGTGTGAGTTGCGGAATGGACGACGGGCGGACGATTTCTGAACTGGTCGTGGAGCAGGTGGAGTATGCGACGGTGCTGGTGCTGTCCAAGACGGAGGGGTTGCCGAGCGGGAAGCAGCGGCGGTTGCGGAACCTGCTTGAAGCGTTGAACCCGGAAGCCGTGATGCTGTCGATGTCGGATGAATTGGAGCTGGAAGGGCAGATCCTTGGAGCGCGCACGCTGGCCTCGATGCCGATCAGTTTTCAACCCGGCTGGGCCAAGCTCATCCATGGCGCGCCGCTGCCGACGATTTCGTCAGCTCACTGGACGATGGGCGTGTTTAAGGCCACGCGCCCTTTCCATCCGGAGCGTTTGTGGGACCTGATTGAATCCGATTGGCCGGGGATGCTCCGGTGCAAAGGGCATTTCTGGATCGCATCTCAGCCGGAGCGGTGTTTTTCATGGGAGCAGACGGCCGGAGCAAGGCATTTTGAGTGTATCGGAGATTGGTGGGTGGCCACGCCGCGAGATGAATGGCCCACCGGTCGTGCGTTTGAGGCAGAGCTCACGCAGCAGTGGTCCGTCGAGTTCGGAGATCGCCGACAGACGTTCGGCTGGATCGGCTATCGACTGGATGTCATGGCCTGGCGACGGCGACTTCAGCGCTGCCTGTTGACACCCTCGGAGGTGCTGGAGGGCGAATCCGGCTGGCGACGGTTCGACGATCCCTTCGCCCGCGCGATCGCCCATGCCGACGCCTACGACGAGGGAGACTTGGACTAGGAGGAGACTGATGGCAACTCATGTGACGACAACGCCCGCTCCTGAAACTGTGGAGGTCGATCAGCGTTTGCCGGTGACGGTTCTGTCGGGGTTTCTCGGTGCAGGAAAGACCACGGTGCTCAACCACGTGCTGCACAATCGGGAAGGGTTGCGCGTGGCGGTCATCGTCAACGACATGAGCGAGGTGAATATCGATGCGAAGCTGATTGAGCAAGGCGGCGCAGAATTGAGCCGCACCGACGAGCAGCTGGTCGAGATGAGCAACGGCTGCATCTGCTGCACCTTGCGGGAAGATCTCCTGAAGGAAGTGGCGCGGCTGGCAGAGGCGCGGCGGTTCGACTATCTGCTGATCGAGTCGACGGGGATTTCGGAACCGATGCCGGTCGCCGAGACGTTTCAATTCGAGCACGAGTCGGGAGGCGGTCTGACGGCCGTGGCGCGGCTGGATACGATGGTGACCGTCGTCGATGCGGTCAACTTCCTCAAGGACTATCACGAAGCGGAGGATCTCCAAGCCAGAGGGCTCGGCATCGGCGACGAGGACGAGCGGACAATCACGGATCTGCTCATCGATCAAGTCGAGTTTGCCGATGTGCTGCTGGTCAACAAGGCGGACCTGGTGTCCGAGGGCGAGTTGCGCGAACTGACGGCCATCCTGGCCGCGTTGAACCCCGAGGCGCGCTGTGTCTCGATTCGTCACGGTCACATCGATCTCCGCGTCATCCTGAACACCGGCGCCTTCGATTTTGAGCGGGCCAGCCAGGCAGCGGGCTGGATGAAAACCTTACGCGGGCATGAACGGTCCGAGGCCGACGAATACGGGATTACCAATATCGTGTACCGGGCCAGGCGTCCCTTTCATCCTGAGCGGCTGTGGCACTGCTTTCAGGAGCCATGGCCCGGCGTGCTCCGGTCGAAGGGGCTGTTCTGGATCGCCACGCGCCCGGATCTCATCGGACTGTGGTCGCAGGCGGGCGGGACCGGAAACGTGCGATGGGCCGGGCGCTGGTATGCCGCGATGCCCAAGGAGGAATGGCCGGAAGAGGAAGAAGAGTATCAGCGCCTCCAGGGTGTGTGGGATCCGGAGTACGGCGATCGCAGCCAAGAACTGGTGCTGATCGGTCGACGAATGGATCATGCGGCCCTGACGGCGTGGCTGGACGCCTGTCTGGTGACGGAAGCGGAATGGGCCTCCGGAAGATCGTCGTGGGAGGGGAAGCCGGACCCCTTTCCGCCGATGGACATACCGGCGGAAGCGGATGCGCTGTCGGCGACGCAGGAGGAGCGGTAGATGCGTACGGACACCGCGCGGTTGCCGGTGACGGTCTTGTCGGGGTTTCTCGGTGCGGGAAAGACCACGGTGCTCAACCATGTGCTGCACAATCGGGAAGGATTGCGCGTGGCGGTGATCGTGAACGACATGAGCGATGTGAACATCGATGTGATGCTGGTGGCCGAAGGCGGTGCGGCGCTGAGCCGCACGGAAGAGAAACTGGTGGAGATGAGCAACGGCTGCATCTGCTGCACTCTACGGGAAGACCTGCTGAACGAAGTCGCCCGGCTGGCGGAAGAGGGGCGGTTTGAGTATCTGCTCATCGAGTCAACCGGTATCTCGGAGCCGATGCCGGTGGCGGAAACCTTCACGTTTCAAAACGCGCAGGGGCAGGCGTTGGCCGACCTGTCGCGGCTCGATACCATGGTCACGGTGGTGGACGGCCCGCGGTTTCTCCGCGACTATCGAGAAGGCGTGGAGTTGAAAGATCGTGGCCTGGCGGTGAGCGAGCAGGATGAGCGGACCATCACTGACCTGCTGATCGATCAGGTGGAGTTCGCCGATGTGCTTGTCGTGAATAAGACCGATTTGATGGAGCCACGTGAGTTGCAGGAACTGACGACGATTCTCGCGACGTTGAACCCGGACGCGGCGATCCGTCCGGTGCAATATGGGCATGTTCCGCCGGCGGAGATCCTCAATACAGGACGATTCGAATTCGCCAGAGCCTCGCAGGCGGCCGGGTGGATGAAGACGCTCCGCGAAGGCGCGCGGTCGGAATCTCAGGAATACGGCATTGCGAGCTTTGTCTATCGGAGTCGTCGCCCGTTTCACGCGCAGCGGTTGGCGGACCAGTTGCGTCGGCCCTGGCCAGGAGTGTTGCGCGCCAAAGGGTTGGTGTACTTGGCCAGCCGGCTGGAGTTCATCGGGGTGTTTTCACTGGCCGGGACCGTGTGGCAACTCGGCCCGATGGGGTGGTGGCGGGCCATGATACCGGAAGAACAGTGGCCCGATTCCGCCGAGGTAAAGGCGCAGATCAAGGCGATGTGGCATCCCAATTTCGGGGACCGGCGCCAACAGATCGTCATCATCGGTCAGCGGATGGATGAGGCGGCGATCCGTGAGGCCCTTGACGCATGTCTGTTGACCGATGCGGAGCTGGCCGAGGGCAAACCCGCTTGGCGGAAATATCCGGATCCGTTTCCGCGCTGGAGCTGAGTCGGAGCCGGTTGAGAACTCAGGAGTTGAGGAGGAATGGTATGAAAGGCAAGGTGAGCGTCATCGTGGTGTCGGGTTTCGTCGGCGCCGGGAAGACGACGGTGCTCCGGCGTCTGGTGAGTGGACTGAATCCGGCGCGGACGGCGGTCATCACGAACGACCTGAGCGGATTGACCGGCGAGATCGAGTCCTTCGGCGGAGAACACTACCTTCGCGGTGAGGCGCTCGTTGAGTTGACGGCTGAGTGTACCCGATGTTCCTTGCGCCAGCATGTCGCGGAAGCCATCGTGCGCCTGTCCGGATTCGGGCGGTACGACACCATCCTGATTGAAAATTCCGGCAGCACGGATCCGCTCCTGATCGCCAATCTCTTCGAAACCGATGAGACCGAAGAGGTTGCCGTCTCAGCCGTCGCGCGTCTTGATCATTTGGTGACGGTCGTTGATGCGGAACGCTTCTGGGAGGACTATGAGTCCGGGGCCACGCTCCGCGAGCGGGGACTCGGCACGGGACCGGACGATGCGCGAACCCTCGCCGAACTGCTTGCGGATCAACTGGAATGCAGCACGACGCTCGTGCTCAACAAGTGCGATCGTGTGACGCCGGCGGAGCGGCAGCGTCTTGAGCGGTTTCTTTGGCAGGTCAACCCTGATGCGGGATACCTGGCAGTGTCCTTGGGAGACCTCGATTCCCCATTTTTGGAGACCACGCGCTCTCATGATCGTGCGTCGCAAGACATCACACCCGGGTGGATGCATTTGTTGAGCGGCACGTCGTTGTCGGAAGACGAGCATGATACAGAAACGTTCGTCTATCGGGCAAAACGGCCGTTCCATCCGCTCCGGTTTTGGCTGTTGATGCAAGAGGAATGGCCGGGTGTGCTGCGATCCAAAGGGTACTTCTGGGTCGCCTCGCAACCGAAGACTTGTTACATGTGGTCGCAGGCCGGGGCCAACTGTCTCTACGAGCGGCTGGGCCGCTGGTGGGTGGCAATTCCGGATCGGCACTGGCCGAAGGGAGAAGGGGCGCTCGACGAGCTGCGCAAGGTGTGGGATCTCGAATTCGGGGATCGCCGGATCGAACTGGCTTTCATCGGCGAGGAGATCGATCGCGTCGACTTGAAACGGCGGCTGGATGCTTGCCTGTTGACCAGAGCGGAGCTTGCTCTGGATGAAGAGCTGTGGCGTGCCTTTCGCGATCCATTCAAGAAGCCGACGTGGGAAAAGCGGCATATGCGCTCCGAACGGCACGACTTGTTGCCTGAGGAAGAGGGCTGAGCCGGTGCTTGATCTCAAAGAGATTCACGCAGCGGACGGACTGGGTTGTGAGCTCTGTAGTCTTCGCGAACAAGGTGAAGGCCGTGATGTCGTCGCCCACATTCGAGCCGTGGACGATTTGGAACGGCGCGCGGCGACGGGAGAGATATGGCAACTCTGTCAATGCTGTCAGATTGCCTTGGCGCTCTGGGACAGCGCTGGTGTTGATGATCTTCCCAGCGCATAACGGACAACGAGTGGAATAGATCAACCGCAAGGAGGAATGATGGAACGCTATTGTCAGGTGACCGGGAAGAAGCCGGTATCGGGAAACAACGTGAGCCATGCCAACAACAAGACGAGACGGCGATTTCTGCCGAATCTGCAGCGGAAACGCTACTTCCTGCCGGATGAAAATCGCTGGATTACGCTCTCGGTGTCCGCGCATGGCATGAAGATCATCGACAAACGAGGCCTGGCCAGAGTGGTTTCAGACATGCGGGCGGCCGGAGAAAAGATTTAGCGAGGAACGAGGAGGTTCATCATGCGTGAAGTGATCGCCGTGGCCTGTATCGGCTGCGAATCGCCGGGCAAGTCGGTCTATTGGACGATGAAGAATAAGAAAAATGATCCGGATCGGATCGAATTGAAGAAATATTGTTCCTTCTGCCGCAAGCATGCGGTGCATAAAGAGAAGCGGTAACACGATTGTGACACAACCCAACCTTCATCGCATCCTGTTGGTCGGCGCGCTGCTTGCCTATCTGGCCTTGGCGTTGCCGTTGCCGTTTGTGTTGCTCGATCACCAGTGGGGGATTCTGACGGGTGATCCGATCCACTCGGCGGACGACGACCATGCCTGGCTGGATCATGCCGCGGGGGATGGCATGGCAGCAAGCGATGTCGGTGCCGCTCCGGACACCCTCATTACGGTTGATCCGTTCCCCGATCGGTCAGTCGTCGAGTCACGACGAGTTCACCTCCCTTCCGCTCGCGGTCCGCCGCACTCCTCCGTTCTATAGCCGGCAATGACAGCAATCGTGGGTCCGGTCGGTCCAGGAGGATCGCCGGTCGCCCGACAAGGCATCAACGGGTAGGGACCGTCGGTGGAAGGGCCAGGGTGTTCCATCATTGGGTAGGTTCTGCTGGGTCCATGATGGCATTGTGCAGTTCCTGCCTAGGTGTCGCAGGTGTCCATCGCCGGTCGTGAGGAATTAGCTTGGTACAGACGTTGTTCTTGTCATTTGTGGTAGCGGCTGCAGATGTGACTATACCGGCCGGCCCCTGCTCGCCTCGCGACTGATGGAAAGGTGTATCCCGATGAAGATTATCGAGCCGAGTCAGACGCCTCTTACGGAAGATCGTTACGACAGTCAGTTTGTCCTGACGTTGGATTCGAAGGGATCCGGCGCCGACGTCCCCAAGAACCTGGTGGTCGCAATGCAGCCGGCGGACTTCCACAGGATCAAAGATCCACAAAAAAACATCCTGCTGTATGCCTGGTCACCGTCCGCGCAGCTTCGGCAAGTGATCGAAGAGAGTCGCCTTGCCTTGCTACCGACCTGCTCTCTCACGCTGCCGAGCGAAGAGATTGGACAGGCTGCCGCGCGGACGGCTGACCCTCTGGCCCGATGGATGCTGGAGGAGCTGGTCGACGTGCTGGCCGGTTATGCGACGCTGGTGCCGGAGAAGCGGGTAACGATTGCGTTCTGCAAAACCCGGGAACAGTCCTGTCCTGTCTTTCACATCGACCGGCTGTCGGTGCGCCTCTTATGCACGTTCAAAGGCCCGGGCACCGAGTGGCTGGATGACGCCCAGGTGCAGCGGCGATGCCTTGGCCGCGGCGACAACCGAAAAATCGCAGGGCCCGAGGCAATCGTCTATTCGACCCAGCCGTTTCAAGTCTGCCTGCTGAAAGGGGAGCATGGATCGACTCAGAAAGACTGTGGTGTGGTGCATCGTTCGCCGCGAGTTCCATCTGACAGTGAGGGACGATGGTATCTCCGTGTGGATACGGGGTGGTCGTGAGAGCCCTCTTCCCTGTCGATGGTGGGAACGATCACTCAGGAATCCATTCGAGAGGGACTGCTCATGGATGAGCTTGCACTCTTGGAGCAAAAGAACTTACTCCGTGTCGAAGAAGCGGCCCGCATTCTAAATGTCAGTCGATGGACCGTGTATCGGTGGGTCGAAACCGGGCGACTGAGCGGTACTCGGTTGAGTGCCGGGAGCTTGCGGATCTTCAGTCATACGGTGGCCGCGTTAATTGCCCATCACTGTGTGGGCAGTACACCGGTGTCCAGAAGCCGCACCTGAATGAAGTCATCGGTATGCCCGGATTCGCCCAACGTGCTGCATCACATCGTATCGAATCCGCGATGGAGAGAGGTATGGGAGTAACAACGACGGGAATCGGAGTGCGATTCTCGCGAATATATAAGGAGGCTGGTTGTGAATCGAGCGTGGTCTGTCGGTCATTGTCTGGTACTTGTCGGTGTTCTGATGGGAAGTTTCTCTGTGTGGTCAGGAATATCAATGGCCAAGGAGGGGAATAAGGAGGGTACACAAGAAGTTGATGCTCCAAAGAGCAGCGCGCAGGAAGTCGAAGTGCCGGTCGTAGAGGTTCGCGATCAGGCGATCAAATCTGCCGGCACCGGCACGTTGCATTTAGAACAAGCGAGTCCGTCGGCGAGTCGGCTGGGGCTGTCGATTCGAGAGATCCCGGCAACAGTGGAAATCGTCGATCAGACGTTATTGCAGGAGCGGGGATTACGAACGATCTCCGAAGCGGTGGAGGGCACCACCGGCGTGACCGTGGGGGATTCCCCGGGTAACCCGGCCAATTTTTCTATGCGGGGGTTCACCAATAATCAACTCCGGCTACTCTACGATGGTCTGATGATCGGCCCAGCGTCGATGACGTCTCGCCCTCGGGATACGTGGAATCTCGAGCGCATTGAGATTCTCAAAGGTCCCGCCTCGGTTCTCTACGGTGAAGGGGCGCTCGGTGGCGCGATCAACTTCGTGACCAAGCGGCCGGTGCGGAGTGATCAGGTCACGGTCGATGCCTTGTTGTCGTACGGCACGTTCAACACGTTGCGAGCGGCTGCCGGCAGTGGCGGACCGCTGCGCTGGGACAATCTCCACTATCGCGTCGATCTGAGCTATCAGACCTCCGACAGCTTCAGCGGCATCCAACGCACGCCGTACACCTATTGGAATATGACCAGCGCTCTGCTGTATGACGTCACGCCACGCTTGAATTTCGAGGTGTCGTTCGACGTCAGTCATGACCGCAGCGTCCCCTATTGGGGCACGCCGCTGGTCCCCGGCAGCTTTGCCGGCACCTCGGCCATTCCCGATGTCGTGAGCACGCGAACAGGCCACACCATTGATGCACGGTTCTTCCGCCAGAATTTCAATGTCGTCGATGCCAACATGAGTTCGACGACCTACTGGGCCAAACTCAAAGCGAACTGGCAGCCGACCGACACCATCCAGATCCGCAATCAAGGCTACTACTATTGGGCCGGGCGGGACTGGCAGAATGCCGAGACCTACCAATTCAATCCCGGCACGCTGTTGATCGACCGGGATCGGTTCTTTGTGCAGCACGATCAGTACATTCTCGGAGACCGACTGGAACTACAAGTCAACGAGCCGATCCTGGGTCATAAGAATCGGTTTGTCGCCGGGGTGGATTTCAGCCATCTGCATCTGAATCGCCCGAGTTTCTTCAGCTCAGGAGACAGTGTTGATCCGTTGGCGCTTCCGTCCGGCTCGTTTGGGCCGATCGTCTCGGCTGAGCAGCGGTCCACCATCACCACGACAGCCATCTTCGCCGAAAACCAGTTCAGTGTGACGGACTCGTTGAAACTGGTCGGCGGGATGCGGTTTGACCATATCGACCTGAACCGGAAGCTGTTCAACAACGCCGGGGTGTTCAACCAAACGGCCAGTTTCGAGCGGGACTTCCAGCCGGTGACCTGGCGGGTAGGCGCTGTCTACGACTTGCTCCCGACGCTGACCTTGTACGGGCACTATGCGACGGCGGCGGATCCGGTCGGCACGAACCTCTTCATTGTACGGGCGGCGGAGAACTTCGATTTGGCCACCGGCGCGCAGTGGGAGGTGGGCCTGAAGCAGAGTCTCTGGAACAATCGCGCCGAGTGGACCGTGGCCTACTTTGATATCTTCCGCAAGAATATCTTGACACAAACATCGTTGCTTGCCGCGGAGAATGTCGGGCGGCAAACCTCGAAGGGCTTCGAGTTGAGCGCCGCCGTGCGTCCGACTGACGCGTGGCGGATCCAGGGGAACCTGACGTTTCTGTCGGCAGAGTTTGAGGACTTCTCCGAGCAGGCCGGCGGCAATCTGGTCTCGCATGATGGCAATCGGCCGCCGAACGTCCCCCAGACGGTGGCGAATCTCTGGAGTCAGTACCGGATTCCGTTCGTGATCCCGTTCGACCTGGGGGCGGCGTTCCGCTATGTGGGCCCGCGTTTCGCAGACAACGCCAATGCGGTGCGTTTGCACAGCTACACCACAGCGGATGTGTGGGTCTCGATTCCGTATAAGCAGTTCGCGCTCACCATCCGTGGGCGGAATCTGGCGGACAAGACCTATGCGATCTGGGCGGACCCGTTCTACCCGAGTCAGGTACTGCTCGGTGCGCCACGGACCATGGAGGTGATGCTCACCGCTCGCTTCTAAGCCGATGACGCAGAAGGGAATGATACGGAGGCTGCATCGCCGGCTCGGCCTCGTGTTGGGACCGGCAGTGCTGCTCTGGTTTCTCTCAGGGGTGGTCCTTCTATGGGTGCCCTATCCGAGCTTGACAGAAGGGGAGTGGTTTTCCGCGGCTGAAGCGTTATCCACACGGGAGTGCTGTGTCTCTTTTCCCTCTCTCGTCCAACAATTGGAGAGGCTTGATGGGATCGAATCTCTCAGGCTTCGGATGGTCGGCGACAGGCCTGTCGTGGTGGCGCAGAGTCTCAATGGATCATTGGCGGCAGTCTCTGCCGACAGCGGTGACGTGCTCACCTCGTTTACCCAGGAAGGGATCGAGCGCATCGTGCAGCCATTTTCCGGCGGACGCATGATCGAAGCGGTCGAGCTGATCGAGCATGATGTCTGGACCGTGCATCAGCGATTCGATCCCTATCGCCCATTATGGAAAGTGCAGCTGTCCGGAGAACACCGTGCTGTCCTGTATGTCTCAAGCGTGACCGCCGATGTCGTGCAAGACACGACAGCAGAGGAACGGCGGTGGAATCTTGTGGGAGCCGTTCTTCATTGGTGGTATTGGCCATGGCTTCGTCGCCATTGGGAGTGGTGGGATCAAGTTGTCTGGTGGGTGAGTGCGATAGGAACCGTGACGGTGGTGGCCGGAGGTCTGATTCTTGGTCGAGAGTGGGCGAAGCACGGTTGGTCGGGACTTTTGACCGGCCAAGGGAAGGTTCATCGAGCGCTGGGTGTGATTGCTGGTATTGCAGCTTGCTGTTGGATGGCAAGCGGGTGGCTGTCGATGGATCATGGCCGCTGGTTTCCAGATGGGAAGGTCAACGCAGAAGATCGTGAGCGATTCATGGGTGGACGGCTCACCGTGCGCGACGTAGAGGCGATGCCGGATTTCTCGACGATGATGGCGAGCGGGCCGGTCAAAGAGATTCGACTGACTAAGCTGGCCGGTGTTGTCCACGTCATTGCCCGCATGTCTCCGGCGAAACAGGCCGTTCTCACAGCGCCGTCTCAAGCGGACACTCCACAGGATGCAGTTTCGGATGAAGTGGTGACGGCAGCGGCCAGGTCCCTACTCGGTGATGACGCGCTGACTATTTCGAAGCGTGGCGAAAACGCTTCCCCTAGCTGTTCGGCGACTGACAATGATACCGAGTTGCCATTTCTGCAGGTGGAGACGAGCGGCCATGAATCAAGAGGACTGTTGGTTGATGGGCGAATCGGTGCTGCCATGGAACGGTTGGATTCCAGTCGCCGACTGTATCACCAGCTCTTCGATAGCCTGCATCGCTGGGATGTGTCGTGGCTTTCGCAGCATTGCGATTTGCGTCGAATGTTGATGTCTCTCTGGTGTGTGTGTGGAGCGGGATTGGCTGGATCTGGAGTATGGGCCGGCCTTCGACGCCCACATGGGAAAGCACTGCCTCGATGAACCGAGATGCTGCGATGACCGATTCTGAAACCAGAATACAGAGCTGGGGGTACTCCATCGCACTGCACGGGGCTCTGTGGGGGCTAGGTTTATGGGTCGTTTCACAACAAGCGATCGTCCCGCCGTCAACGTTTCAGTGGGAGGTTTCACTGGTGAGCCCATCCCGGGAGTCAAGCGGGCATATCCCATCGAGCGGTGTATCGGCACAGAGTGACGATCGAATCGGTTCAGTCGTGACGAAACCGGTACGAACGTCTGCCGCAGCTCTGTCTACCAGGCCAGAGATTCAGGCGGAGCCAGTCGTCAGGGAGGCGGTTCGCTCCAAAGCAAGAGTTGAAAGCCAATCAGTGGTGGCAGTGGCTGTGCCGACCCCAGACGAAGCCGATGACTCCACTGTCTTGCCATCAAGTGACATAGCAGCGACTCCTCAGACTCTAGTGGAATTTCAGAATGCTGTCGATAACGCGACGCAGGGGCCTTCAGCTTCCGACGTTCAATCGGTTATCACGGCGGAGCACCCTGCCGAAGGATCATCAGATCCGCCGACCGACGTTGCCTTGGCATCCGCAAATGCCACGCAAGCACACTCGGTTGAGACCTCCTCGGATTTTGGCTGGCTGATGCAGATGCTGTGGAGTCGCGTGATGGAGCTGAAGCACTATCCTCCCGAGGCTCGGATGAATCGCGTAGAGGGGCGAGTGGTCGTGCGAGTCGTGATTGATGAACAAGGCCGACTGCTTGATGCGACGATCGCAACAGGCTCCGGACACGAGGTCTTGGACCATGCCGCGTTGGACGTCATCAGGCGGTCTTGTCCGCTGTCGTTACCGCAGGCGCTGGGCCGGCATCAGATCGTCTTGCGGGTGCCAATTCAGTATCGACTGGACTCCTAGCCATGAGGATGTGAGGCATGCCATTGTACGAGTATGTGGCTGACTATTGTGTGCAGTCACTCTTCTGTTCAAAACGATTTGTGTTTCGTCAGCGGATGGACGAATCGCCGATGACGGCCTGTCCGCAATGCGGGGCACCCTTGAGCCGGATCCTGTCCTCGTTTTCAGCGGGGATTGATCTGTGCGCCAACGCGGAGGCGTGGGCAAAGATCGATGCCGGGTCGGGCGCGCCGCCTGCCACATTGAAAAATATGTTCGGGGGAGGACTCGGCGACCTGGGGTGTGGGCACCATCATCCCGACGGCCTAAGGGGAGACGAGGGCTGTGGCCGCGGCTGTGGAGCCGATTGAGAAGGAAAGCTATCGTGACCGTGGTTAGGGCAATGTCGCTGTGTTTGGCATTGAATAGGTTCGAATGAGAAGGTGCGCCTTATCGGTCAATCGACGGCGGCGGGCCAGCCGAGAGTCGTAGATCAATTGTCCTCCAAGCATCAACCAAGCCAGTGGCGGGGCGAAGATATCGATCAGCACCGGCAAGAACCTTTTCATCGTTGAGCCTGTTCTTTCCCGGCGCGAGGTGATAAATCAGTTTCGGGCGGTTCAATTGAACAATTGAGCGAGCCCGTCATGTCTAGCCGAATGCCGCTCATCGTAAAAAACGACTGGTTGGTTGACGAGCATGACGCTCCATTGAAGAAACGTCGTGATCTTCATGCGTCCGCTGAATAATCTCCCTTCCGGCGGAGATCCCACTGCACCTGGTATGACTCGAGGAGGAATGGTCGTGTGAGCGGCGGAACGGCCACCGATATCGCCCATCTGATCGGGTTTCTCACCGGAGCGTCCCTCCATGCCATGCTGCTCGTGATGGTGAGGGAGGGCGCAAGATCATTCAGGTTCGCCGCTCAAGGGACGGAACGAGTGTGGTGTGAGCGGGCCTGCTTCCCACTTTGGATCGCGGTTCTAGGGTTACTGTGGAACGTGCTCAGTCTCGCTTCGATGCTGGCTGAAACTCATACTCCTGTCATCACGTCCGCCTTGGCGGTTCTCGCACTCTCGGCGTTGGGCGGCTTACCGGCTGTGGCCGTTCATTCGGTCTGGCAATCGAGTTCAGAGCCTCTCCGGTGCCGTATCGGCCCGATAGTGGTGGCCGGGTACGGACTGAGTGTTGGGGTGGCCTTGTGGAACGGGGTGGCCCTTCTCTCGGGCGATCCGGTCCCGGATGGGATCGCATGGAACGTGCTGACGCTCGGATTTCTCGTCCTATTTGTCGCGTTGCTCCTCGCCATGAAACCGATGCTGGCGGGTCTGAGTGATCTGGTTCTCCTGTTCCTGGCGGTCGGTTCCGTCGTAGTGTTGCCGTTGAGTCATCACTCCAGCGGCAGCCTGCCATGGTGGTCCGATTTTCCTGGGCACCATGCATCGCTCCCGGTTGCGGTGATGGTTCTCTATCGGGATTATCGTTTCGGTTTCGTCGATCGTTTTATGAAATGTGCGCTCCCTTTTCTGTTGTTGGTCGGCATCAGTTACGGTTTGTACGTTGCCGCAGTCTTGCCGTTCATCGAGGGAGGAGCGGGTGGGATCGTCTCTCCGATCGTGTCGAGTTTCATCATTATACTCTGGGTGGCCACGGCGATCACTTATCCATGGTTACAGCGAATGGTTACGCGGGCGTTCGATACTCTGGTTCTTTCCCGGCCCGACTACGGCGAGTTTTGCTGTCATCTCGCGCAGCGCATGAACGGGCACGACACCGTGGAAGCCGTACTCGGAGAGTTGTGCCAACGTCTGCAGAAAACGTTGCAATCGCGAGAAGTCTGGTGGGAGTGGGTTGCCGACATTCCGGTGCTACCAAGCTTCTCTGATGCATTTCTCCAAACGGCGCAGGCGACGAGCTATACGGGGAGAGGCGACGTGGCCGCATTAGTCCGGACGGATGACGGGGGCTTCACGATGATCTTGCCCACGCCGGAGGCTCCGCGGTGCGTCGTGACGATCGGGCCCCGTACCGACGGTCATCGGTTCCTCTCCGAAGAATGGCTGCTGGCTGAAGAGGCCGCGTTGATCGCTGCGAGTCGGATCGGGGTACTGCGCACCAGCCATGAGCGCTGCGAGATCGCGCTGCGGGAGCAAGAGCTGAAAAAATTGACGACGGAGGCAGAATTGCGGGCCCTGCGCGCGCAGGTGAATCCGCACTTCTTATTCAACGCACTCAATACCGTCGGCTACCTTATCGACACGGCGCCGGCGCGGGCTGCCGGTACGTTGCGGGATCTCACCCATCTACTGAGAAGCATTCTTCGCCGGATGGAGGACAATTTTACGACCCTTGGCGAGGAGATTGAATTGATTCGCTCCTATCTGGATATCGAGAAGGCTCGGTTCGAGGAGCGACTGGCCGTGCGAATTGAGGTGCCGCGTGAGTTGACTCGACTCCTCGTACCCGCGTTCGTGTTACAGCCGCTCGTGGAGAACGCCGTCAAACATGGAATTCAGCCGGCGGTAGACGGCGGAGAAGTCCACATCGTCGCGCGGCGCGTGCGGGGGCTGCCTCGGCACGGCGGCATCGGTGCGACGGGGGAGCGGCTCTGTCTCGAGGTGCGCGATACCGGCGTAGGCGCGACGGACGAGGCCTTGCGTCTCGGTCGGCGGGACGGCATCGGCTTGGCGAACGTTGAAAATCGCTTGCGTTGTCATTACGGGCTGCGGGCGTCGATACAGATCGTCACTGAACCAGGGGGCGGCACCACGGTGACGGTATCGCTTCCGATGAATGAGCCGGGGACACCGACGGCGGCGCCGGTTGCAGCGATGGCTTCCTGGAGCGCGCGATGACGGAGGTGGAGACGAAGCTTCGAGTTGTCATTGCGGACGACGAACGACCGGCGCGCTCGGTGTTGGCCAAACTCTTGGGGTCGTTCAGTGATGTCGAGCTGATCGGAGAAGCAGAGAACGGGCCGGCGACCGTCGAGCTGGTCGAACAGGCTGATCCGGATCTCGTCTTGATCGATTTGCAGATGCCGGGGCTCGACGGGTTGGGGGTGGCGCGAAAGTTTAAGGCTGCAGATCGACCGCTCATTGTGTTTGTGACGGCGCATGACGAGTATGCGATCAGCGCCTTCGAGGTGCAGGCGACGGACTATCTGCTCAAGCCGGTGGACCGGAAACGCCTGGCCGATACGCTCGCGCGCGTCCGCGCGCGCCTCGAACAACTCGCCTTGGCCGACTACGCGATGCCGGAACCTGAGCCGATCCGACCCGAGCCGGCGGTGAACCGGGGCGCCTCCCGTTTCCTCGAACGCATTCCTGTCCGCCAGAAGGACGATATTCTCCTCTTGCCGGTGAGTCAGATCGCGTCGATCGTGGCCGACGGCGAGCTGTTGTACCTCACCACCACACGCAAAGAACGGTATGTCATCAATCACCGACTCAAGGCCCTGGAGAACCGGCTCGATCCCCACCGCTTCATTCGGCTCGACCGTGGTGCGCTTGTGAACGTCGAGTCGATCCATCGTGTCACGCACATGCCCGGCGGTGCCTTCCTTGTCACGCTTTCCAACACTCAGCAGCTGAAGGTCAGCCGCGCGCAGTCGCGCGTCCTGCGGAGACAGTTGCTGCGGCTGTAGGGGGCATGGAGAAGCATCATCGTCCCGGCGCTCACGTGGCTATAGACGCGACCACTTGCGAAGCACAGAATGATCAGCGAATAGTGGGTCGACGCATCCGTCGATGGCCATGGCAGCCGAGGTCGGCACCGGATCCGCCGTTTTGAGCTTGAACCCGACTCCTTTGATCGTAATAAGCCGACAGCGACGGCGGGGGTCACGATCCAAATGGCGGCGCAGCGTGTGGACATGCACGTCCAGTGTATGTTTACCGATGGCGAACCGAGGCCCCCACACGCGATCGACTAATTCACTGCGTCGGAATACTCTCGCAGGCGCCTGCATCAGCGTTTTGAGAAGCACAAATGGTTTGTCTGACAGCTGCAGGCGTTCTCCGGCAATCGTCACCTCACGGCGATCGGCATCCAAGTGCACAGCTCCCACGTGATACACGGCGCGGCTAGTCACAGCACACCCGGCTCGCCGTAGAGAGGCCCTCAGCTTAGCGAGAAATAGACGGCCCCCATCGAGAAAGTCGTACGTGCTGTCTGCACCGCGCTCCAAGTCCGATATCCATTGCGCCTCTGTACATCGGATTCCTGCCGGTACCAGCGTGATCAACGGAACGCACTTCAACGATGAACTAGTGCGGAGTATGTCCCAATCGGGAACCCGACGATCGACGAGGAGCAGCGCCAGGGACATGCGCTGGCTGATCGCGAGGGTCTCAGTCACATCAGCGGTGACGTGCGTGGGATATCCTGCATGATGGACCAACTCCCGAACGTCATGCACAAACACGGAATCAGCCGACAGCAAAAGGAGGCAATGACTCTCTGATGGATGTTGGCCCGTCATCGATTCCGTATCCGATCCGGGTAAGACCTTGGTCTGTCGTTCCCTCAGCGGCACGCTGAACAGCCCAATGACCAAGAGAGCAAACAACAGCCCAGCCGACGGAGTAGGAGCCACCGGCACGACCGGCGCCCGGCTCCCCATGTTGACACCATCGACCGGCAGATGAAGAGGGCCGTCTCCCGGGCGCTCTTGGGGAATCAGGTTGAACGTAGATCGCCGAGTATCCAGATCGATTCCAAAGAGCGAGTTCTGGGTGACCGCCGCCGGTTCATGCGGTGGAATTACCATGCTTTGTATGAGGTCAGTCGATGTGGTCGACAAGGATAGCACGGACCTCCGGAGCGAGAACTCTACCGACATCAGATCATCGAGCCCACCCGCATCAACCTGGGCAAGAGTCGGGCTCGTGATCGGGCGATCGTGTGTTGGGACCCACACCGCCGCCTGTGTTTCCAGCCCGGACTTAACCAGGCCTAGCAGGACGAGGATCGCGGAGGTGCCTGCCATGGGGAACTGCTGCACAATCCGAGACCAGGTGGGCATCGCGTGTGTCATGGGCTTTTGATTGCTCAATGAAAACTCTAGATTAACTGCCCTCGCCAGGGGCCGGAGCCCAGGGGCTCTCTCGGCACAGACCGAGAGAGCCCTCGATGCCCTGGAAGAACACATTCATGGTCCTTCCATCAACGGCATACAGGATCAGACCGAGGCCGTCATCTTGCGACGGGCTAATCCAACCAATCCAATCACCCCACTCCCGAACAGCCAGGCTGCAGCTGGAATCGGTACCGGCGCAAAGTCGAAGTGAAACGTCCCGGAGTTTTGCAACGTTCCATTCAAATCGATCAGTCGAAACGCGGCTGAGTAGCGCGCTTGTGTATTCTCTGTGGTGAAAAAGTTGGGGCGAAACGACAGGAAATTCCCATCGCCCAGCTCATAGGTCTGGCCGATTGCCGAGAGAATCGTTGTCCCTGTATCATCCGCCACCTGGAGGCCCGGTGTCAGGCTGACTAACTCTAGAGCTACGTTGGTATTGTTCAGTGGATTAGCCCACCGGTTGTTCGAACTCGTGAACAGATAATGTTCCAGTGTTCCCGGAGCGGCCCCGCTCAAGCTTTGCGTGGATTCCCACTGCAGGTCGCTGTATTCCAACCCTGGCACAGCCTGACTGACCCACTTGCCGGCTTGCGTTCCCTGTCCTGGAAATAACGGTAGTGGCGCCTGATTTGTGAAGGTTTCTGGAATACGGTTGTTCGTGTTTGTCCCGTTCACGGTTGGTGAAGCTGCCGGGCCTGAATAACTCCACGCGCCGATCCCATGATAGTGACTGTTGGCCGGAGTCGTATCGTCGGGATGCGCAAATAGAAACGTCAGCCGGCCAAAGTTTGGATTGGGAAGACCGGCGTACGTACCGGTCGCAATTGTCTGTAGGCCATCGACTCCGACGTAGTACTCCACCAGGCTGGCCTGGGCCATGCTGGCCCAACTCAAGGTCGCGCCGAGCAGAGTCGTGCCGACCCATCTGATTGCCAACTGTTTCCACCTCGCTCCCGCACTCTCTGATCTATCCATCATACCCTCCATGGCTGTACTTAACACCCCGACGAGCCCGATGCTCGTGGGCGCTCATGTGAGCCAGCGTGTTGTATAGAGCGGCAAGCGTGACAGGGGCGAGTGTTTTTTTATGAGTAGCTCGGATCATCCAACAGACGGTCGTTTTCGGGATCGGCCTGGAAACATGACCGACTGGTTCCGAACAGCCTCATGATGTGACTGTGCTTATCATTTTTCGGTGCGCCAAGGTCGTCAACTCAATCATGCCGTTACTGAATAGCTGAGTAGTGACGGCTTAGTTCTGCCGATCGCATCAAAAGCTCGTCCATCGTCAGCATCGGGCTTCTGTCGATGGTTGCTCCTACTGGGAACTGCCTCATTTTTACATCATTGGCATTTCCGCCAAATCGGCATGCCTCCGACTCTATGGTATCAACCGTTCATTGATTGGTTCGGACTGTTCATTGGAAAGTTGTGGCGCCCTGGACTTTGTGGCTTTTATACAGCGCACCGCGCAGGCGTATAGGAGTGTGAGACAGACAGCAGAGCTATCCGGCTCGTGCAAGTTTCTAACGGGAGTGTCGGCTGCCTGGAGCTTCTCCAAGGTTTTCGTCACGAATGCGCTGGAAGGATAGTGCTTTCAAGCGATGGCAATGGTAAGGGCGTTAGTGCTGGATAAAGAATGGGCGGTGCCGGCTGGGTATAGCCTGCTCATCGCGGGTGCTGTACTTACCAAAATCCAACGAATGGCATTAGGCAGGGCGAGGAGTAATCGCTTCTGCCAATTGCATGAGGAGGGTGGCGGTCTCGTCCCAACCCAGACAGGCATCGGTAATGGAGACACCGTGTTGAAGGGCCACGCCTTGCTTCCAGGCTTGTTTGCCGGGGTTTAAATTGCTTTCGAGCATGAGTCCCATAATGGTCTGGCGGCCTTCGCGGAACTGCCTTAGGACCTCTTGGGCGACGAATCCTTGGCGGGTATGATCTTTTTTTGAGTTGTCGTGCGAACAATCGATCATGATGGGACGGGCAATACCTTCTCCTTCGACTGCCGCTTCGGCTTTGGCGACGTGTTCTGCTTCGTAGTTGGTTTTTCCGCCCCCGCCACGAAGCACGATATGGCGGTCTGGGTTGCCCATGGTTCTGATGATGGCTGTTTGGCCGTCGGCATTGATGCCAACGAAATGATGTGATGTGCGGGCGGATGTCATGGCGTTGACGGCGACATGGAGACTGCCCTCGGTACCGTTCTTAAACCCAACGGGCATAGAAACTCCGCTGGCCATTTCTCGATGGGTTTGGCTTTCGGTTGTACGGGCTCCGATGGCCGCCCAACTGATGAGATCGGCGACGTACTGCGGGCTGATCGGATCCAGCAGCTCTGTCCCGCAGGGGAGGCCCAACTGGTTGATCTTGAGGAGAATGGCCCTCGCCAACTCCACTCCCGTTGCGATATCGCAGGTTCCGTCTAGATGTGGGTCATTGATGAGTCCCTTCCATCCGACCGTGGTCCTCGGCTTTTCAAAGTAGGTCCGCATCACGATCAGGAGTCGGTCACGCAGGGTATCAGCGACAGGTTTCAGCTTAGCGGCATATTCATAGGCGGCATTGGGGTCATGAATCGAGCAGGGGCCCACGATGACCAGAAGCCGGTCGCGGTCTTGTCCATGAAGAATGCGGCGAATCGCTTCTCTGGTTTCTACGACGAGCGCCGCGGCCTGATCAGTAATCGGGAGTTTGGTCTTGATGGCGCGGGGAGAGGGCAGCGCTTTAATCTCAATAACGTGTTGATTGTCGATCGGTCTATTCATGGTCTGCTATGCAGTATATAGTTCGGCTCTCAATGGGATCTTACCTTGAGGGGGCAACACTCTAACGAATCGTAGCAGAAAAGTCCATATCGGTTATGAGGACGTCAACCAGATGGCATCATGACGCCTGGTCGTGGTGGTTCTTGCAATTCTGACTGACGGGTGCCTATTCTACTGCCATGTTTTTGAGAAGGTTTAGATATCTCTTCCCGTTCCTCCGCTTAGGAATGGCTGTGGGGATGATTTGTCTCATCCTGGGGCTGGCGCCTTTTGCCGTGGCTCAGGATGTTCACCATGAATTGGCCGCTGCCGATACGGACGGCCATGAACATTCGGACACCGACATCTGTCAGTGGGTTCAGCATCATATTGCCGGGTCGGTTGATCTGGATGTTCCGCGATGTGCTGTCTGTAACGTTGTTTGGCAGCAAGCGCCTCCGTCTGATTCTATCCTTCTCTCAGCGATCCTCTTACTCGTTGGTCCTTCCCGAGCCCCTCCTCAGGTATAGCTGAGCGAGCATATCCAGTAGGCAGGATGGGTTGAGTGGCCACGCGATCTGCGTACGGCTGTTCTGCCCCTTCTGTTTTATCACCAGTGAGTTTGTGAGCGAGGAGGGACATGATGTATTCGTTCGTGAGACGTGTGTTGAATGTGACGCTTCGATTGACGGTCGCCGCAGTCGTATGTGGAACGTATTCCATCAGCTACGCTGAGGATCAAGAGCCGACCAAGACGATCAAGGGGGTTGTCCAAAATCAGGACCTTCGGCGGGTGCCGCAGGCGGTCATTGAGGTCAAAAGCCAAGAAGGTGACATGGTATCCACCGGGGTCTCGAACGATGCCGGGGAGTTCAAGGTGACTGTCCCTGATGATGGCACGTATTCCGTCAGTGCTGTGCAAGAGACCTATCGGAGTGAATATGTGGTACTGGCATTGGGAGAAGAGCCTCTGAAACCAGTCACTCTGACCCTTTCCAAGACCAAGGAGGTGTCGCTGGAGGTGGTAGCACCCTTGCCGCCGATCAACACCAAGTCGTCCAGCGAGACCTATTCACTCAGTCGGAAGGAAATCGACATCCTTCCGCGAGGCAACAATAACGAGCTTCATGACGTGCTGCTAACGATTCCTGGCGCGGCCTATGGATCGTTGAAGCAGGTTCATATTAGACAGGATCATGCCAACTTACAGTTGAGGATCGACGGCGTGCCGATTCCTGAGACGGTCTCCTCGACCTTTTCCGACGTGATTTCACCGAGAGCTTGGGAGCGGGCCGACATTGTACTCGGTGGTATGGAAGCGAATGTGGGCAATAAGACGACTGCGCTCATCGATATTACGACGAAGAGCGGCACAAAGCCGGGATTCGGATCGGTCCAGATGTTCGGCGGGTCGAATAAGACGATCAACCCGTCATTCGAGTACGGGGGTACGATCGGAGAGAAGTTCCGGTATTACTTTTTGAACAGCCATACGGCGACGAATCGAGGCATCGAGCCGCCCACCGCTGGCCACTCCATTTTCCACGGGCAGAGCGAGCGGAACCAGACGATGTTCCGTGGCGACTATCAGCTGGACAACAATAACAATTTTACTTTCTTGTTCTTAAACTCTATCGCGAAATATCAGATCCCGACATCCCCTGGGCTGGAGGCAAACCCGACGATTCTCGGCTTATTGCCCGGAGGGTTTACGCCGGTGCCATCGGAAAGGGTGGATGAAAATCAGAAAGAGAATAACCAATACGGCCACCTGGTGTGGCGGCGCGATATCAATACCAGAAACTTTTTCAGTTTGGCCGGGTACTTTCGTCATACCAGAGCCACCTTTCGAACAGATCCGTTGAATGTCCTCGCCTATGTGCCGGAGGTCGAAGAACCCTTCTCGGCCGGGAGTCAAGACCGCACGGGCTATTCCGGTGGTGTGCGTTTGGACTACACGTATGTTCACAGCAAGGAACACTTGATCAAGGCTGGATTCCAAGTCGATCGGACCCAAGCGATCAACAAGACCAGACTGTTTACCTTTCTGGATGACGGCGTTGGAAATCCGACCGGAGGTGTGATTACCCCTGGTGGCGATAACCGGCTCATTGGGTGGCGGCAAGAGTTCTGGATTCAGGATCAGTGGACGCCGAATGAACATTGGACCGTTAACATTGGGCTTCGTGCGGACACGGTGCAGTATCTCCGTGATGAAGGGCAGATCAGCCCGCGAGTCGGTGTCACGTACCGATACAACCCGGCCCACGCCTTCCATGCGTACTATGGACGGCTCTTTACCCCCCCGAATCTCGAGCGGCTTGCACTTGCTAGCTTGAATTTGGACGGAACCAAGGCGAACCCTGAAGACACTACCGATAATCAGCCCCGGGCTGAGCGGGCCCATTACTTCCAAATCGGGAGCGTCCATGCCCTGACGGATTGGGCGACCCTTCAGCTCACGGGGTATTACAAGCTCGCTAATTATATGTCGGACGCACACCAGTTAGGTACGACGCCTTTGCTGAACTATATTGCCTTTGAACGGGGATGGACCAGGGGTGCCGATGCTGCGCTCAAGGTCTGGTTCATGGAGAATCTCTCGGGTCGTGCCAACATCGCCTGGGGACAGTGCAAAGGCTATGGTTTGCAGTCCGGGCATAATCTGGTGCATTTTGAAGAAATCGCCGATATCAACTCGCGTAGCGGCGTCCATTGCGATCATCAGCAGACACTGACGGCCTCGGGGATCCTGAGTTACCGATTGCTCGATCGAACGACCTTCACCGGGCAGGTGCTCTTTGCATCGGGATTGCGGACGGCAGAAGAGGGTGCCAAGACCAACTCGAGCCATAGTCCGACCTACACGATCTATAACTTTTCGATCAGCCATGTCATTCCCTTACCGTGGCACGGCCAGAAGTTTGTCGTCGGGTTTGATATCGTGAATGCATTGGATCAAAAGTACTTTATCAACCAGGGCGAAGGCAGCATTGGTCTCGGTGTCTCTCATGCCGGGATGCCGCGCTCCTTCTTCTTTCGCGGACAGTGGTTCTTCTAGTCGGATGCTGAAACGGGCCATCAACTGCGTTCTCGGCTTGTGCGAATCCTCAACGTACCCCAGAGGGTACGCCTCCGGTTCGCACATTGCCTGCGGCCTTGTTGAATGGCCCGTTTGAGCATCCGGTAGAGAGGGGATTTCGACCTTCGGGAGTCACGCGCGTCTTGGCGCGCCTCGCTGAGTCGGCGAAGCAGGGGGTCGAGCGTGGGCTGCTAAGAACCGTGGGCCGTTTGAGCCTCCGATCATTGATAGCGTAGAATGGGGATTATGCAAAGTATTCATAGGTTACTCTGTATTGTTGTCCTGGTTTGGCCGGTTGCGCTCTATGCCGCAGTCGACGACGAAGCCACGCATGAGAGTGATCACGAAGAAGATGTGCTGGAGTTGCCTGAGGTCCATGTTCATGGATTGTCTCTCAATAAAGATCAGCAGTTAGGCCCTGTGGCTAAGTCCACTCCCTGGCCTGCTATCCCCACCTCACTTAATGGGCAAGAGATCGATGATTGGATGAAGGCACGCCTGTTGGTCTCCAAGCATGCGAAGGTCAGTGTTGTCGTATTGGAACCTTGCAAACATCGTGAGCTGACGACGGCTGGGGTTAAGGCCCTCGGACGGTGGACATTTGAACCTCAAATGAAGGGTGATGATCCAATCGATGGTGAGCTGACGGTCCGTATCCATTTTCGAACCAGGTAGGAAGGTCATCGGTCATGAGTCAACGGTCATTGGACAGGAGTAAACAAAGTCCTGAGAATGTTTCTTTCAATGACCAATGACGTGTGATTGAGCAATCATGACCTTGGACGAGACCCTCTTCCTGGCCATCAACGGCTTGGCCGGCCAGTCAGCAGTCGCCGATTACGTGTTTCTGCAACTGGGAAACCGTAGCACGCTCTACGTTCCGGGTGCCTGTGCGATCGCCTATTGGGTGTGGAGCAACTATCGTGAGGCCTTCCTGGGGGGGCCGGTTTTGGGAGCATCGGTTGGACTAGCCGATTTCTTTGGTGGGCAGCTCAAGTGGGTGTTTGAACGGGTGAGGCCCTGCCGAGCCCTCGCCGAAGCTGTGAAGATTGAGCCAAGTGGCTGTGGGGGCTTGTTCAGTTTCCCTTCGAATCACGCAACCAATACGGCAGCGATCGCGGCATTTCTCCAAGTCCTCTATCCCAAATCTGGTTGGATCAGTTGGCCGATCGTGGCAGTCGCCGGATTTGCCCGCGTCTATGTGGGTGCTCACTATGTGACGGATGTCCTGGGGGGGTGGGTACTCGGTGGGTTACTCGGTGGCGGAGCCGCATTGGCCCTCCTTCAATGGCCGAAGTTTAGAAAACGGTCCAGTTCGGTGCGGACACCGATCCAAGAAGCGGACGGGCGATCTTAAGGCCGGAACCGATCCAATCCTCACTCAGCACAGGCGAGAAGGGCATCACGCAGGCGATCAATATCGTATCCTCGCCCAATTAACACCAGCGCCGGTTTTGGTTCATCCAGCAGGGTGAGTGGGGAGATCGTGGCCTGTCCGGGTAACGCATATTGAAACTCCTGCAGTTCCGGTTCTTTTGCAAATCGGAAATAGCCTTTGGCCCGTTCGAGTTCCTTGGGGAGGGTCTTGATCCAGGCCAGAAAGCGTTGGCGATTGAGCGGACTCGGCAATGGGACGGTGGTGGCGATGGGATGATACGGCATTCGCTGATGAGCCTTATGCGATTTGCTGAAGTGCACATTGGTTGGTGTGGCGGGTCTCGTCGAAGAGTGAGGGGATAGCAGATCTGCCACATTCAGTCGCGCGTGTGATGTCTCCCACAGGCGAGCATAGGGGTTTTGTTCAAGGATCCCAGCCCGGAATCCCTCCCAGTGGCCGGGGACATAGAGGTCTCGCTTGTTCAGGATGAGTTCATCGGCACAGCGGATTGCTTGCGTGGTCACATAGGCGCTGGAATGACTTTCTTCCGTTGTGATTGGGTGGAGAAGGGCGATGACTCGTTCAAGTGTGGCCAGCCGAGCGGTATAGGCGTCCGTCACCGCATCAACGACCTCAGCTGGATCTGCCAGTCCTGAACATTCTAGAATCAACACATCCGACGCATAATCACGAACCAGCTGGGCGACACCCCACGAGAGGTCTTCCTTCGTATCACAACAGACACAACCGCCGGCCAGATTCATGACCTGCTCGGCAAGCGTCCCGGCCCGAGGGCCATCGATACTGACCGACCCAGCCTCGTTCATGAGGACACCTGTTCGATGCCCTTGAGCCTTCCAATGCTCCAGCAGTCGCATCAGGAGCGTTGTTTTGCCGGCACCAAGCGAGCCACAGAGGATGTAGAAGGGAATGGGGGTCAAGCTCATGCTTATCCGTGTTTAAACTTGACCATTGTATCGTGATACAGCGACGACGGAAAGTGGATAGGAGAGGCTCAATCTCCGGCTACGCCTGGCTGAGGGGCACGATGTTGGCTTGCAGCCCTCCCATGTCACCACATTCTGGTGCTGGACCAGACGTGGCCGGAGAACAGGGAACTGTTACTGCGCACCACCAACCTCCCTTAGATATCATTCACATATTGCGGAAGCTAATCTTTGCAGGCAAGCATGCCAGGTACAGAGTTGGTTGCCGCAGCTTACAAGATATCGGTCGATTTGGGGAATGCCTTGCGATCACAGTATATGCCGAACCTGCCTTGCTTAAGGCAAGTGTAATAGTGTAATCGACATTTCGACCGTGAGTTTCTCTGTGTCAGATGTTATGCAATTGTTTGTGACTATGGTAGAAAAGAATGAGGGTGTGCGTGAGTTGAGTGGCGGCTTGTCAACGAGTGAGTGTGGTGACGGAGATCTGCTGTTCTTCGATACTGCATACCCGGGCTCGATTCGAGTGTGAGAGGCGATTTGAGTCTGACAATCTGGGAGGACACATGATCACCTGGTGGCTGCTTGGCGGGCTTGTAACAATGGTGGCCGGAGTTGTTTTATACCGAGAGTGGAAGATTCGCCGTCCACCCATGTCTGGGTCTGTTTCCGTGATGACAAAGACAACAGATGGCCAGTTGCTTCAGTTTCTAGTACGACCCACCAGGAAGATCGGCAGGGAGTAGGCGGCTGGACGTATGAATCACTGTGTGGGGAAAACGGCCTATCCTTTCATATAGCGTCGTATCCTTGTGCGAAGCACAGGCTAGGCTGTTACCACCAAGACCACTCCTTGGTTACTAAGACGTGTATCCCAAGGGCAAAGTTAGTGATGGCATGTGCACCAATGCAGGTCCAAAGATTCTTGGTCTGTACCAGGAGGAGTCCATAGACGGTTCCGGCCATCATCCCAGCCAACCAAAGATCGTGTTCCACTCCGAAGAGTGCGATGACTGCAAGGAATGAGAACGGTGTGAAGGTTCCGATGGGGATCGTCTCAAATCGCGCTGAAATCAGATACCGCGACACAAATGATCGCCAGAATAGCTCTTCCATAATTGGAACAACGATGGCCGCCCCACAGAGACGAAACGCGGCCAGTAAATAGCCGGAGGCTCCGTCAGCTGCAAATGGGTTGTAGCCTGACGAAGGTGCTCCCTGCATTGCCCATGACCAATCCATCCTGACCCAGGCTAAATAAACCAGGATCCCGGCCATCGTGGTCAATATCAGATGTCGGACTGGCAGGTTGGGTGGCCACTGGAGTTCATCGTACTGACTCCAGAACCAGGCCAGGGCAGCAGCAACGACCAGTGTCTTGATCGGATATAGCCATAAGCGAATAGTATCTCCTGAGAGAAGCGGCCATCCGGTACTCGGCTCCAGCCATCCGACCATCTGGGTCATTAAAAGAAATACGGCGTACAGTCCAAATGGAACAATCCGAGCCGCCATAATTTGGGCATGCCTCAAATAGAAGGTGTTTATAAATGTAAATACTTAGTATATAAATGAAATACTATGGCTTAGGGGGTGTCGAAATTGCAAGAGACGTGATCCGTGGTAGGGAGCACGTGGTTTAATGCTGGCTTCTGCGATGGGTAATCGTTAGCTGTTATTTATGGCGCGTGGGGATATCGCAGAAGGTGTCTCTCTCAGGCTGATCACCGAGTGCTCAGGTGGCCCAGCTGTTCTTTGGTAGTAAAGTATGTCTGGGGCAAATAGCCGCGAGCACGGTCTTGTCAGCTTGGAAGGGCGCGTGAAGGAATTGGCTCAGGACTTCAGATGTTGAATTCGTTTGATCGAGCAGTAGAGGGCATAGCCTTGGGCGACCATTCCGGTTACCAGTAATCCAAGTGCGGTCTGAAGCCAGTGAGATTCAGGATGATCGAGACCATACATTCCAATTACGAACCCCAGTGCGATGGCAACAATCCCGACCGACCGTGCGACGATGGCGCTCAGCCGCCAGTTTTTCGGGGAAGGGGTGTTAGAGGACTGCATGGACTCATGGTACTCGTCGTTTGATCGAAGATCAATTTCAGGTTGCGGCATGGTCGTCCCTTACTGCTCGTAACAGTTCTTTGCTGGATCATCAGAGGGCGAGTTGGCCGCGCAGCTGGGACCCATGGGTCGCGGGACTCTGACGTATCCTCCCACTGTATAATTCTTTTTTAACATCTCAATGTGTAGCTCATGGCAGGATCCTGAACATCCCGTTGACGTTGGCAAGGGGTTGTCTAGGGCCATGGATTTCCCCCCGACCGGGATAAAGCGGGGATAGGTAATGGTTGTTGAGCCGAAAGAGAGTTGCCCCTGATGAGCGGACTGCTCAACACGGGTGGTAAATGTTGGGCGAGGCCGAGTTGGTCTCAATACTGTGGCCCATGTGGGATCGTCAGGGGCGTAGAGGAAAGCATTATTGCCACGATGACAAGTGGTACAGCTGACGGTGCCTGGAGCAAACCCCTGAATGGGATCGCGGAGGGAGGCGATGGAGATTTCGGTAGTCGCAGGTGTCCAGTTTGATTGTGCGGAGTCTGGTTCGTTCTCCCAAAAACAGGCGTGTCCGGTCGTGGCGCTTTGGCAAATGATTTGAAATGATCCTCCATTCCTCCCGAGTGCGATGCAGGCACCCCTTCCCTGAGTTGGCGCATAGGACCAGACGCTCGCGAATGAGGTTGCGTCAACCGGAGTCTGTTCCAGACTATTTGACGTCAGTAGTATGGTTTTGAGATCGCCGTGACTCACCCATTCCGAGGAAGATCGTTTCCAGTCAGGCGGAATTGGGACGTCGTTTGTACGGCATGTTTCTATGTAGTTGCGTTCGTTGGAGACAGGTGTGCTTGTTACCTGCGTAGGAGGAATCGGGGGTTGAGAAGATGTTCGTTCTGTGGCTGGTCCTTTTGCCGAGCAGCCTGCAAGACTTGCACAAACCAAAGCCATGCCACACAAGTTGAGAACCCTCGCCGGTATTCCGTGCTCCCAAGGCCTCATCTTTCACACCTCCGATCTGGCTGTCTATGGGCAATGTATCCGCTGAAACTTTGTAGAATGTGAGAATCTGCTCATCGGCTGTCACCGAGTCGTATACGCAAGGAGGTCAAGCATCTGGAAGCGCTGATCAATGCCCACTTCCGCGAGAGCGCCGTTTTGTTTTCCCGTGCCTTGAGGGCTGCTCGGTCAAAACCTCAATCAATCGGCCCTTCCTTGGGAACCTGACGTTGAGCGTCTGCGTTGTTGAGAAAGGGTTTCTCTCTTGGTTCGGAAAAACTCCTGCAAGAGTCCTCGACTCTCCTCCTCACGTAGGCCTCCGGTTACCTGTACTCGATGGTTGAAGCGGCGCTCCGAGGGAATATCGAGGATTGAGCCACAGGCTCCAGCCTTGGGATCCCAGGCGCCAAACACGAGTCTTGCGATACGTGCTTGCACAATGGCTCCGGCACACATCGGACAGGGTTCCAACGTGACGTAGAGTGTGGTGTCGGTAAGGCGCCACGTCTTCAATTGTTCTGCAGCTTTTCTGATGATGAGGATCTCGGCATGCGCCGTCGGATCCTGCGAGATCTCCCGATAGTTATGAGCAGCCGCGATCACATGGTTGTCAGACACCAACACGGCGCCTATTGGGACTTCTCCGACAAGGGGAGCACGTCGAGCCTGTTGAAGCGCCAGCTCCATGAAATGGGAATCACTATTGCCTGGTTGTATCGGTGGAGATGATGGAGAGCTTGTGACGGTCACAAGCCATGCTAGCACAGGAGCCGGAGAGAGGGACAGGAGCGCAGAATTTGTAAAGGAGTGTTGCCCGGTACTCTTACGGTAAGGCTGTTGGTCTTGTACGTTGTGGCGGGAGGTGGCTTTTCAGATCATCCAACTCGGCTTCGCGCTGGATCAATTGATCTTTCATCTCCGCCAGTTCTGCGAGACGCCGCTGCAGTTCTTCCTGCGTCTGGGCAAGAGACGCTTCCCGCTCTTTAAGTTGTTGCTGGAGGGTGGTCAGTTTGGCCTGCGCCTCATCCGATTGTGCCTGGAGTTCAGCGAGTCTGTTCGCGGGGGCTGGTTCTTGAGGGGAGGAATTCCAACCCAAGAATGCCAAAATACCGAGGACCACGAGGAACACCATGCTGAGTATCCACCCAAACGATGGTGCGGAGGTTGTAGAGGGTGGGAAGAGGTGATTCATCCATTCACCGGGCTCAAGGCTCGGTTTGGCGGGTGAATCGAGAGCCTCCTCCGTTGATTGAGGCATGGTGCGAGCACCCATGATCTTTGCCTTTAGATGCCGGGGGGGAGGGACAAGCGTGAGTTCAAAGGGAAGCGCCACCGCGACCGACTGATACTCCTTCAAGATAGTACGGCAAGGGGCACATCCCGAAAGCAGATGGGCCTCCAGAGCTTGCCGTTCGGTCTTTTCGAGCGCGCCGATCGCATAGAAAGGAACGGTGTCTTCGAGATCTTGGTGTGTCATGCCGAAAGATCTTGCTCCCAGTAGGTGTGTAGGGACTTATGCAGTTGCGACATGCCGAGCTTGAGGCGCGTGATTACCGCGTCGAGCGGCTGATTGAGTCGCGTTGCAATCTCCGCTGGAAGGAGGCCCTCGTAGTATGCCAGTTCGATCGCCTGTCGATGCGCCTTCGGCAGATCTTCGAGTGTCTTGCTGATCACGGTCCGAAGTGCTTGGTCCGCTGGACTCTCAAATTGGCCAGGTAGGGCGGCAGACTCGGTGCCGTCTGTTGGCAAGGTCTGACGGCGCAGTTGAGGGTCGGAGGCTCGTAGTCGATCGATGGCTCGACTGCGGGTGAGTGTGATAAGCCAGGCGATCGGTGTGCCACGTCCGACGTCATAGCGAACAACTCGTTTCCAGATATCGACATAAACTTCCTGCAGGATGTCTGCGGCTTCCTCTCGACGGCCGAGTATCCTCAACGCTAAGCTGAAGAGGATGGTGCTCGATTGATCGTAGAGTTGGGTGAAGGCATGGTTGTCCCCCTTGCCGGCTCGAATGGCGACTTTTGGGTCAATCGTTGACGCGGTGTGCTGAGCGACAGTGTCCATAGAACGATAATGATCTGGAGTAGGGCGACGATCTATCAACCGGTCACAACTATAGCACTCTGAATCTTCCGCAAGAAGAAAACGCGCAAAAGAATATCGACTCCCACAAGCTTGAAAATGGAATAGTTGTTGATTTCCATGGAGGCTATTCCATTGCGGATCTATCAGTGTGGAGGGGCTCTTACACGATCCGACCGCGTTCATGGCGAAAGCCGATATGGCCAGTGCTGGGGTGAGAAGGCGACGTCCCACACGAGCAGTCCTCTGAGGGAGCTGTCAGCGTATGAGGGGGACAAACGTACCGTCAACTTCGATTGGGCTGGAAGTATGGCACTAGAATGGCTGCTGCTTCGTGTGCGCCATTGGGTTCTGGAGGTGGAGTTGTCGTGGGGAGCTTGATGGCGTTCTCCAGCGTAGCGGCCCATTGGCCCTTCATGAAGTCGTCCATGGAAAGCTCGATCCCTTTCCCATAGCGGTGCAGATAATCCACGAGAGATTGTTCGTCTCCGAAGTTGTGTCGACGAACGTACACCGTCGGGACTTGTAAGGCGACGGCTTCGACCACAGTTCCATAGCCTGGCTTGGTCAGGATGACATCGACTGAGGCCAGTAGTGTGCTGAATGAAAATGGAAGAATTCTCGTTGAGATGAATCGTGTGCTTGTTGAGGGTACCGTTCCGTCGAAGAGAAATCGATAGCCAGTCAGTTCTTCCAATTTGTCGAAGGGAAGCGAGTTCAGGGGAACTCCTCCGAATCCGACAAGCACGATTCGCTCGTCAGGGGCGAGAGCGAGTCTGGTGGTCAGTTGCTCACGAGCTGATGCGGCTGGTTCGGCGATCGGTCCGATAGAGATACCTTGAGAAAAGCTCTTTATGGGAGGGGCTGGTGTGATCAGGAGAGCAGCGTCGGCCTGATCATAGGCCTGTCGAATCGATTGGGTAATTGTCAATCTGTCGATTGAGGGAGGAGCCTCGTATTCAGACAGGATGAGGTCCCACGTAAGACTCGCGAGTGCGATCGAAGGAATCCCCGCAGCCTTTCCAGCAGCAAGGGCAAGGTATGGCGTATCAGCCAAGACGATCTTTGGGGCGGCGGCACGCATGGCGTCGACCTCCGTCTGAAGCCTATCACTCCAGGTGCGATGGAATCGATCATGCTCATACCACGTTGCGGCTACATTGATTGTGATAGGTCCACTTTGAACGCAACCGACGTCTTGTTGGACGGGACTGATTTCCCATGGAACCTTGAGTCGATCGACAAAGAATGTTGAAGGAACGGTCGTGCGTAGGAGCACTCGGAGGTCCGGAACAAGACCACCTAAGGCATTGAGTACCGGCACCACCTGGGCGGCGTGACCGAATCCGTGCGCAGAGATGGCTGCCCAGATCAGCGGCATAGAAAAGGATGCATGCAGGTCATGAGAGACGTCCAGTGAGGGCGGATGTCCTCAACTATTGGAGTGGTCCGATTCCATGGGGGCGATGTTGTACATCAGCTCAAGGTCAAACTCGTCAACCAATTCATTGAAGGCTCGGGCTCCGAGATCTGAGCGAACCTCTGCCATCACCAAATCAATGGCGGGTGCGGCATGCTGACCATATTGTGCAACAGCGGAGTCAATTCTTTTCCTGGCATCGTCGAGGTTCACGGACGGTTTCCTCCATGTGGGGTTGCGGCAGAGTCATGTGAGCGTGCGTAGTAAATCCTGCATCTCAGGGACCAGATCCTTTCCGCCGTTGGAGCGTCCAGAAAGGACTGCCTCAATGCCTGCTGTGAGCACGGGCTTGGCCTCGGCATCCCTTCCCAGTCGGATCAAGGTCCGTCCTAAAGCCAAATGAGAAGCGGCATGGGTGGGGTCCAGCTGTGTGGCCACAGTCAGATGCTCAACGGCTTCCTCAAGGCTTCCGTTTTCTTGAAGGATCTTGTTGCCGAGTCCATAGCGGCCGAGGAATCCTTTGGGATTCTTGGCGACCATCTGCCGAAACGCATCAATGTCCATAGTACCTACCCTTCAAACCGCACTGTACTATAGCACTAGAGTGGCAGGATCAGCTACATGAGAACGTGGGTGAAAGAAATGGTGCAGATATCCTTTATGGGAGGGAAGGCGTTGTCGTTGGAACAGTTGACCGTGTAGGAAAGGTGGTCGAGGGCCTTTTGGCCCTCACTGTTACTGTACGAACACCGGAGGCAGAGGTCGGGGCGCTGCTGGCCATATAGAGCGTCGTGTCGCGGACAAGTTGGGTTGTCAGCTCTGTCAGGCACGCTTCCGTCACGTGTCCCTTCAGCTCATCGATCATGACCGGTGTCGCGCCGAATAATTTGTACTGGACCGTGCCGGATGAGACGCCTTCGTACCGTTTGACCTGCCCATCCCAGCGTTCGAGCTCAAGCCCGACCTTCGCGGCATAGTCGTACTCAAAGTCGACGAAGGGTGAAAGAAGAAACATGGAGCCTCCAAGGATAATGCCTTTGAATGCTGACAGCCATGAGTGGGGCTCGATGGTTTCGTCGATCGTGATACGTGCGGACACGATTTTTTCGCCAAGAGAATCCGATTGTGCACCGAGTGGAATCAAGGTTGAAAAGAGACGAGTCTCCTGAACTCTATTGAGAATCCGCCGCTCGGTTTCAGTGGAGGGGTTTTGTGGTGCGCCGTTTCGTGACAGATGAAACGAGTCCATGACCAACGGGACGCGCTCATCGCTGGCAAGCAGGCGGGTGTCGGTCGACTGCGAATGTGTGGAAGCAGGCTTCAACTCGATTGATCTGGTGCAGCCGGTATTCACGCACAACAGAATTCCGACGAAACTCACGATCGACCAGCGGGTAGTATGTCTCGTCATGATGACCGTCTCCTCAGAAATAAAAAGAAAACCCACCGAAAGGCAAACTCGCGTTCAGGCCAAGATTCGGAAATGCCGTGCCGGCATTGGAAATGTGATGAAAACGGTAGCCGGCGTTGAAGGCGAGTTGGGGTGTGATAAACCAGGATACACCCAGGCCGCCCGATAAGACGAAGTTGAATTCGTTGGCCTGTTCACGAATCCGACCGCCGAGGTCCGTCCAGAATGGCCCCCCGGTGAACTCCGCATAAGGGCGAAGCCGACCTAAGGCGACGAAGGTGTATTTGATCCTTGGCGTGAATCCGATGCCATGTGTCACAATGGGTTCTCGGAACTCCAGGTAGACCATCTCTGCCCCGAGCGAGATCTGTCCTCGGTACCAGCTATCCCCGATCGGGTCCGTCAAGGTAATCATCCACGAAGGCATCAGGGCTGGGCCATGTTGCTTCGTTGTGTGTAGTTCCGTGAGTCGGTGCGAGAACATATAGCCGGCCGTTATCCCAACTTCTTGGGTGCCAACCGTGATCGTGGGTGAGCTGTCATCGGCCTGTGCAATGGGAGCTGTCATGATCAGATAGATCATGATCGTCGCGGCAATGTGGGCAACCCAAGTCATGTTTTCTCCTTGTCACTATCCTGTCGGCTTCTATGAGGGAAAACTTAATCAGCAGGCGTTCGGATGTGACGTGTTCTAAGGTAGCAGAGGATTGAGTGCTGTCCAGCAGCTCACAGAAGCGTAGGAGATTCGAAGTAATCGACGGATTGAGGGACTTGAGGCGATCCTATTCGGCTTGCTTTAATCTGGCGAGGTGGCTCAAATCAGTCTGTAACTCCGGTAGCGCATAGCGTTGATCCAAGGCTATGACTCGATCGAGACAGCGACGGGCGGACGTTTGGTCACGTCGTGCCTCATACACGGTTGCTAAATAGCGAAGAACTGCAGCCTCAGCCGGTTCGTTGCCAAGCTTAATGTAGTGTTCCGAGGCGTTGTTGAGGCAGCGTTCAGCTCCGAGGAGCTCACCTTGGTCGAGATAACATTTGCCGAGTTGGCTATACGTCACGGCGAGCCCTTCTTCGTTGCCGACTATTCGATGATGATCGAGCGCTTGCTTGAATGACGCGATGGCTTGAGCCCATTGGCTGGTGCGGGCTTCTTGGAGGGCAAGGTTTGTATAGAGAATCCCAAGGCCGCGGCTGTCTTGTAACGTACGCATGAGATCCAGGGCTTCGAGGTAGTAGGGGCGTGCGCGATCCGGATGGTCTGAGGCGATGTGGAGATTGCCGAGATTGACTAAAGTATGAGCGACGGCGGTGAGGTTTCCCTCGGTCCGTTGAATCTGGAGCACTTCCCGATAACACTGTTCCGCGCGGAGCAGGTCGTTCATCAGCGCGCAGGTATTACCAAGGTTTCCGAGCGAAGCAGACAGTGCCTGGGAGTTGCTTGACGCCCGGTCGTCAGCAACCGCTGCTTCCCAGGCTGCACGAGCCTGGGCGAGATCGCCGCGATGGAGAAAGATCCGAGCTCGATGTTTGTGACTGTCGCTCATGAGAGGTCAGCTATCAGCAGTCAGCTTTTCGAGTTCAGTGGGTTCTAACTCTGCACTCACAACTCAACACTGGCTCTTGTCAGTCTCCCCCCTTCGGTGTGTCTCGTTTATATTCAATTTGCAGCTCGTCCTGTTCCTCCAGACCCAGTCCAGCTCTGAACGAACCGTATAGTTCTTCGATCTGCTCGACATCTCGGTCTGTTCGCGCTTCACGGGATACGAGGTACGCTTCACAGAGCTTCATGCCAGTCTCGAAGTGACGTGCGATCGTCTCTTCCGTGACCTGCTGCCAGGTGATGTACACGCAGAAGGCCTGGAACGAATGGGCATTGGGGTACTTTTGTGCAAGGGCGAGCAATCCTTCATAGGCTTCCCGCGCGGTTGCTCCCGCATTGGAGGAAAACGTTCCTTCAAGTTCAATAGCCGTGTCCCAATCGGCACCGAGTTCGGCTTCAGCGTGACTAAACGCTTCTTGAGCTGCAAGGGCTGGATCAAATTGCATAAGTGTCGGGGGTGATGCTCCTAATAGTGACGATAAAGTACTATGCGGATCTGTATTTATCCAAGAGGGCGACAGCACAGCCATATTCTTGGGCGACAATGCGCAAATGTTCATCAGCTGTAATTAGAGTGTGGCCATTCACAATTGCCGCTTCGGCAATGAGCGCATCTTCAAAGTTATTTCGCTTCTTGTTATTAAGCGAATCCAGGCGCTCCTTTAACTGTGTGTGCAGGGCTCTGTTTCCGAGCTTGCAGGAGCCAAGCCTAGAGGTCCCCAAGACAGTTGACTCTGTCGGAACTGTGCTGTCGATAAGAGAATCAAGCCGATTGAGTAATTGGTGCTTTCGTGTAGGGTCAGGAGTTTTGCTTAATTCGTCCCGCTGGATATGCGTTGCAACGAAATGGGTGTTTTGGGGGAAATTCTCGGTGCTCAAAGTTCCATCAATCAGCCAGTTGATGATATTGGTATCGACCATGTACTTCATCTGAAGCGGGCCCCACATATAGACCGTCCCACTATCAAACTGTTTCTTCTGATTGAGAATATACGCTGTATTGTAAACGAATAGCATATTCCTATTGCAAGGTCGCGTTTACTTTCCTTGCTATCGCTCTGTAGACTGCACGTATTCTACGATGAGCACTGAGAACCAGATTCCTACCACAACGGCTGAGACAGTTTCGACCAATCCGGTTGATCGAGTCATCCAATATCATGTTCAGACCAAGCACCACTTCAATCGATATTCCCGTTCACTCGGGTACCTCGATTGGGCCAATCAACCTGATTCATTTCGGCGGTTCGATGGGGCTCAACTCATTCCTCTTCCATTGCTCAAGCCTGACGAGGAGCCGTTATCGCCGACGTATAACGCGATGTACGAACGAACCGATGTTCCCTGTCAGCCTGTGAGCCTGAAAACCTTATCCCGTTTCTTTGAGTTTGCTCTTGCCTTGTCGGCCTGGAAGAAGGCCGGCGAATCGGAGTGGGCGCTTCGGAGTAATCCGTCGTCCGGCAATTTGCATCCAACGGAAGGTTATGTGGTTTTGCCGCAGATCCATGGGCTCGATCTGGCAGCGGGGCTGTATCACTACGCACCCAAAGAGCATGGAATGGAACAGAGAGCCGATTTCCAAGCCGATCCTCTGGCTCGACTCATGGCTGCCTTTCCTCACAATGCCGTTCTCTTCGGGCTGACCTCCGTTCATTGGCGGGAAGCCTGGAAGTATGGTGAACGGGCGTTTCGCTACTGCAATCATGATGTCGGACATGCAATCGGTACTGCCAGGGTCGCGGCGGCGACGCTTGGTTGGGATATGGTGCTGCTGGATGGGGTGGATCAGGATACGGTGGCGATGCTGCTCGGGACAGATCGTAAGGAAGACTTTGGAGAGGCTGAGCTGGAGCATCCGGACTGTCTGGCGGTGATCTGGCCATCTCAACACGTGAAACGTCAAGGAGTGGAGGTGCCGCTGTTTCTTGATGCGGCGATTGTGAAGGAAGTGGCCGCTGGAACATGGCATGGGAAGGCGAATCGATTAAGCCAAGAGCATAGCGTGCATTGGGACATCATCGACGATGCAGCCGAAGCTTCATGGAAGCAGCAGACTCCTACCCCAGCGATTGATCTTCAGGGGCAGTTCTCGTCCCTATCCGATGCGCTTCGCGCTTCACGAACGACGAGTGACGCCGGTCCGACGGCCGGTCAGATCATTCGCCAGCGCCGCAGCGCTGTGTCGTTTGACGGCAAGACGTCGATAGCTGCTTCATCATTCTTTCAGATGATGCAGCGGGTCATGCCGTTGGCTGAATGTTCGCAGTTGAAACGGCCGGTGCCGTGGGATGCCTGGCCCTATGATCCGGTCATTCATCTGTTGATATTTGTCCATCGTGTGGATGGGCTCACGTCCGGGCTGTATTGTCTTGTGCGGGATGGCAGGAAAGTATCATTTGTTCAACAAGCCATGAATCCCGAGCTGATCTGGTCTCGCGTACCAGGTTGTCCAACAGATCTGCCTTTCTATGGGTTGCTTGAAGGCGATGCCAGAAAACTGGCTGTGCAGGTCAGTTGCCATCAGGACATCGCAGGGGACAGCGCCTTCTCCTTCGGCATGGTGGCTGAGTTTGAGGGGACCTTGCGGGAGCGCGGTGCCTGGTGGTATCCACGCCTATTTTGGGAGGCAGGTTTGCTCGGGCAGGTCATGTATTTGGAAGCGGAAGCCGCCGGGGTACGGGCGACGGGAATCGGCTGCTTCTTTGATGATCCAGTTCATGAGATCGTTGGGATCCAAAGTTTAGCCATGCAGTCGGTGTATCATTTCACGGTCGGTGGTCCCGTGGAAGATCAACGATTGCAGGTGTTGCCGCCGTACGGACATCTCGTGCGTGAAGAAGTAAAAAGTGAGACGTGAAACGTAAGAGGTACGGACGATGTTCAAGATCAAGAGGAAGGTTGAGAAGCCAAAACGAACGGTGCTCTACAACATCGTGGAAGACTATTCAGAGTTTGATGCGCCGGGCAACGTGACGGTCTGTGCTATGACGGAGCAGGAGGACCTTCCGATCCATGCCAAGATCCTGTCCGAGAGCTATGATGTTCCACTTGAAACGATGATCATGTTACTGACGACCGGTGGAACGTATGTGTACCCAGACATCGGAGGCATCCTCACGCGAGGATTATTTGCCTGCCGGATCGATCCGACGAGGGAGGGGATCAAATATACGTGGACTTTGGATGTCGTGCAGTTTGCCGAAGCCGAGTACATGGTTCGATCCAGGGCGCTTTCCCTCGTCGAGGCGGCCTGGGAGGTCCTTGGGAAGGCGCTGCCCGGTGAGTTACAAGCCAAACTTCAGCAGAAAAATTTGGGATTGGATTACCGAACGTTGGATCGCGCCGTCGCCAAAGGTGGTGACATCAAGTATATCGATTTTCGAAAGGACTGGTCACCGCACTTTAAGCGGCTCTGTATCATGCCGGATGGACGACTGGTTGAGACCGGGGGGATTCAAGAATTTGCTCAGCTGCATGGCATTCCCGTCGCTCAGGCCCAAGTTCTGATTCAGCAGGGTGGGACGCTTGAGGTGGATGGTGAAGTGTTGGCCTGCCAGATTGTAAACGGTCAACCGGCCGTGGCGCGGTTTAGTGCGATGAATTATGCGAAGGCAAAGGCCTTGGTCTCCTCGAAGGGCGTACACTTGATGGACGCTCTCAGTGAGATTGGATATGCGGATTCGGCGATGATGCGAGGCTTAGCGCGAAAAACGCTGCCTGCATGATTCTGATGAACGTGGGTGAGTCTATTCTCGCGGGAGCTCCTGTCTATAAACGCTAGTGGTGTTATTGAAGCGCTGTTGACCGAAAATCGGTGTCACCCATCTAGCTAGCCAGGGTTCTATTGAAGTTGTTGCAGGTTGCTTCTCAGCAGCGTACGCACCGAGGCCAGCGCCGAGGACATTGCATATCACATCCGTCATAGAGGAGATACGGTTGTGGCAGAAGACTTGGAAAAGTTCGGCTGAGAGTGAAACGCCCCCCGCGATGGCGATCGTCATAGCAAGGCTCCAACCAGAGCGTGTATTCCTATTCAGTTGGTAATAAAGAAGGTATCCGAACACCACGAACCATAGCGTATTGCCAATGACGTCTATGATCTTGTTCCAGGATAGAGAGAAATCATGAAAGGGAATCCAGCGGATCTGTCCCCAGTGTGGGTGCCCGACAAAATTGCTCAATGGGAAGAGAGGCGCAATTGCTAAGATAATGAGTAAGATCCAAATGGTCCTGGTCATCAGCCGCGATCGTGTGTGGAACGTGTTTGGAGAGGACGTCTCAATATCCATAGGCCATCGCCGCAGATTCTGACGGATCAGACCGCTATTCAGAGTCACAAGTATACACGGTGAGTAAGATCGTCGGGCATGGAAGGAATATGTTCAGCTTACAACGGAACTGGCAGGATATCGAATCATGAAGAAAATCAGTGATCGTAAATGACGGGAGAGAGCCTATGGTGGATTAGGCGGCCAGTTCCTCTTTCACGGCATCAAGCAGTTTGTTGATATCGAAGGGCTTTTCAAATGCCTGGCGAGCCCCAAAAAGCTTGGCCACACTGAGGAAGTTGTGGTCGCCCTGGGCTCCTGTAATGGCAATCACTTTGGCGTCAAGGTATTCGCGGGTGAGCTGAAGTGTGGCCTCAAGACCGTCCGTCTCCGGCATCAGAAGGTCCATAATGACAAGGTCGACGTGTTCCTTCTGGTAGAGGGTGAGTCCCTTGCGGCCATCCTCTGCTTCAAGCACACGGTGCCCTGCTTTTTCCAGAACGCCTTTGAGCAACCCTCTGATTGATTGCTCATCATCGATGACTAAGATAGTGGCCATTGGTGCTCGCGTTATTAATGAATGGATCTTACCTGGGGGGCGTGAGACTGTCTAGAAATAAAACGATACTAGGCAATAGGTGCGAATGGGATTAGGTGATAGAGGGCCAATCAGTTCAGTAGTCTCCCTCTCCTGATCCGGGAACGGAGATGTCGTTAGGGTATCGACATTCGATTTCGTAGTCATTCTCTGGCGAGCTTGCCGCAGATTTCAGCCATCAGTCCGCTGAAATAATTGGTTGACCGAGCTTTTATTTTTTGTTACAAGCCTGCTCTGCTTTGAATCTGCGATTGTTCAACTTTTGGACATCTAGGTAGGAAGGTGCGTCTGTGAATAGAGCCGATCAGTCTACATGGGCTTGGACCCGTCGAGCGTTTCTTCAGGTTTCTCTGGTCGGGACTCTCTTGCTAAGTGGGCGGTTAGTCGGTCCGCAGCCCGTTCAAGCTCGTGAGCTTCCCGAAGGCAGGTTGACATTAGTGAACATCTGGACCGATGAGCGCTTGGAAGTGACCTATCGAGACGACTCCGGTACCTATGATCTTGCGGCCCTTGATGATGTAAATTATCTTCTCCGCTGCCACAAGACTGGGGAGATCGGTGCGATTGATGTGCGGGTACTGGAGCATGTCAACCTGGTACAGAAAAAGCTGGGCACGCAGCAAGAAATCCATATCATCTCTGGATTTCGGTCTCCGGAGTACAACGATCTCTTGGTGCGAACAGGGCAGCAAGCCGCCAGAAACAGCTTGCATGTGCAGGGGCAGGCTATCGATCTCAGTATTCCCGGTATCCCGCTGAAGAAGCTCCGCGAGGCTGCACTCGAATTGAAGTATGGTGGGGTCGGTTCATATAGAAATTCAACCTATGTGCATTTAGACTCGGGGCCCTTCCGGTCCTGGTATCATTAGCACCCCAAACTTTCACTGAGGGTGGCACTCTCTCCTGGGGGTGCCACCTTCTGTCCTGTATTTATTGCGGATCCCTCCAGGGATCCGCGGCTTTCTGCTCCCACTGAAGAATCCCCCATAGGTATCGTTCAAAGATTGTCGCCGAGGAAATATTTACTTGGGCGAGATGATGTCGAAGATCTGAACGGACCCGCGATCGCGAAGGTGCAGACTTTTTTCTGGATATCAAAGAGGTACAGCCTTTGACGGTGGTTTCCTACCCATGCCGCTTTAGCCAAAGAGCGGAGAGGGGAGGGAGCGTCATCGTCAGGGAGTAGGGGAACCCATGGCTCGGAATCTCCTCAGCATGCAGTCCTCCACCGTTTCCGAGATTGCTACCGCCGTAGGCGATGCCATCGGTATTGAGTAGTTCCCGATACCATCCCGCCTCTGGGACTCCGATGCGATAGCCATGCCGGGGTACGGGAGTGAAGTTGCACACACAGACGATTGCCTCACCCGTCTTTCTGGCCTTACGGAGGTAGGCGATGACGGAGTTGTTGGAGTCGCTGAAGTCAATCCACTGAAATCCATCCCAATCAAAGTCGATCTCGTGTAATGCAGATTCTTGGCGATAGAGTTGATTCAGGTCGTGGGTAAGACGTTGTAACCTGCGATGAGGCTCATGCTCGCAGAGATGCCAATCGAGGCTGGTGTCATGGTTCCATTCCTGCCACTGTCCGAACTCGCTGCCCATGAACAACATCTTTTTCCCGGGATGGCTGTACATGTATCCGTAGAGTAGCCGGAGATTGGCAAAGCGTTGCCACACATCGCCAGGCATCTTGTCGAGCAACGTTCGTTTGCCGTAGACCACTTCGTCATGAGAGAGAGCAAGGATAAAATTCTCACTGAAGGCGTAGAGCAAGCCAAACGTGATTTGATTCTGATGGAACCGCCTATAGACGGGGTCGTACTGGAAGAACGCTAACATGTCGTGCATCCATCCCATGTTCCACTTGAAGGTAAACCCGAGTCCTCCCATATAGGTTGGACGCGAGACGCCTGGCCACGATGTTGATTCTTCTGCAATGGTGATGGTCCCGGGAAATTCTTGGTGGACGAGAATGTTGAGTTCTTTGAGCAGCGAGACTGCGCCAAGGTTCTCCTTTCCGCCGAACTCATTAGGAATCCACTCACCATCCTTTCGTCCATAGTCGAGGTAGAGCATGGACGCCACGGCATCGACGCGTAATCCGTCGATGTGATACTTGTCCAGCCAGAAGAGGGCGCTGTTCAGGAGAAACGTCCGCACCTCCACACGGTCGTAGTTGAAGATCCGGCTATGCCAATCGGGGTGGTACCCCAAGCGTGGGTCGGCATGGTCGTAGAGATGTGTCCCATCAAAAAGCGCCAATCCATGAGGGTCATCCGGAAAGTGCGCCGGCGCCCAGTCAATGATGACGCCAAGCCCGGCTTGGTGAGCTCTATCCACGAATGCCATAAATCCCTGTGGTTCGCCATATCGACTGGTGGCAGCAAAATACCCGGTTGATTGATAGCCCCATGATCCGTCGAAGGGGTGTTCCGTGATCGGGAGCAGCTCCAGATGTGTATAGCCGAGATCCTTAGCATAGGGGATGAGCTTCTCCGCTAATTCGTGGTATGTCAGCCACCGATTGTTCTCTTCCGGCACCCGCATCCACGATCCCAAATGGACTTCATAAATCGAAAGTGGAGTCGTAAGAGGATCTCTCGTCGATCGCATCGTCATCCAGGTTTCATCCTGCCACCTGTAACTGGACAGATCGCGCACCACTGAGGCTGTCCGTGGGCGAAGCTCGCTGGCGAAGGCATAGGGGTCGGCTTTGAGCAGGAGAGCGCTGTGTTCCCTAGATCGAATCTCGTATTTGTACAGGGTCCCTTCCTCGAGATCGGGAATAAAGAGTTCCCAGACTCCGGTCGCTCCACGGTTTGCCATGGGGTGGAGGAGTCCATTCCAGTCATTAAAGTCCCCGATGACACTGACACGGGTGGCATTCGGAGCCCAGACCACGAAGTGTACACCGCAGACGCCTGCGATGGTGCGGATATGGGCACCGAAATGTTCGTAGGCTTTGAGCAATGTTCCTTCGGCAAACAGGTGCAGGTCGAAATCCGTCAACAGCGGAGAAACGGCATAGGGATCGGATATCTCCGTGACAGCACCGTCGAGGTGTGTGATGCGAAGTCGGTATGTGGGTATGGAGGTGGTGTCTGGAAGCAGCGTCTCGTAGAGACCCTCTTCGTAAATGCGTGTCATGCGCCATAAGACGGAATTCGAGAGGAGTGCAACGTCCTTGACGCCTGGTTGCCAAGCTCGGAGCGCAAGATGGGGGCGATCGTTGAGCAAGATGATGTGGGGGCCAAGCACCGAGTGCGGATCCCAATGTGTCCCAGCTCTAAGCCGATCGACATCGTCCTGTTGAACGGTTGGCTCGTTTGACATAGACCTATCCTACTGACGGCAACGCTGATTAGGAAGGAGAAAATGCGATTCTCTGAGGCATCTGAGGCTCAGCCGTCCTGCCTGCCATTTTCGACCACATCCTTTCTGTGGCTTCGATGAATTCATTGATTCTTGATATCGCTCTATCAGCGCATGTGGAGATTGGCGACTATGCCCATTGGTTTATCAAGCAGATATCATTCCGTTCTGGTTGGCCTTGGGGGGTGCTGAGGAGGAAACGGTACCAGCATCTGGGCGAATGCCAATATCGTGATTGTGGATCTTGTGAGGAAGGTCGAATAGCAGACTCTCTTTGGGTAGATCTTCAAGTATGGCTATTCGACCATGGTGGGATTGGTCACGCTTGGTGCAGGTTGCCGGTGGATAGTGTTTCTGTACTCGATCGACTACAGCCAATAGTCACCCGTTCGAACAAACGGATGTGCTGAGCCAGATCGAGATGAATTACGGCTTATCTGTGACGGTCAGACTAAGCGTTCCATCACTCATTGTGCGGATATGCAATGCAGTGACATCAGCAAACACTCCGATGCCTTGGACCGACTCTACGGTTCCATGCATCGAGACGGATGGGCTGAGTGTTCGATTCAGTGTGGTGGCCAGTAGGCCTCGCACACGGTCCGTGGCTGCAGTCACTCCGAGAATGGATTCGCTGGCGATCAGGTCTCGAAACGTCGAGAAGTCGAGCCAGGTGGCCGTCTTCTGTAAGATCGTCTCTGTCTCGATGTCATAGCGGAGGCCGCCGATAGAAACCGTCTGTGTGAGGGAACTCATTTCTGGTTTTCCGACAAAATACACGTGACCGACTGCATCTCCCGAGAAATCAATTCGCACCACCACTTGGTTGCCGCCATTACCCAAGATCGCCGCATTGGTAATGACAATAAAATACCCTTTCTTTGCGACGCGTTTTCCCGTGAGTCGGTTTGAAAGGTTTTTGGAGAGTGAGGCGTAATCCAAGGGAATATCCGTGACGACGTGGAACCTCGTGGGAGTGAGCCGGTTTGCCAGTGTTGTAGGCAGTGAGCCGTAGAGCTGGGTATCGGCGGAACCGTGGAATCCGGTAGAAGTTGGTGGAGTATCAAGTGGAGGAAGGGGTGCACCTCCAGCGGGTGGTTCCGGACCGAAGAGAATGACTGGTTTTGCAGTCACGTGGATGGTGTCATCGACCATGGGGCCAACTCCCGAAAATCCACTATGGCGGACTTTGTCGATATTGAACTGGAGCCAGGCATTTGGCTCTAACTGGATGGGGTTGCGCAGTGTATTCCATACAGTTTCCATGTGAGACTTCACTGTCAGCGTATTGAGACGGGAGACCGCACGGTTGAGTCCTCCTCGAACGAGGTCTGCTAGCCGCTGTCTGACTTCTTGTGCCACGTCAAGATCTGCGACTCGTATCTGGCATGGCTCATTGGGGCTCACGGCCACACTGGCGACCGAGGCAGACAACCCGTACGTCGGAGTCAGCTCAGTCGCGATACTCCCGTGCACGGTGGCTCTTCTCGGCCATTCGCTGCCATCACCACAGTGAAGCGGAGGAGCGCCAATTTTATATCGAAGGGGGGACTCGACAAATACGTGGGAGCTGGACAGTTCAACCCCCTTCCACCATTCACGGAGTGCCATGCCTGACTGTGTGTCGTTAGCTTGGTGGACACCGGAAGCTGCCATCGTAAAATTATCTCGCTCTGCGTAGTATTTGTATTCAGCGCCTTTCGAATGTTTGATGAAGCTCCCCCAATGGTCGAATTTCTTTGGAATCATGCTGTCATCGTTGGCGGCAGCAAGAAACGTTGACAGGTCGACATGGACAGGAACGCTGATACTGGATTCTTGGGCCGGTGGAGAAGGTGGGTTCGGGGTCGGCGGTAGGAGTTTCGGTGCTGGAGGATGAACAATTGGGGTATTGAGCGCGGTACAGCTCGCCAAAGACAGAATCAAGGATAGGGCTACCAGAGGATGGTTTATCAATTTGGGAAACATTGGTTTTCCCCCTTTAGAGAGTCACAGGGCGTAAGGTTCGTGGATTCAAGCTGTCTTCAGCCTATGGAAGTGAGTCCCGGTGGTGAAGAAGTAGGGCTAGGATACCAGAAACACGCATGTGTTTGTCAGGCCTCAATTGAGCGAGTAGAAAGAGGTCTCGTAGGAGGTGGAATTGGGTCAGTAATGTACTTAGTAAACCTGTCTATTCTAGTCGTATCCATATAGCCAGTGCGTCGTCGAGGGGGAAACATTCTTGACGGAATGGCGAAGACCTTTGGGAATGAACACCTCATTGCCCGGTTCTGTAATAACCTCATCCTCGCCGATTGTCAGTCGCTGCTGCCCCTCCATGACGGTCACGAGCTCGTTCGTTGCATGAGCGAAATCATTTTTCTAATAAATAGCGACTCCGCTATGAAAAGAAGTAAGCAAGGGAAGTGTAAATTACCTTCTGCCCCCTGAATCAAATTGGATCAGGCCTGGTATCCAAAAAGATACAGTCGCGATGGTTACCACAGAGTTCGCCATGGATGGAAACCAGAGACTCACATCTTGCGGCATTTACTTAGTGGCATGCCGATTGCTTGTTGAGAACTTGAAACAGGTCGACCGTGTCATGGTGCACGCTTGAATAAGTATGATAATTACGTAACTATCCTTTGCTCTCACGCCGCCTATGAGACGTATCGCCACTAGACTGACTGGTCTTATGTGCAAATCGCAGCTCATCAACCTTGTCCAATCAATGAGGTGAACTATGGAACTACGCGCCCCCTATCTCCCGTCGCCTGAGGATCCTCCCGCATCAGTAGCTCCTGAGTATCGTCCGCCTGCGAGGTTTGTGGACTATTGGGACTGGGCTCGAATCCAAGATGATCGGGACGGCGTCAAGACAGGGCGCCTTGCACCGTGGTTGCGGGAAGCTGCGCAAACTCGTGATCCAATGGCGATTCTCCGACGAGCAGTCGTAGCCAGGTTCCGTCCCAGAACTGCCGACGCCGCGGCTGAAAGCCAGGCGCTTGCTGACCTCGCGGTTACTGGTCGCGTTGCCTTTACGCGTTTTAGGTCGATGCGCCCGCGTGACGAACTATTGTTGAGTGCGGTTAGGACCGAACTCAGTTCGATCGATCCCAGTGCACTTGGGGCTACTGTCCGAGAAGTTCTTGACCGTGCTTACAATGTCGCGTGGGCATTGCGTGGCTCGCCAACACAGCGGCGCGATTTGCGGCCAGGTCTTGGCTGGATCGCTGTCTCTAGCGAGGACGATTCACCGCATGCGCCCACCAACGTTTCGTGTACGACTGACCATATGGGCGAGTTGGCGCTGAGTGTCGGGCGCTCTGCACAGGTCGTTACGCTCCGTGCTTCGATCAAGTTGCCCATGGAACCTGCGACGGTTCCGTTGCCACCGATCGCGGAGCGTCGCGTACCAGCGCCCACTGATCTGATCGACGCGTTATTTCTGAGGCGAAGCACAGCGGGCTACGACGAGCTATTCCTGTTCGTTCACGGACTTGGTTCTCGGCTGGAAGAGTCTGAGACATTCAAGAGGAACCTTATCGATTTGGGTTTGGCACGAGGCAGGCGGTATGCCGTCCTGTCTGTCGATATGCCGGGTATGGGCTACTCCTCCCGTCTCGATATTGATAACCTAATAACTCGACGAGTGCGAGGCCATCACGGATTCAATTTGCCAAACGGCGTGGGTTCAAACTTTCCGCTGCTCGGTCTCTATCGCGACACACTTGTTGAGATCTGCAATCGGTTCCGTGTTCAGTACGTGATGGGCGGTAGTCTTGGCGGCAATATGACCTTGTGGTTAGCGGCAGAGCCAATGTTTACCGATCTCGATCCATCCCGAGGTCAACCCTCAAGTGTCATGAGTTTTCTCAGTTGGTCGCCGGCATCAATTTGGGAGTCCTATGAGCGTTCTCGCGATACACCGGTTGAGGGCAATGGTACACACATGGACATTGGTAAAAATGGTGCCAAAAAAACGTCCATGGGACGTATGAGTGAACGAGAGACAGAGGGCCGGCGTTGGGAGTTCTTCGAGAAAATGCAGAGAGGTGAGGAAATTCTAGGCCTGCATATTCTTGGAGCGTGGGGATACCCACCAACGCAGGACGGATTGCTGCTACAGTCGGAGCTATATAACGAACAGTACCGACGGACCTTCTGGACTGCGGCTTATGAGCAAGTCACCTTTAGTCATCAAGAACCTCTTACGCCCTCAGGACGGTGGCCTTTCCAAACTATTGCCAAACCACTCTTCCTTGTTGGTGGTGCTCGTGATGTAGGTGACCATGGAGTGATGGACATATACAATCCAGTGATTGCCGTGAGCGATCGTGTTCGTGGGGTGTTGGGGCGGCGCCAACTCATGTTGGAGACCGAGCATGGTATCTCAGACCAGCGGCCCCGCCATCTTGCCGAACAGATTGTCGACTTCATTGGTTCACTAAACTCTCGTTGGGGGCATCTCAGTCCTGACACTGCTCATCCTTTCCATGCGGATGTGAACTGCGATCTGGG